>NZ_JBYRHS010000009.1:2500-5865 GCF_058068265.1 Aequorivita sp. IT1183 | reverse complement strand
AAGTTCATTGAGATATTGAAATTGACAGCGTAGATTAATTACCGAAAGGTAGTTAGTCAACAAAGAAACTAAACTAAGTGAGATTTTCTGAGATTTTTTTGAGAGTCGAGCTCTTTATAGATGTATGGTCGCAATATTATTGAAGATTATACGATGAAGAGTTTGATCCTGGCTCAGGATGAACGCTAGCGGCAGGCCTAACACATGCAAGTCGAGGGGTAGAAAGTGCTTGCACTTTTGAGACCGGCGCACGGGTGAGTAACGCGTATGCAATCTACCTTATACAGGGGAATAGCCCAGGGAAACTTGGATTAATGCCCCATAGTATTAAAGAGCGGCATTGTTCTTTAATTAAAGATTTATCGGTATAAGATGAGCATGCGTACCATTAGCTAGTTGGTGTGGTAACGGCACACCAAGGCTACGATGGTTAGGGGCCCTGAGAGGGGGATCCCCCACACTGGTACTGAGACACGGACCAGACTCCTACGGGAGGCAGCAGTGAGGAATATTGGACAATGGGCGAGAGCCTGATCCAGCCATGCCGCGTGCAGGAAGACGGCCCTATGGGTTGTAAACTGCTTTTTTACGGGAAGAAACACCTCTACGTGTAGAGGCTTGACGGTACCGTACGAATAAGGACCGGCTAACTCCGTGCCAGCAGCCGCGGTAATACGGAGGGTCCGAGCGTTATCCGGAATCATTGGGTTTAAAGGGTCCGTAGGCGGGCAACTAAGTCAGTGGTGAAATTCTGCAGCTCAACTGTAGAACTGCCATTGATACTGGTTGTCTTGAATCGTTGTGAAGTGGCTAGAATATGTAGTGTAGCGGTGAAATGCTTAGATATTACATAGAATACCGATTGCGAAGGCAGGTCACTAACAACGTATTGACGCTGATGGACGAAAGCGTGGGGAGCGAACAGGATTAGATACCCTGGTAGTCCACGCCGTAAACGATGGATACTAGCTGTCCGGTGCACATTGGTGTGCTGGGTGGCCAAGCGAAAGTGATAAGTATCCCACCTGGGGAGTACGTTCGCAAGAATGAAACTCAAAGGAATTGACGGGGGCCCGCACAAGCGGTGGAGCATGTGGTTTAATTCGATGATACGCGAGGAACCTTACCAGGGCTTAAATGTAGTCTGACAGGCGTGGAAACATGCTTTTCTTCGGACAGATTACAAGGTGCTGCATGGTTGTCGTCAGCTCGTGCCGTGAGGTGTCAGGTTAAGTCCTATAACGAGCGCAACCCCTGTTGTTAGTTGCCAGCGAGTCATGTCGGGAACTCTAACAAGACTGCCAGTGCAAACTGTGAGGAAGGTGGGGATGACGTCAAATCATCACGGCCCTTACGTCCTGGGCCACACACGTGCTACAATGGCAGGTACAATGGGCAGCCACTGCGCAAGCAGGAGCGAATCCACAAAACCTGTCTCAGTTCGGATCGGGGTCTGCAACTCGACCCCGTGAAGCTGGAATCGCTAGTAATCGGATATCAGCCATGATCCGGTGAATACGTTCCCGGGCCTTGTACACACCGCCCGTCAAGCCATGGAAGCTGGAAGCACCTGAAGTCCGTCACCGCAAGGAGCGGCCTAGGGTGAAGCTGGTAACTAGGGCTAAGTCGTAACAAGGTAGCCGTACCGGAAGGTGCGGCTGGAACACCTCCTTTCTAGAGAAAGACGACCGAAATTCAACAAAGAGAGACTCTTATATGAAAAAAAGAAGGAGTTTTGCTTGGTTTAGCTGTCAATTTTATAATACTATAGTCAACAGGTACAGTGTCAGCATATCAAAACTGATAACTGAATACTGAACATTGGAGACTTTTTTTAAAGTCCCATAGCTCAGCTGGTTAGAGCGCTACACTGATAATGTAGAGGTCGGCAGTTCGAGTCTGCCTGGGACTACAAACGAATGACTAAGGAATAAAGTCAAATGAATAATAGCAATAGTATACATTACTCATTATCCCTTAAACAATCAACACACGTTCATAAATTGAAATATTGAAAGGAAATTTTAGAAGTTGGGTATCCCAAGTTGACGTATAAGTCATCAATTAACTGATAACTGTTAACTGATAACTGGCAACTGAAACAAAATGGGGGATTAGCTCAGCTGGCTAGAGCGCCTGCCTTGCACGCAGGAGGTCATCGGTTCGACTCCGATATTCTCCACTAGAATCCCCGCGAAGGCGGGGATCTATATTCTTCTTCGGAAGAAAACACGTTCATTACATATTGAAACAGAGTTTTAGCCATTTAGGGGCTAGAGCATCCCGAATTTACCTCGGGAAGGTTGCCGAAGTAAATTCGGCACAGGCTAATCGGTTCAACCCCGATATTCTCCACCACGGATAGAATCTACTATACGAGTACCAAAGAGCTATTTCATAATACTTGCGGTGAATATAGTAGAGATCCAGACAGTTCATTGACATATTGGAAATAAAGAATACGAGAAAAGTAATAATTAAAAAAGTTAGCAGTCTCAGTATACAGTTCGCAGTTTTACTGCCTACTGCCACTGAACACTGCCTACTTAAATTTGAATAACTCATTAAAGAGCAAAAAGTACAATAAGCAAAATAAGAGCGTATGGGGAATGCCTAGGCTCTCAGAGGCGATGAAGGACGTGATAAGCTGCGAAAAGCTGCGGGGATTGGCACATACAAAGTGATCCGCAGGTATCCGAATGGGGCAACCCAGTACATTGAAGATGTATTACCGCGCAAGCGGGGCAAACCCGGGGAACTGAAACATCTAAGTACCCGGAGGAAGAGAAAACAATAGTGATTCCGATAGTAGCGGCGAGCGAAATCGGATTAGCCCAAACCAATATCGTTACGGCGGTATTGGGGTTGTAGGACCACGACATTTGGTGCTTTACGAATAAGAACACGTTGGAAAGCGTGGCCATAGACGGTGATAGCCCGGTATTAGTAAGGACAGTTACCGATAGTGGTATCCTGAGTAGTGCGGGGCACGTGAAACCCTGTATGAATCCGGCGGGACCATCCGCCAAGGCTAAATACTCCTGAGAGACCGATAGTGAACCAGTACCGTGAGGGAAAGGTGAAAAGAACCGTGAATAACGGAGTGAAATAGATCCTGAAACCATACGCTTACAAGCGGTCGGAGCGGCGCAAGCTGTGACGGCGTGCCTTTTGCATAATGAGCCTACGAGTTACTGTTGCCAGCAAGGTTAATCCGCTCAGCGGAGGAGCCGCAGCGAAAGCGAGTCTGAATAGGGCGCTTTAGTTGGTAGTAGTAGACGCGAAACCGTGTGATCTACCCTTGGGCAGGTTGAAGTTTGGGTAACACCAAATGGAGGACCGAACCCGTTGACGTTGAAAAGTCT
>NZ_JBYRHS010000008.1:0-47545 GCF_058068265.1 Aequorivita sp. IT1183 | reverse complement strand
CAGCTCCGCTTGTGAATGTCGATGCCAATGTATAACTTTGGTTGGGCAGTGGGTTCTAATTTCATATCTTATTGTTTTGGTGAACTTTAAAGATACGAGACTCGCTGCTTTTTCATAGATGCTTTAATTTATTGCTAGCCCTCGCCTACTCACGAATCCCGAAGCGTCGGTACTCACGGATTCTCTATTCGGTTTTTATTTGCTAAATTAGATGCATAACCACGCAACGATTTCATACCCAAATTCATTAGCGGTAATTATACACCAACACTCCCCGACTGACTGAAAAAATAAAATTTGTAATAACTTGATAACTAATTTTAAATAAAATGGCAAAACAAGTATTTATCAATTTAGCGGTAAAAGACCTGCAAAAATCAATGAGCTTTTATACAGCATTGGGGTTTACAAATAATCCGCAATTTTCTGACGACATCTCGAAATGTATGGTTTGGAGTGAGAACATTTTTGTGATGTTAATGACACACGAAAAGTTTACAACTTTTGCCACTAAACCTCTTGCTGATACAAAATCAAAATTAGCAGGACTTTTTTCTTTAACAGTAAACAATGTTGATGAAGTTAACAGAATTTTAAAAAATGGACTAAATGCAGGTGGAACTGAACCCAACGAAATGAAGGACTATGGCTTTATGCAACAGCGAACTATTGAAGATTTTGATGGTCACACTTGGGAGATTTTCTATATGGACATTTCGAAGTTTCCAACTGAGCAAACAAACGAATAAGGTGAATCAATTTTAAGAACTTGACACTATCATATAATGGCACAAATAAATCCTTACATTATTAGAAATGATTGAGGTTGGTGGATTTGTTGATATGTACGAAATGAACAGAGCTTTATATCTGGACTACAAACTGAAAGCAGAATAAATAGTAAAAGCATAGTTTTGAAAAGTAAACCTATAATTATGGAATTAACTACCGATTTTTTGAACAGCGAAAAAACCTTATACTTTTTCGCAGGGATAATCGGTGTTGTTTCGGTAGTAGTTGGTTTGCTTTTTTTATTATTTTCCAATCACAAGAGTTTTGCCACAACTATGATTGTAATTGGCATTTTAGAAATGGCAGTAATGCTTCCTACATATCTAAAATACCAGCAGAAAATTGATAGCAAGATTTCGGTTTATGAGAACAATAAAACGGATTTCGCAAAAACAGAGACTATAGCTGCCGAAAAGGCAATGAAGTCATTCTTTTGGCTCAAGTTGACTTACGGAATTTTGATTGTTGCTCTTATTCTGGCAATGTCGTTTTTAAGCCCCAAGTCTATACTTTTCGGAATATTTACAGCACTTATTTTACATTTCGCCTTTGCTATTACGATTGACAATTTTGGAGAAAAATACACCAAAAAATATCTGACCGAATTAGCAATAATGACAAAAAATGTGGCATAATACTACTTGTTTTTAGTAGATTGACTCTAAACTATTTTCGAACCCCGAAGCGTCGGGGCTCTCAAATCTTCTATTTGGCATATATTTGTAAATTACGTACTTAAACCACGCAACAAGCCATATATAAACAGGTTAGGCAACATTATGAAAAAAAATTATCTGCTTTATAGCCTACTATTTACGTTACTTATCAATACTTCCTGTAGCGTCTTGCAATGGCGGAAAACTGACGAAGAAATTCAAGAGAAATTTAAGAGTTCAAAAATTAATAGTGAAATTTACTATTTTGAAGTTGATAGCCTTGATTTAAACATTCGTATTCAAGAAATTAAGTCTGATAGTAAAAATATCAATTTGGTTTTCTTTCACGGAGCACCAAGTTCACTTTCTACTTGGGAAGGATATCTAACAGATAAAACTCTTTTAGCAACTGCAAATATGTATGCTATAGACAGGCCTGGTTATGGGTATACAAATTTTGGAAATGAGATAGCATCAATTGATGAACAAGCAAGAATATTTAGTTCCATTTTAACTAAAAAAGGATTGGACAACATCATTGCAGTTGGTTCATCTTATGGGGGTCCAATTGCAGCAAGAGTTGCAGTCTTAAATCCAAATGTCAAAGTTGTTATAATGATTTCACCCGCAATAGACCCAAATATTGAAAAAGATTTTTGGGCATCTCGATTTACCCAATGGAAATTAACGAGATGGATAGTACCAACTGCATATCGTGTAGCAGGAGATGAAAAAAAAATCCACGCTAAAGAACTTTCATTGATTGAAAACGATTGGAAAAAACTTACTATTCCAATAATTCATATACACGGAGAAAATGACAATATCGTTCCCTACGACAATATTTATTTCAGTAAAAAGAATTTTCAGAATGTAGAAATAATTTCAATTCCAGAGAAAGGACACGAGATTTCTTATAAAAATACTGATCTTGTCATTCCACATATAATTAAATTCATCAATCAAATTGAAGTGGTAGAATAAAAGCAATAAAAAATATGAAAATTGCAGTAACATCCGTCAATGGACAATTAGGGTCGGCAATTGTCAAGAAATTGATACAAGAAAATGGAAAAGAAAATGTTGTTGGCATAGCACGTACACCTGAAAAAGCAACACATCTCGGAATAGAAATTCGAAAAGGAGATTACAACAATCGCCAAGATTTTGAACAAGCACTACAGGGTATCAATACCGTTCTTTTGGTTTCGGGTATGGACGAACCTCAAAAGAGAATTCAACAACATAGAAACGTGATTGACGCAGCCAAGGAAAATGGTGTATCGAAAATAGTGTACACCAGCATAGTTGGAGACGAAAATAATTCGGCTTTCAGTCCTGTAGTTCAAAGTAATCGGAAAACTGAAAAAGATATTCAAGATTCTGGTTTGAAATGGGTCATCGGGAGAAATGGAATATATGTTGAGCCAGACCTTGAATATATTGACAACTATATAAAAGAAGGTGAGATAAGAAATTGCGCAGCTAATGGAAAATGTGCATATACAAGTAGATCTGAATTGGCAAATGCGTACCAAAAAATGATACTTGAAGACTCACATAACACCAAAATGTACAATTTGGTGGGAGAACCAATATCTCAAAAAAAATTAGCCGAACTTATTAATCAAGTTTATGATACACAACTTGATTTTAATGCTATATCTGTCCAAGAGTACACCAAAAAAAGGAAAAAGGAATTAGGAGAATTTATTGGTGGCGTTATTTCTGGGATTTATGAAGGAATTAGAAATGGGGTATATAATATCTCTTCAGATTACGAAAAAGCAGCAGGAAGGCCTCACAAATTAGCAGTAGAATTATTACAGGAATATAAAAATGGTGGGAAATAACGCTGCCTAAAAAGAATAAATCCTGACAACGCCTTCTTCCAAAATTTTGGAGGAGGGCGTTTTTCATATTTTAATAATAAATTCATATTAAACGCAACCTTTTTAAAATCGACAGACTATAGGGAAACAACTTAATCATAAATCTCATGAAAATATTATGCTACAGCCTGCTACTTTTAGTACCGTTTCTATTTTCTTGTGAAGATGAACCCATTAGCAAAGCAGATCCTTCAAAAGTTATTCAGGTGAATTCTGAACTTTATGAGCTTATTGAAAAAGCCGCAGGAAACGATTTTGAAAACGAACTAACCTGTATTGATTTCAACTACTCCTTCACATTAGTGATTTACGATGAAAACATGGATATTTTTGGATACCAAGTTATAAATAGTGATATTGAATTCAGCGAGTTTTTAGCCACCTTGGAAGAAGGAAAATCCATCAGTTTAAGTTACCCCATAACCAGCATTTTAGATAACGGAGAGCCATACGTAATAAATAATAATGAAGAATTAAAAGAAGCTATTGATATGTGTTTGGAAGCAGACACAATTACTACTTGCAATAATATTCTCACCGAGTTCACATGCATTTGGAGGATAAACCATTTGGACGGACCAAATAGTGATTACGACGGAGCTTATTTTGAAGTGAGCAATACCGGAAATGTAGGTTTGTATTTTAAAGACAATTCATACGGTGGAACTTGGGTCACCTATTTTATTGAAGACGATTTACATTTAAACATATTTATAATTGGCGATGAAAACGTAAGTGATCATTGGAATTTTGATTGGAAAGTGGTCAGTTTTGACGAAACCCAAATGGAAATCACCAATGGTAATGACCGTTTTTTACTCACCAAAGAATGCCTCGCCCCTTGCAAAAAATTTCTATTTGAAGAATGTGAAACACGGCCAGGTTCCCGAAGAGCCGTGTTTGATTTAGAAAGTTATTTTGAATGCTTTTTCCCACTTACTGGAATTTCTAATCCCGCAACCGTAGCAACAAGCTATTATGAAAACTACGAAGATATGATGGCGGGCACCAACCCTATTGAAAATTTACTTTACGAAAACTCCATAAACCCTCAAGTTATTTATATTAGATTTGACAATGTGAATACAGGAGAGATGGTTGCATTTTTACCAATAATTTTAAAAGCTATTAACTGTTAACACCTACAATTATGAAAATCAATTTCTTTAGTATTTTAATGATTTCGACACTATTATTTTTCTCCTGTTCAAACGATGATGATAGTTCTCCGAATGAAGAAATTCTTCAAAATTCTTGCGAATTGAATCACGGGAATTCAAAATTTACAGAATGTTGCCTGGAAGGACCAATAAAAGTTAAACCGGGAAATACATTTTATGCATCCTTCACTTCAACCTATATAAATCCAGAATTTAGTTGGGAGGTCCTAGGCGGTTCACTTGAAATTATTGAAGGAGGAAGTTCTGCAAGAGCAAAATTTAAGGCAAAGCCAGATTTTGTACGTGATACTCTTCTTGGCATTTCACAGCTTAATACGCCAAATGGAATCATGATATGTTCCGATTTGATAGTTATAACCTCTGAATAATCAATAGATAATTTGACCACTTTTACCTAATATTGGTGTATTTGAAAACCGAAGAATTAATAAAACTGTGCATTAAAAACGACCGGATGGCTCAAAACGAACTATTCCGGAAGTATAAGGATACCCTTTTCTTTATTTCGCTGAAATACTGTAGAAACGAGGTTGATGCCGAAGACAATTTACACGATGCTTTTATAGCCATTTTTCAAAAGATAAAAACATATAAAAACAAAGGTTCTTTTGAAGGTTGGATGAAGCGGATTACCATTTATAAAGCAATTGATAAATACAAATTCAAAAAGCCTGTAAATATTGAAATAAACAACGACTTACTTGAGGAAACGGTTGAAACTGAGGAAGATTTAGATATTTCATTAAACGAAATTTTAAAACTTATTCAAGCCCTGCCCGACCAATACAGGCTTGTCTTTAACCTGTATCAAATGGATGGTTTTTCGCATAAAGAAATTGCTTCATTATTGAATATTTCCGAAGGCACATCAAAATCGAACTACCACCGCGCAAAGATGCTATTACGCGATAAAATTACCGACTATAATAAATCTCTTAATCCAATAGCTCATTAAAGATGAAACATAAGAAAGACATAGGAACGCTTTTTGAAAATAAGCTGAAGGAAGGAGAAAAAGTACCAAACGACAGCCTTTGGGAAAAAATAAACACTTCCTTAGACGAGGAAAATCGCAAAAGAAAAAAAGCCATTTTCTATTGGCTCTTGAGCGGTGGAATATTCGCTCTTTTAGGATTTTTGCTAATAATTAGCAATGGAATGCTGTCAACCACAGCAACGACGATTGATGAAAACGACACTAATTTAAGCGCAAAACCAAGCACTATTCTCAACAAAGAAAGTAATACATCTACTTTTGAAGTTTCAAAAGTAGATTCAATTTCAAATAAAAATGACGAACAGCTTTCCAGACTTAATACAACAAAAGAAGATTCTATAAAGCAGTCGAAAATAATTTCAGCAGAAAACGCTAAAAGCAATACTAATAGTACTTCTTCAAAAAATAAAATTACAGATAATACAGTTCGCGTTTCAGAGAAATATTACTATTACAATAGCCGCGACGGAAAACAAATCGTTACCGAAGACAAAGCGGTAATAGATAGTTTAATTTCAGAAACAAATAAAACATTAGATTCCACAACTATTAAAAAGAACGACAGTTTGAAATAATAAATATGTATTCTTGTAGGATAAAACAGTACGGTTTTAAAAAATTTAAATCTTTTGTAACCTTTTCCGTATTTGTTACGTATAACCTTATACACAAGTTTAAAACTTAATCTACAGGACATACCTTAAATGAGACAACTTAAAATTACAAAGCAGGTTACTAATAGGGAAACTGCTTCATTAGACAAGTATCTTCAAGAAATTGGTAAAGTTGACTTAATCACCGCAGACGAGGAAGTAGAATTGGCACAGCGCATTAAAGCGGGTGACCATCTTGCTTTGGAAAAATTAACCAAAGCAAACTTACGTTTCGTAGTGTCGGTGGCAAAGCAATACCAAAACCAAGGCCTAACCCTTCCAGATCTTATAAACGAAGGAAACCTTGGCCTTATTAAAGCCGCGCAACGTTTTGATGAAACTCGTGGTTTTAAATTTATATCGTACGCAGTTTGGTGGATTCGTCAATCTATTTTGCAAGCTTTGGCAGAACAGTCTCGTATTGTTCGTTTGCCATTGAACAAGATTGGTAGCATCAACAAAATTAATAAAATGTACGCGTATCTTGAGCAATCTAACGAGCGCCCTCCTTCTGCTGAAGAAATTGCAAAGGAACTAGATATGACCATCAACGATGTAAAAGAGTCGATGAAAAACTCTGGCCGTCATGTATCCATGGATGCGCCACTTGTTGAAGGAGAAGACAGTAACTTATACGACGTTTTACGTAGTGGCGAAAGTCCGAATCCAGATCGCGCTTTGTTGCACGAATCACTTAGAACTGAAATTGAACGCGCGTTGGAAACCCTAACTCCACGTGAAGCAGATGTTATTCGTTTGTACTTTGGTTTAGGCGATCAGCACCCAATGACTTTGGAAGAAATAGGTGAAACTTTCGATCTTACTCGCGAACGCGTTCGTCAGATTAAAGAAAAAGCTATTAGAAGATTGAAGCACACTTCACGCAGTAAAATATTAATGACATATTTGGGATAGCTTGAGCTACCTAAAACGCTAACGACAGTATAAAATTCCCTCGGGAATAAAATCTGTTCGTTTTTTGATTGATGAATGAACCCTGGGCTGATTACCTAGGGTTTTTCATTTTATTTACCTGCATTCCACCTTAATAATTCATATTTTTGCAAAAACATTTAAAAAATGAGCCACACAATTATAGCCCCATCAATCCTCGCCGCAGATTTCGCTAACCTTCAGCGCGATATTGAAATGATAAACAATAGTGAAGCAGATTGGTTTCACCTCGATGTAATGGATGGTGTTTTTGTACCGAATATTTCTTTTGGAATGCCCGTAATAAAAAGCATTGCAGCGCACGCCAAGAAAACTTTGGACATACACTTAATGATTATTGATCCGGACAGGTATATAAAAACATTTGCAGATTTGGGAGCGAATATACTTTCAGTTCATTTTGAAGCTTGCCCACATCTTCACCGTACGCTTCAAGGCATAAAAGCTGAAGGCATGCAAGCTGGCGTAGCCATAAACCCACATACAAATGTTTCGCTCTTAGAAGACACTATTAACGATATTGATTTAGTGTGTATCATGAGCGTGAACCCAGGTTTTGGCGGACAAAGTTTTATTGAAAACACTTACAAGAAAGTAAAGCAACTTCGAAAAATTATTGAAGCCAATGGTGCTTCCACTAAAATTGAAATAGATGGAGGTGTAACCAATAAAAACGCAAAACAACTTGTTGACGCGGGTGCCGATGTTTTGGTAGCTGGTAGTTATGTTTTTAGCGCGAACAATCCTACCCAAACAATTTCAGATTTAAAAAAACTTCTAAAATAATTCTTGAATGTCAATTGACAAAAAGCTCAAAGACGTTCTAATTATAGGCGCAGGACCCATTGGCATTGCGTGTGCGTTAGAATGCAAAAAGAATGGGTTGGATTATGTAGTTATTGAAAAAGGTGCACTTACCAATTCCATCTACAACTATCCATTAAATATGACCTTTTTCTCTACTTCGGAAAAATTAGAGATTGACGATATTCCCTTTATAAGTAACAATCCCAAACCTACTCGCAACGAAGCGCTAGAATACTTTCGAAGGGTTGCTACTTCAAATAAACTTCAAATTAATTTATACGAAGAAATTTTCTCTGTTGTCAATACTGAAAATGGTTTCGTAATTACTTCTGATAAAAACACCTATTCAGCAAAAAATATAATTGTAAGCACTGGGTTTTACGACATTCCAAAACTGCTAAATGTTCCGGGGGAAGATTTACCGAAGGTTATGCATTACTACAAAGAAGCACATCCTTTTGTTATGCAAAAAGTAGTAGTTGTTGGCGCAAGCAATTCGTCTGTAGATGCAGCTTTAGAAATATGGCGAAAAGGTGGCGAAGTAACGATGGTAGTTCGAGGTCCAGAACTAGGCGATCGCGTAAAATATTGGGTAAAACCTGATATTGAAAACCGAATTAAAGAAGGAAGTATTAAAGCTTTTTTTAATTCTGAAATAACCGAAATAACTGATAAATCTATAGTTATTAAAACTCCCGAAGGCACGAAAACTCTTGAAAACGATTTTGTAGTTGCACTTACTGGTTACAAACCAAATTTTGAGTTTTTAAAACAACTAGGAGTTACGCTTAGTAACGATAAAAATCAATTGCCTACATACAATCCCGAAACGATGCAAAGCAACGTAAAAGGGCTCTATTTGGCAGGGGTTATCTGTGGAGGTATGGAAACTCACAAATGGTTTATAGAAAACTCAAGAGTACACGCAAAGATTATAGTTGAAAATATTAAAAAGTAGCAGTATTCAGTTGCAGTTTGCAGTGAAATTCTTTTGAAAGTATTCTTCCAATATATAATACCTAATTAACAAATTCGATTTAAAAATCTGCAAAATTGAAATTCAGCAACTTTTTTGTGTGGTTATAAATAACAGGGAAATTGCTTTTAAAGTCTTGGGGAGATTCAAAGAAATATTCAGTCAATACAGCCATAAATTCATATTGATTGGTGAATGCGTAGGCACGAAAAAATTCTGTTCTATGCAACTTCTCTTGTACTTCTTTAAGCGACAATTGTTTTAAAATATTTGTGAACTGTTTCGAGAATCGCACTGAATCTAAATCTCGCCCTCTTCTGGCTTCAAGCTGCATTGCGTGCATAAATTCATGGATTCCCACATTCAGATTGTCGTTACTGATTCTAAAACCTTCTTCAAAATCCTTCCACGACAGCACTAAGGCTTTTTCCTTTGGATTAAATTCACCTTTGTGGTAGTTTTTATTTATGGTGCTGAAAAACTCCTCAGGATATATAAGTATAAAATTAATTAGTGAGTACGAGTAATTTTTTCTTCCGAAACTGAGCATACATCCTATAGCAGCAATCAACACGATCATTTGTTCGGTAACAACTAGATTTTCTCTGTCTATAAATTCCTTTTCAGAAATAAAATGGGCAACTCTGTGTTCAAATTGTTTTTTATGTTTTTCTGAAAGCTTTTTATAAAAACCGAATTCATTTTTAAGTATCACCAATTGCGAATCCGAAAGCTTTTTATAAGTAAAGTAATGTCTAAATGGAGGTTTGCTAAAAATTAAAGCATACCAATATTCTAAAAGGGTTAAAAAGAAGTAAACAAACCCAATCAAAATTATAGAGGCAACATAGGGAGCAAGCCAAGGAGCATAAGCTTCAGAAAGAAAAAAAAACAGCATAGGTTCAGGGTATTTCGTAAATATAACGTTTTTATAATTTCAATATTTTCTGGAATTAAAGCAAAAAAAATCCCCGGCTAAAAGCCGAGGATTCTTATATAATTGAAATTGCTTTGTTAGCTATTTCTTAAAAATCGAATGTATAAAACTTATCCCAAAACAACTGAGTTTCGGCAGCGTCACCACCAATAGCGGCTGAAGCAGCATCGTAATTTGCACGATTCAAAGTTTGCTCTCCAACAGGATATAAATAACGAACTGGGAAACCAGAATCAGCACCAGTTGGCTCATCCAAAATTGGATAATCCAAACGACGTATAGAAAGGTAGTTAGCAAAAGTTCTGTTGTAAAGACCTAAGTAAGCTTGTGTACCAATAACTTGTTTCCAAGCTGGAGTAGATGTACTTGCAGCTAATGCGCTAGTATAATCTACTGCTGGATTTGCAAGGTAACCTGCTACATCATCCGCATTCCAAAAGTCGAAAGAAGCAGTAATAGCAGCTGTATAATGCGTTGCAGCGTCACCGCCAACAGCGAATCCTCTTGCAGCACCTTCAGCCAATAAAAATCTAACTTCAACATATGAAAGAAGAACACCAGGCTCAGATGGATCTACTAAACGATCAGCAACGTGAGAGAAGTTTGGGTAAGCAGAAATCTCACCTATTTGACCACCAATATACTCACCATCAACATCTGTAAAATAAGAAGGTCTTCTTGGATCTTCCAAACCATTCATTATATCGATAATAGTAACCGCAGCAACATAGTCATTACGACCACTTAAAACCAAGTTATTATTCATTGGGTTGTTGTTTGGTGCAGATGGAGAATACATATAACTTCCGTTATCTGCATTGCTTGTAAATACACCACCTGTAACAGCAGATGCTACAGTTGAAGCAGCTAAACCACTATCAACATCAGAAAGCATAATACCCATTCTTAATTTTAAAGAATTAGCAAATTTTTTCCAATGCGCAACATCACCACTGTACATAAGATCTTCAGCACCACTAAAGCTACCAACACCAGAATTCATTCCACCGATGGCTGCACTTAAACGAGCAATTAAATCTTTGTAAACAGTCAAACCGTCATCATAAACTGGCAAAAGATTATCAATATCTAAAGCTTCGCTATAAGGAACATCTCCGTAAGTTTCTACCAAGTTACTATAAGCATAAACCGTAAGAACTTCAATAATTGCAAGTTTGTTAGGTTTAAGTGCATTAGTAAGATCATTGTCAGTCTCAGAAATAATTCTAGCAGATTCGTCTAAATCTTTTAGAACGTCTCTGTACATTTCTCTCCAGTGAATATCAGGAATACCACGGGTAATTTGATCGTATCGACTTTCATCTGTATACGTCGTTTCCTGCAGTTGTTGCGTCCACAACCTTAAGTTGTTATTGTTTACGTTGGGAGTCACAATTTGATCAGCCAACTGCTTTTGAGCAGCGGCAAATAAACTTTCACCACTAACCGCAGTAGGATCCTTTATATTTTGGTTCAGGTCCTCAAGACTGTCTGAACACGACACGGCCATAACTGCCGCAGTTAAAATTAAAAATATTTTTTTCATTTGTCTATATATTAAAATTGTGCTTTAATGTTAAACCCGTAATCTTGGGTAGTTGGCAATGAACCAGTAACATATCCTTGAAGGTTACCAGAGCTCAAACCTGCTTCTGGATCAGCATATGGCAAGTTTTTGTCGATTATCCAAAGGTTAGAACCTGAAACGCTAAAAGACAAACCAGTCATAAATGTGTTATCAAGATATTTTGATGGCATAGTGTAAGTAAGTGATACTTGACGAAGTTTTATGTAACTCGCATCGTATACAAACTCTGCAGCTGGTAAAGCAGCATATCCAAAACCACTAAATCCGTTAGCATCAGTTCTAGTTGTATTTGTAGAACCATCAGGGTTAACACCTGCGTTGATGTAACCACCACCATTCTCTAAAGTATTTCTAACAGGATTTCCTAAATCATTAGTAAATGCTGTGTTTGCATAAATACCAGTCGCTTGACCGTAATACTGGTCAAGAGAGAAAAGGCTTCCACCTTCTTGAATATCGATAAGGAAACTAAAAGAAAGGTCTTTGTAAGTAAAGGTGTTTGTAATACCTGCTAACCATTCTGGGTTAGTATCTCCAAGAATGTTGTTTGAAGCAGGAGTTTTAAGGTAACGTCCACTTTCTGGATCAACAACTCTTTGACCATC
The DNA here is from genome assembly GCF_058068265.1 of Aequorivita sp. IT1183. Classification (NCBI taxonomy): domain Bacteria; kingdom Pseudomonadati; phylum Bacteroidota; class Flavobacteriia; order Flavobacteriales; family Flavobacteriaceae; genus Aequorivita; species Aequorivita sp. IT1183. Next base: position 35,507 of record NZ_JBYRHS010000008.1, on the reverse strand, counting down.
TAAGTATACATAATCTTGACCGTAAATAACACCGTAAGGCTGACCTAACTCTGCGTTAATAGAAACACCACCTTGGAAACTACCTAATTGTAGGTTTGTAATTCCATCAGGCAAAGCAATTACTTCACTCTTGTTTTCAGTCCAGTTTGCATTGATCGACCAAGAAAAGTTATCATTTTTAATTGGCATAGCATTTAAGGAAACCTCAATACCTTTGTTTTGAATTTCTCCTGCGTTAAGCAATTTACCAGTATAACCAGTAGATGCAGAAATTGGCACAGTAACAATTTGGTTAATAGAGTTTGATTTGTAGTAAGATACATCAAAACCTAATCTGTTATTTGCAAATCTCATTTCTAAACCTGCTTCGTAACTTTTAGTACGCTCTGGCTCTAGATTAGCATTATTTGCTGTGTTAGGAATAGAATTTCCTACATCACCATTAATTACATAAGTATCTTTCAATCTATCAAAAGGAGCTCCGTTACCTACTTCAGCGTAGTTTACACGAAGTTTACCAAAACTAATAGCATTAACATCTAACAATTTACTGAATACAAAACTTGTTGAAACAGATGGATAGTAGAATGAACTATTTTCCTTAGGTAAAGTAGAGAAACGGTCTCTTCTTATTGTACCATCTAAATATACAACGTTAGCGAATCCGAAAGATGCACTAGCGTAAACACCATCAACTCCAATTTGTTCAGCTTGTTCAGCTGGGTTTGGAAGTGCTGAAGCACTATTCTGTAATGAATAAAGTCCTGGAATCACCAATCCACCAGCGGTAGATGTTGTTAAAGAATTGAATTCAGTTCTTCTAATGTTTGATCCTAAAATACCTGCAAAACTTAAGTTTTCAGTAATGTCTGTATTGAAGTTAAACATTAAATCGTAGTTTGTTTCAGTAGCTGTAATGTCTCTTCTTAAGTAACCAGAATCAACGTTTCCACGAGCAACACCAAATGTAGTTGCAACAGAACCAACAGCTCTACGCTCTTCTTGACTTTCGTTATATGTATCAGTAGAAACTCTACCAGTAATATTAACCCAATCAGCTAGTTCGTAGTTAAGTTCGAAGTTACCAATAAAACGACTTCTATTGTCATTCTGGTAGTTTTCGTAACGTGTCCAGTATGGGTTATCCCAATAAATTGGAGCAGCACCTGGCTCAGAACTTCCTGGGTTCCAGCTTACGTTTCTACGTGTAGCGAAATAAATATCTTTTTGAGCTTGTAAATCTGTACTAACTGCCCACCATTGTTTCATGTTACCTACTACGTTATCATTATAACCAGTAGAGTTACGACCCAATGCATCAGTCTTAATATAGTTAACAAAACCGCTTGCTTTTAGTTTTTCACTAACATCATACGTTCCACTAAAGATAAAGTTATGTCTATCTAAAGTACTATTAGGCATTAAACCTGATTGGTCAATTTTAGTATAAGACATACGGTAAGAACCATTCTCCATACCATTTGAAATGGAAATAGAGTTAGTAAGTGTAACCGGAGTTTCAAAGAAAGTTAATGGACCATTCTCTGCAGCAGTGTATGCCGTTTTCTTCAAGTAGTTAGGTGAAGAAGGATCAAATGAATCCCATTGGTAAATAAACAAGTTTGGATCAAAAGCAGGACCGTAAGATGCATCATCAACATAGTTTTCTACTTGATCGTCTGTACCGTCACCGTTGATATCTTCAAAAGTAAAGTAATCGCCGTAACCAGGACCGTATTGGTTTTGGTATTCAGCAAAAGTACTTTTGTCGATAAAACCAACAGTAGCATTTGAGTTAATAGTAACTCCCATGCCTTTAGATTTAGTACCTTTTTTAGTTGTAATGATAATTACACCGTTAGCAGCACGTGAACCATAAAGAGCAGAAGCCGCCGCACCTTTAAGTACGTTAATAGACTCAATGTCGTCTGGGTTAATGTCCGCCGCAGCGTTACCATAATCATAATAGTTACCAGAAGCCTGAGTCTGACCAGCAGAGTTGGTGTTTCTGTTACTAATTGGCACTCCATCAATTACAAACAACGCTTGGTTATCACCAGTTAAAGAAGCATTACCTCTAATAACTACGTTGGTAGAACCACCAAAGTTGTTGTTTCTTCTAATTTGAAGACCAGATACTTTTCCAGAAAGGGCGTTTGTAAAGTTGTTCCCTTTAACTGCAGCGATATCTTCTCCTTCAACTTGTTGCGTTGAATACCCCAATGATTGTTTCTCACGAGATACACCAAGCGCAGTTACTACAACCTCGTCCAACATAGAACCAGCTTGCATAGTAACGTTCATTTTATTTGAAGCCCCAATAGCAATCTCTTGGGTTTCAAAACCTACATAACTATAAACAAGCGTCTGTCCAGCGGCAGCATCAATGGTATAGTTACCATCAAAATCAGACTGCGTTCCGGTACTAGTACCCTGTATAATTATGTTAACTCCTGGAAGTGGTAAACCTGTGTCATCGGTAACCGTTCCGGAAATTGTTTTTTCCTGTGCAAATGATAGCTGCACAATCAACACTACTAATAGTGTTAAAATTCCACTAAACTTTGTTTTCATTTTTTTGTTTGTTTGAATTAGCCCACCAAAAGTGCCAATAAAATCTTACAATTCCAACTTTTATGCAAAGTAGATTATGAAAATTTTATCAAAAAGTTATTTTAAAAAACTCGTATTTCTCCAAAATCTATCCCAAATTTTCGCAAAGGCTTGGTTTTCTTGCATCTGTGAACGAATTCAAAAATTAACAAACCCAAACAACCAACTTAAAAATAATTTGAAATATTTACTAACACTTTGCTCAAAATTGCCTCAACAACACATACCAAGGTGTTTTGGAGCATTTTAACATATTTCAAGAACCTCTTTAAAAACTGTTAATTCTCTTCAGATTCTTCAATAAAAACCAGTATTAAAAACATGTTAATTCAGAATATAAAAAATAATTTTACTTGTTAGAACTCTCACCTTTAAACTGCTGCGAAACACTTTTAAAAAGCACATTAAACGTTGTTAAACTACCATAACACCTAGTTATATATTGCTGAAGATCTATCTTGTCCTGATCGTCCATTTCTTTACTCGCGTTAATTTTTTGCTCCATTACACGAAGCCGATCGCGAAGCATAACTATTTTGTGGAAAAAAGTATCAATCGGAATTTCTTTTGAACTCAAATTTGAATCGGCTGGTTTCAGAATAATTGTTCCACCCTTCCACTTGTCGGCTATCGGAACTATTTCGCTGAAACCATTCCACTTTTTAAGAATGTCGCGAAGGCTTTTTTCAACATCGTAAAAACTTACGGTGTCTACTTCATCTTCGGCTGCTTCAATAATTTCAAAATCATCGTCTGTTGCAATTGTTTCTAAACCATCAGCTATAAAAGTTACCCAATACATTTTTGAAGTAACATTGGTAACAACTCCCTTTCCATATTTGGGATGATCTATTCGAGAACCTATTCCTAATATTTGTTTCATTTATTTTGATTTGTAATTTGTGAAGTAAAAATATGAAATAGGGTTGAAACCACACATTAATTTTAGAAGTTGCCACCATGAAAAAACCATCCGTCTTTCGAGGGATGGTTTCTTATGGTTTGCAAATAAACCAATCGCAGACTACTTCTTCTTAGGAGCAGTTGGCGAAGCCTTTTTGTTATCCTGTTTAGCTGGTGTAGCTTTCGCAGGTTGCGGCTTTTTGTTACCTTGTTGTTGTGACATAACAGTTACTTTTTTTAATTAACAATATAAAGGTAAAAAGAGGCGCTGTTAAATTATTCTCTCCTTGGCTAAAGTTTAACAATAGCTTTTTGTTGAAGAAAAACTAATCATTTTTATGATCGTCAATCACTTGCTGATCGCGATACTTACAACAAGGATCTATTTGATTATACACCTCATCTTTGGCTTTAATTTCTTGAGTGTCGTGGCCGCTATCGGCTATGCTTTGCTGAATTGTAGCTAAATCGGTTTTTCCCTCATTATATATAAGGTTTAGCTCGTGCGTGTCTACATTCCAAACTGCAGACTTTACGCCTTTCGCCTGTATGGACGCTTTCTCAATTCTGTCTTTACACATATTACACACGCCATCTACCTCAATAGTGGCTTTGGCATTTTTGTCTTGGGCAAAACCTGTTGCACCAATAAACATTAAACTGAAAATTAAAATTGCTTTTTTCATATTCAAAATATTAGTTGTTGTTATTACTGATTATCGATTACTTTATTATTGATGTATTTGAGATGAATTTCATTATTTCAGAAATCTAGCATATTAATTAATTCTATAGCGAATCCCCGCATAATACGAACTTCCAAAAACTGGACCATAAACGTACGTGGTGTCAAAAGTTGATCCAAATGGATTATCGCTTCCTGCTATTGGATTATTCTGTTTTACATTCGTTATGTTTTCCCCGCCCACATAGACTTCAAAATTAGGCGAAAAAACTTTAGTTACCTGTGCATTCACGGTGGATACACTTGGCGAAAATTCTGACAGCCCAATGGTGTTTAAATAAGTTTCGTTTGAAGCAAATCGCTGCTCACCCAAATAGTTGAAAGTTGCATCAAACTTCCAGTTTGACCCATTAGTTTTTTGATGTGTTTGAAACGAAGCATTTGCAAAAAACCGATGGTTTGGCGTTAATGGGTTTTGCTTCTTCCCACTTAAATAAGTGGTCTCCACATCGTAATATTTATAAGCCAATCGCATATCGAAATGTTTAAACGGATTATAATTAAACTCCACTTGATAGTTGTTTGAATAACTATCTCCTTCAAGATTATAAAAATTTATCTCTGTAGGATTTTCCCAATCCACAACTATTTGGTTTACAAAGTCTGTTCTGTAAAAATCGAATGTGATATCGCCTTGTTGTCCAAAAAGGTTAAACCCCTGCATAAAGGAAACCCCATAATTCCAAGCAATTTCAGGATCCAAACCGTAAATAGCTCCACCATTGCCCAAAATATTTAAGCTTCGCGAAGTAGCAAAAAGGTTTTGATTTTCGGTAAAAATATTAGCACTACGCTTTCCTCTTCCCGCAGAAACTCTAAAAGCCGACTTTTCCCAAGGCGTGTAACGCAAGTGAAAACGAGGTGTTAAGAATGCTCCCAATCTATTGTGAACATCGGCACGTATTCCGGCAGTAAAGTTTAAATCGCCCAAATTGTCAAAATTGTACTCAAAAAACGCACCAACAGAATTTTCAATTCTATTATAATTTTCAGTTAAAACTAATTCGTCGTAACCATCGTAAGTTGCGCTAACGCCTGTTTTTATTTTATGTCGCGAATCGCTTATTATAGAATTGTACAGAAAATTAGCGTACAAACTATTGTGCTGAATATTGTAATCGTTTAATCCAAAATAAGACTCTTGATTGTGATGGCTATACGCAAGTTGCAAACCACCAGTTTGCCACGGAATATCTGGATTTACGAAACCAAATTTACCCGAAAGATCAATGCGTTCTGTTTTAATCTCACTTCCCCAAGCGTTTGTGGTACCGCGATCTGTTTCTTCATCATAAAAAATTTGTCCCGTCTGTTTTTCATCATTCAAATAACGAATATTAAAAAAGCCCACATAACCATTTTCTTGATCTACGTATTGCCAACGGTTCATTACATTAACTTGACGCATCAATGGAGCGTCGAGAAAGGAATCGTCATTGCCATCAAATTCGGTATCTCGCATATTTCCGTGAATATATAAACCAGTGCTCCATCGCTCGCTCACTTTTGTATTAAGGTGCGTATTCAACTCAAAACGCCCGTTTCCTGCGCCATAAGCATTAACAAAAAGTTTATCGTCTGTGGAAGGTTTTTGTAATTCGGCATTAATTTGTCCCGCAATACTTTCGTAGCCGTTCGTAACACTTCCGGCACCTTTGGTAATTTGAATACTTTCCACCCAAGTGCCAGGAATAAAACTTAAACCGTAAGCTTGTGAAGCTCCACGAATACTCGGTACATTTTCAGTAGTAATTAAAATGTATGGGCTTGTTAAACCCAGCATTTTAATTTGTCGTGTTCCCGAAATAGCGTCGGCAAAATTTACATCAATAGACGGATTTGTTTCGAAACTTTCAGCCAGATTACAACACGCTGCTTTTAAAAGTTCTGCACTACTTACATTCAAAACATTTGCAGATTGAATAAAAGAACGCGCAGTTGCTTTCTGCCTAGCCGTAACCGTAACCTCATCAAGATTGGCCGTAGAAACTAAAGAATGTGAAATCTTTTTTCGTGAATTTACCGATATAGTATCTGTTTTATAACCCACATAACTAATGACGAGTTTTTTGTATTCAGGTTTATACGAAATTTCAAAATTACCGTCAAAATCAGTAACCGATCCCACCGATGTATTTAACCAGTAAACATTTGCACCACCAAGCGGAACTTCTTCGTTGTTTACATTTTCAGTAATGGATCCCGTTATTTTTTCCTGTGAAAAAACAAAAAGTGGGAGTATAAATAGTATGTATAGTATATTTTTCATTTAATCAATTTTTGCTGTGCGCAAACGAAGCGCATTAGTAATTACAGAAACCGAGCTGAAACTCATTGCCAGCGCGGCAATCATTGGTGATAATAATATTCCGAAAACTGGAAAGAGCACTCCCGCGGCAATTGGCACCCCGATTGTGTTATAGATTAAAGCAAAAAATAAGTTTTGCTTGATATTGCCCATTACTTTTTCACTTAAATGAAAAGCTTTTACAATCCCGTGCAAATCACCTTTTACTAAGGTAATTCCGGCACTTTCAATGGCTACATCAGTTCCGGTTCCCATCGCAATTCCCACATCGCTTTTTGCCAAAGCTGGAGCATCGTTTATTCCGTCGCCAGCCATTGCCACTTTTTTGCCTTCGGCTTGCAATTTTTCAACAACTTCCATTTTGTTCTGCGGAAGCATTTCAGCTTTAAAATCCGTCAGATTTAATTCAGAAGCTACTGCTTTTGCGGTATCGTGATTATCGCCAGTTAGCATTATAACCTGAATACCTTTTTCCTGAAGTTCGGCAATTGCTTTTTTACTGGTTTCTTTAATTTTATCAGCGATTACAACATAACCCACTACTTTTCCGTCAATAGAAAGCATCGGCACAGTTTTACCTTTTTGCTGCTCTTCTGTAATTTTCTTTTGAAGCTCTTCGGAAATAGCTGCGCCAGCTTCTTCCATCATTTTATCGTTCCCGAGCGCTACTTTTTTTCCGTTGATAATTCCTGTAACACCTTTTCCCGTTACCGAATCGAAATCTGTAGTTTTTAAAACTTCGGAATTTTTTTCCTTTCCGTATTTTACAGTAGCATCAGCCAATGGGTGCTCACTATTTTGATTCAGCGAAACAATATATTTAAGCACTTCTTCTTCTGAAATATCTCCAGAAGTCCCCACTTTTTCAACTGACGGTTTTCCCTCTGTAATTGTTCCGGTTTTGTCAATAATCAAAACGTCAATTTTGTTAAGTATTTCGAGCGCTTCGGCATTCTTTATAAGCACACCGTTTTGGGCGCCCTTCCCTACTCCAACCATAACAGACATTGGTGTGGCGAGACCTAGCGCGCACGGACAAGCGATTATCAAAACCGCAATTGCGTTAACTAGGGCATAAACATAAGCTGGCTCAGGCCCGTAAATAGCCCAAACAACAAAAGTGATAACCGAAATTAAAACCACTATTGGCACAAAATAGCCCGAAATTTTATCTGCCAACTTCTGAATTGGCGCACGGCTTCGGCTGGCTTTATTTACCATTTCAATGATTTGTGAAAGCAAAGTGTCGCTTCCTACTTTTTCGGCTTTCATTACAAAAGTCTGTTTACCATTAATGGTTCCCGAACTCACTTTATCGCCCACACCTTTAGAAACTGGAACTGGCTCACCGGTAATCATTGCCTCGTCAATGGAGCTTTCGCCTTCGAGAATGCTTCCATCCACTGGGATTTTTTCGCCTGGTTTTACACGAAGTTTATCGCCGACCACAATTTTATCGATCGCAATTGTTTCTTCTTTTCCATCAACAATTCTAACTGCTTTATTTGGTGCTAATTTCAACAACTCTTTCACTGCCGAATTAGTGCGATTGTGTGCACGAGCCTCCAAAACTTGTCCCATTAAAACTAGGGTAAGAATCACCGTCGCTGCTTCAAAATAAACGTGCACGGTGCCCATTTCTGTTTTAAATTGTGCGGGAAAAAAGTCTGGAAATAGCATCCCGAAAACACTAAAAATCCAAGCAACACCTGCACCAATCCCGATGAGGGTAAACATATTCAAATTCCAAGTTTTTATGGAGCGATACGCACGTTCAAAAAACATCCACGTGGCATAAAAAACCACTGGAATTGAAAGTCCGAATTGTAACCAATTCCAATTACCCATTGGCATCAAATCGTACAATGGATTGTTTGGAATCATTTCAGACATTGCTATCAAAAAGATAGGAACCGTAAAAGCTACCGCGATCCAAAACTTTCTCAATAAGGTTTTATACGATTTGTTTTCGGCAGATTCGTCCACTTCTTTTGGCACTAAATCCATCCCACAAATTGGGCACGAACCCGGTTCGTCGCGAACTATCTCGGGATGCATTGGGCACGTATATTCTGTTGCCGTATTTGCTGTAATTTTTACTTCTTCTACTAAATCCATTCCGCAAACAGGGCAGTCGCCAGGCTTGTTGTATGTTTTTTCGCCTTCGCAGTGCATTGGGCAGTAGAAAGTTCCGGAGCTACTTTGCTTGTCTTTTTTTTCTTCCTTTTTATCTTGATGCTTTTGCAATGCTTCTGCATCATCGGGAAGAGAAATACTATAGCTTCCGCCATCGCCTTCCAAAGCTTTTTCAAAAACTTGTAATGGAATATGCTTTTCCATTTCAATGACGGCTTCGGCTTTTTCGAGGTTAACCGATGCTTTGGAAACGCCTTCAATTTTGTTCAGCGTTTCTTCCACATGACCTCGGCAGCCATTGCAAGTCATTCCGTGTATTTTATATGTATGTTTCATTTTTATTTTTATTTAAAAGCGAATCGATAATCCTCCACCCGCACCAAAGCGGTTGTCATAGCTAGCCATCAAAGAAAAATTCTTCGATAGAAAATATTCAAGACCTGCATTCCAGGTTAATTCGTCACCGTAATCAATACCCATTGGAAAATCATCAACAAGTCCAAAATCTGCTTGATATTCAATCATTCCAAAGGCAGCTGTTCGGGGAAAGATCATTATTTCTCGTTGTAGCCCAATTTGAGGACGAAGTTTATTGTCTATGCGCACATCCAAATTAAACAAATAGGGCGTTAAATAGCGTATACCAAGAATGGCAGTGGTTTCAATTTCGTCTAGGCTATCTTCGTTTTCGTTTTCCACATTTACCCCTCCAAAAACACGCAAATAATCGTGCAGATAGCGTTCATAAGTAACCTCAGCTTCAATATTCTCGTTCCAGCCATATTCTGCCATTACATTGAATTGATTTCTCAAATTTGAGGCGGTCAGGTTCAATTCAGCCATATGCGAAGCCACATCTGCGGTACCCCAAGTATAAAAATGGTTAGCCTCGTTTATAATTTTGGAAACAGGAAACTCTTGCAAACGTTCATCCCGTGGAGTTTCGTAACTAAAAACGCGCGCCATTCCTCCCATCATGTGGTAAAGCACGTGACAATGGAAAAACCAATCGCCATAAGTATCACCGTAAAATTCAATTGTAATTTGCTCCATTGGAGGTACGTTTACAGTGTGTTTTAGGGGAGAATATTCGCCATTTTCATTAATAACTCTAAAAAAGTGTCCGTGCAAGTGCATTGGATGATGCATCATTGTGAGATTATTCAAAGTAATTCGCGTTACCTCATTGCCTTTAATTTTAATATTATCCGTTTCAGAAAGCGGCACACCATTCATACTCCAAATATAGCGGCTCATATTTCCGGTAAGATTCAAGAGAATTTCTGTAACGGGAACGTCTGCAGAATAATTAGTCTTTTCAGGAGATTTCAGATAATCATAATTGTAATCTGAATTCATATCCATCCCCTCCATTTTCATTGGCTCTTCATCCATTTTCATTTTGGAATGGTCTTCTTTTTCTGATTCTTTCGGCATTTCCATCTTAGAATGATCCATTTTAGAATGATCAACTTTTGTTGAATCTTTCGGCATTTTCATCTTAGAATAATCCATTTTAGAATGGTCCATATCCATATCTTTCATGTCATCCATTACCATTCGGTATTCTTCTTTCATTTCAAAACGCTCATCTTTTTTGGGTTGAAATTTAATTGCGTGGGCGCCCATTTTCATCTTCATTTTAGCCATTTCCTGCATCATTGCAATCTTATCTGGCTTTGCTACTATCGGGGCTGAAACAATTTCACCTTTTCCAAAATACGCGAAAGCTGTACCAGAACCATCTTGTGCCATTGCCCTAAACTCAAGCTTTCCATTTGCTGGAATTGTTACAATAAAGTCGTAGGTTTCAGCTATTGCGATAAAGGTTTTGTTTCTTTTTACAGGCACAACATCAAGCCCATCGGCAGCAACCAACAAGGGGGTTTCTCCACCAAAAGTCATCCAGAATTGTGAAGAAGCAGATCCATCTATAATTCGTAATCTAACTTTTTCGCCCGGCTCAAATTCAGGATATTCTGCTATCTGTTTTCCATTAATCAAAAAAGCGGGATAGTAAATATCGGCAATGTCTGCGCCTTCCATCCGTTGTCGCCAAAAATCGATTTGAGCACCCAATGCACCGCGTCCAATTACTTGATTTAAAGGGGTAGATGTGCCTTTTTTCATTCCATACCATTCATTGCCACGTTTTAAATTACGCATTACATTGTGTGGATTTTCATTGGTCCAGTCGGAAAGCATAAGCACCAATTCTTTATTATAATCCAAGGTCTTTTCTTTGGGCTGAATAACAATAGAACCAAACACGCCGCTCTGCTCTTGAAGCATTGTATGCGAATGATACCAATAAGTACCAGATTGTTCTATAGGAAATTTATAGGTAAATGTTGTGCCCGGAAGTATGGGAGGTGTAGTTAAATAGGGTACTCCATCTTGGAAATTTGGCAGAATTATTCCGTGCCAATGGACTGAAGTTTCCACGTCCATTTTATTTATAACGTGAATTACGGCTTGTTCGCCTTCTGTAAATTCAAGGGTGGGCCCAGGAATACTGCCGTTAACCGTCATTCCCACAACTTCTTTTCCTGTGAAGTTTACAGTTTCTTTTTCAATGGTCAATGTGTATTCTCTGATAGGCCCTTCCTCCTTTTCCTGCGAATAGGAAAATTGAAGAAAAACCAGATTCAAGAATAAGGCTAATATAATTTTATGTTTCATCTTTTTAGATTTGATTTATATGAAAACTTGCTCCATAGAAGAATGGAGTTTTAATCATTAGTTACCTGCAATCGCAGGTATTAATCAAATCAAGAAGGTCTCGTACAGAATATTTAAGTTCTGTTCGAGCGGTGGCGGACTGTAATCCGCGAAGAAGGTTTTTTCAATGGAAGCTATTTCAACTTCCTGTAATATAAATACAGAGACAAAAGTTGCGACAAAGGATTTACTGAATTTTAAATCAAAAGAAGCTTTTGCAAAATTGTCGTCGGTGTGTATTTTGGTTACGTGATTTTTGCAACAATCGTGAGCATCGGCTAACGCAGTTTGGGACCCACAATCTGAATTTGGGCCGTCTGATTCCATGCCACAAGAAAGATGTTTTTCGCCCAAAGTAATTTCAGCCATCATTTCCATCCCACTGCAGAAATGCTGGGCATACGCAATCCCCGAACTGCTGGCTAGCATCAGTATAGAAAGGAATATGGAAATGGATTTTTTCATTATAATACAAAAGTACAAAAAAAAGCCCTCCTTAAAATCGGAAGGCTTTGTTAAAATTATTTTAGTTCAGCATCTACTCTACCACATTTCAGCATTTTATCGCCAAAATAAGGATTTAAAATATCTCTACTGCTGCTTATCCAATATGCGCCTTTGTTATTAAAAGCCATTGGGCAGTATTGCTTGTAAAGTGTTCCAGATTTCAGTGAACCTTTCAACATAGTTTCAACACCACTGCTTAAAGCCTCAAAGTTTTGACGCTGCACTTTTATATCTTCAGAACTTGCCATTGCGGAAACTGCTGTTTGGGTAGCTTCTTCGGCATTCATTTCTTTTAGCAGTATTTCAAGTTTTGTAGATTCCGAAGCTGTTTTAGCAGCATCCGTATTTACTAAAGCCGCTTCCACGTTCAAGTATTGTTCAAAAATAGCTTCAACCTTTGGGTCGTTGAATTCTGCTTCTGTTTCTGCTATTTCGTAAGCTTCAATTTCAGTGTTATCTACAGTTACTACTTCGGGCTCGCTTTGTTTTGCGTTGTCCTTGCAGGAAACTATTGTTAATGAAATAACAGCAAAGAGTATAAGTGATATATTTTTCATTTTTCTTAAAATTTAGATTACAAAGGTATTAAAATATCAAAGTGATTTGTACTTCTGAAAATAAAAAGCAGGTAATAAAATAAGTAAAAACAACGGCTGAATTAAGAACCGCCGAACATAGAATAATACGAAGTGCCCGCTGGTATCTTCCGATGTGAAAATGATAAAACTGAAAACTAAAAAAAGCAGCGCAAAGAGCAGACCGTAAAGAATAAGGGATAGTTTTATAATTTCCATATCCTTAAAAATTAACCAAATAATTAATAATGAAATAATTGTATTCATCAAAAAACGTAGTGCGAGTCCAGTTTGAAGTGCAAAAATGTCCATTTCTGGTAATGGCAAACTTTTGTAGTCCGTTTCAAAGAAATGCAAAAGTGGATCGTAAAATAACACGTCTTCATATCCACGAATAAACACCAGCAAACCAGCGAGTCCTATAACGCCCAATATTTTTAAAATCTTGCTCATGTTGTGGTATTTGGTTTCAACATCCGCACCCAAACCATCCATAAAATAAAAACCATTCCATAGATAATCCCTGGAAAAACAACGGAATGCAGCATATTTTCGAACTGTGGGAATTTGTACAACGCAACAATTAAAATAACAATACGCAGCAAGTTAACGATGTAAATTAGAACAGCTCCCGCAAAAAGAAATAGAAAGGTTTTTTTAAAATTCTCTGCAAAGGCGATAATAAAGGATATAAACAAAATGATAACACTTACAGAATTACAACCTTCCACAATGCTTACTGTGTAATCATTATTTATGGTCAATAACATTCCTTGCTGCAGAATACTTGGTGATAAATTAGAAACATAACCAAAAGCTGCCAGCACCGACTTACACTGTTGGGCAACGAGATTTGTAATATAATCTGGGAAAAAAGCGCCGTCGGCAGATGCTTTTAAATAGAAGGAATACAAAATACTGAACAGCAAATATGCGCCCATAAAAAGTAGGATGAAACGAACTACAACCCAGTATTTTTTAAAAAGTTCTTTCAAAAACTTGATTCTTTTTTATAATGCTTCAAACATGCTCAGCAAATATTTAAAGTACAAATATGAAACTGTCATATTTAACAAAAATACAGTATTTGTATTTGGCGTTTGTAACCGTTTTGAAATACTTTTGCCAACTTAATTTAGATTTATAAACCTATGTCTTTTTCAAATTTAAAACCACAACTTAACACGATTTTATCCAACAATAGCGAAAGTGCCGAACAACGCTTAACAGCTGTCTGCGAGCTTTTGCAAAGTTCCATTGCCTATTACGATTGGGTTGGGTTCTACTTTGCAAATGAAGCTGAAAAAACACTTCACTTAAAAGCGTTTGCAGGCGAACCAACAGACCACATAGTAATTCCTTTCGGAAAAGGGATTTGCGGTCAAGTAGCGGTAAGCAACAAAAATTTTGTTGTGGCAGATGTGGCTGCGCAAGACAACTACATTGCGTGTAGTATTACAGTGAAATCTGAAATTGTAATTCCGCTTTTTAAAGACGGAAAAAACATTGGGCAAATAGATATTGACTCGCACGTTGCAGATCCATTTTCTGAAGAAGATGAGCGCTTTTTGGAATGGGTAAACGAAGAAGTTGCGAAAATTCTGAATTAAGAATTCTGAATTCAGAATTCTTAATTATTTTACATTCCCGTTCTAATTGCCTCCACCGGATCTAATTTTGAAGCTGAAATGGCTGGTATAATTCCAGCGATTAAACCAATTGCTGCAGAAATTGCGGTCCCAATAAACATATTCCACGGAGAAAGTACAAACTCGAAATCGCCCGTGAATTGGGAGGCTATAATTGAAACGATAAACACTAAAAACAAGCCGATTAAACCGCCAATTATTGCAAGAATTACAGCTTCAAACAAGAATTGAAAAAGAATAAATTTATTCTTCGCACCCAACGATTTTTGAATCCCAATTAAATTGGTTCGTTCTTTTACGCTCACAAACATAATGTTTGCAATTCCGAAACCGCCCACAAGCAGTGAAAAGCCGCTTATTACGAGTCCGATAATATTCATTGTACCTGTTATTTTATCAATAACATCTGCAAAACCTTGTAATTGATTCACAAAAAAGGTGTCAATATCGTCTGGTTTCATTCCACGTGAAATACGCATTTTTTGTTTTAAGGTCGCAATAAATTCGGCCTCGTCTATTCCTTTTTCGGGTTTTATAATGATAAAGGGAAATGTATTTTTGTTTGAATCGCCAAAAACTCTTCGTGCTAAATTAACTGGAAGATAAACTGAAGTATCTTTACTATTTCCGCCAAAAATATTGCTTCCCTCCTTTTTCAGCACTCCAATTACAGTAAATTTTCTGCCGTATAATCGCAACTTTTTACCAATTGCTACTTGCGGTGAGCCATAAAGCGTATTCGCAATTTCATCGCCCAAAACAATTACTGGCGAACCACTGATAGATTCAGATTCATTAAAAAACCTGCCTTCAGCTATTTTAAGCGCTTCAATTTCGTAATATTCGTCGGTAACTGCGCCAATTGCAACATTTTCAACAGATTTGTCATCACTCTTAATATTTTCGCTACCAACGTTTAATGTGTAAGACGCCGCCAATAAGTTAGGCACCGATTTTTTTAGATATTGGTATTCATCGTAAGTTACGTCGGGAAACTGCTCACGTTTCCAAGAAGGAATATCGGTTGGGCCAAAAGAATATTTCCCCAAAAATATTGTGCTATTATCTAAACCGCTAATACTTCCCTGAATTTCGCGTTTTAAAGAATCTACTGCTGCAAGTACCGCTATAATAGAAAAGATTCCAATAGTAACTCCAACTAACGACAAAAATGTTCGAAGCTTATTATTTTTAAGCGCGTTGAGCGCAAAATTGAAACTTTCCTTTAATACGCGGAGGTATATTAGCATCTATGATTTTAGATTTACGATTGTAGAATTACGATTTTTGATTATGTACTCCTCAAAATACCCTTCTGCTTCAATTTCAATTACACTTTCAAAAGAGGATTGATAAATTTATTAAAAGTAAGACGTTTTCTCTTGGCTTATGTTACAAATTTACTACGCAATTATGTACTTTTGCACCTTAATTTTCAAGAATGAACAATTCCAAAAAAATCTCATCCGCTTTAATTTCCGTTTTTAGCAAAGAAGGCCTTGCTCCAATCGTTAAAAAACTACACGAACAAAATGTAAAAATATACTCCACAGGAGGCACTGAAAAATTCATAAACGATCTTGGAATCGACGTGATTGCAGTGGAAGATGTAACAGATTATCCTTCAATTTTAGGTGGTCGCGTAAAAACACTTCACCCAAAAGTTTTTGGCGGTATTTTAAATCGTCAAGATCACGAAGGCGATGTTGCCGAAATGGCACAATACAACATTCCGCAGTTAGACGCTGTGATTGTAGATTTGTATCCTTTTGAAAAAACAGTTGCTTCGGGTGCTTCGGAAGATGATATTATTGAAAAAATTGACATCGGCGGAATTTCATTGATTCGCGCTGCGGCAAAGAATTTTAAAGACACCATTTGCGTTTCTTCGGTTGATGATTATGCGGAATTTTTAGAATTGATTTCAGCAAATAACGGTGAAGTTTCTTTGAAAGATCGCAAGCGATTTGCAGCAAAATCATTCAACGTATCTTCAAATTACGACACGGCGATTTTTAATTATTTCAACAAGGAAGAAAAATTGCCAGCTTTCAAAATAAGTGAAACCAACGGACAGGAACTTCGCTACGGCGAAAACCCACACCAAAAAGGATTTTTCTTTGGAAATTTTGACGAAATGTTTACCAAACTTCACGGTAAAGAATTGAGCTACAACAACCTTTTAGATGTTGACGCAGCCGTAAATTTGATGAACGAATTTAAAGGGGAAGCACCAACTTTCGCAATATTAAAACACAACAACGCCTGCGGAATTGCACAACGCGACACCGTGCAACAAGCATATTTAGCTGCATTAGCTGGTGATTCTGTTTCAGCATTTGGCGGAATTTTAATTAGCAATGTAGAGATTGACGAAGCTACCGCAAACGAAATTCACGATCTTTTCTGCGAAGTGGTTATTGCCCCTTCTTTCTCATCGAAAGCAGAAGAAATTTTAAAAGGAAAGAAAAACCGAATTTTATTAATTCAAAAAGAATCTGAATTACCTTCAAATACTGTAAGAACTTGTTTGAATGGCGTTTTGGTTCAACAAAAAGATAGCATTACCGATACTGTTTCAATTTTAAGCAATGCAACAAACAATAAACCCAATTCGCAAGAGTTAGAAGATTTGTTATTTGCGTCTAAAATTTGCAAACACACAAAATCAAACACAATTGTTTTGGCAAAAGGAAAACAACTTTGTGCCAGCGGTACCGGCCAAACCAGCCGCGTTGACGCATTGCGACAAGCAATAGATAAAGCTAAAGCCTTTAATTTTAATCTTGAAGGTGCCGTAATGGCAAGTGATGCTTTTTTCCCGTTTCCAGATTGTGTGGAAATTGCAGATAATGCTGGAATAACCGCTGTAATTCAGCCTGGAGGTTCTATAAAAGATCAATTGAGCATCGATTATTGCAATGCAAATAAAATGGCAATGGTATTTACTGGAACCCGCCATTTTAAGCATTAAATTTTATTACATTTGTTAAAACCAAACATATCACGTTAACCTTCAACTTCAACGATATAAAATATGGGATTTTTTGATTTCCTGACTGAAGAAATAGCTATTGACTTGGGTACCGCAAATACCCTTATAATCCACAATGATAAAGTTGTTGTGGACGCTCCGTCTATTGTTGCGCGAGATCGCACTACCGGTAAAATAATTGCCGTGGGGCGAGAAGCTGCAATGATGCAAGGTAAAACCCACGAAAACATTAAAACAATTAGACCGTTGAAAGATGGAGTAATTGCAGATTTTGACGCGAGTGAAAAAATGATAAACATGTTTATCAGCGATATTCCCGCGTTAAAAAAGAGATGGCTTAAACCTTCGTTAAGAATGGTTATTTGTATTCCGAGCGGAATTACCGAAGTTGAAATGCGCGCGGTAAAAGAAAGTGCAGAACGCGTTAATGGTAAGGAAGTTTACCTTATCCACGAACCAATGGCAGCCGCTATCGGGATTGGTGTTGATATTATGCAACCAAAAGGAAATATGGTTGTGGACATAGGAGGTGGAACTACTGAAATAGCAGTAATTGCACTTGGTGGCATTGTTTGCGATAAATCGATAAAAATTGCCGGTGACGTTTTTACAAACGACATTGTATATTATATGCGTACCCAACATAACCTTTATGTGGGCGAGCGCACTGCTGAAAAAATTAAAATTCAAATTGGTGCAGCTACCGAAGATCTTGAACTTCCTCCAGATGAAATGGACGTACAAGGGCGTGATTTGCTTACCGGTAAACCAAAGCAAGTACAAACTTCGTACAGAGAAATAGCAAAAGCACTCGATAAATCTATTCTTCGAATTGAAGATGCCGTGATGGAAACACTTTCACAAACACCGCCAGAACTTGCCGCAGATATTTACAACACCGGAATTTATCTTGCCGGTGGTGGTTCAATGCTTCGCGGATTAGATAAAAGGCTTTCGCAAAAAACCGATCTTCCAGTGTATATTGCTGAAGATCCGTTACGCGCAGTTGTTCGCGGTACAGGTATTTGTCTAAAAAACTTAAACAAATATAAAAGTGTGTTGATTAAATAATTTTTCGATAGAAGTAATTTTATTGAAAAATTATAATAAGAATAATTGTCCATTTATGGCGTTGCTCCCATCAGAAAACAGAATATTTTAACCCCACAAAGCAATGCAGCAGATTATATTTTTCTTCATTCGGAATAAAAATTTCCTGTTGTTTGCTGTGCTCTTTATTATTTCTGTAGCACTAACAATTCAGACTCATAACTACCACAACAATAAATTTGTTAGCTCTGCTAATTTTATTTCTGGCGGCGTTTATACCTTCAGAAATAATATTACCGATTATTTTAATCTTGCAGAAGAAAACGAACAATTGCTGTACGAAAATTTAAAACTTCGGAAAAAGATTGACCAATATAAAGACGTCGTTGTATTCGAAAAGCTTGACAGTACGGTTCTTCCCAGTAAATATAAATATTTTACTTCGCGAGTAATCAACAATAATTATACTAAAAGTAAAAACCAACTCACTTTAGATAAAGGCCGTAGGGATAGTATAAAAATTGATTTGGGGGTTATTTCTTCCAAAGGAATTGTGGGTATTGTGAGCGATGTTTCCGAAAATTACGCAACCGTGCAATCTATTTTGAATACTAAAAGTAGAATTAATGCCAAGCATAAAAACTCGGGGCATTTCGGTTCGCTAAAATGGAACACCGAAGACCCCAACGTTGTTCAGTTAATTGATATTCCAAGACTTGCACCTCTTAAAAAAGGTGATACGATTATTACCGGCGGGCGTTCTACTATTTTTCCCGAAGGAATATTAATTGGCACTGTAAAAGATTTTCGCTTAGATAATGACGATAATTATTATTACGTAAACGTTGACCTCTTTAACGATATGACGAGTCTTGAAAACGTGTACCTAATAGAAAATACCGAAGCCAAAGAAATTATAGAATTAGAAAAAGGAGTGGAAGATGTCGAACAGTGATATACTAATAAATATTGTTCGTTTTATAGCGCTGGTGTTTCTGCAGGTGCTTTTGCTTAACAATGTTAATCTTGGCGGATATATTAATCCGTATTTATATATACTATTTATAGTGCTTTTCCCGCTAGACGGAAATAAGGGGCTACTAATTTTTTTAAGTTTCCTATTAGGACTTTCAATCGATATTTTTGAAGATTCAGGCGGAGTACACGCTGCGGCTTGTGCATTTATAGCATATATTAGGCCTGTTGTGCTAAAATATTCTTTTGGCGTAAGTTATGAATACAATAGCATAAAAATTAGAAAAGCAGATCCAATGGAACGGCTTACTTACATTGCTTCCTTGGTTTTTATGCATCATTTAATAATGTTTTCGCTGGAAATTTTTAGTTTCAAACACACTGTATTACTATTGAAATCTACCTTGTTCTCTGGGCTATTTACAATTATTGTGATTGTTGGTACAATGATCCTTTTTAATAGAAAAACCACATGAGAAAAATCGTACTTATCGTATTGGTTTTGTTAACCGGTGTGCTTTTTACCGCTCGGCTTTTCTATTTGCAGGTTTATGATGCATCATCAGATTCATTAACGCAAAACAGCGCTATTAAAGTAATGTACGATTATCCACAGCGCGGGTACATGTTCGATCGTAATATGAAACTTTTAGTTTCAAACCAACCATCCTATGATGTTATGGTTGTTCCCAAAGATGTAAAATCTTTGGATACTTTAGAGTTCTGTGGGTTGATGAAAATATCTAAGGAGGAGTTTAAAGAAATATTGCGCAAAGCGCGAGTGTATTCACCACGACTTCCTTCGGTGGTGCTTCCCCAATTGAACAAAGCAGATTACGCTTCCCTTTCGGAAAAAATGTATAAATATGAAGGTTTCTACATTCAGCGGCGCTCGCTTCGCGAATATCAAGTAGACCATTCTGCAAACGTAATGGGCTACATTGCGGAAGTTAATAACGCCATCATCGATAAAAACCCGTATTACCAAATGGGTGAACTTATTGGTACAGCGGGTGTAGAAAAAGAATACGAAGAAGTTTTACGCGGAGTGAAAGGGGTAAAATATATTCAGAAAGACCGTTTTAATAGAGATATTGGTCCTTACAAAGAAGGAATTTTCGATACATTACCAGAACGAGGCCTCGATGTGCAACTCACAATTGATGCAACACTTCAGAAATATGGTGAAGAATTAATGATCCATAAACGCGGTGGAATTGTAGCTATAGAGCCCGATTCGGGTGAAATACTTGCACTGATTACCGCACCAAGTTATGATCCTTCGCTATTGGTAGGCCGAGACCGTTCTAAAAACTTTACAAAATTGTGGTATGACACTATAGGAAAACCACTCTACGACCGCGTTTTAATGGGCGAATATCCTCCAGGATCGCCATTTAAAACTTTAACTGCATTAGTTGGGCTTCAGGAAAATGCAATAAGCATGGACGATGTTATTGGTTGTTCTGGGGGGTATCATTTTGGCAGAAGAGTTCTTAGGTGTCATCATAGCGGACCAGTTTCATTGGTTTCCGGTATTGCCAAATCCTGCAACACCTATTTCTGTACTGTTTACAAAAGAATGATGGATACATATCCAACGCCACAAGACGGTATAGACGCTTGGCGAAAAGACCTTATGAGTTTTGGTCTGGGCGATTTTTTAGGCTACGATCTACCTAGCGGAAAAAGAGGAAACATACCAACATCTGCTTATTATAATAAAATTCATAAATTTCCTGAACATAAGTGGTCTTCGCTCGCAACCATATCTAACGCTATTGGGCAAGGCGAAGTTTTGCTCACACCTATGCAAATGGCTAATTTTACTGCAGCTATCGCCAATCGGGGTTATTATTATACACCCCATATTATGAAAAATATTATTGGGCCAGATACAATTCCGCAGAAATTCAAAGTAAAAAATAATACTACTGTCGATCCTAAACATTTTGAGCCAGTTGTTGAAGGTATGTTTCAGGTTTATGAACGCGGTACTGCTGCTTCAATAAAAGTTCCGGGAATAGAAGTTTGTGGAAAGACTGGAACTGCAGAAAATTTTACGAA
Organism: Aequorivita sp. IT1183; assembly: GCF_058068265.1. Classification (NCBI taxonomy): domain Bacteria; kingdom Pseudomonadati; phylum Bacteroidota; class Flavobacteriia; order Flavobacteriales; family Flavobacteriaceae; genus Aequorivita; species Aequorivita sp. IT1183. The sequence goes on along the minus strand of NZ_JBYRHS010000008.1, from coordinate 14,263 downwards.
AATAGATGGCAAGCGTGTACAGCTAACAGATCACTCCATTTTTGTAGCATTTGCTCCTAAAGATAATCCTAAAATAGCCATCGCTGTATTTGTTGAAAATGGTTATTGGGGCTCACGTTGGGCAGGAAGAATTGCCGGACTTATGATTGAAAAATATCTAAAAGGCGAAATAACCAGAACAGATATGGAGAAATTTGTACTCCAAGGAAGCTTGGAAGCAGAATATGCCAAACAATACAGTGGTCAACCCTTTTCAATAAATCACTAATGGCAGCTACCAAAAGTTACGTGCGTTTTGATTGGTTAATCATTTTTATATATATCGCTTTGGTATCGATGGGCTGGATTAATATCTATTCCGCTTCACTAAGTGATGCAGCCAAAGGCTATTTTGATTTTAACCAAATCTATGGCAAACAGATGATTTGGATAGGTTTGAGTATAATACTTATCATTTTCGTTTTGGCTATTGAATCTAAATTTTACGAAAAATACGCAAGTGTTATTTACATTGCTTCGCTACTTTCGTTGGCAGGCCTATTCCTCTTTGGAAAAACGATCGCCGGAAGTACCGCTTGGTATGACTTTGGAGGTTTTAGTTTTCAACCCAGTGAATTTGCAAAAGCCGCCACGGCACTCGCCCTTGCTAAATACGTAAGCGATATTCAGACGAATATGCAGGATTTAAAAAATCAGATAGGCGCTCTTATTATTCTCACATTACCCGTTTTATTAATTATAATGCAACCAGATCCTGGTAGTGTTTTAATATATGCTGCATTTGTTTTTCCGCTGTATCGCGAAGGTTTGCACGGGGTTTATCTGCTTTTAGCGCTATTTGCAATTGTACTTTTTGTGAGTACGCTTGCATTCGGCACGATCTGGGTAGCCGCAGGAATTGTTCTAATTGCAGGAGTTATATTTTTTAGAAATAGAAAAAAAAGGCCGAATATCCTTAAATATTTATTGGTTATAATTAGCTCCATTGCATTTGCATTTTCCGTGAGTTATATCTTCAACAATGTTTTTAAGCAGCACCACCGCGACCGTTTCAATATTATATTAGGGAAAGAGGTTGATGCCCGCGGAATTGGTTACAACACCAATCAAAGTGAAATTGCAATCAGTAATGGCAGTTGGCTGGGGAAAGGTTGGACGCAAGGCACGCAAACAAAAGGTAATTTTGTACCCGAACAACACACAGACTACATTTTTAGTACAGTAGGTGAAGAATGGGGATTTTTGGGAAGTATGGTTGTTGTTCTGCTATTTATTGCGCTGATAACAAGAATTATCTATCGAGCCGAAAAACAGAAAAATCAATTCGGAAGAGTTTATGGATATAGTGTTGCGGCAATTCTATTTTTTCACTTTTTCGTGAATATTGGGATGGTAACTGGTATATTCCCTACAGTTGGAATCCCACTGCCTTTCTTTAGTTATGGCGGTTCCGCACTTTGGGGATTTACTATTTTACTCTTTATTTTTGTAAAATTAGACGGGGCGAATTATCACTACGCGTAAAGCCCCCTAACCTATGAAGGAGGAATAGTCTCAACTGCAAACAGAAATTGAAACTCACTGAATACTGACCACTATTTCCTTCCCCAAGCTTTTAAATCGACGGTTTTCTCCAATCTATCCTCAATGGAATCTGGTAACTCTGGGAAGAAATCGATGCCTGTTTTAGCCTCTATTTCGTCAATGGAGACGGCGTATTCATAAAATGATTTATTGGAAGGTTTATTCGGAATTAAAAACGCAGCAGCTTTATATTCACCGTTGGAAACATCCACAACAATTTTGTAGAAATCGTTCGGAACCGAAACATTATCATCGCCGATGGTTTTCATATTTCCCTTTAAAACACCTGCAGTTACAACATAAACTCCGTCGTATTTTACTGCCCAAAATCTCACTTTTTGCTCTAAGCGGTTCCAAATTCCAGAGTTAAATTCACGATCATGCGGACTTATATTACTCGTTAAAAAAGTTTCGTTGTATGCTTCAAATGACGCTTTTCTATCGCCAGCAGGACAAAGATGTCCGCGGTCGTAACCAGAATTTTTATAATTGCGCCAATCTGCAGACTTCGTTTTCACCTTTTTGTCTTCAATAAAATAAGGGCGTTCAAAATCGTTTTTAGCAAGATCACTTTTAGCCAATTCATAAGCAACCCACTCCGCTTGTTCATCTTTTTCAGAATAGGAAAGTGTGAAGTAGTTGTGTTTTACAATTGCCCCTGTGGTTGAAGCAGGTAGGAAAGCGTCGCTAAATTCTTCAGAATTGGAAGTGGTTGTATTTGAAATTTTCGAAGCTGAATTATTATCAATATTTAGAAAATCGTCTGCATAATACAATGCTACGGTAACAATGATAATAACTAAGGGGTAAATGTATTTTCGGTTCATTCTTCAAAAATACTATTTATTCGAGTTTTTATATGAATCTTCATAAACTGTAACGATTTCTTGAATTCTAGGATCGTCTGACACAAAACTTCTATTATTGAAATGTGAAATAAAAGAAAATGTTTGGAAATCCAACGCATAAATGTCAAGATAAGTTTTTAACCATTTAAAAGTCCAATCTGCCTTGTTAGAATGCAAAAGTAAAACCATCAATATTTCTTTAAAATATTGCTCTTTTGGAAAGTTTTGTTCTGTAAATATTTCATCGAATAATTTTTGATTCTCTTCGTCTATTCTAGTTTGAACATCCCAATCGGCTTCCCGCTGCGGCACCCTAAACCATTGATCTCTTACTCTAATGTAGCTCAACCAATATAATAATCTTGCATTTTCTTCACTAACTTTTTTTCTTTCGGGAATTTGGAAGTTGCATTTTTTAAACAATTCTATTACGTAATCCAATTCATAATCGAGAATTGGAGACAATGTTGTGCTCCTATCTGGCCGCTCTAATAGCAGGTACTTATGTATTGGTTTCAGCAAATTTTCACAGACACCTGAAGAATCGATTTTGAAAGCTTCGCGAAGATTTTCTTTTACGTGAACGGAATCCTTTGCCATCGCTTTTAAATTTGCCATAAAAGACAAAAACTGGGCTTTGTTTATAACATCATCGACATCAATAGAATTATACTTTTCTAAAGTATCTGAAACGATATAATTGATTGCTTGAGAATCATCCAAAGATATTTGCCAAGGCACATCGATTGTAATTGGTTCTTTTTTACAAGAGAAGAGAAATAAACAACTTGTAAATATTAAATATGAAGTTTTCATTTGAAGTTATATATAATTGAAGAAATACTAAAAATATTTCTCAAGCTCTTTAGGGTCTCTAGAGTTGTTCCAAAAAATTTGAAGGTCTATTCGTTTCTTATTCTCAAAAACTTCATAGAAAACTGTAGTTTGTTTGGAAAACACGAACATTCTAACCTCTCCCTTTTTAGAAATCTTTCCCATATAAGGATTTGAAGAAAGTGCTTTACTAAATACATCCACCAAATTGATAAATTTTTCAGCCTCTTTAGTGTTCCACTTTTGCAGAATAAAATCAATTTCTTCCTCGAAAGTTATATCAGCCAATGGTGTCCAAAAAACGGTCATCGGTAATTCTCAATTTTTTTTCCAGCTTTATCCATCACAGTTTCGTGAGAAATCACCAAATCTTGACGGCTTTGCTCTTTACTTTTTTCAATTACTTTCTTAACTTGTTCGGGCAAATCGTCCCAAAAATCAGTTGTTTCAATTTCGTGATTAAAAAAATATTCCGCTCTTTCTATTTCTTCAACAGTTGAAATTTCCATACATTTTTCAATCAACTTGTATTTTCTTTCTGTAATGTCCATCTGTGCAAATAGTTAAATATCTATCAAATATACAAATTGTTCGCCGTAATTATTCTACTTCTATTTCCGCACATCCATCGCATCGCGGAGTGCATTTCCTATCAACATAAAAGCTGTTACAAGGCTCATAATAGCCAAACCAGGAATTAGAGCAAGATATGGTTTCCCCAAAATAATGTATGCGTAGTGATCTTTAATGATGCCTCCCCAACTTGGCATTGGTGGCTGTGCTCCGATTCCTAAAAATGAAAGTCCGCTTTCAATAAGAATGGCTCCCGCAAAATTGGCGGCTGAAATAATAATTACCGGTGCCATACTATTCGGCAAAATATGTTTTACAATTATTCTGAAATCGTTAAATCCCAATGCACGGGCAGCGGTTACGTATTGCATCTGTTTTACGCCCATAACTTGCCCGCGAACGACGCGCGCAACTTCCACCCACATTGTAAGCCCAACGGCGATGAAAACCTGCCAGAAACCTTTACCAAGCGCCAAAGTAATAGCGATAACCAAAAGCAAGGTGGGAATGGACCAAGTAACATTGATGAGCCACATTATTGCGGCATCTACTTTTCCGCCAAAATAACCTGCAATGGCTCCCAAAGTAACACCAATTACTAGTGAAATAAACACCGCTACAAACCCAATAGCCAATGAAATCCTGATGCCAATAAGCATTCTACTCAGCAAATCGCGACCGTATTTATCGGTGCCGAGAAGGAATTTTTTCTCTGAAATATATTTATTGGGAATTTCCTTTACTGAAGTCGCATTTGGGAAAAGTGAAAGCGCATATTCCTTTTCAAGCCCATCGGCACCATCTGGAGTATACTCTATAATTTCGATGGAATTTTCCTTTAAAGTGTATTTAGCAACTGGAATTTCGGTATTAGCATTTTTCTTTCCAAAGAAGAAAACTGAGAATGGGTTTTGTGCTTCTAACGCAACAGGAATAGTAAGCATTTGTACTGAAAATCCTGGATTCTTAGAATGAATTGAAAGATGCATCTGATTCGCATTTTGCGAATTATCTGGCGCCAAGGCATAGGCAAAAATGGCAATCAATACACAGAGCGTTAAAAAACCCAAACTAAAAACGCCCCAAAAATTCCTTTGGAACTTTCGGAGCGCTATTCTGGTTAATGAAGTGGTTTTTTTCACACTTCAAATTTAGTAAAAATTAGCGTGTTTTATTCAGAAACAGGCTTGAGGTTTAACCAATATTATTTTTTAATATCTGCTACTTTTCCAGCCTTAATATTATTGAGTTTTAAATCTTCAAGCACATGTACTGCTTCTTCAACATACATATCTTTACTTAAGCTTTTGTGCCATCTTTTACGTTTTTCAGATAAGGTGGTGTCTTGCTTCATTAGTGCTGTTTCGTATGGCAGTGAACTAAAACTAAGTTCGTTATCGTACTCATCAATTGCGTCAAAACGTTTGGTTTCTTTAATTCGCTGTTCAATATCGGCACTATACGCTGTATAATTTAAATTCACTGTTTTTTCATCTCTGCGCTCTTTAATCCACTTGGCATTATCATCTATTAATTGCAAATGAGCATTTTGCGCCATACGGGCTTTACTCTTTTCAATAGTTTCATTATAATCTATATAGCCATCCCAAATATCATATTTAGCTGCATCAATTTTATCATAAGGCAATGGATTGTCATAATCTCTTTCTCCTATATCAATATAGCTATAGCGATCTGGCATTACAACATCACTCTTTACTCCTTCCAATTGTGTGGAGCCACCATTTACACGGTAGAATTTCTGCGACGTAATTTTAAGGGCACCCATATCGCCCAAATCATTCTTGCGAAGCCATTGGTTAAGATCTATTACGTTTTGAACAGTACCTTTTCCATAAGTTTGTGTGCTACCAATAATAATAGCACGTTTGTAATCTTGCATAGCGGCAGCCAAAATCTCAGAGGCCGAAGCAGAGAGTTCATTCACTAAAATTACTAGCGGACCGTCCCAAACAATTTCGCTGTCCTTATCTTCCAAAACTTCTTTTTTTCCGTTGGAAGCAACTTGCACTACAGGGCCTTTTTTAATAAATAGTCCCGCAATATCTACAGCAGTTCTTAGCGACCCACCGCCATTGTCACGAAGATCTAAAACCAGACCTTCCATTCCTTCTTCTTTTAAACGAATAATTTCTTTTTTAACATCAGTAGCAGCGTTGCGCTCTTTGTAGTTCTCCATGTCAAAGTAAAACTGAGGCAGATTAACAAGGCCGAATTTTCGGTCGTCTTTGTCTATTAATGAAGATTTAGCATAGGTTTCTTCTAGCTCAACAACATCTCGAGTTAACACTTTATCTGAAATAGTTCCATCAACATTTTTAATGGTAAGTGTAACTTTCGTGCCTTTTGGGCCTTTTATCAATTTTACAGCATCGTCTATTCGCATCCCAACAATACTTACGGCATCCTCCTCATCTTCCTGCTTCACTTTTAAAATTGCATCGCCAACTTCAATTTTTTCACTTCGCCAAGCTGGACCACCACTTATAACTTCTATAACTGTTATGTAATCGTTCTTTTTTTGAAGTCTAGCGCCAATGCCTTCTAATTTTCCAGACATTCTAAGGTCGAATCTATCCTTATCTGGCGGAGCAAAGTAATTTGTGTGTGGGTCAAACTCTTCAACAATGGTGTTTAGATAGATGGCGAAATAATCTGTGCGCTCTAAATCTTTTGTAAAATCGAAATATTCATCAAGCGAACCTTTAGCTGTTTCGCGTGCTTTCTTTTCTAAATCTACCAAAGACTTAGCTACAAATGGTTCTGCTTTATTAGATTTTGAATTTTTTGAAGCCTCTGCAAAATCTGCATCATCTTCTACTTCGTCACTTTTTTCGGAAGCAGTAATTCCTTTTTCTCGCTTTTTCTGGTCTTCAACCAAATCATAATAGCCAGAAAGTGTAGTAAATTTTAACTGCTGTTTCCAGCGTGCTTTCAATTCTTTTTTTGAAGTAGCATAAGCAAGATGATCGTAATCTACATTTATACTTTCTGTTTCAGTAAAATCAAAAGGAACATCTAAAACTTCAGGATATATTTTTTGTACATCTGCCATTCGTTCTTCAAAACGGCCATAAACCAAATCAAAAAACGACAAATCTTTGTTTTTTATCTGATCGTCAATTTCAAATTTATACTTACTAAATTCTTCTATATCGGTAGCTAAGAAATATCTTTTTAAAGGGTCGAGGCCTTTTATAAAATCGTCATAAACCCCAACAGAAAATTCATCATTAATATCTTTTGGATCGTAATGTCCCTTCTGAATTACGTAAGTTATAAGGTCCAAAAGCAGCTTGTCTTTATCGGGATCGTCGAACTTCTTTGTAGTAAAACTACAGGAAGCCACAGAAACGAAAACCGCCAAAAACAAAACTTTAAAATTCTTTTTCATTATCCGCATAGTTGTGGTATTATTTATAGATGTCTAAATTATATAAAAAACCGTGCCATTAAGGGATTCCAGTACTAATTTTTTGTTAAACAGTTTATTTGCTTTTTAGAATCCAGTATTCTCCTTTCGATCGTTGTATTAGCAGCATTAATACTTGTATTTTTGTTCCTTTAAAATTGTAAAACATGTCCAAAAAAAGACCCCTAATTTTAGTTACAAATGATGATGGTATTAATGCTCCTGGCATTCGTACTTTAATTGAAGTTATGAACACCTTGGGTGATGTAATGGTTGTTGCACCAGATTCGCCCCAAAGCGGAATGGGCCATGCCATAACTATTAACGACACTTTGTATTGCAATAGTATAAAAGTGATAAATGGCGATCCACAAAAAGAATACAGCTGCAGTGGAACGCCCGTTGATTGCGTAAAAATAGCGGTAAACGAAATTTTAAAACGCAAACCAGACCTTTGCGTAAGCGGAATAAACCACGGAAGCAATTCTTCTATAAATGTAATTTACAGCGGCACAATGAGCGCAGCTGTAGAAGCAGGAACTCAAGGTATTCCATCCATCGGATTCTCACTTTTAGATTATTCTATGGAAGCAGATTTTGAACCTTCAAAGAAATTTGTAAAGGATATAGCCATGCAAACCCTTAAAAATGGTTTGCCGAACGGAGTAGTTTTAAATGTGAATATTCCTAAACTAAAAGCTTCAGAAATAAAAGGCATTAAGGTTTGTCGGCAAGCAAATGCGCATTGGGAAGAAAAATTCGACAAGCGTACCAATCCAGTAGGGCGCGATTACTATTGGCTTACGGGGGAATTTGTAAACGACGATAAAGGCGAAGACACAGATGAATGGGCGCTACACAACGGCTATGTTTCAGTAGTACCCGTACAATTTGATCTTACAGCGCACCACGCTATTAAAGAGATTAATACTTGGGAATTATAAGCCTTGTATTCACAAAGTGATATAAAAAATTAAAAAGCACCAAAATAATATGAAACCACACGTAAAGGAGATTTTAATTGGATTCGTAATTGGTTTGCTAGCCAACATGGCGGGCACCTATTTATATATATTCTTTATTTCAGATTATAGTTTAGAAGTTACATTACAAGAAGCTTTAGCAAATGACCTGTTGGGAAGTTTAATCGCTTTAGGAGCTATTTTAAATCTAATTGTGTTCTTTATCTATTTAAAAAAGAACCAATTTTTAAGAGCGCGTGGTGTAGTTTTAGCAACTGTTCTGGCAGCAATCGTTATATTGATTGCGAAATTTTTCTGAAAAGAAAAGAGTTTTGCCAATAACTCATTAACTTAGTCAGGCTTAAGATTCAAAGTTTGATATTTCACGCTAGTATTTTTATCTGAAACAAACCATCAATTCTAAAAATAGAAAAAATGAAACGCGCAGTTTTTCCCGGTACTTTTGACCCAATTACACTTGGACACGTAGATATTATTAATCGTGCGCTACCGCTCTTTGATGAGCTTATAATAGCCATCGGGGTGAATGCCGAGAAAAAGACAATGTTTACATTGGAAGAGCGAATAGAATTTATTGAAAAAACATTCAAAGGGGAAGCCAAAATTAAGGTGAAAAGCTATAAAGGCTTAACCGCTCATTACTGTATTTCGGAAGAGGCGCAATTTATAGTTCGCGGTTTGCGAAACTCAACAGATTTAAACTACGAACAGCCCATCGCACAGACCAATTATAAAATGGCGAAAGTTGAAAGCATTTTCTTAATATGCTCGCCTGAGGTTTCAAATATCTCGTCAACCATCGTTCGCGATGTTATGCGCAATGACGGTCCCTATTTAGAACTTGTGCCATCTGCTGTGAAGAAATAATAATAATTAAAAAACATTCAAACAAAAAAGCCCTTTCAGTTTCCTGAAAGGGCTTTTAAAATTGTAACTAAAAAGAATTATAGCGCAGCTACGTGCTTAGCCATATTCGATTTTAAATTGGAAGCCTTATTCGAGTGAATAATGTTTTTCTTAGCCAATTTGTCAATCATTGAAGCAACACTTGGAAACATAGCTTCTGCCTCTTTCTTATCAGAAAGCTCTTGAAATTTCTTCATGGCGCTACGAGCAGATTTATGCTGGTAACGGTTACGCAAGCGCTTTGCCTCGTTGCTTCTAATTCTCTTTAATGCTGACTTGTGATTTGCCATTTTTGTTTTATTAAATTCTAATTTTGTAGTCCGTAGGGGAATCGAACCCCTGTTACCAGGATGAAAACCTGGCGTCCTAACCCCTAGACGAACGGACCATTGTTTATTTTTAAATGCGGATGCAAAAATACAACATTTTTTGAATGAAGCAAATCTAAAATAACTTTTTTCAAAAAAAATTAATATGCCTTTGCAAAAACTACTCTTCGCTCAGACGGCTTCCCAGTAATAATGCACGCTCCGGGCTCATTGCTACCTTCTATAGGAATACATCTAATTGTTGCTTTTGTTTCGTTTTTAATTCGCTCCTCAGTTTCTATCGTTCCGTCCCAATGAGCCAAAATAAAGCCTCCTTTACCATTCAAAACCGACTTAAATTCTTCATATGTAGCAACTTCCGTTGTATGTTCGGTTCTATATGATGCCGCTTTTTCATAAAGCGAGTCTTGAATCTCTTCCATCAACGAAAGAACCTTTTCTACTACATTTTCGTTAGTAATAAACTCTTTTTCGAGTGTATCTCGTCGCGCTAGCTCAACTGTCCCCTTTTCTACATCTTTCGGCCCAATAGCTATACGCACAGGGACTCCTTTCAACTCGTACTCGTTAAATTTCCATCCTGGCTTGTGCGTATCGCGTTTATCATATTTTACTCGAATTCCATTAGCGCGCAGCTTTTTCATCAAATCTACGGCCACTTCGTCTACTGCTTCAAACTCTTCTTCTTTTCGATAAATTGGCACGATTACTACTTGATCTGGCGCCAAATTAGGAGGCAAAACCAAACCTCTATCGTCACTATGCGTCATAATTAATGCGCCCACCAATCTTGTGGAAACTCCCCAAGATGTCGCCCAAACATAGTCTAATGTACCGTCTTTAGCAGCAAATTTTACGTCAAACGCCTTTGCGAAATTCTGACCTAAAAAGTGCGAAGTTCCAGCCTGCAACGCCTTTCCATCTTGCATTAAAGCTTCAATACAATAAGTTTCCAAAGCACCCGCAAAACGTTCGCTCTCTGTTTTTGTTCCTCTTATAACTGGTATCGCTAAATACTTTTCAGAAAATTCAGCGTAAATATTCATCATTTGTTCCGCCTCTTCTATTGCTTCATTCTTTGTAGCGTGAGCTGTGTGCCCTTCTTGCCAAAGAAATTCAGCTGTACGTAAAAACAGACGTGTACGCATTTCCCATCGTACCACGTTTGCCCATTGGTTAATTAAAAGCGGTAAATCGCGGTAGGATTGTATCCATTTTCTGTAGGTATCCCAAATTATAGTTTCAGAAGTTGGTCGAACGATTAGTTCTTCTTCTAACTTCGCATCTGGATCTACAATAATTCCACTTCCGTCTTCAGCATTTTTTAATCTATAATGTGTTACTACAGCGCATTCCTTAGCAAAACCATCAACGTGACTTGCTTCTTTACTGAAGTACGATTTTGGTATAAACAACGGAAAATAGGCGTTTTGGTGCCCAGTTTCTTTAAACATTCTATCCAATTCTGCTTGCATGCGTTCCCATATAGCATAGCCGTATGGTTTTATAACCATACACCCACGAACACCGGAGTTTTCAGCAAGGTCCGCCTTGATTACTAGCTCGTTATACCATTTGGAATAGTCTTCTGCTCTCGTTGTTAAATTCTTTGCCATAACCTGGTTTTTGGCACAAATGTTGTGTCTATGTTAAATGATTAGTTATTGTCCGCAAAACTACTTATTTTTATGAAGTTCAACAATAAAATTACCATAGATATGTCCACTGAAAATATAAATATTAAACGTTTCATCCCTTTAGCATTCATAGGCGTTTTCGTCCTTTTGCTATCGTCTTGTGGAACGCATAACAATGGTTACAATCAAAATGATGGTATTTATTCTTCTTCTAATAATTCAAGTTCAGAAGAAGATTACGGAAATTCCAACAATCCTGCTGATAAAGCAAATTATTATCAGCAATATTTCCGAAGTAAAACTGACGAATTCTCCGAGCTACCTGAAGAAGGTGCCATTTTTACAGATATCGATGCCTATTCAACTACCGAAAGATTGGATGAAGAAGGAAATATTGTAATTGAAGACAATTATGAATATGAAGAAGACGGTTATGGCGCTTGGGGTAGCAATTCCGAGTCAGTAACAGTTAACATCTACAATTACGGCGGTTATGGTTACGGATTTTACCACAGACCTTATTGGTACGGCGGTTACTGGGGCAATCCATATTATAATTACTACACGCCTTATTGGGGAATGACATACGGTTGGGGTTCATATTACGGTTATGGATATGGATACGGCTATGGTTATGGATATCATCACGGTTATTATAACAACTACTATAATAACTCGTATTACAATAATGTTTCATACAATCGAGGCAGAAGAAATACAGACTATAACAGAACTAGTGCAAGAGGACGCTCTAATGACGTTTCAAAGAGAAATTCATATAGCCGTTCTGAATTAACCCGACGCGTAGATCGCAATGGTGTTCGTGCAAATAGCACCACCCGCGACACGCGTAGCAATGTTCGCAACACGCGTACTAACTCTAATAACACCACAAGAAACACGCGCTCTAATTCAACAATTCGTAATAACAGCAGCTCTCAGCCTACAAGAAATAGTAATTACTCTACACCTACAAGAAGCAATAGTTCCAGCACTATTCGTAGTTCAGGAAACAGTACGCGCTCTAGCGGTAGTAGTGTTCGTTCTAGCGGCGGAAGCAGCAGCGGAAGAAGCAGTAGTAGTGGTAGCAGCAGCAGCAGCGGACGTGGAGGACGCGGTTAAAATCTATTTTCCGAAAATTTTTTAGACGAAGAAATAATTTAATATGCCCAATAAACCATTTCAAAATAATACGAAATGTTTGCGTTGGGCATTATTTATTTAAAACAACAAATTAGATGAAAAGATTACCATTATTACTAATTGCCGTTTTTTCTATAGCCATTTCAGAAGCTCAAAATACTACTGACGGTTTGAGATATAGTATGGGTGAAAATATTGGCACGGCTCGTTTCACCGCTCTTAGCGGGGCAATGGGTGCTTTGGGAGGTGATTTCTCTGCTACCAGTATAAATCCAGCTGGGGGTGCTGTTTTCATAAGTTCTGGACTTACATTCTCTACTTCCTTGTTTGATGTTGAAAATAAAGCAGATTATTTCAACAATAATGAAAGTAGTTTTTCACAAAATGTAGCTTTAAATCAATTAGGCGGTGTTTTTGTAATGGACAATTTTGATGAAGAATCAATATATAAAAAGTTTACGATTGGCTTTAACTATGATATCACCAAAAACTTTGACAACGAACTTTTTATAGCGGGAACTGGGAATACATCTATAGGTGAATTTTTTCTCGCGCAAGCACAGGGTATTCCTTTAAATCTACTTCAAGTGCGACAAAATGAATCTATTTCTTCTTTATACCGATACTTGGGAGAAAATGAAGGAACTGCCGCCCAGAATGCTTTTTTGGGTTATCAGGGATTTCTCTTTGATGCTGTTGACCCGGGAAATCCTTCCAATACAAGTTATACCTCCAATATTGCCAATGGTAGTTTCAACCAACAATACGCTTATCTTTCCGAAGGTTACAATAGTAAATTCACCATTAATCTCGCCGCACAAATAACCGACGATTTGTTTTTTGGCGTAAATGTAAATACACATACACTATATTTTAATCAAAGTTCATTTCTCTTAGAAAGCAACAACAATAGTGGTTCAACAGTGAATAGAGTAGGTTTTGAAAATAATCTTTCAGTAAATGGTGCGGGAGTTTCTGCACAGTTTGGAGCTATCGCAAAAGTAGCAGATAACCTACGTTTAGGCTTGAGTTTTGACACACCTACTTGGTATCAAATTTCAGAAGAAACGACGCAATACCTCGAAACCCAACGCATTTTTGAAGGACGTACAATTACCGAAATTGTAAATCCAAATGTAATTAATGTATACGAAGATTATACTTTGAAAACACCCGCCAAGGTTATGGCAAGTGCGGCATACATTTTTGGACAAAAAGGTTTAATAAGTTTCGATTATTCCTTTAAAGATTACGGCTCAATTGAATACAGCCCCACTAAAGATCCCTTTTTCAGGAATTTGAATAGAAATATTGAAAACACATTAAAAGGCGTTTCTGAATACAGAGCTGGTGGTGAATATCGTCTAAATGAGCTAAGCCTACGTGGTGGTTTTCATTATCAAGAAAGCCCTTATAAAAACACTGAAGTTCTGGGCGAGCTTATCGGTTTCTCTGTTGGTGCAGGTTATAATTTTGGTAGTTTCACCGGCGATCTTGCCTATTCACGCTCTGAGCAAAAAAGAAACCAGCAATTATATTCAATCGGATTGACAGATACTGCTGAAATAAATTCAATTTACAGCAATTTCGTTTTATCGTTAGGTTTTAATTTTTAAGTCTTTTCCTTATAAATTAAGTTGAAATATTTGCTAGTATATTTTACATTTTAGGAATGAATAAATCTTTTGAATCTCGAATATAGACTTCTTTCTTTTGAAATTTGAAACTTGTCACATCATATCTTAAGCATTGAAATATCAATCTGAACTCTGCATACATCTTCATTTGAAAACTTAATGATGTAACTAAATAACTTACGATCATAAATACAAAAACCCCGCTATATAGCGGGGTTTTTGTATTTAATTATATATTTCTATTTATCGTTTTAGGGTAAAATGTCCTTTGAATTCTTTAGGCACGTCGTCTTCGGTGTATTCCACTCTGAACCAGTAATCGCTTGATGGCAGTGGGCTTCCCCCGAAGGTTCCAT
>NZ_JBYRHS010000007.1:0-237702 GCF_058068265.1 Aequorivita sp. IT1183 | reverse complement strand
TTAAAACGCCATCTTCATCAGTATATTCCAGCGTGTGTCCGTCAGGATTTAGCGCCAAAATGGTCAATGTTTCAAGATTTGAAATATCTATGATTGTTGTTCCACCATCCTCATCGGTGTAGGTAAAAGTCCCGTTGTTGTTATCAACAATCGTGGTAAGAGTTTCAAAATTGTCAATAATCATTGCGATATCAAGACTAGTTAAAACGCCATCTTCATCAGTATATTCCAGCGTGTGTCCGTCAGGATTCAACGCCAAAACGGTTAACGTTTCAAGATTTGAAATATCTATGATTGTTGTTCCACCATCCTCATCGGTGTAAGTAAAAGTACCGTTGTTATTATCAACGATTGTGGTAAGAGTTTCGAAGTTATCGATAATCGTTGCGATATCAAGACTAGTTAAAACGCCATCTTCATCAGTATATTCCAGCGTGTGTCCGTCAGGATTCAACGCCAAAATGGTCAACGTTTCAAGATTTGAAATATCTATGATTGTTGTTCCACCATCCTCATCGGTGTAAGTAAAAGTACCGTTGTTATTATCAACGATTGTGGTAAGAGTTTCAAAGTTAGCGATTATTTCCCCAAGGTCGAGACTTGTTAAAACTCCATCCTCATCAGTATACTCCAAAGTATAGCCGTCGGCATTGAGTGCCAAATAAGTTAGGGTCTCAAGATTTGAAATATCTACAGTCGTAGTTCCACCATCCTCATCAGTATAAGTGAAAGTTCCGTTGTTGTTATCAACAATAGTAGTTAGAGTTTCAAAGTTATCGATGATCGTTTTAATATCGATACTAGTTATAACACCGTCCTCATCAGTATACTCAAGGGTATGCCCGTCGGCATTGAGTTTCAGAAAGGTAAGGGTTTCTAGTTGCGAGATGTCTATGATTATTACATCTCCATTTTGGTCTATATAGGTGAAATAATTATTCACCACATCCCAAAATACTATGTAGTCTGGCAGATCTGTTAAGAGTCTATTCCATTTATTCTGGTACCAATAGTAATAACCAGGTGATAAAGTGGCGTTCGTTTTGGTATTGTAAACCAATAGGCTTTCAATATTACCGGCTGTAATTGTGGTTTGGTCTGTAATACCCGTTAAAGGTACTTGAGGTATCATGATACCTCTATTAGAAGACTTAATTTCTAACTGCGTGGATGGATTGGGCATATCTGTGCCAATACCAACTTGAGCGAAAAGAAAATTACCACTGATAAAAACCAGTAGGTGTAGTAATTTTTTCATAATGATAAGATTTGGAGGGGTAAGAACGTTGATAAAATTGAAGCAAATCTAAAATTAAAATTTCACTTAAACCAAACATTTAGTTAAAATTTAATAAATGAGCTTAATTATTTTTTGTTTAGCGTGAATTTAATTGTATGAACACGATCAATAAATAGCATAAAATTCGATGTATCTTGTAATAAATTTTAATATAAATGTTTGCAACGATTAACTATAAAACTATGATTTACAGGCGATTACTTGAATATTGAACCAGGACTAGTTAATGGGTGAATTATTTTTCAATATAAAGATATTGAATAAAAACTGCCTTAGTGATCAAATAAACCGTGATACTAAATTAATTATAACTAAAACGCTGATTTGTAGGAATTAGCTTCGTTTTTATCGTTGAAAGGTAAACTAGGTTGCATAAAATAATAAATTTTGAAAATATTATTCTAACATTTTATTAGCACATTTTAGCTCTGTGATAAATAGCTTTTATATCCTATTTTCGGAAGAAATCGAGAAAAACATTCAACACAGATTTTGGTTTCTCTTCCTCCTTTTTTTCCTCATTACTGCCAAAATTATATTGCCTTAAAAAATCACTTTGCGATTTACTAGAGGCATATTTACGACGTTCAGCACTAAGATCTTCTAATTTATCCTGATTGGTTGCTACAATATTGAGAAAAAGCGGAAGCAATCTTTCGTTTAGCGTATTAATAGGTTCTTTTAAGAAAAAGCCTTTTGCTCCTTTATTTAGTAACTCATCTTTATCAGATTCGTACTTTAGATTGCCCGTTATTACAACTACAGGAATTTTATCGTTGTAATTTTTAATAATTTTAATCACGTCGAAAGCATTCATTCCCACAAGATTAAAATCTGTAATCACAATATCTGGAATATAGGTTTTTAACGCATTTATCAAACTTATTTCGCTATCCACAAAACGAATTTCGGGATTATTGCTAATTTTTTTAAGTTGGCGCTGTAAAAAAAAGGTGTCCGAAATAAGGTCTTCAACCAACAAAAAGTTTAAGTTATCGGGCAAATTCATAATTTTCAAGTTTATTAGCTGATTAGTCAAGTAAAATTAAAAATTTCGTTTGGATAGTATTAACAAGATAAGTATTTATTTTAACACAATCAATTTAAGTTTTTATTTTCTAAAACCGAACAATTATCTTTGAAGTAGTTTTTAATGAAATTATTTAAATATCACTTTTTTTAAATTTATATGAAAAGAATTCAGAAGGTTGGTCTAACCAATTTCATTTTACTTATTTCGTCTTTAATACTCGTCATGTTACTTATTGGGTTCTCGTTTATAAAGAATTCGGAGTCTGCCGCTGAAATAGCCCATAGCTGGGAAGTAAAAAACGATATTAGACGAATGTCTTCAACGATATCTAAGTTGGAAAGTTTTGGCTTAGCATATGAATATACACGAAAGGTAAAATTCAAGATGGCATTTGTTGATGCGCAAGATGAATATGACTCTCTATTCGTTAGATTGAAAAGCTTGGTTAGTGATAATGCGTTACAAGCAGATAGATTATTAATTATCGACGAAGAGGTAGACAAAAACTTCAGCAGCTTTATTAATACTGTGTCCGATGAAACTGACTCTTTAAATCTGGGAGCGCAACCCAAATTGCAGGATGTACACATCATGCTTAGGTTGCAATCAAACCTGGATGAACTTATACAAACTGAAAATCAATTTTTAGAAGAACGAAATAACCGGTATGCCATATGGAAATTTATAATTCTCGGCGCTTTAGGTATTGCTACTATCATCGTTTTTTTAAGCCTATACAGCTTAATTCAAAGAATTAAGCCGCTAATAGAAGAGTTATTAAGCACCCAGGATAAGCTGGAAAGCACTAATTCCAATTTAAAAAGTACACTCACAGAGTTAAAAGATTCACATAAAGACAAGGTAAAAGAAATTAAAGCTAAGGAAAAAGCAATTGAAGAAGCAAGTAAATTGAATGAGTCGTTAATTGCGAAAAATCAGCAATTAGATCATTTTGCGTATGTAGCTTCTCATGATTTACAAGAACCTTTGCGCACGGTATCTAACTATATAGAAATTTTTCAGGAAGACTTCCCCGAACGAATTGAAGGGGAGGCAGTTTTATATTTCGATTTTATAAATAAGGCCGTAGAGCGCATGCGTAAACTGATTAGCGGTCTGCTTTCTTTTTCAAGACTTGGTACTAGTGGAGAAATGGAAGAAATTAATCTGAATAAAACGCTAAAAAAAATCAAACAAGATTATAGTGTTATAATTGAAAATAGAGGAATTGAAATTGAAAGTGATGATTTGCCGAAAATAATCGGGTATAAAATTGAAATAAAACAGTTATTTCAGAATCTTATCTCGAATGCTATAAAATTTACGCCAACAGATGTTACGCCTCATATTCAAATAAGTTATGAGGAAACTAATAATTATTACAATTTTCATATAACCGATAATGGCGTTGGCATACCAGAAAAAGATTTTACTAAAGTATTCGATATGTTTAGTCGTTTGCACAGCATCAAAGATTATGAAGGGCAGGGCATTGGACTTGCATTTTGCAAAAAAATTGTAGAACTCCATTTGGGAAATATATGGGTTAGTTCTATTTTTGGAGAAGGAACAACAATACATTTTACATTAAAAAAATAGCTATTATGAAAATAAAAAACGTGCTGCTTATTGACGATTCCGAGAGCGATAATTTCTATCATGCCAGAAAAATTAGAAAGATGGGAATCTCAGATAATATCCATATTTCTTATAGTGGTGAAGAGGCTTTGGAATACCTAAAAAGTGAGCTAGATGGTATACATCCACAACCTACTTTAATTTTTCTCGATATAAACATGCCAGGTATGAATGGCTGGGAATTTTTAGAAGCTTACGAGAAACTAGAGATTGCACAACAGGGCGAAATAGTACTAACGATGCTTAGTAATTCAATAGATGAACGCGACCGGAACAGGGCGCAGGAATTTAAAAGCGTAAAAGGTTATTACAGCAAGCCACTAAACGAAGAATATTTAAGTAGTATTTTAGAAGCTCACTTTAAAACTCTTTAGCAATAAAGACAAATTGTTAGTTTGTTAGAATAAAAATTAAGCTACTAAATAACTAAAACTGGTATTGAATGATAAAATTTCTGAAAAAAAACAAACTTGCTATTATAGGAGGTACTATTTCTACAATGTTTGTGGGAGTGGGGATTTTTTTATTGGGAAACGTATCTGGTTACGAGGCCAAGCATTTAATAGAAGGTTCTGTGCGGGGAATAAATATGCTATGCAATACGGTCGTATTGGCCACTGCAACCATACTGGCATTGCTTCTCACTTTATTGGGAATTAGTTCAGGCAGCCAATCAAAATTAAAAGAAGCTCATTATAAGCAAGTGCTAACCATCGCTAAAATTGATACTATATTATTTATAGCTGCTTTAATGCTTTTTCAATTATTTAATATACCTATTACAGAGGCCGAGAACGTTCCTCTTTCTTGGTTTAAATCCATATACTGGGCTACGCTTATCAGTTCTTCTGTAATAAGTGGAATGTTAGTTACCGTTATTCTATTATTGTATACCACGGTAACCAATATTATTCTAATTGTGGGTTTGGGTAAGGATCATCCGCTTATTAATACCGAAGAAGAAATAAATGATGATAAGTAATAAACCGTTATTCCAGTTTAATACCAAGAATTTAATTTACTGACAGCAATTATTATTCAGAATCTTGATTCTCCAATCTTTTTAGCATTGCTTTCATCTCAAGAATTTCTTTTTCCTGTGCTTCTATAATGCTTTTAGCAAGCTTTTTTACTTCTGGGTCTTTTATATCGGCTCTTTTACTAGTTAAGATTGCTATTGAATGGTGTGGAATCATAGCTTTCATCCAGAGCGTATCGCCAATAGGTTTTTGCGCACGAACTAAGAATAGGGAAGAGGTAAACAACAAAATACTTACAACTATAATCGCTGTATTTTTCTTCGCATTTTTATACATACCTCTCATAATGCCAAACATTATCAGCGCCATAACCGAAATACCTAAGCAAGCCATATAGAACCGTGTTAAGCTGAAATAAATATGAGACGCTTCATAAGTATTTAAATACATTGTACAGTACATTCCTATAAAAGAAAGAACTAGCATTATTATAAAAGAAGTGTAAGGATTTTTCATATTCAGATATTTTAAGTTATTAAAACAATCGAAGATTTTTATTATTTAAAGGTAATTGTGCAAAATTTAGCGGTAAAGTAAAACCCCGAACACTTTTAAAAGTTCGGGGTTTATTTTTAATGATTATTCTTTATAATTAATCATCCAATTTATGCCAAATTTATCTGTACATCTGCCGTATTGCGCGCCCCAAGAAGTTTTCTGAAATGAGGTGTATACTTGTCCGCTTTTCGATAATTGCTCAAAAGCAGCTTTTGCACTTTCGGCAGTATCCATATCCACTCCAAGATGCATATTTGTGCCGTCTGTGAGCGGAGTATCAGGCGCGGCATCATAGCCTAAAACAGTAAAATTTTTACCACGCAATTCGGCGTGTTGCCATTTTTTTCTGTAATTTTCAGGAATGTCTATTTCCTTATTTTCGTAGGTTTCGGTATTCTTTATTTCGCCACCGAAAATTTCTTTATAAAAGTTAAAGGCTTCTTGACATTGACCTCTATAAGCTAAATAGGCTTCAATTCTCATAGTATATATTTTAGTTAATTTAAGTTTGATTTATCTAATGTTTAAGAATAGTGATTTTATCTTTTAAACAATCGAGATAGTAATCCGAGAACTAATAATACTAAGAAAATATAAAATATAATTTGTGCTATATCTGTGGCACCTTCAGCAATACCGCCAAATCCAAAGATTGCTGCGATAATTGCAATTACAAGAAAAATAATAATCCATCGTATCATAATATTGAGTTCTTAGTGTTAGTATTCCACTAAATTAAAACAGAAGTAGATAGTTTGAAATTTTTTAAATTTAGTTTAACAGGAATTGTTAAGGAATTAAAAAGACGAATAATCAACTATTTTTCACACTAATTGTAAACAACTTAGTTGATAAATTGGTGAATTCTCGAGAGTTGTTTAAACTATAAATAGCGGTATAAGTTTTAATAATTTAATGAATAATAGAGAAAAGTATCCTACGCGCAAATTCAATATTATTTCAGACGGAATGAATTAATATTCAAGTCTTCAATGTCATAAGTTGTTTGTTCTATTTTTTGAATATATTTGAGTTTGAAGCGATACATTTTTGTGAAGTTTCAAAACTGAAATAAAAAAAATCAATTCAATGAAATAGGCTTACTCCATATGAAAACAGCGAAACAAAATAAAGACAGAATAAAATTACCTCTTACTTTCGATGTAGAAAAAATGCTTGTAGAAGTCAACACTTTAAAACAAGGTCAATATGAATATTACAAAGTTATTCCGTTACGCTCCCCAGCACATTTAGTAGACACCTCGTTGCCATTTCCTGCACCCGTTGGCGATTATGCCGATGGTTCTTGGACCCAATGGATGAATACTTCTGCGTTAGAAAAAGCTCCATACATAAAAAGTATAGTTAATACTTTCAGCCAATACACCAAAGTAAACCTTGTACGGTTATTGTTTTTAGCTCCAGATTCTGTGGTAAAGGAACATACAGATCCTACTTTAGGTTTAGAGGAAGAAAAGTCAATGATAAGGCTTACAATTCCTATCGATAATAACAAAGGAGTAGCTTTTTACTTGAACAATTCAATAGTGCCAATGAAAGTTGGCGAATGCTGGTATTTGCGTTTAACAGATCCACATCGGGTTGTAAATAATGGCACCACAGACCGCATTAATTTGACTATTGATATTATTCCAAATGATAAAATCATGGAATTAATTAACAACGGTTCTTCTAATTAGAACGCAATTGCTATTTATAGTTTTTTAGCGTTTTGTTTTCCTGTAATTTTACAATCAACACTAAATACGCTGCATGAAAATACTTCATACTTCCGACTGGCACATCGGCAAACAATTACATAAATACGATCTTAGTGAAGATCTTGAGCTATTTTTTGAATGGCTAATTAATTATATTAAAACTGAAAATATAGATGTGCTGTTGGTTTCTGGAGATATTTTTGACCAAGCAAATCCTTCACAAGCGGCTTATAAGCAGTATTACGATTTATTGAAAAAACTAATAAATTTAGATTGTAAAATAATCCTCACGGGCGGAAACCACGATTCACCAGCAGTGTTAAATGCACCGGCAGAACTGCTAAAAGCATTCGATATTAGTGTAATTGGTGGCGCCACAGAATCGTTGGCAGAAATGTTTGTTACCGTCGAAAAAGACAACGAAAAATTGGTCGTTGCTGCCATTCCATTTTTAAAAGATCGCGATATTCGAAAGTCTGCTGCGGGCGAAACCTATGCCACAAAAATTGAACAAATAAAATCTGGATTACGAACTTATTTTACAAATGTAAACGCACATTACAACGAGCACCACGCCGAACAGATTTTCATTTTGATGGGGCATTTATATGTGCAGGGCAGCGAACTTTCCGAAAGCGAACGCGATATACAAATTGGGAACCAAGCAGGGGTAGAGGCTAGTATGTTTGAAGATATTCCGCATTACGTAGCGCTCGGGCATATTCATAAACCACAAGTTATTTCAGAGGTGCAAAATATTCATTATTGCGGTTCGCCAATTCCTTTAAGTTTTTCAGAGAAAGAAGATTGTAAACAAATTAATGTGATTAAAATTGCCGATAATAAAATTTCCAAAGTAGAAATTATTCCAATTCCTAAGCACAGAAACCTGCTCACTTTTGAAGGAAGTCTTCAAGAAGTAGAGGCCAAATTAAATTCCTATTCAGAAAAAACTACGCTAACTTCCTTAGCCGAAATAATTGTAAATGAAGAAAGTGAAAGCTTAGAAAGGCGACAAGCTTTTGAATCGCTTACTAATTCGCAACCTAATACGAACGTTGAAATTGTAAAATCGAGACTCAATTTTAAAAGCAAGATTCGTGGTGCTAGCGATGCTTTTGCGGTGGGCACGGACGTTGAAGACGTTACCCCAATGCAAATGTTTGAAAAGAAACTAGAGCTACAAAGTGGTTTGGAAAATACAGAAGAACTAAAGAATGCCTTTCGCGAAATTTTAGAAGAATTGAAATTATAGTCCATGAAAATTCTAAAAATTAGATTTGAAAATATTCACTCCCTAAAAGGGGAGCACCAAATTGATTTCGGCAACGGAATCTTGGCAGAAGCTGGACTTTTCGCTATCACTGGCCCAACCGGTTCGGGGAAGTCTACGCTTTTAGATGTGATTACTTTGGCGTTGTATAATAGAATTGCGAGAGTGGATAAAGCCGTGAGCAATTCAATTTTAGAAGACGATGGTGGCATTATGACTCGCAATATGAAAAGTTGTTTTGCAGAAGTTGACTATCGTGTAAACGGCAAAGATTATCGCAGCCATTGGTCTATTGAGCGTAACCGAAATAATAATTTAAACGCGCGTAAGCAGGAATTGGTGGAAGTTACGACCAATCAGATTTTAGAAACCGGAACCAAAACGCCCGAAAAAAATGAAGCGATAATTGGACTAAGCTACGAGCAATTTGTAAAAGCCATGGTTTTGTCGCAGGGTGAATTCAGCAAATTGTTACAGGCGCCGCGGAATGAACGGAATAAATTGTTAGAAGATATAACTGGCGCTCGTTCGTATCGCGAAATAGGAAAAGCCGTTTTCTTTCGCTTTAAAGGAATTGAAAAGGCCATTGAGTTAAAAGAAGCTGGAATTGAAGGAATAGAATTATTATCTGCTGAAATTATTGCTGAAAAGAAAATCGAACTCAAATCTTTAACCGAAGCGAAGCCAAAAACAGAAAAGTTATTTCAGATTGCTTCCGAAAAAGTTAGCAATAGAAAAGAACTTCAAAAGAAACAAGCCGAAGAGATAGACTTAAAAGCACAACAACTTCAATTAAAAAAGGATTTTGATGTTTTTCAACCTTTTAAAAAGGAATTGACGCAACACGATACTCTTTCAAAATATAGCGTTGTATTAACAGATTACGATGCTGCTAACAGAGAAGTGAGCCAACTTAAACAGGAAAGTGAAAGACTAAATAAATCGAAATCTGATGCAGAATTGCAATTAGCATCTTATATAAACGCAGTAACTGCAATACTTCAAGAAAAAGTAGATGTAA
Organism: Aequorivita sp. IT1183; assembly: GCF_058068265.1. Taxonomy (NCBI): domain Bacteria; kingdom Pseudomonadati; phylum Bacteroidota; class Flavobacteriia; order Flavobacteriales; family Flavobacteriaceae; genus Aequorivita; species Aequorivita sp. IT1183. Next base: position 228,178 of record NZ_JBYRHS010000007.1, on the reverse strand, counting down.
AAACAGCCAATCAGAAATTAGACAATTTCCGAAATAAAATCATCCAACTTCAAGCCGATGAGCTTAAGAAGCAAAGTGAAGCTTCTTTGTATCAAAATCAACTAAATACGTGCGTTCGGAATATAAATCAGTTAGGGTATCAACTTTCCACTTCAGATAATCCCGAACTATTTAAGCCGCAAGCAGAATCTTTCGGTAAAACGGTTCAGGATATAATAGATAATTCGGGAGCAAGTTCGCTAGCGAACTTAAATTCAGAATTAGAAAGCTACCGGCAATTAAATGAAAAAGCTTCGGAATTGCTGACTAGTAAGGAACAAATTGTAAAAGTTCAAACAAATCTTAAATCTCAGCAGGATAAATTAAAAACGGCGAAAGAGCATTTAGAAGCAGATTCAAATTCTATTTCTTCTTTAGAAAAAGAAGTTGCCCAATTAACCACCGAAGTAGAAAATCTAGAAAAAAACTTAGAACAACAACATAAGCATCAAAGTTTAGACGCGTATCGTTTACAATTAGAGCCCGACGAACCTTGTCCGCTTTGTGGTGCGATTCATCATCCCTACGCTTCCGAAGAGCCGTATTTTGACACAAAGGAGGAACTGCTAAAAGAAAAAAAGAATTCACTTCAAACAAAGTCTAAATACCAAATCACTTTAGGTGAAAAAAATAAATATCAACTAAAAGAAATTAGCGATTTAGACACTACTATAAAAACTTTAAAAGGGGAGGAGTTGCGGCATTTCGAAGTACTCACAAAGCTTGCCAACCAACTTAAATGGAATTCTAAAGACGATTTAGAAACGCTAAAATCACGGCGATCTGAATTAAACCTTCGTATTCAAAAAATGGAAAAGGCGAAACAAGCATTCCAAGCCGCTTCTATTTTAAACGATTTGGAAGAAAGTTTAAAGCATTGGGAACAAGCGTTATCAGCTTATACTCGATTAAAGCAACAACGAACTGAACTTTACGACGGACCGGATATTAATGATAAAGTGAGTGTTTTATCGTCTTCGATTACACGTTCACTAGCAAATATTTCATCTATTACGGAGCAGCTTTCAGACAATGCTGAAAAGCTAAAAGTGAATTCGGCAAACCAAGTAAAAAAAGAAAAAGAGCTAAACAATATTCTTTTAAATGAAAAATTAGAAAATATTCAAGCGTTGCGATCAGCAATACTTCCGGAAGAGCGCGCCGCTAAAATCAGAAATCGTGAAAACGAGCTGAAAGAGCTAAATACAAGAATTTCAGAAAAGGAAAGCACGCTACAAAAAGCTTTAAAGGAATTGATAGAAAAAGACGATTCAAAACTTTCACTCGAAGACTTTATACGCTTATTGAACGAAGCAAAATTACAATGGGATACGCTTTCAATGGAAATTGGTAAAATTACCCAAAGCTTAGACGATGATGAAAAAGGAAAACAACGCCAACAAAAAGAACGAGCCCAAATAGACCTCTTAAAAAAAGATAGATCGTTATGGAAAACCATGACCGATTTAATTGGTGATGCAACTGGCAATAAATTCTCAAACTTTGTGCAGGATCTTACTTTGGAACAGCTTATAGGCTACGCGAACAAACGCCTTTCAGAATTCAGCGATCGTTATTTACTCGATATTCCCACCGCAGATGAAGCCGAGAAAAGTGATACGTTAAAAGTTTTCGATAATTATATGGGGAACGCCCGCCGATCTGTAAAAACTTTATCTGGCGGAGAAACATTTTTGGTGAGTTTGGCAATGGCATTCGCATTATCTGACATTGCCGCTCGAAATGTAAAAATCGAATCACTATTTATCGATGAAGGTTTTGGAACCTTAGATCCAGAAACTTTAGATCAGGCAATTACTATATTAGAAAAAATGCAGAACGAAGGCGATAAATCTGTTGGGGTAATATCGCACGTTAGTGCTTTAAAAGAACGCATTACCACACAAATTAAGTTGGAGAAGGGTAGTTTGGGATATTCCACTTTATCTCTGGTACAGTAATTTTAGTAATTTTTCGATTCAATTCTAATTCAGAAGGAAACTGAGCTAATTTATACTCTAGATGAATATTTAATATTTCAAAAATGCAACTTCAAACAATTAAATACAATCAATACGAACATTTATTACCGCAAAGCGGAAAGCACATAATAGGTCAGACTATTGGCGAAAATATAATCGTTTATCAAGCCTTCAATCCTAATATTTCAAAGTGGGCTGTCGAGCATCAAAAATTTGGTGGAAGTCATTATAAATTTAGCCGAATGTCTTGGATAAAACCCAATTTTCTATGGATGATGTATCGGGCTGGTTGGGCAATGAAGGAGCACGAACAAAATATTTTAGCTATAGAAATTTCAAAAAGCAATTTTGAAAAATTACTGGCTGCAGGTGTACACTCAAGTTATATTGCGGAAATCTACAAAACGCAAGAAAATTGGAAATTTGAAATGGACAATTCTGAAGTAAGATTGCAGTGGGACCCAGACCACAATCCAAATGGTGAAAAGCTTGAACGAAGAGCGATTCAGATTGGAATTAAAGGTGAGTTGCTTCAGCAATTTGCGACGGAATGGATAATTTCCATAGAAGATATCACGGATTTTGTTCGTGAACAAAAACGAAAAATTGATGCAGGTGCCTGGATTGATTTAGAAGTAATAGCCGAACAAAAAATTGTAATCAACGATCCAAAAATTATTCTTTAAAAGCTTAATCTGTTAAAAACATAAGATTTTTTTAATATATTTGGTTTTGAGGCTATTCATTTATTCTCATCTTTTAATTGGAAATACACCAACTACTAAATGATAAAAGCCCATATTCAGCACTGTTTTTCACACCTAAAATCTGAACCTTATTTTTTCAAATATACCTCATAGAGGGTATTTGAGGTGCAATAAAGTCAAGGTAATTTTAAAAAACTCAATAAACGTCAATATGAAAAATATAGTATCCGTTATTTTTTTGCTACTTATAGCAACTCCAGTATTCTCTCAAATTAATAAATCTAATTCTGATAATGAGGATGAAGAAGAATTTGTAGAGGTAACAAAAATTACAATTCCACAAATAAATGAATCTAATTTACACGGTATATGGACGGTGAAACGATTGGAATCTAAAATCGCAACAATTCAAAATGTAGATTATATAGTGGATAAGGAAGAATACGAACCTTTAAAGAAATCACTAAGCACAGCAAAATTTGAAATAAACGCAGATCACTCTTTTACGCTATTTATAGATAATCCTCAATTCGAAGGTTATTTTACCGATGTGCGTTGGTCTTTAGAAAATTCAAGAATAATTATAGTAGATAAGCCTGGCGGGCCTTTAGAATCTGAAGGCACTCTGTTTGAAATTCTCGTAACGCAAACAGGAGGCAACACCATTTTCAAGATGTTCGACAAGTTGTTCTATTTATATGTTGAAAAAAACTAAAATATTTTATCTCAAACAAAAAAATAACTAGGTTATGAAAATTTTATTTCCTTTTCTTTTATTGCTCTTAATAGCAACTCCTGTATTGTCTCAAAATGATGATTCTCAATCAACAGATTCCGATCAGGAATATGAAATTAGAAAAGAATATCATGATAATGGTGCCCTTAGATGCTATGGGCCGGTTAATGCTAAAGGGAATAAAACAGGATTATGGAAAGAATACTATGACGACGGAAAATTTCAAGCGGAAGGAAGCTACGCTGATGGAGAATTTGACGGGAAATGGGAAGGCTATTACCGAAATAATATCTTAGAATATACACGATATTGGGACGCTGGCAAACGAGCAGAATTCTGGGAGGAATATTATGATACGGGAGAATTATACAGAACGATAAGTTTTTATACTACTCATAAAACTGGATCGTATAGGATTTATGAAAAAGATGGTTCTCAGAAAAGCTCTGGTTTTATTCTTTATGATGTAGAGTAAAATTAATTCGTGAGTTTCAATGTTAAGACATAAGTGAAGTTAATAATGATCATAATTTAAGAAAACTGTATTTGTGTCTTTATCGATATAATATTATAAAAGAATGAAAAAATGACAGTTTTCTAGATTATGAAATTTGCAATACTATTATCACTATTATTTCTTTCCTTAAATACCAATGCCCAACGGCTAATACTAAACGATGGCCATATAGCGCACTATGTACAAGAGGCTATTTTGCCTGTTTCAGAAAACGCGTATGTTGTATTAAAAGATAGTACTGCATATTTGTATAATACGCAAAGTGTTATTCCTTCAAAAAGAGAAAAGTTGGATAATGTTTATATTTTAAATACAGTTGAGCAAAGGTTATATACTATCAATTTAATTCCGCAATATGTAGATCAAATTGATGAAGATACAGCTGCCTTGACCACTCTTGTAACCTATGTGTACGAAGTAAACTATGCTAACATCGAAACCGCAGAAGTAGTTGCCTTAAATAAAAATAACGGCCATATAATTCCGAAAACTGCAGTACACAATCTTGCATTTAATCAAACAATAAATATTGAAGATAATTATGCCAAAAGTATTCATCAAGATTATCACCTTTCGCTACCATCGCATTATGTGAGAATTGATAAAAATAACATTCTAGCTGTGCACGCTAATGGCAATCTCGTGTTAAATGAAGTTCGAAATCATAAAGTTTTTAAAGAAAAAACGTGGACCGATTTTAACGGTGAAATAAGCATTATCAATAGTATAAAAATTGGCGATTTTGCAAGAATCAATTTTCAGCGATTTCAAAAGGAAAGCGATACGTCGGAGTCATTTTGGAGTATTATAAATTTAAAAACACAAACATTTGTAGCTGTAGATTTAAAAAATTTTAATGCCAATTTAGATATTTTAGAAGCGCAGGATGCAGCGCTACTCAATAGTATTCCGTTTTTTTATAAAGCCGAGAATAAAAGCAATATTCAAATGTTCGTGTTACCCAATAAAAATTTTGTTTGGTTGGATGATGAATCTTACTATTATGGCACAGAAAACTTGGCTAATTATGCTACTATGCAACAAGAAGGTAAAAGCTTTAGCCTCAGCACACATTCATATGTCTACAATTATCCATCACGAATTTTAAGTGCCATTACCCCACAAGAAAAAGAAAAAATAAAAGACTTGGCAGAAGCCTACGTTAAAAACAAACACAAAGTAATGTCGGAGCGTTGCGACTGATTTTCAAAAGGATAAGTAGCATTCCGAAAATTCACAGGGCTTTATAAATTTATGCTTTATATAAAATTCAACATACAAGATTCCACCAAGTATAAAGATTTCCAACAGCTATACAATCATATGGTTAAAGTAAGGAAACCTGATTTTAAGTTTGATGAAACAGGTCCCGATTTTGATTGGGATACCATGCCAGCGGATGAAGTTGATGCTGCGATAGAAGAATTAAATACCTTTTTAGATCAACAAGTCGAGCCTGAAAAACATAGATGCAAAGAATTATTGCCAAGTTATGCCATTTCATTTATAGAAAACTATTTACAAAGCGATTCCGAAAACTTAGAATCATTTGGAAGTCAAGACATATACTCCGTTTTTAATTATTTAGAATATGGATTTGAGGTAGAAATGGAAGCGCTTCAAAAAACAACAGCGCTTTCTGGCCAAGTTGCGTTTTCTACTGGCAACTATCCTTTTGGCGGCATGGCGCGCTTTATTATAACATTAGCAGCCTATGATTTAAAACCCGTTTCGTGTTTTGACGGCTTTAATCAATGTGAGTTTAATTGGATATCTCAATTTGAGTATAACGCAATTGTTTTATCAAAAAAGCAAAATGGTTTTCAAAAGATTAAAAAATTGATCTGTAAAAGTTTCTTTAATAAATCTCATTTTTAGATGAATACAAAAAAACTAAGAGGGCATAGCCGTATTTTTAAAAATATAGAAATCTGGAAAAACGAGAGTCTTAATCTAGATTTAGAACAATTGCAGCAATACCAAAGAAATTACGAAAAAGTTTGGGTACAACCCTTTGGTGAAATTTCCATTACTGGTGTCGCAATACCAAAGCCAAAAAGAAAGGCTCGAAAATTAATTATAGAAAGTTTAATTGAAATTTTTAATAGTTGGGAAACACAACTAAAAACGCTAGATAAACCTTATTATTTAGCTATTTGGTTGAATGAACCTTATATTGAAAACTCGCAGGTTGTTTGTGCTATAGATGGGTATTTAAACTTTTATGACATTACCTATTATCGTCCAGAAAAACAAAAAAAGATGCCAACTCAAAATTATGGAAAACTAAAAAACGACTTAGATGCATTCGATTGGATTTATGCTTTAGACGAACACCGTTTTACAAATGAGGACATAGAAGAAACAGCAGAAGTGTATGCTACAAAAAAAGATTATTACGCTATGCAAAGGTGGTATAAAAAACAACTAAATAGAGAGCCAATAATTCGCAGAGACAACAATATTACTTACTATCGCACTAAAAAAGGCACCGTTTGGATCGGCACAAAGAACCAAGAGTCTTAATTTATTAAAACAAGAGAACAAAGAAACTATAACCGTACTTTTAAAATCAATTACTACTAGCGAACCACAAAAGTTTTTCCTCCAACGGCAGGCACGTTAAAACCTATTCCTGTTCTCCTCCCTTCAGTTTTTTTCTTTAGATTTAGAAATTATTTAATAAACAACAAAATTAAAACATGAAATCCTACTCTATAAGCGAAATCAACGACTTTCTAAAAGGTGAATTAATAGGTGATACTAACCAAAAAATTGAAGGTCCTGAGGAAATAAAAAAAGCAAGTAGCAATCAAATTACTTTTATTGGAAGCACTAAATACGCTAAGTTTTGGACAGAATCAAAAGCTTGTGCAGCACTTGTTAGCGAGAATTTAAGTATTGAACCCGGTGACAATCGTGCTTTAATTAAAGTGAAAAATGTTGATTTGGCGATGGCAAAAATACTGGAGCTTTTCAATCCGCCAGCACCTGTTTTCGATACAGAAATTCATCCCACAGCGGTAATACATGAATCGGCAACCATTGGCGCTGGTTGTAAGATTGGTGCAAACTGCTATGTTGGTAAAGATGTATCATTAGGAAGCGAAGTAATTTTATACCCAAATGTGTGCGTGTTTGATGAAACCATTATCGGCGATAAAACCGTTGTTTGGTCTGGCACTGTAATACGCGAGCGTTGTATTATTGGTAGCAATTGTATTTTTCACACCAACGTTAGTATAGGTGCAGATGGATTTGGATACAGACCTAGTGACGATGGCAGAGGTTTAGTGAAAATACCGCAAATCGGGAATGTAATAATTGGACATTATGTAGAGATTGGTGCCAATTCGTGCGTAGATAGAGCAAAATTTAGTTCCACAGTTATTGGCGATGGTTGTAAAATAGACAACCTTGTACAAATAGCCCACAACAGTGTTATGGGACGTTTTTGCATCATGGCGGGGCATAGTGGTCTTGCAGGTTCTGTTACGCTTGGAGACGGTGTTATTATTGGCGGTAGCGCTTCTATAAAAGATCACACAACCATACATTCTGGCGCAACCGTTGGTGCAGGCTCTGGAGTTTTGAACGATGTAGAAGCAGGAAAAACTGTTTTGGGTTACCCAGCGCAAGATGCTCGAGAAATGTTAAAACAATGGGTTGCTATCAGACGGTTTATGAAAAATCAATAATCTTACTTAATTATAACTTACCAGCCCCCAAAGGTTTTTAAAACCTTTGGGGGCTTTTTTTGAAGAATATTTAAAATACCCGATAGTTTTCCCCGTAGATAAACACACAAAAACCTGCCATATAATTAGCAGATATGTGTAGTTCACTCAGAAAAATTTTCGGCATTATTTTTCCGAGATAATTTCATACTTTTAATAGAAGAAATTATTAATCACTCAAATTATGAAAACGCGACACTTTCTTTTTATGGCACTTTTATCGGTAATGCTTAGTTGTAATACCGATTCAAAAGAAAATTTGGTAGTATTTATAAAATACAAAACGCAACCCAATAAAAATGTTGATGCTGTGGTGGCGTTAGAATCGCTGATTAAAGAGGTGGAGAAGGAAGATCACTTCGAAAAAATTAAAATGTATATCGATCCTAATGATAATTCAAACATCTTGCTCTACGAAGAGTGGGACGATGAAAGCTACTATAAAAATGAGCACAATAAAACTGAGCATTTGCAGAAATTTATAAATGAGTCAACTGCTTTTCTCGCAGGCCCACCAGAAATTAGTTTTTGGCGATTGAGTGCAACTTATAATTAAAACCTTTCTGAAAAATGATTGTTAGAGAAGCAAAATCTTCTGACATTAAACAGATACAAATTGTACGAAATGCTGTCACCGAAAATGCGTTATCCAATCCTGATTTAGTAACAGACCAAGATTGTTTAGAATATATTTCAGAGAGGGGTAAGGGTTGGGTTTGTGAAGTGGAAAAACAGATTGTTGGTTTCTCGATTGTTGACTTAAAAGAAAATAATATTTGGGCATTATTTGTACATCCTCAATTTGAAAAACAAGGCATTGGAAGGCATTTACATGATATTATGCTGAATTGGTATTTTGAACAAACTACTAAACATATATGGTTGGGAACCGCTCCAGATACTAGGGCTGAAAGCTTTTACAGGAAAGCGGGATGGATAGATATTGGCACCCACGGAAAAGGCGAAATTAAATTTGAGATGACATATAGCAAGTGGAAGTTGTGAATTTTTGGTAAACATTTTCTTGGTTTTAAAGCAATACATTTTTCTTCATACCTTGATTATTTTCGGGTTATGCAGAATTCTACATTAAGTTTTAATGAACCTTGCTTATTGCAATTCAATACTGAAATCAATTTCTTAACGTTTAAAGCTAAATTCAATCAGTTTAACTTTAATACTTTCAATTATGAAATATTATTCGAGCTTAGCAATGATAGTTAGTCTATTGTTTTTATTCGTTGCCTGTGAAAAGGATGAAGCAAATGATAGCGTAGAAACGATTTCAACAAAAGTGGTTGGTAATGTTGCAGATATTACCAGAAACATCAAGCATAAAGATTTTAAAGTAGTTGTGCAACGTGTTACATACGGAGGTGGTGGATGGAGCGGCTACGGAATAACAGATGTAGTACGTATAGATTCCACATATACCGACAGTCAGGGTAATTATGAAATTGATTTCGATTACATTCTTGACGCTAAATACCAGTATCATATAGCTACAGATTTCGTGAGTGTAGGGGATGGGCCATTCGTGGATTATATAGATGAAGATGCTACAATATTTTCTGGAATTACAAATATCATTAACCTAGACTTCTGGTATGCAAGTATTCTTAAATTGGAGCTCACCGTAGCAAATAATGTGTATCCTCCATTAGGAGTTTCGAACGATCTGATTTCAGGAAAGTATTATTCATTTATGGATGCAGAGATATATGAAGTACAGACTGATACAGTAATTTATATTCCAACAAAACCCAATACCGAAATAGTGCTTTTGTTTGGGTATGCAACGGGTTATTCAAATAGTGAATACCATCCCAAATATGAATATATCACAACCGGAATTCAAGATACACTTTCTTATAACTTTCAAATAGATTGCACTACATTTTAGTAATTTGCCATTTGTTACAGATGATCAAACCCAAAAAAAGAAAATTTTGTGCTACGACATTAAAGCAAGTTTAGAATCTCAATTAAAAAGAGCTAGCCGAAGAGGAGACGCCCAAGCAATTGAAGAAATTATAGAAAAACTTGCGCCACTTACAGATTTACCAATTTATCATTCATCCGGTTTTAGCCACCCCGAATTACTTATATATACAGACCGATCACCTGAATTCCCTGAAGTTGCAACTTGGGGCTTGGTGCCACATTGGGTTAAGAACGAGGAAGAATTAAAAAAACAATGGAACAATACCCTAAACGCAAGGGTAGAAACCATTTTTGAATTACCTTCCTTTCGAAGTTCCGCAAAAAGTAACCGCTGCATTATTTACGTAGATGGATTTTACGAATACCACCATTATAAGGGCAAAACCTATCCTTTTTATATCTACCGAAAAGATAAAAAACCAATGGCGCTAGCGGGTTTGTACAGCGAATGGAAAAACCCAGAAACCGGTGGAATTTTGAATACCTTTTCAATAGTAACAGCAAACGGGAATGCATTGATGGCGAAAATTCACAACAACCCAAAATTAAAAGCGCCAAGAATGCCGGTGATTCTGCCTACTGAATTAGAAGATAACTGGTTAAACACTGTTAACGGCGAACTAGACATTAAAGGAATTAAGGAATTGATTATGGAATACCCAGCAGATGAGTTGGCAGCACATACGGTGGCTAAATTGCGTGGTAAAGAATATTCAGGCAATGTGGAAACCATTTCAGATAAGGTAGTTTACGACGAATTGGTTTTTTAAAAATGGTGCAGCTGCTGTTAAAAGTAGACTGCATTCTCAGCGTTTTTATGTGTTATGTTTCTTTTCTACAATTAATTTATCCACCTTATTTTTGATGGCTTCAATCTTTATTGTAATATTGCGATAGACAAGAAATACTATGGCAATAAAAAAATTAGGTATTCTAAATAGAAATCTAACACTTTGGATTTTTGTAGCAATGGCAATAGGTGTCGCATTAGGTTATTTTATACCCTCTTTTCCAAGTATTATAGACTCTTTTAGCAGCGGCACAACCAATATCCCAATTGCAATAGGTTTAATATTAATGATGTATCCGCCATTGGCAAAAGTTAATTATTCGCTACTTCCCAAAGTTTTCAGAAACACAAAAATATTATCCATATCGCTAATTTTAAACTGGATAGTTGGACCTGTTTTAATGTTTTTGTTGGCGATTACATTTTTGCGAGATTATCCAGAATATATGGTAGGCCTCATTTTAATTGGCCTTGCGCGTTGTATTGCAATGGTTCTGGTTTGGAACGATCTGGCTGAAGGCAGTAGCGAATATGGCGCAGGTTTGGTTGCCTTAAATAGTATTTTTCAAGTTTTCGCATATAGTTTTTATGCATATTTATTTATAACCGTTCTGCCGCCCTATTTCGGCTTTGAAGGTGCCATCGTTGATATTTCAATTGTAACTATTGCAGAGAGTGTCGCTATTTATTTGGGAGTTCCATTCGTAATGGGAATTTTAAGTAGACAAATTTTAATAAAGTTAAAAGGCGAAGAATGGTACACAACCAAATTTATTCCCGCAATTTCGCCACTTACGCTAATTGCCCTTTTATTTACTATAATCGTAATGTTTTCTTTAAAAGGCGAATTAATTGTGCAAATACCAATGGACGTGCTAATTATTGCAATTCCGCTACTTATCTATTTTGGCTTAATGTTTATTATTGGTTTTTTCACCACCAAAGCAATGGGGGTAGCGTACGACAAAACAGCTGCCGTGGCATTCACTGCCGCAGGAAATAATTTTGAATTAGCAATTGCAGTTGCTATTGCGGTTTTCGGATTAAATTCAGGTCAGGCTTTTGCTGGAGTTATTGGTCCGTTAGTTGAAGTTCCTGCATTAATTTTATTGGTTAAGGTTTCATTTTGGTTGCGAAAAAAATATTATAAAAATGAAATCGATTAGATAAGTCCAACTTCTATAATTTTATAAGCATTAAATTGTTTATTTTAACCTTATCATTGCAATTGCAAATATCTATGTGCTAGCAGGTTGCGTTTCTTAGAATTATGATGAAATAGTAATGGAAGTAGCGGATTAGTTGCGCAGTAGTCATCAAAGGAAATCTAAAATTTTAAGCATGAAATTACAAAGCAAGAGACTGATTTTAGTTTTATCAATCACTTTATCGATACTACTCATTCCATTTATAGGGATGCAATTTACCAGTGAAATTAATTGGTCATTAGGAGATTTTATTATCGCTGCTATATTGTTATTTGGCGCAGGAATATTAATAGAATTCACTTTACGAAAAACCGCAAAAACCACACTCCGAATGGTTTTAATTGCAACTATTATTTTAGTTTTAATACTTCTTTGGGCTGAACTTGCAGTGGGTATTTTTGGTTCTCCGTTTGCCGGAAACTAATATATAGAAATCTTGCCTCCCAAACTGCAGTCATCAACCATTGCAGCTTCTATTTCTACTTAAACGTATACAGCAGTTCTTTAGAAATCACTAAATTGAGCGACAAAGTCTCAAATTATAATTTATGGTTTCTTCTACTTGGAATACATTTTTAAAAGATTCAAATAATCTCGTTAAACCAGCACGTGCAAAACAATTAATCACAGGGCAGGATATTTCAGAATTACGACTACTGCTTATCGATGTTTTAAATGGTTTTTTGGCTAAGCAGGAATTACATGTGGGTTTAAAAGTTTACGTTAATAATCAGCTTCGGAATGATATTATTTCACAAATGGCTGCAAATCCGCCAAAGGAAGCACAGTCGCTGGAAAACTGGTGTAAACAGATTTTTGGCGACCAAAAGTTTGGACTTGTTTTAATTGGTTTAGAGCAATACAGCAACTCGTTTGCCGAAAAAGCTGCTACTATTGTTTGTCCGTTATTGGAGAAGGCGGGTTTACCTCTCAACGGTTTATCGTTTCTTTTTTTTATGGGAAACTATGGTTTCACTCCTTTCGGAATTCATAAAGAAGCCACTGGCGAAGATGGAATTTTATTTCATTTAGGTCCGAAAAAAAAACAGTTTTATACTTGGGACGACCCCAAATACAATAGTATAACACATAACTCCCAAGTTTTTCACAATGTAGACGAAATGCTTTCAGAAGGCGAGCAATACGAATTAGAGCCTGGAGATGCCATGTTTATTCCGCATTATGTTTATCACGTTGCTAACACCCCAAAGTTTTCTGCGAGTGTAGTATTGGATTATATAAATCCGCCGAACGATAGATTTGAAAATGATCTTTTAAGAGAAGCTGCCGAAGAGCAATTGACCCTACAAGCGGGTTATGAAAAGCCTATAAAACTAGATGCATCCGATACTGATTTAAATGGTCGGATAAATTTAGAATCCCTGAAGGAAAAACTGGAAACCACTTTATCCAGAAAATTGAAGAGACTAAAAAGTAATGGTGGGATAGGAAGAGCATCAAAGAAAAGTAAGCTTTCAATTCCACCAACAGAAAACTTTTCAATTAAAGGTAAAATAATATTCCCTATATATTTAGAGCAACTTGATGCCGATCGAACTCTAATATTTTCTAGAGGCCATCGTATAATTAAAACAAATAATCCGACGCTATCGATTATAATAGAACGGCTAAATAGAGGAGAATCTATATCGTTTTTAACTACAAAAGAACTTTTGGAACCTAGTTGGGATTTAATAGAAATTTTTGGTTTTATTCAAGATTTATTAATTACAGAATCAATAATATTAGAAATTAACGATTAAAAAATAGTAGGAGGAAGGAAGAATAACTAAAAATGTTCAGTAGCGATGAAAACTATTTTTGACGTGCTTTTTGTATCAGAAAAACTTCTTTTCAAATTCTTATATTGGAAATAATCTGCTAGATAATTCCTTTTATATGTAGCAGCTACTACTATGCAACTTATCTTAAACTCAGTGACTAAAGTTAAATAATTAATAATTTTTAGCTTTAAAACATTACAAGATTAAACTCATATTGATAAATACAGTAATTTTAAGTAAAAACTAAAATTTCAAAAGAAATGTATTATGAGTAAGAAAGATAATTCCTCCGAAAAGCCAACTAAAAAAATAGAACAACTTCAAAAAGATACGTGGAATGTGGAAGGTTCTACTATGAAAACCAATCAAGGTTTGAAAGTAAACGATACCAATAACTCGTTAAAAGCAGGAGAACGCGGAGCAACCTTGTTGGAAGATTTTCTATTACGAGAAAAGATAACTCACTTTGATCACGAGCGCATTCCAGAACGTATTGTACACGCTCGCGGAAGTGGGGCACACGGGTATTTTGAATTATACGAAGCAATACCACAATTTACAAAAGCTGGAATTTTTAACGACACTAAACGTCGTACTCCTGTATTTGTAAGGTTCTCTACGGTGGCGGGCTCTAAAGGCTCACCCGATTTGGCCAGAGATGTACGTGGTTTTGCTACTAAATTTTATACAGAAGAAGGAACTTGGGATCTTGTGGGAAACAATATGCCAATTTTCTTTATTCAAGATGCGATGAAGTTTCCAGATTTGGTTCATTCTGTAAAACCTGAACCCAATAACGAGATTCCCCAAGCGGCTTCTGCACACGATACGTTTTACGATTTTGTGTCGCACGCAACAGAAACACTTCACAATCATATTTGGGCTATGAGCGACAGGGCTATTCCGAGAAGTTTTAGAATGATGGAAGGTTTTGGTATACATACTTTTCGTTTTATTAATGAGAAAGGCGAGTCTCATTTTGTAAAGTTTCATTGGAAACCTAAATTGGGCGTGCATTCGGTAACTTGGGATGAAGCCGTAAAAATAAACGGTGCAGACGCCGATTTTCACCGTCGCGATCTTTGGGAGGCAATAGATGCAGGCCATTACCCAGAATGGGAGTTTGGAGTGCAAATTGTACCCCAAGCCGATGAACATAAATACGATTTTGATTTGCTAGACCCTACAAAACTTATTCCTGAAGAGATGGTTCCCGTTAAGATTATTGGAAAAATGACCTTGAATAAGAATCCGGACAACTTCTTTGCAGAGACGGAGCAAGTTGCATTTCTACCCGGACATATAGTTCCGGGAATAGATTTCACGAACGACCCACTATTACAGGGAAGACTTTTTTCATATCGCGATACGCAACTCTCAAGATTGGGCACGCCTAATTTTCATCAAATACCTATTAATAGACCTGTAGTTGAGGCACACAATAATCAGCGAGATGGACAGATGCAGATGGATATTCCAAAGGGACAAACGGCATATTTTCCAAATTCAATAAGTGGTGGTTGTCCACATTTATCAAAAATGGCTGAAGGTGCTTTTGGAAGTTATGAAGAGCGCATAGATGCCAGAAAAGTGCGTACACGCAGTGAAAGTTTTAGCGACCATTTTTCGCAACCAGCGTTATTTTATAGAAGTTTAACCAAGTGGGAGAAGGAACACGTTGCAGATGCATATACTTTTGAGTTGGGCAAATGTAAATTAGACCATATAAAAGAACGGATGCTTTATATGATCGATCAAATAGATAGTGATCTCGCTAAAAAAGTGGGTAAAGGATTGGGAATGAAAGTGCAGAAAAAGATTGATGGCCCCATAAATCAAGCTATTGGAGCTGATGCAGACATCAAAAAACATCAACCTGGGCCAAAAAAGAATTATCTGGAAAAATCTCCGGCATTAAGCCAAGCAAATACAAAATTTGAGAGCATTGCTACTCGCCAAATAGCTGTATTGGCGGCAGATGGATTTAGCATGAAAAATTTAGATAAAATGAAATCTGTTTTAGAAAAGGAAGGCGCTACGGTAAAAATAATTGCGCCTATGGGTGGCACAATTACGTGTGATGAAAAAATGAAGCATAAAGTAGATGCGTCCATAATGACAACGGAGAGTGTGCTTTTTGATGCGGTTTATATTCCTGGAGGAAAAAAATCGATTGATGCTTTAGGAGAAAATGCGAAGTATATTAAATTCGTAAATGAAGCTTTTAAACATTGTAAAGCCATTGCAGTTGATGATGAAGGCAAAGAATTTTTGATGAAAACTTATGCCGGAAAACATACTGAAGACAAAGCAATATTAATAAACAAAGAAGCTAAAGCATTTAAAAAGGCCATACAACAGCACAGAAATTGGGATAGAATGGAAATTGCTGAAGGAGTGCCTGTATAATAGAAACTAGCAACTTTGTATTGACTGTACCATATTTTAAGTAAAGCCTCCATTATTAACGTGGAGGCTTTTTCAATTAGAATTGTTAGTCTATTATTCAGCAAAAAACCATCCGTATTATGGATGGTTTTTATGGCTAATTCTATTCTTTTTTATAAAATTTATGTGCTTTACAAAGCTTTTATTTGAATCTATCTAAAAAAATAGATTCCGTTTTACTTTCATTTATTCATAATAACCTCCTTTTTTTATAGATTAACTATGCAAAATTAATGTTTCATTCAATTGATGATTAACACATTATAAATTTTTATTATCGTAAAAAATTAAATTTTTGAACTATATCATCTATTTCGAGCAACATGAAGCCGATCGAACCTTGATATTTGTTTGAGACCACCGTTTAATTAAAACAAATTTTAGAGCCGAGTTTGGATTTAATAGCGATTTATGGATTGGTTCTGGACTTATTTGAGCCCTGAAGCTGTTGTGACAGACAAAATATCTAAAAACTAGTGGATGAATATAATTACCGTGAAAGCGAAACGAATTATATGGGCGCGCTATTAATTTTTTGTGTATAATGATGTATAGATAAATGCTGTAATATTTAACTAAAAATTCAATTGTCTGCTATTAGGCAATACTTCAAAATATACGAAAATGCCGATAGAGAATATCCCAGAAATATACATTGCCCGCGAAAAGGAAAGGCCAAATCTATTTGTCTACGATTTTAAGATGACTAATGATGTGGTTAAGAGCAAGGTTAACTTAAGCATGAATATGTTTAGTTTTCTTCAAGTAGGGAAAAAGCAAGTACACTTTGCAGGAACCTCTGTGGAGGTAAACAAAGCACAATCATTACTACTCAAAAAAGGAAATTGGTTATGGACCGAATTATTAGATGTAGAAGCTATTTACTATTGCAAGCTCTTCTTTTTTTCAGAAAAAAAATTAATCGATTTTTTAAGTAAATACACAAAGGATGTAAAACCATATAAAGAAGATGTGCCTTATTTTGTAATTGAAAATGATGCTTATATAGCTGCGTTTATTAGCTCCTTATCTTCAATAACGTTTACAAATGCTAGTTATAGTCATGCTATATTGGATTTAAAATTTGAGGAAATCATGCTGTATTTATTGAACAAATACGGCAGTAAATTTGAATATTACTTACACTCTTTAATATCTAAAGAGGTTTCCCCATTTAAAAATGTAGTAGAAAGTAATGTGCATTCTAATTTAAAACTAGCGGAAATTGCATTTTTATGTAATATGAGTTTATCTACTTTTAAACGTCAATTTACGAACGAATATAACGAACCACCCGGAAAATGGTTACAAGACAAGCGCCTACAAAAAGCTAAAGAATTACTTCAAACAGGCGATTTAAAAGCATCAGATATTTATATAAGCATTGGTTACAACAACTTGTCTAACTTTAGTATAGCCTTTAAAAACAAGTTCGGGGTTAGTCCAACAGATATTTCGAATTAAAAACTAATTTATATAAATACCTGTATTTTAGACAGATATAACACCTGTCATTTCTCCGTATTTTACAATATTTAAAATTGACCCTTTTTCATAAGTTATTGAACCGTATCAATAAATAGACAGCTAGCATCCCACCGTACATTTGCATTGTAATTAAAAGACGCTTGTTTTTTGGCAGGCGATATAATAATTAAAAGTAAATATATAATTATGGCAAATGTAACAAAACCTGTATTTAAAGAAAGATACGAGAATTTTATTGGCGGTAAATTCGTGGCTCCCGTAAAAGGAGAGTACTTCGACAATGTATCTCCAGTAGACGGTAAAGTGTTTACGAAAGCTGCACGTTCAACGCAAGAAGATATTGACCTTGCACTCGATGCAGCACACGATGCGTTCCCCTCTTGGAGTACTTCTTCAGCTACAGAACGCAGTAATGCATTATTAAAAATTGCACAAGTAATGGAGGATAACCTCGAATACTTGGCAACTTTGGAGACTATCGATAATGGGAAACCAATTCGTGAATCTCGTGCAGCAGATATCCCTTACTGTATAGATCACTTTCGTTATTTCGCAGGTGTAATTCGTGCAGATGAAGGAAGTATCTCTGAGCATGATAAAAACACGTTGAGTATCGTTTTAAACGAACCTATTGGTGTTGTTGGTGAAATTATTCCTTGGAACTTCCCAATGTTGATGCTAGCTTGGAAAATAGCTCCAGCTTTAGCAGCAGGTTGTACAGCGGTTGTAAAACCAGCAGAACAAACTCCTACTAGTGTAATAGCATTAATGGAACTTATAGGCGATATTTTACCAGCGGGTGTATTAAACATTGTAACTGGTTTTGGTGCAGAAGCAGGACAAGCTTTGGCAACGTCTAAGCGTATTGCAAAACTTTCATTTACTGGCTCTACGGAAACAGGACGTAAAGTTTATCACAATGCAGCCGAAAACATCATTCCTGTAACTATGGAATTAGGTGGAAAATCACCGAACATTTTCTTCCCATCTGTAGCAGAAAAGGACGACGAATTTTTTAGCAAAGCTATTGAAGGCGCGTTAATGTTCGCTCTTAACCAAGGGGAAATTTGTACGACTCCATCACGAATCCTCGTTCACGAAGATATTGCCGATCTTTTTATCGAAAGAATGCAAGAACGTCTAGATGCAGTTAAAACAGGAAACCCGTTAGATCCTGAAACTATGATTGGTTCTCAAGTGTCTAAAGCACAATACGAAAAAATCTTAGGTTATATCAACATCGGTAAAGAAGAAGGAGCAACCGTATTGGCCGGTGGAGACGCTGGTAACTACGAAGGTGAAATTTCTGAAGGATATTATGTCCAACCTACCGTATTAAAAGGAAATAACAAGATGCGTGTATTTCAAGAAGAAATTTTTGGACCAGTTGCAGCTTTAACTACATTCAGTTCTACTGAAGAAGCTATTGCTATCGCAAACGATACTCCTTACGGACTAGGTGCCGGGGTTTGGTCTCGTGATGCTCACGAATTATTTCAAGTTCCTCGTGCTATTAAGGCGGGTAGAGTTTGGGTAAACCAATATAATACGTATCCTGCACACGCCCCATTTGGTGGTGTTAAGGAATCTGGCTTTGGTCGTGAAAACCATAAAATGGCATTAGATCATTACCGTGTGGTAAAAAACATGTTGATCTCTTACGACAAGAAACCTATGGGATTCTTTTAATTGAAACTTTTAAATAAGTTAATAATAAACCCCGGTAACTCCGGGGTTTTATTATTTTATGAAACAACAAAATTATAAGTATTGCAATTATTCGAAAAGTAAAAAGGCTTAAAACTAAGTGTTTATATAGGAATTACTTCTTCAATGCTATTTAAACAAAAGCTATTATAAACCGTAATTCATTAAAAGTTATACCAGTTCATTTTAAGTTCACGTCAGCATTCGGATTGCTGGGCACTTATAATTTGATGTTCATTTGTAGCGATAGTACTAATTTGGGATTTGATTATTAAAATACGTTACACTAACTTCCTGCTATATTTACACGGTGCAACCAAAAGCATAGCTATCTTTGCAAAAACATAATTTTATGCCCAATACTTTTTCCTCTTTAGGAATTAATCCTTCATTACTACAAAGTTTAGCTGAGTTAAACATTGCTGTACCAACAGACATACAGCAAAAAACTATCCCGTTAATTCTAAACCAGACCAAAGATGTAGTGGCATTGGCGAAAACAGGAACTGGAAAAACTGCAGCTTTTGGCCTGCCGTTACTACAACTTATTGATAGCAAAAACACTAATATACAAGCAGTAATTCTTGCACCAACACGCGAGTTAGGTCAGCAAATACACACTAACTTGGTTGCTTTTGCTTCTCATAGTTCTGAAATTGGCATCGCAGCAGTTTGTGGCGGTATTCCTATAAAACCACAAATAGAGCGATTAAAAGGCACTACTCATATTGTAGTTGCTACTCCGGGTCGTTTGGTAGATTTAATTAATCGAAAAGCAATTGACCTTAAGAGCGTTGCCTATTTAGTGCTGGACGAGGCAGATGAAATGGTAACTGCGCTGAAAACTGATTTAGATAGTATTATTGCGGAAATTCCAAAAGGCAGAAGAACACTATTGTTTACAGCTACTATGCCAGGCACCATTAAACAATTGGTTCAAAATTATATGAGCAAACACGTGCTGCATATTGAAGCCGATATGGAAACAATGGGCCATCAGGGCATTGATCATCAATTTTTGGTAGTGGAGCCAATTGAAAAACTAGAGATATTACTTCATTTTTTAAGTTCCAAAGAAGGGGAACGGGGAATTATTTTCTGTAAAACAAAAGCAGCGGTAAATAAGCTAGCAAAGAATCTAGCTATCAATAAATTTTCATCGGGCGCTATTCACGGTAGTCTTACGCAACCTATTCGCGACCGAGTAATGGGGCAGTTTCGCGAAGGACATATCGATATTTTGGTAGCTACAGATTTAGCAGCACGAGGGCTAGACGTAAAAGAAATAAGCTACGTAATTAATTACCATTTACCAGATACCTATGAAACCTATGTGCACCGAAGCGGAAGAACGGCTAGGGCAGGAGCAAAGGGGCTTTCGGTAACTATACTTCAGCAAGAAGAGGTTTTTGAAATCCCAGAATTTGAAGAAGAATTGGGTATTTCATTTACTGAAATGAAAAAACCAGACGCCCAAAGCACGGAAGAAAGCAATACGCTTTTATGGGCGAAGAAAATTTTTAAAACAAAACCAAACAGAACTATTTCGGCGGAGTTAAAAGAGAAAATTAGCACGGTATTTCATCATTTAACAAAGGAAGAACTGATAGATAAAATACTCGCTCATCAATTGGCGCAAACAACTATTACAGCTCCAAAAGAAGAAGCACCAACAAAGAAAAAGAAGAAGCAGAAATAATGGCAAACGAAACAAAAAACCAAAAGGATATTCTGGCTAAGCTAGGTATAGCGGCCTTAAACCCTATGCAGGTGGAAGCCATTGCAACTATAGAAAAAACTACAAATACTATCTTACTTTCCCCAACGGGAACAGGGAAAACCTTGGCTTTTTTATTACCTATTATTAAAAATTTAGATATAGACAATCCAGAAGTACAAGCGCTGATTGTGGTTCCTACTCGCGAATTGGCTATTCAGATTGAGCAAGTAATTCGCAATATGGGTTCTGGTTTTAAAGTGAACGCGGTTTACGGCGGAAGATCAAAGAGTAAAGACAAAATTGAATTAAAACATACGCCGGCAATTTTAGTAGGTACTCCAGGTAGAATTTTAGATCATTTTGATGATGATCGTTTTTCGAAAGCAAGTATTTCTACTTTGGTATTAGATGAATATGACAAGTCGCTAGAGATTGGTTTTGAAAGCGAAATGAGCGAAATTATTATTGAATTGTCTGGTGTAAGTAAACGTATATTAACATCTGCTACACAAGGAGTTGACATACCAAAATTTGTAAAATTAGATAAGCCAACAGTGCTAGATTATTTGTCGGAAAAGACAGATCCAAAACTTGCAATTAAAACGGTCATTTCACCTGATAAAGACAAGCTGAGTACTTTATTGAAACTTGTTCATTATCTTGGAAATCAACCTGGAATTATCTTTTGCAATTTTAGGGATAGTATTGAAATGGTGAGCGATTTTCTAACTGAAAATAAAATAAGTCACACAAGTTTTTCGGGCGGAATGGAACAAAAAGACCGAGAAAGAGCGCTTATAAAATTTAGAAATGGTACGAGCCAAATACTGCTAGCTACCGATCTTGCCGCCAGAGGAATTGATATTCCCGAATTAAAGTTTATAATTCATTATGAGTTGCCACATTCTGCAGTAGAATTTACGCATAGAAACGGAAGAACGGCAAGAGTAAATGAAAAAGGCACGGCTTATGTGCTGAAGTGGAAAAACCAGTTATTGCCAGAGTTTATAGAAAAAACAGAACCGATAGAAATTCCAAAAGCAGCACCCTATGTGGAGCAATATTGGGAAACCCTCTTTATTTCTGGAGGAAGAAAAGATAAAATCTCGAAAGGAGATATTGCGGGTCTTTTCATAAAACAGGGAAACATAAATCAAGACCAATTGGGTTCGATAGAGCTAAAGCAAGATTGTGCGTTCGTTGCAGTTCCATTAGCAATTGCAAGTCAATTAGTAAGCAAATTGAATAACAGCCGCCTTAAAAAGAAGAAGGTGCGAATTTATATACTTTAACGACTATTTTTTATTATTTATTTGAAAATCAATTCTTTAACATTTAAGTTAGAAAGAGTAGTGAATTTTGTCTACATTTACATTACAAACAATTTAGTCAGCCTATCTTTTTTTAATTTCTACCCAATTTTAATTAATCCTTCGCTTTCTACTATACTTTAATAGTTGTAGTGCCACAGGCGTTTTATGGTAAAAACCAATAGGATTAAGAACAATTGTTCTCTTCAAAAGTTTTCTTCATAATACAATCGCTAACGGCGGCAGCGCCATTGTTTGGCTAAATGTTAAGTCACAAATTATTGTGAGTTAGTATAGGTTTCGATATACTATTTAAAAGAGTAATAGCTATTAGAATAATTCGCTTGAAAAAATGAATTTGAAAACAATCAATTAAATGCTATGTGTGAAATAAATTGCTGTAATTCAAAAAGAAGTAAAACATCAATTTAACAAAGAGAAATAATGTTAAAAGAATTTATAAATAAATTAATCAATTTTAAAAAAGTAAACACAATGAAAGAAGGTACAGTAAAGTTTTTCAATGAAGCCAAAGGTTTTGGTTTTATCAAAGTAAAAGACACAGATCAAGATATTTTCGTGCATTCAACCAATCTTATTGATAACATCCGTGAGGATGACAAAGTTCAATTTGACGTGGAGCAAGGAGAAAAAGGTCTTAGCGCTATAAAAGTAAGATTACTATAACACGCTTATCAATAACAATATAAAAACCATCTTAACGGATGGTTTTTTTTATGTGAAATGCCCAATTTCATATACAACACATGGTTTATTTTGATAATTAAGTCACGTACAATTTCGAAATAATAGAATAAATATGGAATAATATATTGAAGCTAGAATTAAAACCACTGCATAAATAGTTCATTCTTCAATATAAAGGCGTACTTTCGCGCCCGCAAAAATAATTTATGAAACGCATTAACGAATACAAAAAACTCTTTGGAGTTGAAAAGGATATAGAGCTTAAAGCCCTTAAAACCAGCTACCGTAATTTGGTAAAAGAATGGCACCCAGATAAATTTCAAGATGGAGACGAGCGTCGTGAAGAGGCTGAAGTTAACAGCCGCAAGATTATAGATGGTTACCACTTTTTAGTGAGTATTGCTCCAGAAACCAAAGAAGCTAATTTAGAAGAGTACACCGAAACTATTACTAATTCTGGAATCGCCGATTTTCAGCATAAAGGTATGTTGATGGAAATTACTTATTTAGATGGTAGTACTTATGAATACTTTGGTGTAACGAGACAGATATATATTAAAATGGTAAACAGTGATAAACTGAACCGTTTTGCTAAGCGTACTATCTATCCAAATTATCTTTATAGAAAATCTAAGCGCACCTTAGAACCTGCTTCGTAGGTTTTTAGTGGTTTAAAAAATAATTATCACAATGTTTTCTCAAAGAATAAATAAAGCTGAGAAAAATTATCATAGCTTTGCGCCTTAATTATGAAAGAATATCGCTCAAATATTAAACGTAAGATGCACGGAAAAATCTCCGGGGTGTAGGGCAATTATATATGAAAATATTAAAAGCGTTCCTCCCCAAAGAGGAACGCTTTTTTTGATTAATACACTATTGAAAATGACGAACACAATAAATTATTATATCATTAAGCGCCACATGTCGAAGCATACTCGCAATCATATTCTCGTACATCAAAGTGAATGATAAAAACCATTATAAACGTTTTAAAATCCCTTTGATAAGTTAAAAATCAAAGGGATTTTTTTATTTAATACAATCAACATGAAAAGAGTTATCGCCATCAAATTAGAAAAGCAAATTGTACTCACAGAGTTAAAAAGCTATACCTACGTATTTCTAGGGTCGCTACTGCTTTCCGTTGCTTATGCACTTCTTATTATTCCTCATAACATCGTGCCAGGCGGTATTTTAGGGCTTAGTATTGTAATTAAGGAAGTCACTGGATTTTCGGTAGGTTCGCTTGCACTATTTATAAATATTCCGTTACTGCTTTGGGGTACTAAAGTATTGGGAGCTAAAACAGGTTTTAAAACTTTGCTTTCTATGATTTTAGTGTCTTTTTATATAGATCTAATTTCATCATTAACAGGTGGGAAAATTTTTATAAATGATGTTTTAATGTCATCTGTTTTTGGAGGTATAATTGTAGGTATTTCAATAGCTATAGTTATGAATGCAGGAGCGACCACTGGTGGTAACGATATTTTAGTTCGAATACTTTCAACAAAACTAAGATTGCCCTACAATCAACTAATTCTTATAGTAGATGGAATAGTTATTCTATTGGGAATAGTAGTATTTGCAGACTTTACAATGGCGGCATATAGTGTGGTAGCTATTGTAGCCATTAGTAAAACAATTGAATATTTTATAAAAAAATCTGTCCAGAATAAAACCATTCTTGTTTTCTCATCGAAAAATCAATTGATACAAGAAGAAATATTATTAAACCGAAAAAGTACAGACGGCATTTTGAAACTTATTCACCACGATAGCAATGAAAAGATGACTTTGATAACAAAAAATAATAAAAAGCTCGAAGTGGTTAAAAATATTATCTATAAAATTGATCCTAACGCTAACATTACAGTGTTGGAATCAAACAGTCTTTTAAGTTAAGTTGGTTTGAATTAAAAACGTTTTGGCATAACATGTACGGTGTTCCGCCAAAACGTTTTGTTTTATAAATTAAACAATCCACCCATTTCGGGCAGCTCCTTTGCTATAAAAATATTCGAATATTGCTAGTGCGATTACAATAAGTGGCATTATAAGCGATTGAGGGCCCAAAGCGGTTACTGTATCCAAAACAAGAATCCAATACAATTGAACTATAAGTACTGCAATTAAAGAGACTCCAAATAGTGCGATAGCCAACTTTTTACGCATTAATAAAAAGATGCTTGCAAGTAATCCTCCAATTACTGCTATTCCATAAACAATAATATTCCACGAAGGCGCCGAGTTCATTAATTCTAGTTGTTCGGGTGGCATTGCAGCCTTCATTTCTTCTGTCATTAAAAAATATTCTGAAGCCCAAAAAAATACTCCCAATAAATTCCATAAAAGAGCAATGACGGCAATAATCCAAAAGGCTGTATTAGGTTTTGATACTGTATTCATAATAAGATGGTTTTAGGTTGTTGGTATAAATATAGTCATTTTTGAAATTGAAGATATTACTTGCTTTCTAGAAACCGGTCTTTTTTTCTTCCATGCCATAAACCTATCTTTACTATTCAAAAAATAACTATGAATCCAACTATTCCGAAATCAGCTTTTGATTTTCTGTTGACATTAAAAGTGAATAATAACCGCGAATGGATGCAGGAGCATAAAAAGGAGTATTTGGCAAACGAGAAAACTTTAAAACAGTTTTATGCAGCTATAGAGAAGGATCTTAATATTGCAGATGAAATTGCCAAAATTAAAATCTTCCGAATAAACCGCGACATTCGTTTTAGTAATGATAAAACACCCTACAACTTTCACCGAAGTGTAAGCTTTAGCAGGGCGGGAGCTCAGCGCCGTGGAGGTTATTACCTTCGATTGGAATCGGGAAATAGTTATATGGCAGGAGGTTTCTTTGATCCAAACCCTGCAGATTTGCTTCGAATTAGAAAGGAATTTGAGATGGACAGTTCGGAAATTCGCGAAATTCTAAATCAGAAGGATTTCAAAAAAGCCTTCGGAAATTTTAATCAGGAATATGCAGTAAAAACTGCCCCAAGGGGATTTGACAAAGAAGATAAAAACATTGATTTAATCAAGCTTAAAAACTTCTTCGTAAACCATCATTTTACGGACAAAGAAGTATTTGCTCCAGATTTTAAAGACAATTTGATACATCATTACCAATTGCTACGTCCATTTTTTAATTATATGAGCGATGTATTAACAACAGATTTGAATGGAGTATCTACTATAGAATAGTTATCACTATTAAATATTAAAACAAAAAAGAGCCTTCCAATGGAAGGCTCTTTTAAATTGTATTATTTATTATTTTATTTAAGTCTAAAAGTAACTCTACGTACCAACTGTCTTGCTGGAGAAGAGGACTTGTCAACACTAGTGTCTTCACCACCACCGCGATAAGTCAATCTACTCGCCGAAACTCCAGAAGCGATTAGAATATCATACACACGCTTAGCTCTGTTTTCAGAAAGTGTTTGGTTGTAATTTGGAGATCCAATTTCGTCTGCGAAACCTATTAGTTCAGCATTTGCTGAAGGATGATCTTTCATATATCTCATCAAGTAGTTGATAGCTTCTAAAGAGTAAGTTTCAGGCTTGTCACTATTAAACTGGAAGTAAACATTTACATAACCTTTATTTAATAACTCTGCGATCGCACTATCTCCACTATCATTAATAGTACTACCAATTTTCATATAGCGAGCATCTAATGGGCTTTCTAATTCGTCTGGGATACCGTTTTCGTTTTTATCTACCGCTACACCTTTACTATCTACAGTTACTCCTGAAACAGTATTTGGCTCACGATCTAAATAATCTGGCACACCATCTTGATCTGTATCTATAAGATCAGTCTCAATTTTTGAAATTCTTTCTTCGTGATCTGCAAGTTTGTCTTTAAATACACTTTCTTGTGTATACCAATCAGCGTGTTTTTCATTCTTACCTAAGTAGAAAGTAAGTCCTGCTGAAAAGTTGAGCATTAAACCATCGAAAGCACCAACCGTTGAAGAAGATGTACCATCCCAAGTTATATCTTGGCGCGTATTTCCAATAGCAGAAACGTCTGCTGTTAAAGCAACGCGATTACCAAGCCTAAGTTGCGGAGTTAAACCAACAATTGCGTGAAGCATTTGATCGTTATTTGCATTATCAATTGGTTCTTTTGCACTTAATTGCGAATACCCTGCACCAGCATGACCAAGCAGCCCAATAGTATTAGTCCAACTCTCAAAATTTAAAATAGACCCTAGATTGGCAACTCCTTGAAGGGAGGTTCTATAATAATTAGATTTAAAAGGTCGAGTGTCTTTCTTTTCTTGGAGAGTGCTGTAACCAAAATCTAATTTCAGTCCAAAACGGTTATTAAACATATAGCGCGTACCCAAACTAATTTGTCCGAAACCAGGGGTTGCAGTTGCATACCCGGCTGCCATCGGTTGTCCATTTTTATGTAATCCACCCGCTAGTTCAACAGACCATTTGTTATAGTCAAATGATTGTTCCTCTTGGGCATATATAAAACATGCGGAAAGTAGCAGTAAAGGAAAGAGTAGTGTTTTCATAATTATTTGTTCTTTAGTCAGTATAGCAGCAAATTTAAGGAAAAATCTGTTAGTTGTAACAACTATTTAAAGAAGTTTTAACATAGCTGATATCGCTCTGACACCTTTAGTTTTGCTTATGTACTGATTAATAAGCTTATCTTGTCGAAGTACAGCAAATTGTCTTTTAAACGCTCTTTTACAATATTCATCATCCGTTTATTCAATGCAGAAGAATTTTGAATATAAAGTTCAAATTCTTCCAGCGTAAATTGACCTATAATAACACCTTTTAGTGAATTTCGGAATTTCATATCCTTATGAATAGCGTTTTCTATATAATCCAATTTCTTCTCAACACTAAGATTATAAAAAACATCTTTATGCTTATTAACGTAATTTTTAAAAGCTGCCAGTAAAAGTTCGTGTTGAAGTTTTATTACGGGTCTTAGGGTTTTATTCTGAAAACACTCATCGGCAGACATATTGTTGTTAATTTTTGCCGTTGGAATATCGGGGCGCATACTTAAAAGTAAACTATCTCTTGTTTCCATAATTTGGTTTTCATTAAAATTATAAAGAATAAAGGGCTTTCTGAGCGAACCATCAATTAGTTATAAACGTTGTTTTCAACAATGCGAAGTAATGTTCTTATATTTGAAAATGGTGAAATAATAAACCCGCCATTTCAATTTTTAATTTTTAAAAGAAATTTATAAATGAAAATATTATCCTCAGAACAATTATACGAAGCCGATCAAATTACGGTTGAAAAACAAGAAATTACTTCAGAAGCATTAATGGAGCGTGCTGGTTTACAAATTTTTCAATGGTTACACCATCGCCTAAATGGAGCGCCTGTTCCTATCCGTATTTTTTCTGGAATTGGTAATAATGGCGGCGATGGCTTGGTGGTGGGAAGGTTGCTGATTGAACATGGTTATAACGTAATTGTATATGTAGTAAATTGTAGCGACAAGCGCTCAAAGAACTTCCTTTTGAATTATGATAAAATAAAAAACGTCTCCAAAAAATGGCCAATATTGATGAAGGGTGAAAATGATTTCCCCGAAATTAACGCAGAAGATTTTATTATAGATGCTATTTTCGGAATAGGATTAAACCGATGTCCCGGTGGCTGGGTAAAAAAATTAATTCAATATTTGAACGAAAGTAAAGCGTTCAAGCTTTCAATTGATATGCCTAGCGGACTTTATTCAAATTCGGCTTTGGAAGATAAAGATGCCGTGTTAAAAGCAAACCATACGTTAACATTTCAGACCCCAAAATTATCTTTCTTTTTGCCAGAAACAGCGCCCTATGTTTCAAGTTTTGATGTTTTGGAAATTGGATTGGATGTTGAATTTCTTCAAAAAACTGAACCATTAGCTCAATTAATTTCGAAACTGGAAGCTCGACGGTTTTATCAGCCACGTGAAAAATTTGGACATAAAGGCACCTACGGCCACGCATTGATAGTTGCAGGAAGTTATGGGAAGATTGGCGCAGCCGTACTTTCAACTGCTGCCGCCTTTAGAGTTGGCGCGGGCATGGTTACCACTTTTGTGCCTAAATGTGGTTATACAATTTTACAGACCACAGTTCCAGAAGCAATGGTTATAACAGATAAGGAGGAAGATTATCTAAGTGAAATAACAATAGGTTTTGAACCATCAGCCATAGGAATCGGGATGGGGCTCGGAAAAAATAAAGCTACAGTGGAAGCTTTGAAAAATATATTAAAGAAGAAAAACATACCCTTTGTAATTGATGCCGATGCTTTGAATATTATTTCAGAAAATAAAAATTTCTTGAAACTACTTCCGAAGAATTCTATTTTAACGCCTCACCCGGGAGAGTTAAAACGACTTATTGGTGAGTGGAAAAACGATTATGACAAACTCGAAAAAGCTAAAAAGTTTTCAGAAAAACATAATGTTGTCCTTATAATTAAAGGTGCATACACTATTACAGTTTATGGAGATAAACTATATATAAATACTACTGGAAATCCAGGAATGGGCACGGCCGGTAGTGGAGATGCGCTAAGCGGGGTAATTACGGGTTTACTTTCGCAAGGTTACGACTCGTTACTAGCTTCGGTTTTTGGCGTGTATTTGCACGGAAGTGCGGGAGATATTGCTGCAGAACAATTGGGCTACGAAGCTGTGATGGCGGGCGATATTATCGGGAATATTTCAGAAGCAAATTTAGAATTATTTGCAACAGAAGAAATTGAAAATAAAACAAACGCTTAAAAACAAAAATGTCTGTTCGAGCGGGGACGAAATTCTCGACTGCGCTCGAACAGACATATTAATTTACCTACATTAATACATCGATAGTTTCTCGCAATTTTGGATCTGAAGGTCTCGGAGCATCCGCAGAAATAATATTGCCTTGTGGATCTACCAATATAAATCTTGGAATTCCTAAAATAGCGTAATCTTCTACAAACTTAGATTTCCAGTTATTATCTGCCATCAATTGCTTTCCGCCTAAATTCTTTTCGGAAACCATTGCTTTCCACTTGTCGTAATCTTTCGCTACATCAATAGAAATACTTACAACCTGTACATTCTTGTTTTCGTATTCTTTTTCAAACTCTTTTAAAGCAGGAATTTCGCGTAGGCAAGGTCCGCACCAAGTAGCCCAAACATCTATGTAAACATATTTACCTTTTAGGCTTTCCAATGTAGTTGTACCACCTTTATGATTTTCAAAATTGAAAGTAGGCGAGGGGTTGCCTTTAGTAATGGTTTTAAGTTTGTTATATCGCACTGTTAGCTTCGCCAAATTTTCTGGGTTTGGCGTACTATTTTTATAAATATTGAAAGCGTCGTCTAATGTTTCATCTGGCTTAAGTCCAAACTGCAAATATGAAGTCATTATTTTATCTTTTGCATAGCCGTTTGGTAAACTTTCGTCTACCTTTTTTAGAAACAAAACGTTTTGGTTATTTACCGCTTCTATAGTCTCTTCATTTATTAGTCTGTTAAAATGTGCATCTAGCAAACCTTGATACGCTACTGAATTCCTGTAAGCAAGCGTATCCTTATAATTGATGTTTTTTAATTCGTCATAAAAACCGTCCGAAACTTTATAATCTGCTATTCCTGTAAAATAGCTATGCGCGTTTTTATAATTTTCAATCATAAGCGCTCTGGCATATTTGTCTTCTTCAGCAAGTTTTTTCTTAAAACTATCATTAGTAATAGTGTTTACTGCATATAAACTATCGATACTTTTTTGGTTGGTTTCTAATTGTTTTAAGAAGTCAGCTTCAGCTAATGAAAAAACTTCCTTATTATCCATATTTTGCTCATTCCAAAGGTATTTGGCGGCTAAAAAATTGTTAACGCTTCCAAGGTCGCCTGTATATTTTAATGATTCGTCAAACTCATTCGCATTTAGATTTACAGAAAGATTCATTCCTTTTTCCAAATAAATTGCTGTTCGTTCACGGCCAACGTACAATTCGTAGAAACCGTCTTCCTTGATTCGCAGTGTATCTGCAAACGTTCCACTTTCGCTAATTGGAGTTCTGAGTTCAAAATCGTTTCCACGTACAAAAACAGTTTCTCCTGTATTGTTTTCAACTGTTCCACTAATTAAGGAATATTGTGGCTTTTCTTCCTGATTACAGGCAATAACGGAAAGCACCAAAAGGAGTAAGCTTAATTTTTTCATTTATCTAAATTTTTAATTTAATCGTAAAATTACATATTGAAATAACATTTTTTAACATTGTAAGCTTTTATTTTTCTGAAATGCACTTTTATCGTGCGGATAATCACTCGCAGCTTTTGAATGTTAGAAAGGTAGCATAGCAATTAAAAAACAGTATTTTTGCGTAAAGCCACCTACTCAATGAAAACTCATTATATAAGTTCAGAAATCCTCGATTTGTCTATAATTAAGGATATCATAGAAAATCATACGGACCTCGCACTTTCTGAAGAAGCACAACTCAACATAAAAAAGTCTCGAGAATATCTTATTCATAAAATGAAGAATAATGAGACGCCCGTTTATGGTATAAACACTGGGTTTGGTTCTTTGTGTAATGTTAAGATTTTTTCAGAAAATCTTTCACAATTACAGGAAAATCTAGTAATGTCTCACGCTTGCGGTACTGGAGAATTTGTTCCAAAACCTATCATAAAAATTATGCTTTTGTTGAAAATACAATCGCTTAGTTATGGTTATAGTGGCGTGCAAATTGAAACTGTTGAAAGATTAATTGATCTTTATAATAATGATATTTTACCTGTAATTTATTCGCAGGGAAGTTTGGGCGCCTCTGGTGATTTAGCTCCTTTAGCACATCTTTCTTTACCACTGCTTGGTAAAGGCGAAGTGTATTATGGCGGCGAACGAATGGCTTCGGAAAAAGTATTGAAAAAATTTAATTGGGAACCCATTACGCTGCAAGCAAAGGAAGGACTCGCATTGTTGAATGGCACGCAGTTTATGAGTGCTTACGGCGTTTATTGTCTTTTGAAAAGTTATAAGATTTCATACTTGGCAGATTTAATTAGTTCTATTTCTATAGATGCTTTTGATTGTAACATGAGCCCTTTCAATGCGTTGGTGCATTTGGTGCGTCCTCACAGAGGGCAGGTGAAAACTGCTGAACAAATCTTAGACTTTCTTGAAGATAGTGAGATAGGTCTTTCTGAAAATAAAAATGTTCAAGATCCATATTCGTTCCGTTGTATACCGCAAGTTCACGGAGCTACGAAGGATACTATAAATTTTGTGCATAAAACATTTAAGACCGAAATTAATTCGGTGACAGACAATCCCAACATTTTTGTAAATGAAGATGTTATTATTTCTGGCGGAAATTTTCACGGACAACCATTAGCGCTTGCCTTGGACTATTTAGCTATTGCAATGGCCGAACTGGGAAGTATTTCGGAAAGAAGAACGTATCAATTGGTTTCTGGAATACGGGAGTTACCAGCATTTTTAGTAAACAACCCTGGATTAAACAGTGGTTTTATGATACCACAATATACTGCGGCAAGCATTGTGAGCCAGAATAAACAATTGGCAACGCCAGCCTCAGTAGATTCTATTGTTTCATCAAATGGGCAAGAAGACCATGTAAGTATGGGAGCCAATGGAGCCACAAAATGCCTGCGAGTAATAGAAAATATTGAAACTATTTTAGCAATAGAATTGATGAATGCTTCTCAGGCCCTAAAATTTAGAGAGCCTAAAAAATCATCTCCTTTTATAGAATCATTTTTAAAGCCTTATCGCTCCATAGTTCCGTTTATGGAGAACGATAGATTATTAGCAGACGATATTCACGCGAGTGATGCTTTTCTGCAATCTTTAAATGTGGATGCCGATATTCTTTTCGGTTAAAAAATAGTACCTTGATTCCGAAAAGCTAACTTTATAAAATATGAAACCAATCTTTACATCGCTTGCTGTTTTATTTATTTCACTTTCGGCTATTGCGCAGGACTATGAGCCAATTTTAAATGAACGTAATGAATGGCATTTTACTACTTGTAATTTTGGGTGTACTACAGATGTTTATTTTACAGATGGCGACACCCTCGTAAATGGGAAGACCTATAAAATACTTGATGGGTATCATTATATATCGCGAACATTTCTACTTCGGGAAGAAGTAGCCGAAAAGAAACTCTACTTTTTAAAAATTCGCACTGGCGGTGGAAATGAAGAATCTTTACTATACGATTTTTCACTACAAGTTGGCGATACTACTAACATGCTTAATCCTCTTTCGCCATTTCCGCAGAATGGAGGCTATTTTAAGTTAGACTCTATTATCCCACGACCTTTAGTAGACGGGGAAAATTATGATCATTTCTATTTTTCACCCACGCCTTCAAATACTATAAGTACAGAAAATGCTGTTTGGGTGGAAGGATGTGGTTCGCTTTCACTTATAAATGCGCCCGGTGGAAATCCAGATTTTAATGGGGTAGGGCAGTTAAGTTGTTATTTTAAAAATACTGCTGCTTTTTATACCAATTTAGATTCTATTGACGATTGCAAGCCAGTTTATATGGATATCAAAAAGAATAATTTGGAAGAAGTGGTGTTGTCAAAATTGAACAATAGCGAAACTTGTTTGCTTAATAATGCCACAAATATTACTCGCGCAACAATTTATAGCTTAACGGGAAAGAAACTTAAAAGCGTTGAAAATAATTTCGAGAAGACTATTTCTATTAATATGACTAGTTATAGCTCTGGCACATATATTATTCTAGTTGACGGACTAGCGGGCACTAAAAGAACTTTTAAGATTATTAAGTAAAGTCAGAAATTAGGAACCCTTATTAATAATCAACTCATTTACCCAATCTTTTGCATCATCGAGGTTTTCAAAATGTTGAAAGGGTTTTTTTAAAAATCGTTTTTCTAACTCAATGTTCGCCACATTTAAACCACCTTTAGAAACAACAGCAAAACCAATTAAATTTTCGATTTTTGAGGTTTTTATGTATATCATAGGGTCTACCGAATATGAATTTTTTCGATAGGTTATATATCCAAAAGAGCGCTTGCCATAATAAGTTTCAGAAATAGCTATTAAGTCGTCATTATATTCAGGCTTCACAGTAATCCCTTCCTTCATTACAACTACAACGAATTTTTGAAAAACCCGAACTTCACCATATTCAAATTGTAAACTTTTTATCATAGCACAGTTATTAAAGCCTTAGTAAGTTAAGGAATTTTCTAAATATATTCTAAAAAAAAATCCCCAAGAAAACTTGGGGATTAATACAATATTATAAACCAACAGCACTATGATTCTGTCGTGTTTTTTTGTTTTTTAATTTTAATAGTGAGTTCATTAGTCTTCTCGTCAAGGTCCATCATTATAGTGTCTCCTTCATGCAAGCTACTATTTATAATTTCTTCAGCCAATGCATCTTCAATATATTTCTGAATAGCTCTGTTTAAAGGACGGGCGCCATATTGCTTATCAAAACCTTTGTCTGCAATAAAATCCTTCGCCTTTTCGGTAAGTTTAAGTTCGTAGCCCAAATCTGAAATACGAGCAAACAATTTATTAAGCTCAATATCTATGATTTTATGGATATCTTCTCTTTCCAAAGCATTGAAGACCATTACGTCGTCTATACGGTTCAAAAATTCTGGAGCGAAAGTTTTCTTTAAAGCATTTTCGATTACGGTTTTTGTATGCGTGTCTTCCTGACTTTTTTTCGCAGCAGTTCCAAAACCTACACCTTGACCAAAATCCTTTATCTGTCTGGCACCAATGTTAGAAGTCATGATGATGATTGTATTTCTAAAATCAATCTTTCTTCCAAGACTATCGGTTAAATAGCCGTCGTCTAAAACTTGCAGAAGCATATTAAAAACATCTGGATGCGCTTTTTCAATTTCATCTAAAAGAACTACAGCGTAAGGTTTTCTTCTTATCTTTTCAGTAAGCTGACCACCTTCTTCATAACCCACATATCCCGGAGGCGCTCCAACTAAACGAGAGATGGCAAATTTTTCCATATACTCGCTCATATCAATCCGAATTAAAGCATTGTCAGAATCAAACAACTCACGTGCTAATACTTTTGCAAGTTGAGTTTTACCAACACCAGTTTGTCCCAAGAAAATAAACGACCCAATTGGCTTATTTGGATCTTTCAAACCAGCACGGTTTCTTTGAATGGCTTTTACCACTTTGGAAACAGCTTCGTCTTGACCAACTACCTTTCCTTTTATCCGGTCGGGTAGGGCGGCTAACTTGGTGCTTTCAGTTTGTGCAATTCTACTAACGGGAACACCGGTCATCATTGATACTACTTCAGCAACATTTTCTTGATCAACCGTCTCTTTGTGAAGTTTAGAATCTGCTTCCCATTGTTCTTGTTCAATCGCTAGCTCTTTTTCAAGATTTTTCTCGTCGTCTCGAAGTTTTGCTGCTTCTTCGTATTTCTGCTTTTTAACTACAGTATTTTTAAGTTCACGAACTTCTTCCAACTGCTTTTCAATTTGAAGAATTTTATCGGGCACATGAATATTTGTAATGTGTACGCGAGAACCCGCTTCATCTAAAGCATCAATTGCTTTATCTGGAAGAAAACGCTCTGTCATGTATCTATTTGTAAGCTTAACGCAAGCTTGAATAGCAGCATCAGTATAAATTACATTGTGGTGCGCTTCGTATTTGTCTTTTATATTTTGAAGAATCTCGATGGTTTCTTCAACCGTAGTTGGTTCAACCAATACTTTTTGAAAACGTCTTTCGAGCGCTCCATCTTTTTCAATATATTGACGGTATTCGTCTAAGGTTGTTGCGCCGATGCATTGTATTTCACCTCTTGCAAGCGCAGGTTTAAACATATTTGAAGCATCCAAAGATCCTGTGGCGCCACCGGCACCAACAATTGTATGAATTTCGTCAATGAAAAGAATGATGTCTTCATTTTTTTCAAGCTCGTTCATTACTGCTTTCATTCGTTCTTCGAACTGACCGCGATATTTGGTTCCAGCCACAAGGCTTGCTAAATCTAAAGTAACCACTCTTTTATCATAAAGAATTCTGGAAACTTTTCTTTGAATAATACGCAATGCCAAACCTTCGGCAATGGCAGATTTACCAACACCAGGTTCACCAATTAGTAATGGATTATTTTTCTTTCTTCTACTCAAAATTTGAGAAACACGTTGTATTTCATTTTCGCGCCCCACAACAGGATCGAGTTTTCCTTCTTCTGCCATAGCAGTAAGATCTCTTCCGAAGTTATCTAAAACAGGAGTTTTAGATTTTTTGTTCGTTTTTGCAGTGGTACCGGAAAATAAATTTTCTTTCCCAGCGTCCTCCGCCGATGTTTCATCATCATTTGGAAATGATTCGGCGCTTGGAGTGTCTATGTAATCGTCGTCATTTGTAATCATAAGTTTAAATTGGTCTTTCACCACGTCATAATCAACCTTCATTTTGTTCAACAATTTTGTAGTTGGGTCGTTTTCATTCCGAAGAATGCATAATAGTAAATGAGCAGTATTAATGGAATTACTTTGAAAAAGTTTGGCTTCCAAAAATGTGGTCTTCAGCGCTCTTTCCGCTTGGCGGGTTAGATGAAGATTCTTTTTATCATTTGTATTTGTAGTAACGCCTGGATTCGCCGGGCTCAATATTTCTACTTTTCTTCTTAAATGGTTTAAGTCAATAGCAAGCGCATTAAGTATAGTTACCGCTTTGCCACTGCCGTCTCTTAATAGACCGAGCATTAAATGCTCAGTGCCTATAAAATCGTGTCCTAATCGCAGTGCTTCTTCTTTGCTATAGGCTATTACATCTTTAACTCTTGGGGAAAAATTATCGTCCATATTTTAAATCCTCTCTTCTGTTTGGTACTAATTTAACCAAAATAGGACAAAAACTGTTCCTATTTAAAATCAATTTAGTAAAAGGACAAAATATATGCTGTAAAACAAAGAAATTGCAACTTTACTTATTAACGATTTCACCCCCTAAATTTGTTAATAAATTCGTGAATAACGTATGGCAAAAACCCCTGTTAAACCTACGAAAAAGTGTATCTTGCTCCATTAGTTTAACAACGATAAATAAACCTATTTTTTATGGCTGAAGGTGATAAAATAATCCCTATAAACATTGAAGATGAAATGAAATCTGCCTACATCGATTACTCGATGTCGGTCATAGTGTCACGTGCACTGCCAGATGTTCGCGATGGAATGAAACCTGTACATAGAAGAGTTCTCTTCGGAATGCACGAATTGGGTATAAAAGCAACAGGTGCGCATAAAAAGTCTGCGAGAATTGTGGGAGAGGTACTCGGTAAGTATCACCCACACGGAGATACATCTGTTTATGACGCAATGGTGCGTATGGCTCAGCAATGGAGCTTGCGCTATATGTTAGTTGACGGGCAAGGTAACTTTGGTTCCGTTGATGGCGATAGTCCAGCAGCGATGCGATATACGGAAGCGAGAATGCAGAAGATTTCTGAAGATATGCTTGCAGATATCGACAAAGAAACTGTAGATCATCAATTAAACTTTGACGATACTTTAAAAGAACCAACTGTTCTTCCAACACGTGTTCCAGGTCTTTTGATCAATGGTGCAAGTGGAATTGCAGTAGGTATGGCTACCAATATGCCTCCGCATAACATTACGGAAGTTATTAACGGAACCATAGCTTATATTGAAGATAACGATATAGATATAGATGGGCTAATGCAGCACATCAAAGCTCCAGATTTTCCAACAGGCGGAACTATTTACGGATACGAAGGTGTTCGCGAAGCATTTCACACAGGTCGTGGGCGCGTTGTAATGCGTGCAAAAGCGACTTTTGAAGAAGTGCAGGGGCGTGAGTGTATTATTGTTACTGAAATTCCATATCAAGTTAACAAGGCGGACATGATTAAAAAGACCGCCGATATGGTCAACGATAAAAAGATTGAAGGTATTTCCAATATCCGTGACGAAAGTGATAGAAATGGAATGCGTATCGTTTATATTTTGAAGCGCGACGCAGTTCCAAATATTGTATTAAATACCTTATATAAGTATACATCACTGCAATCTAGTTTCAGCGTTAATAATATTGCGTTGGTAAAAGGTAGACCGCAAATGTTGAATTTGAAGGAATTGATTCACTATTTTGTGGAGCACCGTCATGAAGTTGTAGTTCGTCGTACCGAATATTTACTTCGCAAAGCGGAAGAACGCGCACATATTTTAGAAGGATTAATTATTGCTTCAGATAATATAGATGAAGTTATTCGCTTAATTCGTTCTTCTTCTAATGCCGATGAAGCAAGAGAGAAATTAATTAAAGCCTTTAAACTTACTGAAATACAAGCTAAGGCAATTGTAGAAATGCGACTTCGCCAGTTAACAGGACTGGAGCAGGATAAATTACGAACTGAGTACGAAGAATTGATGAAAACAATTCAGGGTTATAGAGATATTCTTGCAAGTAAAGAGCTTAGAATGAAAATTATAACTGAAGAACTTGAAGAAATTCGCGCAAAATACGGCGATGAACGTCGTTCAGTTATTGAATATGCCGGTGGCGACGTAAGTATTACAGATTTAATTGCAGATGAGCAAGTGGTACTAACCATTTCGCACGCAGGTTATATTAAACGTACATCACTTTCAGAATATAAAACACAGAATAGAGGCGGTGTGGGGCAAAAAGCTTCAGCTACACGAAATGAAGATTTCTTAGAACATCTTTTCGTTGGTACTAATCACCAATATATGCTGTTCTTCACCCAAAAAGGAAAATGTTTCTGGATGCGGGTTTTCGAAATTCCTGAAGGAACAAGAACTTCTAAAGGTAGAGCTATTCAAAACCTTATAAATATTGAACCAGATGATAAAGTGAAAGCTTTCATTTGTACTCAAGATTTAAAAGACGAAGATTACATAAATAGTCACTATGTAATTATGGCCACTAAAAAAGGTCAGGTTAAGAAAACGCCTTTAGAGCAATATTCTAGACCGAGAACGAACGGGATTAATGCTATCACTATTCGTGAAGACGATGAATTATTAGAAGCTAAATTAACTACAGGAACCAGTCAAGTTATGCTGGCGGTACGATCTGGAAAAGCTATTCGTTTCGAAGAAGAGAAAACGAGATCGATGGGTAGAAATGCTTCGGGTGTTCGTGGAATTAGACTTGGAGACGATAACGACGAGGTTATAGGAATGATCGCAGTAGATAAAAATGATTCAGACATCCTTGTAGTTTCTGAAAATGGTTACGGAAAACGCTCTTCAATTGAAGATTACCGAATAACCAATCGTGGTGGAAAAGGTGTGAAAACTATTAATATTACTGAAAAAACTGGTAAATTAGTAGCAATGAAGAATGTAACAGATGATGATGATTTAATGATTATCAACAAATCTGGAATTGCCATCAGAATGGCTGTATCTAATCTTCGTATTATGGGTCGAGCTACACAAGGTGTACGCTTAATAAAAGTTAGAGAAGATGATGCCATTGCTGCAGTTGCAAAAGCAATGAAGGATGAAGATGAAGAAGATATTGAAAATATTGCTGAAAACATCGACGAAAATATTGATGGCACTACTCTTGATAATGATGAAACTCAAACCGAAAATAACGAATAAACTTTAACACATGAAAACACGAATATTAATAACAGGGCTGGCTTTTGTAACTGCTATTTCATTTGGACAAAAAAAGGAAATAAAAAAAGCTGAAAAAGCAATAAAGTCTAATGAATACAGTGAAGCCTTAAACTATTTGAGCGAAGCAGAACCTATGCTTAGCGCAGCAGATAATGGTATGAAAGCGCAGTTTTATGCTGCCAGAGGTGAAGCTTTACTTGGGTCCGGCGGATCAGATTTCAAAAAATTGAAAGGAGCTGCAGAAGCATTTTCTACTGCACTTTCATTAGATGCAAGCATCGAGAATCAATTATACGATCAATTACAAAATTTGAGAGCGGCATTAATAAATAGCGCGATTAAAGATCAAAATGCAGAACAATATAAAACGGCTACAGAAAAACTATATACTAGCTATATGGTAACAAAGAAGGACACTTCAGATTTGTACTTTGCCGCAGGAAATGCTGTAAATGGTTTGGATTATGACTCTGCTCTTCAGTACTACCAAATGCTTTTAGATATGAATTACAGCGGTGCAACGAAAGAATTTGTTGCAACAAGTAAAGCTACTGGTCAAGTTGAAGCTTTTGATAGTGAAAAGCTTAGAGATTTCGCAGTAAAATCTGGCGAATTTATCAAACCAGAAACTAGCGTAACAGAATCTAGAAAAGGTGAAATACTTCGTAACATGACTCTTATTTATATTGAAAGGGGTGATACCGAAAAAGCAAAAGCGCTAATTACAACTGCAAGAGCAGAAAACCCAGATGATGTTTTCTTGATGAGAGCAGATGCAGACATGAGTTATAAAATGGGTGACAATGCTCGCTATAATGAGTTAATGGAGAAAATTGTCGCTTCAGATCCTGAAAATCCTGAAATATACTTTAACCTTGGTATTAGTAATGACCAACTAGGGAATAAGGAAAAAGCAGAGGAGTACTATAACAAATCTCTTGAGCTAAGACCAGAGTACGAAGCTGCACTGATTAATCTTGCTGCCCTAAAATTATCTAATGAAGATAATATTGTTGAGCAAATGAACAACTTAGGTAATTCTTCAGCAGATAACAAAAAATATGAGGAACTTAAGAAAGAGCGTGAAAATTCATATAAAGATGCGTTGCCTTACTTAGAGAGAGCAAATACTATTAATCCAACTAATCAAAATGTTCTTAAATATTTAATGAATATTTACAGCCAAATTGGTGAAGATGCAAAGTATAAAACTGTTAAAGCAAAATTAGAAGCTTTAGAAGCTCAAGGAAATTAACCTTCCTTAGTTTAGTAAAAGACAAAACCCCTGAAATTTCAGGGGTTTTGTCTTTTTATATAATTCTTTTAATTACCCGTAGCTTATGTGTGTGGTTTCGCACGTCATAATTAAAAATACCGCTATGGTCTATTCTATCAATACGCACTTTGCCGTGGGCGTGGATGATGTAGTTGTCTTTCATAATTATCCCAACGTGTGTGATTTTGCCCTCTTCATTATCAAAAAAGGCTAAATCTCCTGGCTCACTTTCTTCAATAAAACTTAAAGCTTCTCCTTGAGTTGCCTGTTGGCTAGCATCACGCAAAAGCTTATAACCATTTAGTTTATAAACCATCTGTGTAAAGCCGCTACAGTCTATACCGAAAGGACTTTTACCACCCCATAAATACGGTGAATTTAGATAGAGTAGGGCAGTTTCAATTAAATGTTCCTTCGGAAGTATTTTTGAAACGAACTTCCCTTCAAAACGGTGTTTTAAATATTCCGAAGCTGAAACCGTGCTTCCCAAACAAATTGAAAATAACTGGTTTTCAGGTACGGTAACAAAGTCAACTAAATCTGAAGATAATCGCAATTCCTTTTTTTCGAAATCTGCATAATCTTCTTCAGCAATACTTAAAAATT
Source organism: Aequorivita sp. IT1183 (assembly GCF_058068265.1). Lineage (NCBI taxonomy): Bacteria > Pseudomonadati > Bacteroidota > Flavobacteriia > Flavobacteriales > Flavobacteriaceae > Aequorivita > Aequorivita sp. IT1183. The sequence goes on along the minus strand of NZ_JBYRHS010000007.1, from coordinate 186,771 downwards.
GTTTGTTGTCTATCCAACCCTGATAACTATCAAAAGCAAGACGAATTCGGCTCCACTTTTTGCGGGTTTCCAGTATTTTGAAATGTTCGCCGTAAAATATCTGCGTTACCATTTCACTCGCATCGGAAGCTTCAGCTCGAAGAGGAACAATACTTAAATTACAGACACCGTAATCCATTCAGTACTTATTGATAACAGTTACGGTTATTTTTAGATTCTTTCAATTACTACTGCAGAAGCACCACCACCACCATTACAGATTGCTGCGGCACCAATTTTAGCGTCGTTTTGTTTTAGTACGTTAAGAAGTGTAATTAAAATTCGAACGCCACTACAACCAAGCGGATGGCCTAAAGAAACCGCACCACCATTTACATTTACATTGCTATCATCAAGTCCAAGAATTTTCATATTTGCCAGACCCACAACAGCGAATGCTTCGTTGAATTCAAAATAATCTACATCTTTAATATCTAATCCCGCTTTTGCGATTGCTTTCGGAAGTGCTTTTGACGGCGATGTGGTAAACCATTTTGGCTCCTGAGCAGCATCAGCATAACTTTTAATGTAAGCTAATGGAGTTAATCTCAATTCTTTTGCTTTTGCTTCACTCATTAAAATCATTGCACCTGCACCATCATTAATTGTTGATGAATTTGCTGCGGTTACAGTTCCATCTTTTGAAAACGCTGGACGTAAAGTAGAAATCCTGTCCATTTTCACATTTTTGAACTCTTCATCTTCAGCAATTACTACTGGTTCGCCACGACGTTGTGGTACTTCAACAGAAACAACTTCTTCGTTAAATTTTCCATCTGCCCAAGCTTTTGCTGCACGTTCATAGGATTTAACTGCGAAAGCATCTTGCTCTTCACGAGAAAATTTATATTCTGTAGCGCAAAGATCTGCGCAGGTTCCCATTGCGTTGTGATCGTAAGCATCTACTAAACCATCTTTTTGCATGCCATCTATTAAGGTAGCAGGCCCAAATTTTGTTCCACTGCGCATATGCACATAATGTGGAATATTACTCATGCTCTCCATTCCGCCAGCAACTACTACATCGGCATCGCCAAGTGCGATTGCTTGAGCAGCATTCATAACTGCCTTCATTCCAGAAGCGCAAACTTTATTTATGGTTGTAGCAGGAACTGTATCAGGAATTCCGGCACCCATAGCTGCTTGGCGGGCTGGCGCTTGACCAACACCGGCCTGAACTACATTACCCATATAAACTTCCTGTACCAAGGATGGATCCAGGTTTATTTTTTCCATTGCGCCTTTTATAGCTGCGGAACCCAGTTGGGTTGCAGTAAGAGACGATAAGCCTCCCATAAAGGTTCCTATGGGGGTTCTGGCTGCGGATACTATAACTACTTTATTGCTCATGGTACTGTTTTTATATTTGAAATAAGGACTGCGAAATTACATATTTCTAACTTAAATATCAATCTTTGCAGGTATTGGTTTTGGGATAACTCGTTCCTTATTTATACCTTTACTTTAAGTTATAAATCTATGAAGAACCTTTTTTCTTTGTTCGCAAAAAATCAATCCCTTATCTACAAGGTTTTTCTTTTCATATTCTCCACATTACTAGTTATTTATTTCCTTCCGAAAGGTGGGCAGTTTAAATATAATTTCCAAAAAGGGAAACCTTGGCAGTACGAAAATCTTTATGCGCCTTTCAGTTTTACTATAAAGAAAAATGAAGATACGCTTAAAAAAGAACGAGAGGAAATTCGAGGTAATGCCATTCCATATTTTGAATATAGCAACGAGATTGAAGCTAATGTATCACAAAGTTTTAAGAGTGAGCTTAATACAAGATATATTGATAGTCTTTATAAAACACCTAAAAGTACATTAGCAAGATTAGGAGAAAATTTTATTGCGGAAGCCTATAAAAATGGAGTTACAGATGAAATTCACAATTATGATAACGACAGGCTTATCTATTTAAAAAATGGCAACGAGATTGAAGAACAGAGCTATTCACAATTATTCAAAAAGGAAAACTTAAACAACAAAGTTAGAGATCTAGTTGAAAAAAACAGTACCGAAGATGCCCAAGTACTGCTATACAATATATTAAACCAAGTTTTTATACCCAATGTAAAATTAAACACCAAACTCACTGAATCTTCCATTGAAGCCGAAATAAAGACCCTCAACCCAAACCGTGGGATTATTGAGAAAGGCGGTCGAATAATCGCAAAAGGAGAAGTGGTGGAAGGTGATAAATTCCAAATACTGAATTCGCTAAAAGCCGAATTTGACAGTCAGATTTGGAGTAAAAACAATTATTTATGGCTGTTGGTGGGCTACTCCATGCTCGTCTCATTAGTGTTTTTAATGCTTTTTCTATTTCTAAAAAACTATCGCCCATACATTTATAACAATAATACAAAGGTCACCTTCATATTTTTCAACATCTTTTTGATGGTTTTTCTAACCACCTTGGTGCTGAAAGTGCACGCAGACTACGTTTATATAGTTCCTATTTGCATCTTGCCATTAATTCTGAAAGCTTTTTTCGATCCGCGCGTTGGTCTTTTTGTACACGTTTTAACTATTCTATTGCTCGGTTTTATTGTTCCGAATAGTTTTGAATATATGTTCCTTCAGTTTATTGCTGGTATTGTAACAATTCTTACGGTTTCAGAATTGTATAAAAGGGCTAATCTCTTTATATCGGTAGGGCAAATAACCTTGATTTACATCCTTGGCTACTTCGCTTTTTTCGTAATTCAGGAAGGGAATATTCAAACAATGCAATGGCAAAATTTTCAGTATTTCATTCTTTGTGGTCTAGCAACACTTTTTGCACATCCATTGATTTATTTTTATGAAAAGATCTTCGGATTAGTTTCAGATGTATCGTTGTTAGAACTAAGTGATACCAATTCAAAATTACTGAAAGAACTTTCAAACAAAGCACCGGGAACATTTCACCACTCTTTAAATGTGGCAAATTTAGCGGAAGCTTCAGCAAACGAAATAGGCGCAAACAGTATGCTGGTTAGGGTAGGAGCCCTCTATCACGATATCGGGAAAATGTTGAATCCAACAATGTTTACAGAAAATCAGGCTAATTCAATTAACTCGCATAATGAATTGGATCCTAAAGAAAGTGCCAAAATTATTATAGACCACGTAATAAAAGGAATTGAGATAGCTAGAAAAAATAATCTTCCAGATAGAGTTATTGACTTTATTCGTACCCACCACGGTACAAGTTTGGTGTACTATTTCTATAAAAAGGAAAGAGAGCTGCAGGGCGAAGCTAACAAAGAAGATTTTATATATCCGGGCCCAATACCCTTTTCGAAAGAAACAGCGATTTTAATGATGGCTGATAGCGTTGAGGCGGCAAGTAAAAGTTTGAAAGAACCTTCTTCCACAATTATAGATGAGTTTGTTGAAAAGATAATAAACAACCAAATGGCGCAGGGTCAATTTTTGAATGCGAATATTACGTTTAAAGAAATTGAGATGATAAAGAAAGTGCTAAAGAAGAAACTGAACAACATTTACCACTTGAGAGTGGAATATCCGGAATAACATTACTGAAAACAAAAAATCCCCTAAAAAGGGGATTGAATGTGATCGCAGAAGGATTCGAACCTTCGACCGCCTGCTTAGAAGGCAGGTGCTCTATCCAGCTGAGCTATGCGACCATTAATAACAAAAAAACCGAACACAATCTGTTCGGTTTTTGTCGGGGTGGCAGGATTCGAACCTGCGGCCTCCTGCTCCCAAAGCAGGCGCGATAACCGGGCTACGCTACACCCCGTGAACAGCAAAAATATATGCTCACTGTAATTTGTAGTTTCTAAAAACTCAATAATGCGGAGAGACAGGGATTCGAACCCTGGCGACGGTTACCCGTCGACAGATTAGCAATCTGCTCCGTTACCACTCCGGCACCTCTCCAATTTAATTATGAACTTGTCATCTAAAATGCGAGTGCAAATGTATGTCTTCAAATAGAATAATGCAAACAAAAACTTGCCTTTTTTTAAGATAAATTTTAAACCGTTTCAAATCAAGTGGATGCTACCCAAAAAAAATTAAAACAAGTTAAATCTTTCTACAAATTATCATTTCTTTCTTGTTCTCCATGTTGGTAACGAAAAATAAATAGATAACTCCACCATCAGTAATTTTCCATTTCTTCCGCAGTGTTTCTACAGACTCTGGGAAATTCCTAGTTGCAATATTCGCTTTTTTAAAGGATAATGCAGCACGCATTTCAGATTTTGAATAGGGAACAACTTTTTCAATCACAAAACTTCTTCCAGGAAAATCAACAATAACTTCACTAGTGTAAAGGTGAGTGTTTTTGTTAAGCTTGCTCAATTTCAGTTTTTCAGAAACTAAATCGAATGCACCACTTTTTAAAATTGCGGCATTGGGTTCAAAAAGTATTTTTTGCGGCATACTATATTTGGCTACTGCAGAATTACTCCAGTTGAAATTAAAGGTCTCGATTCCAGACTTTGTAAAATTGATGGTTCTTATTTCGGGATTTCCGTTGATATCTTTTTTCATCAACCATAACAGTTCCTTCACTTCATTTTCAACCGCAACTATATGAATTTCTGCAACGTGTTGCAATTCATTCAAACCTACCGAAAGATCGAGCATTGGCGATGACTTTAAAAGATAAGTTTTACAATGCTCCATTATTTCTGAAATAGTATCAGGAATATTTGGCTCACAATCCTTTAAAAAAAACACTTTGCCTTTGCTATCGTGACGCCGCGAAGGATCTGCGTAAATTACATCGTAGTTATTTTTTAGAGTTGCTTGTAAGCCATCTTCGGCATGACAAACTATATTTTCTTTTCCGAAGACTTTAAAATTATGGGCTGCCAAAGCCGAAAGAGCTTCGTTTGTTTCAAAATGGTGTACTGTGTTGCATTTTTCAGCAAAGTAGAAACTATCCACCCCAAAACCGCCCGTAATATCGGCAAGTGTAATTCCGCTAATTAATGATGCTTTATAAGCTGCAGTAACTTCTGAAGAGGTTTGTTCGAGATTTAATTTCGGTGGAAATAGTATATTGAGGGTGTTGAACCAAGTAGGAAGCTTTTTTTCGGTTTTCTTCCTACTTTCAATTTGCTGTATTAATTCCTGAACGGAAACATCTTTAAACGGACTGCCTGCAAAAGCGAGTTTTGAAACCTCTCCATCAAAATTTCTAATAAATTTTTGTACTTCGCTATTTAGAAGAGATTTATTGAACAAATTTATAAATTTTTGGTCAGGCGTTTTACAATTTTATATTCCGATAGAAATTCTTTGGCAATTACTTTTATTGCGGTATATGTAGGCACGGCGAGTATCATTCCCGGAATACCAAAAACAAAACCGGCAATTAAAATTGCTAGAAATATTTCTAGTGGATGCGATCGCACACTATGCCCGAAAATTACGGGTTGCGAAATAAAATTATCAAAAATTTGTGCAATGGCATAACCTCCTGAGGCAATCAATAGCAGTGGAAGTAAACCACTTGAAAAGTCGGCACCGAGATTGTTTGATATTATTACAAAAACCATTAAAACCCAACCTATAAGCGGCCCCAAATAAGGTACAATATTTAAAAACGCACAAATAAGCGCCACTGCCACAGCATCGCGAACGTCTAAGTAGAGTAATAAAACAGAATAGAAAAGTGCAAGTATAAAAATCTGCAGTAATAAACCAATAAAATATCTGGAAAGCAGCTCTTTAATTTTAATTAATATACGCTTGAATTTTGGCTCGCGATCTTCGTCTGCAAATACTAAAACAGAACGGGCAATTAAGCTTTCATCCCTCAATAAAAAGAACGAGATAAATAAGACTGAGAAAATGCCGATTATGGTGCTGGTAATGTTTCCGAAGAAGATATTTATAAAACTAGGAATAATTTCTACGTCCATATTTTGAACGTAAGTAGTCTGTTTAACCGCCTCAACCAATTGAAAATGATCTACGCCAAGATAGTCACTGGCTTGAATATTTAGCTCATTTAAATCACGCTTAACCTGTTCAAAATCAATTTGCGAAATGTTTTTTCCCTGTTCAATAATTATAGGTACAAAAACACTCAATATCAAACTAAAGGTGCAAATTATAAGAAGTAGTGTAATTACGGAGGCAAGTGTATTTCCGCATTTTAGCTTTTTGAGAAAGAAAACTACGGGTCTTCCTATTAAAGAAAGAACAAGTGCGAGACCTATGTAAAGAATTAGTGCTTGAATTTCATAGAGAAACCAAATTAATAATATAATACCAACTAGCACTGCCAATGCTTTTAAAATACCTAGGGCTATTGCTTTTGCTGTGGTCTTCACTGCGTAAATATACTATATTCCGAAACACGAAAAATCAAAGTTTTGTTAAGGAATATTAATAAAAACTTATTTTCGGGGAATCATTACTTTATTGAAAATACTTGCTTTTTTATATGCATCAAAATAAATCCAAATTGGGATTGTAATTGTAAGCGTTGCAATAAAACCAAAAATAAAAACAGTTCCGGAAAGCAATATTGCCAACCCAAGAGCTAAAAAACCAACAAATTTAGATGGTTCGGCAAAAAGTCGATTGATGTGCTTTTTTTCGAGTGTCCCGCAATGCGAACATCGATTGTTAATTTCATCTCCAACTTCTACTTGCAGCTCAAACCTGTTCGTAGCTTTTGAATTTATATAGTTTTTCTTTTTGCAGGAACGGCAGTAATAACTTAATCGCATCTATTAATTTTCAAAAACGTATTTCACAATATTGGCACCCATTTGCAGTGCTTTTAATCTAACTTCTGCCGAGTCGTTGTGAACTTCTGGATTTTCCCAACCGTCGCCAAGATCGGTTTCAAATGTGTAGAGTAAAACCAATCTGTCTTCTTCAAAGATTCCAAATGCCTGTGGCCTTCCACCATCGTGTTCGTGGATTTTAGGCATTCCCTGTGGAAATTTATAAACGTAACTGAACATCGGGTAATTTGCGGGGAGTTCTTTCAATTCTTTATTCGGAAATATCTTTGTAATCTCTTTCCGAAGATATTTATCCATTCCGTAGTTATCGTCTATGTATAAAAAACCGCCGCTCACTAAATAATTCCGAAGGTTTTCAGCTTCTTCGGATGAGAAAAAAACATTTCCGTGTCCCGTCATATGAACAAAAGGATAGTCAAAAATATCTACACTTCCGGGCGTTACTGTTGCGGTCTTAGTTTTTATAGCGGTATTAATTTTTTCGTTGCAGAATTTAGCCAAATTAGGCAACGACGTTGGATTGGCATACCAATCGCCACCGCCACCGTATTGCAACAGCGCAATTTCTTGTGCTGAAATGCTTCCGATGCCAAAAACAATCGGCACAAAAAAGAATATTGAAAAGAGTGTTTTTCGCATAGTTTCAAAAGTACAAAATAGGGTAGATAAAACTAATAGGTTTTCAAAACCCGTTAGTTTTTTTATTGTTCATTCACAAAAGCAACGCTATGGCAAGCCACGACAGCTGCCGTCTCGGTTCTTAAACGACTTTCACCTAAAGCAACAGGAATAAATCCAGATTTTTTTGCCAAATCTATTTCTTCAGTAGAAAAATCGCCTTCGGGACCAATTAATATGATTACTTTTTTATTTGGAAGAAGAATAGATTTCAACGATTTTTTATCGGTTTCTTCACAATGGGCAATACATTTTAAGCTTTCTGAAGCCTTTTCTGCATTTATGAAATCTTTTAAAGAAACGGCTTCGTTCAAAACTGGCAAATATGCTTTTAACGATTGCTTCATCGCACTTTGAAGGATTTTCTCGTAGCGTTCTGGTTTTATTACTTTCCGTTCGCTGTGGTCGCAGATTATTGGAGTGATTTCCGTGATGCCAATTTCAGTAGCTTTTTCCAGAAACCATTCGTAACGATCGTTGAGTTTTGTGGGAGCAACTGCCAAGTGAAGTTGGTAGGGCAGAGGTGGCTGTTTTTCTTCTGAGAGAATTTTCACTAAACAGCCTTTCGGATTTGCATTTGTAATTTTTGCGTCAAAAAAAGAACCTTTTCCATTAGTGATTTTAAAAGTATCGCCTTCTTTCATACGCAACACTTTTATTATGTGGCGACTTTCATCTTTATCAAAAGTTATTTCTTGCGTATTTTCAGAAATGTTTGGATTGTAAAATAGTTGCATTTAGTTCAATTTTGTTTTTGCATGCGCTATACCAATTTCAACCCATTGCTGTAATTTTTCTTCGGTATCAAAACCTTTGGTTGTTACAAAAATAAATTCCTTCATTGGTTTTCCAGTAAAATCCATTGGTTTTACAAATAATTTTTCTGTTAATTTATTCATCCTTTCTGCCGGAACCCTTACCATTAGACGCTCTTTTGTTTCGCCCACGCACATTTTTCCTTTAAAAAGAAAACAAGTTCCACCGAACATTCGCTTTTCTTCAATATCCTTTTTCCACGGATTGAGAGCAATTCGAATTCGTTTCAGTATTTCTTCGGAATTGGGATTCATATTTTCCTTTGCTTTTGTGTGCGCTCTTTTCAACTTTAGTTTAATCAAACCTACAAGGTTTTGGAAACCTTGCAGGAGTAGGATTCGGCCTTTTAAAACTTCATCCGTGCCGAAGCTACCACATTATTCTCGGCAAAATTTTGAGTTTTGTATTTTAATTCACCCACAATAGCAATCATTGCTGCATTATCTGTGCAGAATTCAAATTTTGGAATGTGTATTTTCCAACCGTATTTTGCTTCAGCCTCAAGCAACGCTTTCCGAATTCCGCTATTTGCTGAAACACCACCACCAATGGCAACTTCTTTAATTCCCGTCTTTTTCACGGCATTTTTCAGCTTATCCATTAAATAATCTACGATTGTAAATTGAATGCTTGCACAAATATCTGCTATGTTTTCGGAAATAAAATCAGGGTTTTGCGCTACTTCTTTTTGAACAAAATAAAGCACCGAAGTTTTTAATCCGCTAAAACTGAAATCCATCGGAGAAACTTTTGGCTTCGGAAATTTGAAAGCTTTGGGATTGCCTTTCTGAGCGTATTTATCCACCAAAGGACCGCCAGGATAGGGCAGGCCTAAAATTTTTGCGCTTTTATCAAAAGCTTCGCCCACAGCATCGTCAATGGTTTGGCCTATAATTTCCATTTCAAAATAATCGGTAACTTTTACAATCTGTGTGTGGCCACCACTAATAGTGAGTGCCAAAAATGGAAAGTTTGGAGCGATTTGCCCTTCAGCTTTAATAAAATGTGCTAAAATATGCGCTTGCATATGGTTTACATCTATCAATGGAATGCCTAATCCAAGGGCTAAAGATTTTGAAAATGAGGTGCCTACGAGTAAGGAACCCATAAGGCCAGGTCCGCGAGTAAAAGCGATGGCAGATAACTGTTTTTTATCGATATTTGCTCTTTGTAATGCTTGGTGAACTACCGGAACAATATTTTGTTGATGCGCTCGGGAGGCAAGTTCAGGCACTACACCGCCATATTGCTCGTGAATTGCCTGTGTGGCAACAACATTGCTTAATATTTCGCCGTTGTTAATAACGGCAGCGGCAGTGTCGTCGCAAGAAGATTCAATACCGAGGATGTAGCAGTTTTTTTGTGTCAAAGTAAAAATATTTATTGGTTGTAAAATTAAAACTTTAAAAGCGTATCAAAAAACTTCGGAAAATAATAGTTCGCACCTTCGTAATCATTGTATTGCTGCTCGTGCTTGTAATAATTATTTTTTCTATTCCGGCAATTCAGACAAAAGTCGCTAAAAAAGTAACCGAAAATCTCAACCAAACTTACGGTACAGATATTAACATTCTACGCTTAGGCCTCAACTGGAAAGGCGAAGTAGATATTCGGGAGGTTTACATTGCCGACCACCACAACGATACGCTTATTTACAGCAAAGAAGTACAGACCAATATAATTAGCTTTCAAAATTTAATTAACGGTAATCTTGGTTTTGGTGATATTGCACTAAATAATGCCAAACTACTTGTAAAAACTTACAAAGACGAAGAAACCGATAACCTATCTATTTTCGCTCAAAAGTTTGATACTGGAAAGCCTAGCACATCTCCCTTTTCGCTTTTTAGTAATGATGTTAAACTCACAAATAGTCGCGTAAAAATTACAAATGAAAATCTTGAAAACCCTCAGATTTTTAATCTCAGTAACGTAAACATTGTCGCTAATAATTTAGATGTTAAAGGTCCAGAGATTAAAGTTAATATTGAAAGTCTTTCCCTCACTGCCGCACGAGGTTTTGTGATTGAAGATTTACAGGCCGATTTTTCGTACTCGCTTACGAATATTACATTGAAAAATTTAAATGTAAAAACAGTCGATTCCCGCATTATAGGCGATATAGATTTAGATTATTCTAAAAATGGGATGGCAGATTTCATTAACGATGTAATAATTACAGCAAACTTGAAAGATTCTAAAATCGCAACCAACGATTTAAACGGGTTTTATAATGAATTTGGTCCAGACCAAATAATACTGATAGACACCGAGCTAAAAGGCACTCTAAATAATTTCACCGCCACCAATACCAAATTTGTTACTGGCGATACTTATTTTGAAGGCGATTATGCTTTTCAGAATATTTTAGATTTAGAAAAAGGGTACGCTATTACTGCCACCAATCATTATATGGCTACAAATTATTACGATTTAAGAAGATTTATGCCACGTGTTTTAGGCGATGTTATTCCTGTTGAATTGAAAGAATTAAGTAGCTTTAGCCTTAGTGGGAATTCTTCAATAATAGAAAATGAGCTGAATACAAACAGTAATTTAGAAAGTGGAATAGGGCAAGCCAAAATTAACTTGAAAATGGGCAATATCAATAACATTGATAATGCATATTACAAAGGAAATGTGGTTCTGAAAAATTTCAATTTGGGCAAGATTGCCAACACTACTTCACTTGGAAAAATGACCGCCAACCTTGATTTTGACGGACGTGGATTCAATAAAAACACGGTGAATACCGAAATATCGGGAACTGTTTCATCTTTTAATTTTGAAGGTTATAATTATCAAAACATTGCTGTTTCTGGAAATCTTAAAAACCCACTTTTTAACGGTGAACTTTCCATTAATGACCCTAATTTAAAACTGGAATTTAAAGGACTAATTGATGCCTCACAAGCCACAAATCAGTTAGATTTTGAAGCAAATGTAGAATATGCCGATTTAAATAAACTTAAGCTTGTTGCCCGAGATAGTATTTCCATTTTCACCGGAAAGGTTGTTGTTAATATGGATGGCAAGACAATTGACGATGTGGTGGGCACGATTAACTTTAGTCAAACTTTTTATCAAAACGAGCGCGATAACTATTACTTTGATGATTTTACTATTATATCTTCTTTTGAAAACTCAATTAGAACCATTGAAATAAACTCGCCAGATATAATAAATGGTAGGATTACGGGTGAATTTTTAATTAAAGATATTCCTAACCTTTTTCAAAATGGAATTGCGAGTATTTATGCCAATTACATTCCGCAAGAAGTTACTACAAACCAGTACATAGATTATGAATTTGTGGTTTATAATAAAATTGTAGACGTCTTTGTACCGCAATTAAAATTAGGAGACAACACACGTATTAGAGGTTCTGTTTATTCTGATGAATCTAAATTTAAACTCGATTTCCGCTCGCCCGAAATTCTTCTTTTCAATAATTACTTAGGAAAACTAAATATTCAAGTAGATAACGATAACCCTCTATATAACACCTATATAACTGCAGATTCTATTTACAATGGGTTTTATAATATTCAAGATTTAAATATTATAAACAAGACCTTAAACGACACGATGTATGTGCGTTCAGAATTTGCGGGAGGTCCTAAAAAAGAAGACCTTTTTAACCTTTCTCTTTACCACACTATTAATATGGCAGGTAAGTCAGTTATTGGCGTTAAAAAATCTGATATCACTTACAAAGGCAATGTTTGGTATTTAAACGAAAATAACAATCGCTTGAATAAAGTGGTTTTTGATGATAATTTTAGAGAAGTACGTATTGATTCGTTAGTGCTAAGTCATAACAACGAGCTAATACAGATGGCTGGTATACTGCGCGATTCAACATATAAAGATTTGAAAGTTCGTTTTAGCGATGTGAATATTGGTAACATTACGCCAGAAATTGATAGTCTTCGACTTAAAGGAAATGTAAATGGAAACTTTGATTTTATTCAGAGAAACGGTGCTTATTACCCCAATAGTTCAGTAACCATTGACGCCGTGGAAATTAATGAAGTACTTTTTGGAGATTTAATCTTGAAAATTGACGGAAACGAAGACCTCACTAAATACAGGATAAATACTTCGCTTACCAATAATAATGTAAAATCTATTAATGCAGTGGGAGAGATTGATGTTTCTCCTAGAAATCCACAAATACAACTCAACGTTGACTTGAATCAGTTTAATATGCAAGCATTTAGCCCTTTTGGCGCTGATGTAATTTCAGATATTCGTGGATTAATTACTGGGAATGCACGCGTTTCGGGAAGTTATAAGTCGCCAGATATTTTAGGCCGTTTCACTTTAGAAAACAGCGGATTAAAAATTCCATATTTAAACACCGATTTCAAAATAGAAAATAACGCTCAGATTGTTGTAACCAAAAATAAATTCGAAATTGGCCGTACCAATATTGAAGACACAAAATTTGAAACTGCGGGAATTCTTTATGGTAACGCGACACACAATAATTTTAAAGATTGGGAATTAGATTTGCATGTGGAAGCGCCAGATAGATTGGTGGTTTTAGACACACCACCAGACGAAGATGCGCTGTATTACGGAACTGCTTTTATAAGTGGAAGAGCAGACATTTTGGGCCCAATAGACGAGTTAGTTATTAATGTTGAAGCCACAACCCAACGTGGAACTACTTTTAAAATTCCTATTAGTGATACCGAATCTATTGGCGATGACTCATTTGTACATTTTCTTTCACCAAAAGAAAAAGAGGCGCGCATTAATGGAGAGCCACTCGTTACAGAGGATGTGAAAGGCTTAGCACTAAACTTTGAACTTGACATTAACAAAAACGCCGAAGTAGAAGTGGTTGTGGATCAGGAAAACAATTCTACCTTAAAAGGGCGCGGTGCAGGAATACTTTTGATAGAAATAAATACCAATGGAAAATTTCAAATGTACGGCGATTTTCAAGTTTATGAAGGGGAATACGATTTTAGATATGGTGGAATCATTCAGCGAAATATAGGCGTAGTACCTGGAGGAAACATAACTTGGGATGGCGCTCCGGAGCGTGCAAATCTTAGTTTAAGTGCGGTGTATAAAACACAAGCAAATCCTTCTGTTTTGCTCGATAACCCAACAGTAAATACAAAAATACCCGTAGAAGTCTATGTAGATTTGGAAGGGGAACTTGCCCAACCAGAATTAAGTTTTAATATAGATTTTCCGCGTGTAAGTTCTACTTTAAAGAGTGAGCTGCAATACAAATTGCAAAACCAAGAACAGATGCAAAATCAAGCGTTGTTCTTATTAGCGTCTAATTCATTTGTTAGTGATAGCTACGCTGGTTCCAATGCTTTTGCGGGAACAGTTGCAGATAGAGTTTCTGGCTTGGTGAATAATCTTTTTGCCGATCAAGATGGAAAATTCCGTGTTGGTTTGGATTATTCCATAGGAAATAAGACTCCTGAACAAGAAACCTCAGATCAATTCGGGATTACGCTTTCAACACAAATAAATGAACGCATACTAATAAACGGAAAAGTTGGTGTGCCGGTGGGCGGCGCAAACGAAACTTCGGTGGCTGGTGATATTGAAGTGCAATGGTTAATTAACGAAGATGGAAGTTTACGAATGAAATTCTTTAATCGTCAGGCAGATTTGCAGTTTATTGGCGAAGACCAAATTTTTGAACAAGGTACGGGGATTTCATATTCTGTAGATTTCAATACTTTTCAAGAGCTGTACAGAAAGCTTTTTAATAAGAATGTAACTATAGATACAGAACTGCCCGTAATTCCAGACGACAACACCTATCCAGTAGATTTTAACCCACAGGGCACAAAGATTGAGGAAGAAGGAGAGTAGGGACGTGGAGTGGCTTAAATAGTATGTCTGTGATTACACTAAAGCTGCCAAAAATAATTTCATCAAAATATTTCGGAATCAATTCTTTTATTTTTTTTGCTCGGCTTTTGAACCGTATAATCGCTCGGCTAAAGTTTCATCCAAAACAAATGGATTTGCTTTTCCCGACTGATAGTTTGCTATGAGATGAGTTCGTTTTAACTCCAATTCATCAACAGGATCCTGTTTATGCCACGCTAATAAAGTTGTTAGTTGTAATTCGAAAAATGAATCGTCAGCCAAATCGGCTTCTTCTTGGTACATTGTATAAAAGTAAAAAACCGCGCGCGCAACGTTACCTTTAAAACTGTCTTGAGGTTCAAATTTTTCATTTCCTTCTTTAGCACAAATAGATTCAATTTCGTCTGGTTTCGATTTGTACTTTTCATTTGCACTATACCAAACGTCGCATTCTTCTGCTTTTACTTCGCCAAAAGGATGATTATATCTTGAAACATTAACGCCTAAGCGCACTGGAAACAGGTGATGCATGTCGCTCTTAGCGTTTCCATCGTGAGCCCCTTTACTTTTAGGAAAGCTATGTTCTGCGATTATACTGTTGAATAAATTCAACTTCATCAACTTCAAAATAGGGTTTTCTTCGGTGTGTAAAAGCGGTAATTTATAACCCGTATACATACAACTCACGGTATCGTTTACATTATAAATTTGAGTATACATAACTTCTCTCGCCTCGTCATAGCTTAATACTTGCTTTGGCTTATAATTTTCAACTAAGTTGTGTATGGGAATAATTTCATCGGAATAAACCGTGCTTTTTACACCACATTTTACCTTTTCCGAAACTATCGTATCAGAAGTCGAATAAATGAAAACTTCAGGATTACGTACTGCAGATTGCGCCGTATTTCCGTAGAAAAGGAGTAAAATAATTACAACGGAAAATCTAAAAATGGTTTTCTTTTTCTTCAAATTACAATTTTAAAATACTTTTAAAAGCTCATCTAACTTTGATGGACCTTCAAGTTTTTTCTTTTTTAAGCTTTTTTTCATTTCAACAGTAACCTGATCTAAGATTGCATAAAATTGGCGCATCATAAATTCAAGCTCCTCTTTTCTTGTTGCCATTGATGGTCGCTCATCTACAGAATATCTTTTTAATAAGGCGTCAATATCTTTTATTTCTTGGGTTCTAAGTTGCGTTACATCATCAAATTTTATGTTGTGTTTTGCTTCAACAACAATCTTTTCTGCCTCTAGTTCTTCGAAAATCTTTTTATATGCGGCAACTAATTCTGGCGCATCTTTTATGAAAACTCCATTGTTGGTATCCATCATATAACTTCTAAATTCAGCATTTGCCGAACCTATATAAATATCATCACCAAAAATTATCACTTTCGTGTGAAGCGAAAATGAACTCGCTCCTTTAACGCCACTTTCACTTGGAAAATTGTCTGCTACTTCTTGTGTTAATCTATCCTTGTTGTATTCGAAGTATTCAAATCTATCTGAATCAAATTCTTTATTATTCTGAAGAAGATACTGCATTTGCCTTCTTCCTATAAAATTGATGGGTGTTAAATCTGTAGTGCCGATTGAATTCGTGTAAATTTTTAGTTTAATGTTTGGGCAAATATTCTTGCTCATAAGTCTATTCATTTCGTGGACAACGCCTTCTGTGGGCGAAAAATATCCTTGGTGAATAATAACTTCCACAGGTTCATTGGTTAAATTACTCTTCGCACAGGCATCCTCAAAAGCATCTTCCCAGACTTTTTGAATCATCTTACCGTGTTCAATTTCCTTGCCATAATCTGAACCAAATTTTCTGTTTTTCAAATTTCCGCGCTTAGTAATACTTAAATTGAAGGGTACATTTTGAACATAAAACATTTCTTGATTCGTCATAGGAATTACGTTCACAGTATGTAAAGTGTTACTAAACCTAGTGTTTTGAACATATCCGTTATTCGAATCGAAAAGCATATCAAAACTCGTCCAGGCTTTTCCATTTGTAGTTTTACTCACGTAATTGTCCTGATAAGATTTTAAATAATTTTCATATTTAGTTCCCCATTCTTGTTGTTTTTCAGCAACTAATGCTTCAGTTCCAGAATTTAATAATTGCACAAATATTTGAAGAGCGCAGCCTTGTTTTTCCAAATCGTTTAGATTTTCTGGACAGGCAGCTTCCGCCATTTGTGTCGCTTTATTAATTAAGTATAAATACCCAATCGGGGCGTGCTTTTCTATGTCGGAAGTTGTAGCCACCATTTTGGTATAATTCCAAAGTTCATCGTAACTTATTTGCAAAATGTTGCCGCCTTTTTCGTCTAATTCAAGAAAAACATCGGTATCCATAAAAATGTATTTCTTTTCCAAATCATTTGGATGCATATGGTATGCGTTTGCACAATTTCTGCCGCC
This sequence comes from Aequorivita sp. IT1183, assembly GCF_058068265.1. Taxonomy (NCBI): domain Bacteria; kingdom Pseudomonadati; phylum Bacteroidota; class Flavobacteriia; order Flavobacteriales; family Flavobacteriaceae; genus Aequorivita; species Aequorivita sp. IT1183. Next base: position 170,224 of record NZ_JBYRHS010000007.1, on the reverse strand, counting down.
TAATTGCGCCACCTCTTTGTCCGCTAAAATTAATTTATGGTGACTATAATCTGTTACATAATCCATTTCGTTATTAGCCATCATAGCACTGCCATCCAAGTCTTTAGGTGAAAAAGGCAAGATAGTTTCCAAACCATTTAAAAAGGGTTTTAATTGTTCCCCAAAGAATAAACCCATTATAGAAAGTTGAATCTTAGCTCCAATTTTCTCTGCATTGTTCCCCGTTTTAGCAGTCCAATACAATTTCATAACCTTCTTTAAATTCTCTTTTGTTTCTGGCGTTATTGTTGGAGTTGCGGTAGTACTTTCTGCCATCGTTTGCAATTCTCTGGCGTACCCTAATTGCGTTCCAAATAAGATTCCATTTGGGTCTTTTGAATAAAATCCGGCTAAAAATATTTTAGCTTCTAAACTCATTTCATCTTCGGCTTCACTTAATAATAAGCCGTTGTATTTTTTTAAATAAATCGATTTTTCTTCGGCGCAGTTTGGCGTAGTTTCCTGAACTCCAATTTTCTCGCCAGCACAACCAATCGTCATAAATTCAGCGAATTTAATAACAGAAACGGCGGGACGATTGTAAAAACGGACTTCAATTTGCGGAATGCCATTTGGCTGTTGATTCTCCATCCATCTAAAGAAATCGAGGTTTTTATAATTCCATTGATAATCGATTAAAATCTTCACTCGGAAATCTTTATCGGCTTTTATCTTTTCCAGAATGGAATAAGTCATATAAGCCGTAGTTTCATCTAAATCATAGATATAATAAATAAGGCGCAACTCTTTTTTCGCATTCTTAATTATATCAATTTTTGAAGCAAAAGCGAGGTCGTTATCTTTTAGAACGAAGGCCTTTTCTGCATTAAAAGAATTATTTAATAAATAATCTGGCGTAACAGTAAGTGGCGAAGTTAGGAGTAACTTTTTGCTACAACTAGAAACCAATAATGCCATTAAAAAGAAAAGTATAAATCTATAATATGAAGCTGGCAGGTTGAGAGTTATTTTTCTTCGCATACGATAGTTTTTTTGACAATTAAAAAACGGAAGTTTGGCAATTAATGAGTCAAAAACGCTGCTGTGTAAATGCTTGTCGAAAAGAAGACATGTCATTACTGAGCGCAAAGTTGCAAACTTCATATTCAAAAAAATTGAGGAGAATCAAATATAGCTAAATAGACTTATACTTTGATAAATTGATTCTTGAAAATAATTAAAGTAAAGCAACGGAACAATCGTAACTTCAGACGATTATAATTGTACTGTGCGTTTAAACCGCCGGAAGAAAAGACAGATGAAGTCGAGGAGTGGTATTGTCCGTCGTGCGTGGGTTAACGCTGAATTATTCTAAATAAATATTTTCCAAATTCTAAAAAACGATACAATTGTTGCAACTGATAGAATTAATTGGTTCCGAAATAATTACAGTGAAGCAATCACCGAAATCTCAACATTTACAAATTTGGGAAGGTTTGCTACTTCTACCGTTTCGCGAGCAGGAGCTGTAGCCTCATTGAAATATGTTGCATACACTTCATTAATCGCTGCAAAATTATGCATATCACTAATAAAGATTGAGGATTTTAGCACGTTTTCAAAAGTCATTCCTGCTTCAGTAAGGATTGCTTTTAAGTTCTCCATAACCAATTTAGTTTCACTTTTTATATCGTCAATTACCAAATTGCCAGTTTTTGGATCAATAGCTATTTGCCCAGAAGTGTAAAGCATATTTCCGTTAAGGACTGCCTGATTGTATGGTCCAATAGGAGCTGGAGCATTTTTGGTTGTGATTATAGTTTTCATATTTTTTTGTTTTGAAGTTTTGAAACTTAAAGTCCCTTATCGCTTTCTCTACGTTTGTCGTATTTAATATCGCTTAACATAGAAGATTTAATTCCAATAAAGAAATACCAAGCCGTATTAATGCTTCCGATTGGCGTCCAGTTAAAGCTCATTTGCCAACTTTCTAAATCGCGCTGGAAACGGAATTGCGTAAGTGTTACTCCTTTATTTTTAAAATCGTAACCCGAAGAAACACCGACTGTCCATCGTGGCGCTAGTTCCAGATTAGTGCTCATCATAAACGACTGACTAGAGATTTCATTTTGTCGCTGACTATTACCATAGGTTACAGTGTATGCAAAACGCATATCCCACGGAATGGTGTAATTATACCATTCTACATTAGTTTTGTCAACGTCATCTTCCTCGTCTTCTTTGTAAATCTGTCCGTCGTAAATATCTGTAGATTCTCCAAAAAGATCATCGGGACGACCACCGTTTCGAAAGGTTTCGTTGTCTGTTCTATCTAAATTTTTATCGGTGCTACCATCAAAATCCTTGCTTGAGAAGGAATAGTTAATACTCACATTGGCATTGGTTAATCTGAAAAGACTTCCGCCGTTATCAATATTGAAAACATCAATCTTTTGATTATTATTATCTAAAGCATACGGATCTAAACTTCCGCTGAAGTTGAAATCTAATTTAGGAATAATCGGAATGCTTCCCGTAAACTGCAACGGGCTCCATTGTAAAGAATCGCCGGCGAGATTATATGCTGTAGAAAAGTTTAAGTTGTTTAATAAAGTTATTTTTTTAGGCTCTAAAGCAGTTGTGTCGCGATCGCGCATTTTAGCTTCAAAAGTATTACTAAGTGAAAGGCCAATACTACTAGAATATACTTTGCCAGGCGCACCGTAGAGTGTGTTTTCGAATCTCGAATATGATACTACTTGTGCAGCTTCATCGGCAGTTTCTGGAATGATAAATTCATCGTAATATCTATCAAATGCAGGGTTAATGTTATAACTAATAGAAGGACGAACCACATGGCGCAGCGCTTGTATTTTATTATCTTTTCCGAAGTTGAAAAGACCGTAAAGCGTGGTTCCTAAACTGGTAGAAAAATTATAGGTTCGGTAACTTTCAAAGCCGGCCACAGTATCTTTAACAATACCACCCAATCCATCGTCAAGGGTCGAGTCATAATATTGACGCGTACTTTTTAATACCCACGTTTCGCGATAGTTTGTACCTGCCGAAGCGCTTAAATATTTAAGAATTTTAAAGTTTGTTGTAACTGGAATATTGTGTTGCGCGCCAATTTGTGCATCGTTAAACATTTCTGGTTTAAAGAAAAGCGAATCTGTAGTTAGTATTCTATTTTCGGCAGTTACATCGTACTGAAAATTTATGTTTTCAATGATGCCTTCTTTAGTGCCGTCTTTTGGAGCAAACGGATAAATTCTGGAAACACTTGCATTCATATTTGGTAAAGACATAGAAATTTCCTCAGTATTGGTATTCTGTGAATGCGTAGCGGCCACCGATAGATTTACTTGCGGTTCGCCTTCAAAGGTTTTGGAATAGGAAATAGAAGAACTCAAAGTGTTTACCAAAGCACTAGCATTGTTGGTCTGGTTAATGGATTCGGTGAAATATTGACTACTACCAATATTCACCGAAGCAGAAAAACGAGAGTTCGGGCTGCTTTTTGTGTCTTGCGAATGCGACCAACGTATGTTATAGATGCTGCTTTCGCTAAAATCTGGAAATCCTCTTTCTTCCTGTACTAGTTTTTCAAACCTCGCACTTAAATTCCCTCTAAATTTATAACGAAGCGAATAAGCCGTTTCTCCGCGAAGCGCATAACTTCCATTCGTGTAATAATCGCCTAACAGACTTAAGTCTAAATAATCGTTTATTGCAAAGTAGTAACCACCATTCTGAAAAAAGAAACCCCGACTGTTATTATCACCAAAAGAGGGGATAATAAACCCGGAAGTTCGGTCTTCGGTTAAAGGAAAATATGCAAATGGTAAACCAATCGGCGTAGGTACATCTGCGATGTACATATTTGTTAAGCCAGTAACTATCTTCTTTTTAGGGACAAACTTTGCCTTTCGAGTATAAAAATAATATTCGGGATCGTCAATATTTTTTGAAGTGGTAAATTTCACATTTCGTAAATAGACTACGGAATCGTTTACTTTTTTGGTGACTTCTGCAATTACTTTAAAACCATTTTGTTCGGTTCGGCTATTGTAAACCAGTGCTTTTTTCGAATCAAAATTATATCTAATGGAGTCTGGTTCCACTTTATTATTAGCCTGAACAAAAATAGGGCGCTGGCTGTAAACCCCAGCACTATCTATTCCTTTTGCGTAAACTTCGTTTTTGTTGTAATCTAGAATTATCAAACCCGCATCAATACGCATATCACCATAAATTATATATGCTTTATTATACATATATACTTTGTTTTCCTTTCGGTTTAGCAAAACGTAATCTTCGCCGTAATAATCTACAATAGCGGTCAAAGTTTCTTTGGGAGGCTTAATAGAATCGGTTTTTATAGTATCCTGTGCCTGTTCAGTAATTTCATCAATAACAGGTTTTAGGTTTACAGAAAGAGTATCCTCCTTAGTTACTTTCGGAATATTGGTTTCATTCTTTGGGGGAATGTCTTGTGCATGCAAAACAGTGCTGCAAAGGAGCAGGAATGTTAAGAAGATTGTTAAGTAATGATCTTTTGTCTGCAATGCGCTGGTACTATTATTTTGTAGATTTGGCTCAATATTTGAAACGGTCAAAAATAAACATATTTTTTCGGGTACGTTTTTTAAATTGAATTTTTTGGAAAAAGAAAATTCAACTGAAAAGAACAACGAAATATGACTAAAATGAATCATATCAAAAATGAATCCAGAGTACAGATGAATATGAAAAAATTAGTTATTCGTTAATAGTCACCATTATAAATCGATTTGTATGAATCATGGACTGCTAAGAGCAGTCATAGTTTAAAAGTAAGAGCAAGCGGTGTTGAGTTAAACCGCTAAATATTTAAAATAATCAATAATAACAATCGTTAACATTTATATGCACACTAAACTTTTCACTTCTTTTTTAATAGTTATAGCATTAACATTTTTTTCTTTCGCTGAATCTGCGACGGAAAAACCCATCAAACCGTTTGTTGTTGTTTTGGATGCTGGTCACGGTGGCCATGACCACGGAAACAAAGGGAATGGATACAAAGAATCCGAAATATCTCTAAATATTGTTTTAAAAGTGGGAGCAGAGCTAGAAAAGCTTCCAAATGTAAAAGTAATCTACACGCGTAAAACCGATATATTTATTGAATTGCGTGAACGCGCTGCAATAGCAAACAAGGCAGATGCCGATCTTTTTGTATCTGTACACTGTAACGCTCATAATTCTGATGCTTCTGGCGCTGAGACCTTCGTTTTAGGACTGCACAAAACACAAGCGAATTTTGAGGTAGCTAAAAAAGAAAACGAAGTAATTTATTTAGAAGAAAACTATCATGAAAAATATGGCGGATTTGATCCTAATGCCCCAGAATCTCTGATAGGAATGGTTTTGATGCAGGAAGAATATTTAGATCAAAGTATATTACTTGCAAGTCTGGTTCAAAATAATGTAATTAATAATTTAAAAAGAAAAGATAGAAGTGTGAAACAGGCAGGTTTTTGGGTGCTTCACAATACCTATATGCCGAGTGTTCTAATTGAAACCGGATTTCTTACCAATAAAAGTGAAGGTGCATATTTAGATTCAGAGAAGGGACAGTTTGAAATGTCTCGTGAAATAGGAAATGCCATAAAATCATACATCAGTAGTCTTTCAGTAGCTACAGAAAAAATAAAAGATCCCGAAATAGAACAAATACAAGTTGAAAAAACTATTGAAAATACCAAGGAAGCCGTTTACGAGGGTGTAACTTTCAAAGTGCAATTGGCTGCTAGTAGCAGAAAACTGGATTTGAAGCCCAATAATTTCAAAGGCCTAAAAGATGTAACTCGCGAAAAAGAGGATGGACTTTTTAAATATTATTACGGTGAATCTTCAGACTACAATAAAATTCAGGTAATGAAAACCTTTGTACAACAAAAAGGATATCCCTCAGCCTACGTTGTGGCTTTTAAAAAAGGTAAAAAAGTTAATCTACCAGAAGTGTTAAAATCGAAAGCCAATTAGTGTGCATTCTTTATATTTATGCTTTAAATTTGCTCATCATCTAAAACTATACACTTGAGACTATCGAAAGAAGTTAAAACTGGAATCCTCGCCATTGGAGCTATATTGCTGTTAATCTTTGGATACAGCTTTTTGAAAGGCACAAATTTGCTTGATAAAAACCGCGAATTTTATGTAAAATACGACAACGTAGAAGGTTTGGCGCAAGCAGCCCCTGTAACTATTAATGGACTTACCGTTGGAAAGGTTCAAAATATAACTTTTGCCAACTCAAAAGGAGGTTTGGTAGTAAAGTTTACAGTCGAGGAAGATTTCGATTTTTCCAAAAACAGTATTGTACGTATTTATAGCACTGGGTTAATTGGAGGAAAATCTTTAGGTATTTTTCCGCAATACGACAATAATATTGCTAAAAGTGGCGACACGCTTCGTGGCGATGTAGAAGACGGTATGCTTACCGCCGTTACAAAAGCACTGGGACCTTTAGAGAAAAAAGTGAATAATACATTGGCTACAGTTGATACATTATTATTAAGTATTAACGCTATAGTAGATGAAGAAACACGTCGTAATTTGCAACAAGCAATTGTAAACTTAAATACAACTCTTAATTCATTTGCGGGCGTTTCAGAAAACTTGAATAAAGTGCTCGCTAACAATACCGGTAAATTAGACAATACCTTTACTAATCTAGATAAAACGGCAAGAAACCTTTCCCAACTTACAGATTCATTATCGCAACTTGAAACTGGCAGATTGGTTACAGATTTGCAGAGTGTTGTAGATAAAATGGATAAAATTGTTACAGGCGTTGAAAATGGCAATGGATCCATGGGTAAGCTTTTAAAAGACGACAAACTTTACGAAAATTTAGAAGGAGCCTCAAGACAACTTGAGCAATTAGTACAAGATTTTAAACTTAATCCAAAACGCTATGTACATATTTCAGTGTTTGGGAAAAAGAACAAAGAATACGAAGCGCCAGCCAATCCAGACGAATAAACCATCATGCAATACATTCCAAATATATTATTTCTAATAGTCCTTTTAGCAGGTATTGGTTTTTTTACAATCAACATCCGCAAAATTATACGCAACATTAAATTGGGGCATCAAGTTGATGCATCAGACCATACCGGACAAAGGTGGAGCAACGTAATTCGAATTGCTTTGGGCCAATCTAAAATGGTGGTTCGTCCTATTTCGGGAATGTTACATATAATCGTTTATGTAGGTTTTATCATCATCAATATTGAGGTGTTAGAAATTATTATAGACGGTATTTTTGGTACGCATAGAATCTTTTCATCCTTAGGAAGTTTTTATGGCTTCTTAATTGGTTTCTTTGAAATATTAGCGCTTTTAGTTTTCGTATCTGTAATAGTATTTTGGCTTCGTAGAAACGCTTTAAAATTGCAACGTTTTTGGAAACCTGAAATGAAAGGATGGCCAAAAAACGACGGAAATATTATCCTTTATTTCGAAATGGTTTTGATGGGACTTTTCCTATTAATGAACGCCACAGATATTCACTTCCAGGAAATGAACAACGGTAACGTAGTTTCACAGTATATTGCTGGACTATTTAGTGGCACTCCCGAAGCTACACTTCATATAATTGAACGTACCGCTTGGTGGTTTCATATCGTGGGAATACTTGCATTTCTTAATTACCTATACTTTTCGAAGCATCTTCATATTTTATTAGCATTTCCGAATGTTTACTTCGGAAAAGTGGTGCCTAAAGGAAAATTTAAAAACCTAGAATCGGTTACTAATGAGGTGAAAATGATGATGGATCCAAGTGTAGATCCATTTGCAGCACCGGCTGAAGGAGCAACCGAAGCTCCTGCAAAATTTGGTGCGAGCGATGTAATGGATTTAAACAGAATTCAATTACTGAACGCTTATACTTGTACTGAATGTGGCCGTTGCACAGACGAATGTCCTGCAAACAAAACCGGGAAAAAACTTTCGCCTCGAAAAATAATGATGGACACCCGTGACCGTCTAGAAGAAGTAGGAAAAAACATTGACAAAAACGGCGAATTTAAGCCAGACGGAAAACAACTGCTCGACGATTACATTACGCGCGAAGAACTTTGGGCTTGTACAACCTGTAACGCCTGCGTAGAGGCTTGTCCCGTAAGTATTGATCCATTGAGTATTATTATGGATATGCGTCAATATTTGGTTATGGAGCAATCTGCAGCACCAACCGAGCTGAATGTAGCGATGACCAATATAGAAAACAACGGCGCCCCTTGGCCTTATAACCAAATGGACCGATTGAATTGGAAAGATGAAAATTGATTAAATAGCCATCAGTTTCGAAAGTATTCGTGAATTCGTGGTAAAAAAGATTTATATGAAAAAGGAAGACGTAGAAAAAATGCTGCACGAAAAAGTTGAAAAAGGCGAACACATTAGCCCGATTCTTCCCGAAGGAATAAAAAATTATTTAATAGATATTGACGGTACCATTACTGAAGATATTCCGAATGAAGAGCCTGAAAGAATGGCAACTTGTAAACCATTTCCAGATGCCTTAAAAACCTTAAACAAATGGTATGATGAAGGTCACATTATTTGTTTTTTCACTTCTCGTACGGAGATGCATCGCGAAGTAACCGAAACGTGGCTTAACAAGCACGGTTTTAAATACCACAGCATGCTGATGGGAAAACCTCGTGGCGGAAACTATCATTGGGTAGATAACCATTTAGTGAAAGCAACTCGCTACAAAGGTAAATTCACCGATTTAGTAGAAAAAGAGGTGACTATTAAAGTATTTAAAGACTGATTTCAGTTAATAGAAAAAAGTTAATAGTAATTAGCGTCCGAGCAATTTACTACTAACAACAAACAATTAACATTAAACACATGAGTGAACCAATAAAAGTCCCAACAATGGCCGAATACGCGGCACAAGGCAAACTGCCCGAAGTGCTGTTTTTCGTGGGATGCGCAGGAAGTTTTGACGACCGCGCAAAAAAAATAACTAAAGCTTTCGTAAAGTTGCTTAATAAAGCAAATATAGATTTTGCGGTTTTAGGAACCGAAGAAAGTTGCAATGGCGACCCAGCTAAAAGAGCAGGAAATGAATTCTTGTTCCAAATGCAAGCCATGACCAATATTGAAGTTTTAAATGGTTACGGAATAACAAAAATAGTAACCACTTGTCCGCATTGTTTTAATACAATTGGGAATGAATATCCTGAACTCGGCGGAAAGTATGAAGTTATGCACCACACTCAATTTTTAAAATCTCTTTTAGCAGAAGGAAGATTGAAAGTTGAGGGAGGAAAATTTAAAGGAAAGAAAATAACTTTCCACGATCCGTGTTATTTAGGTAGAGCTAATAACGAATATGAAGCTCCAAGAAATCTACTTGAAAAATTGGAAGTAGAACTCGTGGAGATGAAACGAAACAAACAACGCGGTATGTGCTGTGGCGCGGGTGGCGCACAAATGTTTAAAGAACCCGAACCAGGCGATAAAGATGTAAACGTAGAACGTACCGAACAAGCAATGGAAACTTCAGCAGATATAATCGCTACTGGTTGTCCGTTTTGTATGGTAATGATGACCGATGGCGTAAAAGCCAAAAATGCCGAAAACAACGTGCAAGTGATGGACGTTGCAGAAATGATTGTAAATGCAGAAGATTTATAAATAATGTTGACAGACTTTACAAACCTGCCAGATGATTCAAGAATTTGGGTTTATCAGGCCAATAGAAAATTAAGCGACGATGAAGTTGCTGAAATCACCGAACTTACAACAGATTTCTTAACCAAATGGACCGCCCACGGTGCAGATTTAGAAGCGGCTGTAGAAATGAAATACAATCGTTTTATTGTACTCGGACTTAACCAAGAAAATGCTTCGGCATCTGGCTGTAGTATTGATGCTTCGGTACATTTTATTCAGTCTCTTCAAGAAAAATTCGATGTAGACTTACTCGATAAGATGAACGTTACCTTTTATTCGGGAGACTATATTGCATACAAACCTTTGGCCGATTTCAGAAAAATGGCAAAAGATAAATCTGTATCAAAAAACACGGTTGTTTTTAACAATCTTGTAAATACAAAAGCCGAATATCTTGAAAATTGGGAAGTTCCCGCTCACGAAAGCTGGCACAGTAGATTTTTATCATAAAAGGATAGTTACTTATGAAGAATTTATTGATCACCCTCGTTTTTGTATTGCTCTCTTTTTCTGCTTTTTCGCAAGATAGAAATCCGTTGATTGTAAAAAAGGATTTTCAAAATCAAAAAAAATGGGTCGATAGCATCTACGATAAAATGACTTTGGAAGAAAAAATGGGCCAACTCTTTATGGTCGATATTTTTTCTAGCGATCCCAAAGCAAAGACCGATAAGATTAAAGACTTAATAACCAATTATCATATTGGCGGAGTTATCTTTTCTAAAGGTGGACCAGTGCGTCAAGCTAAGCTGAACAATGAATTTCAATCACTAGCAAAAGTTCCGCTAATGATTGGTATGGACGCAGAATGGGGGTTGGCAATGCGACTAGATTCTACGTATGCTTTTCCGTGGAATATGACTTTAGGCGCAATAACCGACAATAAAATTGTTGAAAAAATTGGACGTAGAATTGGCGAACAGTCCAAACGTTTGGGAGTTCACATTAACTTTGCACCCGTTGTAGATATAAATACAAACCCAAAAAACCCAATTATCGGGAATCGTTCTTTTGGTGAAGACAAAGAAAACGTTACCGAAAAGGCACTTTCGTTTATGAAAGGGATGCAAAGTGCGGGCATTATGGGCAGCGCCAAACATTTCCCGGGTCACGGAGATACAGATAGCGACAGCCACAAAACACTACCCACAATTGATTTTTCGAGAGAGCGCTTGGATACTTTGGAACTGTACCCTTACAAAAGATTGATAAATGAAGGTCTTAATAGTGTGATGGTTGCACATTTAAACGTTCCCGCATTGGAGATTCAGATGAATTATCCCTCTTCACTTTCATCAAAAGTTGTAACAGATTTGCTTAAAAATGAGCTTGGTTTCAATGGTCTCATTTTTACAGATGCCTTGAATATGAAGGGCGCTTCAAATTTTAAAAAACCTGGTGAGATTGAACTCGCTGCATTCCTTGCAGGAAATGATGTTTTATTGATTCCAGAAGATGTGCCAAAAGCAATGGTGTATCTTATAAATGCTTATAACGCAGAAGTAATAACTGAAAAACGATTGGCTTATTCTATTAAGAAAATACTGTATGCGAAGTATAAAGTTGGTTTAAACCATTACAAACCCGTAAACAAGCACTATTTAATCGAAGATTTAAATTCTGTAAACGATGATGCGCTTTACGAAGAGGCAATGGACAATGCGCTAACGGTGATTAAAAACAAACGCGCCATTCTGCCCATAAAAGATCTTCAAGAAAAAAAGATTGCATATGTAAATTTTGGAGACGCTTCCGGAGAGGTTTTCCTTAATGAATTGAAAAAATATAATGAAGTAGATTGGGTAAAAGCAAGTAGTCTCGATGATTATGTTCAAAAATTGAAAGCGTATAATTATGTAATTATTGGGTTTCATAAAAGTAACGAGAACCCTTGGAAAAGATTTGAATTCTCCGAAAATGAACTCGTTTGGCTTTATGAAATTGCACGCACAAATACAGTCATTTTAGATGTTTTTGCGAGACCGTACGCAATGCTCGATCTAAAAACAACTGCCAATTTTGAAGGCGTTGTAATGTCTTATCAAAATAGTGAAATCTCTCAAAAGCTTTCAGCCCAACTTATTTTCGGTGCGCGTGAAGCAAAAGGTGAACTTCCAGTTTCTTTAGGTGAAGATTTTCCTTTAAATACTAGTTTTAAAACAAAATCCCTACGTAGACTTCAATACGGAACTCCCGAAAGCGTTGGGGTTAATAGCTATAAATTAAGAAAGATAGATTCTCTTGTCAACTTAGGAATTAGGCAAGGAATGTTTCCCGGAGCACAAGTTATGGTTGCTCGAAAAGGAAAGGTAATTTATCAAAAGAGTTTTGGATATAATGAATACGACAAGAAAATTGCTGTAACAGATACAACTATTTACGACTTGGCTTCACTAACAAAAATTACAGCGTCGCTACCACTTGTAATGGAACTTGTGGACAAAAAGGAATTGAGTATAAACACCAAGCTTTCTGAAATGCTTCCGGAGTATAAAAACTCCAATAAAGCAAATGTTACTTTAAAGGAAATGCTTTCGCACTATGCGCGATTTAAGGCTTGGATTCCGTTTTACCGCAATACAATGAATGCCCAGAAAACAGCAATGTCTTCTGTATATTATTCAGACATTCCAGATAAAGATTTCAATGTGCAGGTTGCAGAAAAACTTTATATGCGCAGGGATTATATGGATACCATATATAAAACAATTCGTGATAGCGACTTAAATTCCCAATTAGAATATAAATACAGCGATTTACCTTATTATATTTTGAAAAAATATTTCGAACTCAAATATAATAAGCCAATGGATATGATAGTTCAGGAGAACATTTATGAATCTTTAGGGGCTAATTATACCACGTATTTGCCATTGCAAAAATTCTCAAAAGATAATATTCCGCCAACTGAGCAGGATGATGTTTTCAGAAAACAGAAAGTTCAAGGTTATGTTCACGACCAAGGTGCGGCTATGCTTGGTGGCGTAAGTGGTCACGCGGGTTTGTTCAGCAATTCTAATGACGTTGCAAAAATAATGCAAATGTATCTTTGGAAAGGATTTTACGGCGGCACGCGTTATTTTAATCCTGATATTCTAGACCTTTTCAACACTTGCTATTATTGCGACAAAAACGTACGAAGAGGTGTGGGGTTTGATAAACCACAATTGGGTACTTCGGGACCAACTTGTGGCTGTGTATCTATGACAAGTTTTGGACACAGCGGCTTCACTGGGACATTAGCTTGGGCAGATCCAGAAGAAGAAATTGTTTATGTTTTTCTATCGAACAGAACTTTTCCTGATGCAGAAAACCGAAAGTTAATAAGAAGTGATTTGCGTAGTAAAATTCAGGAAGCCATTTATGAAGCAATTGATTATTAAAATATATAGAAGAGAGCCAGAACCGCTTCGCTACAATACGCATGACTAACTTTGATTGAATTGAAATAATATAAACTAAGCAAAGAATCGTCCTGTTTCCCTTTAGTCGTGGTTCGTGGGTCGAAAAAAAACAATTATGAAAATAGCAATAGTATGTTATCCAACCTTCGGGGGGAGCGGAGTAGTAGCCACAGAGCTAGGTTTAGCGCTTGCTGAGCAAGGACACGAGATACATTTTATTACGTACAAACAACCTGTTCGCTTAGAATTACTTTCAAAAAACATTCACTTTCATGAAGTTTCTGTACCAGTCTATCCGCTGTTTCATTATCAACCTTACGAGTTAGCGCTTTCCAGCAAATTAGTAGATATGGTGAAGCTTCACAAAATTGAAGTGCTTCACGTACATTACGCCATTCCACACGCTTATGCAGGTTATATGGCGAAGAAAATGCTGGAAGAAGACAATATTTTTATTCCCATGGTAACCACCCTTCACGGAACAGATATTACGTTAGTAGGTAACCATCCGTTTTATAAACCAGCAGTTACTTTCAGCATAAATAATAGCGATGTTGTAACTTCTGTTTCAAAAAGTTTAAAGGAAGATACCTTGCATCTTTTCAATATTAAAAAAGAAATTCATGTTGTACCTAATTTTATCGATATTCCGAAGAAAATAAACCCTTATACAGACTGCCAACGCGATTTAATGGCGGCGCCAGATGAGCGTATAATTACGCATGTAAGTAATCTTCGACCTGTAAAACGTGTTAGGGATGTAATTGAGATTTTTGATCGAATTCAACAAAAAATTCCTGCCAAATTAATTATTGTTGGAGAAGGCCCCGAACGTGAAGCCTCTGAAGATCTATGTGCAAAATTGGGAATTGAAGAAAAAGTACTATTCTTAGGAAATAGTAACGAAGTAGATAAGATTTTGTGTTTTACCGATCTGTTTATTCTCCCTTCTGAAAAGGAAAGTTTTGGTCTCGCTGCATTGGAAGCAATGGCTTGCGGAGTTCCTGTAATTTCTAGCAACACAGGTGGGTTGCCTGAAGTAAATATTCACGGTGTTAGCGGATTTTTAAGCGATGTAGGTAATGTAGATGAAATGGCAGAAAATGCTTTAAAGATTTTAGCTACAGATGAAAGTTTAGCGCAATTCAAGAAGCAGGCTATTGAAGCTGCTATGATTTACGACACTAAAAAAATCGTGCCTTTATACGAAAAACTTTATGAGGAAGCTATTCAGAAAACAGCCACTACGAGTTCTTAATAGTTTCGCTTTATAAATTCCATTGCGTTTTCTTTCATTACACGCTGTACAATTGCTTCGGCGGTAATTCTATTGTAGTCTTGCAACATACCTATATTGGATGAAAGGTAATCGTTCGCGTGATTCAGCATTTCTTCTGATAAATCTTTTATATTTTCAACGGTCCAAAGACCATTTATAGGGTTTACTATTCCATCAAAATCGCTTCCTATACTTTGGATACCCCAACAAAATAAGCCATCGTTATCAAGTACTTCGGCAATGTGTTGTACTTGCCTCCAAACCAAAAGTGCCTTTTTTCGCAATTGTTTTCTTTTATTCGGAAAATAGATTTTACTATCTGTAATTGCTTTGGAGCTACCAATGCGTCGCTGATCTAATTGAATTCCAAAAATACCGTTGCTGCGGGCAATTCTAATTAACTCGTCGTCATAAAAGTTTATATCTATATTAGAAAACCAATCTTCATGTTCGGTTATACCCGTTCTATTCCATTGTGCGATAGAATGTTTACCATTACAGGCTGCGTGGCTTGCAATAATAGGAATCTTTTCTGTACTATATTTTGTGTCGAGCAAGTTATAGTAAGCTTTTCGAGAAGCTGTACTTAAATGCTTTACGTCTATTGGTATTCTTTTATTATCAGTATTGTTTAATAATAAATTAATAGCTTCAATACCCAAATCTGTGAGGCCAGTATTTAAGCCTCGGCTTTGATTCTTCTTTAAAATTCCTATTGAAATACTACTTGCGTGCCCGCAAAGCTCATTGTAAAAATGATGTGCGAGCGTAATAAACATAGGGCGATAGTTCCAATTTTTTATGGCATTAATGTTTCCAATAACTTCGGTTCTACTGGCCATATCTTTATTCATATCTAGCCCAGTATTAAAACTATGGCCGCCTTCAATTGTTAGAATAATATTTATTATTTTTTTGGAATCAGTTTCTTGTGAAAAATTGTTTTCAATATCCTGATAATTTCTTACCAAACGATATGTGAAAATTTTTCCATCAATTTTTTCTACGTGATTGTGAAGCTGTTCATAATATTTATATTCAGAAACTAAATCGGCAAAATAATCATTATTGCTACGAATGTAATCCATTCGCGATTGGCTAATACTAGCAGCAAGATTCACTAAAACATCAGTCACGCCTTTAATTCCGATAACTTCTTTTCCAAAAAAATGTTTTTCAAAAGGATAGAGAGCAACCACAACAACTTTGGCATTTGCTTTCGCAATAGCCGTTAAGTCTGACTGTGTAAATTTTGTAAGTGTAACGATCCTGTTTACAAGCTTCTCTAAGAAATTGGGAGGGCTGTAATGCCAAATGGAATTTTTCCGATTCGGGTCTATAGCGTTTTGCTTTATTGGTTTATACTTAAAGCTTTTGCTATATGATTTTAGTGAGGGATGGCAATGTATATCTACATATTGCTTGTCCATTTTGTCGCATTTTGTTAAGTCATATAAAAGTGCGATAAATATTCGACTAAAAAAACAGGGTTTTTCCTATTTTTTAAAAAGGAAAATGCCCCATGGGAGTGGGGCATTCTGTTAAAACTATGTATTAAAAACTTAAAATTGATAACGAAGTGCCAAACCTACGTCGAAACTAACGTCGTCTCTATAACCTAAGTTGAATTGTGGCCTCATATCTAACGAAATAATAAGTGGAATATCAAAATTATATTCAATACCAATATCTCCCGTTATAAAAGCAAAGGCTTCTGAATCGTCATATCTGTCATCAAATGGGTAATCGTTCTTTTTTGTATCATAATTTACGATACCTACACCTGCTCCTGGACCGGCGTACCAGTTAAATCCTCCATCAATATTCCAAATCCACTGATAGATTCCAACAAGTTTTACTGCATCCCAATGTTTCTCACTGTGAAAAGCTAAACCTAGCTCTAATCTATTGTTATCGCCCAAATGTCTTTGGTAATTTACTTCGGGGCCAAAACCGTCACTTTCGCCAAAACGAAGTCCGATTGCATTTTTAGAAATCTCTTGTGAATTAGCCTGCCACGTGAGTGCAGAGATGATGGTAAATAAAAAAATGACTTTTTTCATGATTTGAGTTTTAGTTAATAATGGTGTAAAAGTATCCGAAATTAGTGTACCCCGTAGTTAAAGCAATGCCAATCTATATCTGCAATATTCGAAAGTTATGTTAAGGAAGTTTTTTACATTTACAGCAGTTACTATGAAAAAACAATTACAGGAATTACAGGAAACTTTTAATGGCGAATTATATACGGATGCTTTACACACCGCCATTTATGCTACAGATGCCTCCGTTTACCGAAAAGTACCATTGGCGGTTTCTTTTCCCAAAGACAGTGAAGCTATTAAGAAACTCATTCGTTTCGCTTCAAAGAATGAAACATCACTCATTCCTCGTGCGGCGGGAACTTCCTTGGCTGGGCAATGTGTTGGGGAGGGTATAATTGTAGATGTTTCAAAACACTTCACCAAAATAATTTCAGTAGATACCGAAAAGCGTACTGTAACGCTTCAACCAGGCGTTATTCGGGATGAATTAAATACATATTTAAAACCGTTCGGCCTTTTCTTCGGCCCAAATACATCTACCAGCAATCGTTGTACGATAGGCGGAATGGTGGGCAATAATAGTAGTGGAACCACTTCAATTCAATACGGGGTAACTCGCGATAAAATTTTAAAGTTGAAAACCATACTTTCTAACGGCGAAGAAGTAGTTTTTGAGCCGCTGTCTAAAGATGGCTATTTAAAAAAGATGGCGCTTAATTCTTTAGAAGGTAAAGTTTACAAAACTCTTTATGACGAATTAATTTCTGAAGAGTCGCAACAGGAAATTTGGAATGAATTTCCAAAACCTCAAATACACCGAAGAAGCACAGGTTACGCAGTAGATAGTTTGTTGAATACTTCTGTTTTTGGCGAATTCAATGAAGATATAAATATCTGTAAATTGCTTTGCGGAAGCGAGGGAACCCTTGCTTTTACTACCGAAATCACACTTCAACTAGATCCATTGCCACCGCAATTTACCGCAATGGTTGCAACACATTACGAAACACTCGAAGCCTGTTTAAACGATGTTGTGATAGCAATGCAGCACAATTTGCATACTTGCGAAATGATGGATAATGTAATTTTAGATTGCACCAAAAAAAGCAAGACTTATGAGCCTTATCGCTTTTTTGTGGAGGGAAATCCAAAGGCAATTCTGCTATTAGAATTGAAGAGTAATTCTGAAGAAGATTTGGATGCTCAAATAGCTTCTTTATTAACCTCACTGAAAAATACCAATTATAGTTATCACAATCCAGTTTTAAGAGGCGAAGAGATAGAAATGGCGTTGGAATTGCGAAAAGCCGGACTAGGACTGCTCGGAAATATGGTAGGCGATCGAAAAGCGGTTGCGTGTATTGAAGATACGGCAGTGGCTTTGGAAGATTTGTCTAATTACATAGCAGAGTTTTCCGCATTAATGAATATGTACAATCAGCAAGCGGTTTATTACGCTCACGCTGGAGCGGGGGAGTTGCATTTAAGACCAATCCTCAATTTGAAAGAAAGTGAAGGCGTAGATTATTTCCGTAAAATTACGACCGATGTTGCCGAATTATGTAAAAAATATAGGGGTTCCTTCAGTGGCGAACACGGTGATGGCATAGTAAGAGCCGAGTTTATTCCATTAATGATAGGTGAAAAAAATTATGAATTATTAAAACGAATTAAAACTGCTTTTGATCCACAAAATATTTTCAATCCTGGAAAGATTGTAAATGCTTTTAAAATGGACGAATCGTTGCGATACGAAGTAAATAGGGCAGAACCGAAGATTGAAACGCTCCTAGATTTCAGCGATTCTGAAGGTATCCTTCGGTTGGCAGAAAAGTGTAATGGCAGCGGCGATTGTAGAAAAAGTGCAGAAGCGGCTGGAGCTATGTGCCCCAGTTATCACGCTACAAAAAATGAAAAAGATACAACTCGCGCTCGTGCAAACGCATTACGCGAAGTATTGACTAATAATGACGCAGCAAATAAATTCAATTCTAAAGAGTTAAAAGAAGTTTTTGATCTCTGTATAAGTTGCAAAGCTTGCGCCAGTGAATGCCCAAGCAATGTTGACATTAGTACCGCAAAAGCTGAATTTTTGTATCAGTATAACAAAGCAAATGGAGTTTCTTTTTCGAATAAATTATTCGGAAAAAGTACGAAACTGAATAAAATGGCTTCAAATTTCCCGAAGCTTTCAAATTGGTTTTTCACAAATAATTTTACTGCTTCAATTATAAAAAATATTGCCGGAGTACACCCAAATCGGTCATTGCCAAAAACATCAATTAAGAGTTTTAGTAGTCATATTCAATTTACTGAAAATCAACGAAATAATGAAATTATTAATAAGCGATTTGAGTTAAAAAAAGTTCTTCTTTTTGTTGATGAATTCAGCAATTATTTAGACGCTGAAATTGCGTTAGATTCGTATTCACTTCTCACAAGTTTAAATTATAATGTGGTTATAATAGATACTTTGGATAGTGGAAGAGCACTAATTTCTAAAGGGTTTTTAGAAGAAGCGAAAAGGGAAGCCACCAAAAACGTTTCTTTTTTAAAAGATAAAGTTTCAACAGAAGTGCCACTTATCGGTATTGAACCCTCTGCAATATTGTCTTTTCGCGACGAGTATATTCGGTTGGTCGATGATAAATCTTCTGCGGCCAACATTGCCAAAAACACATTTTTAATAGAAGAGTTTTTAGCTGCCGAAATTCAAAATGGAACTATTTCTGCTGAACAATTCACTTCCGAAGAAAAGCAGATTAAAATTCATTCGCACTGTCACCAAAAATCACTGAGTAATCAAAAAGTAACTTTCGATATTTTAAACCTTCCCATAAATTATAAACCAACTATAATTACATCCGGCTGTTGTGGAATGGCGGGGAGTTTCGGTTATGAAAAGGAGCATTACGACGTGAGTATGAAAATAGGGGAACTGAAACTTTTTCCAGCGGTTCGCAAAACTTCCGAAGACGTAGTTATTTCTGCAAACGGCACTAGTTGTAGACATCAAATTATGGATGGTACGGGAAGGCAGGCATTACATCCAGTAACTATTCTTAAACATGCGCTTTTAAAATCTTGACGGTTTTACCCAATATCGTTTTGCTGCTCCTCCCAAATTATTGACATCCGCTAATGTTAATGCGTCTTCAATCCTAATAGTTATGGTTAGTTTCTTCACATTCTTTTCCCAAATCATTTTTGAATATTTCCACTTGAAAGTTTACATTTGTTGAAAACCAATCTATGGCTGGCAATTCCTTCGGGAAAATTTTTAAATTAACCACCTTCGGCGAGTCGCACGGCCCAGCCATTGGCGGAATTATAGATGGCTGTCCGTCAGGACTTTTATTAAATTTTTACGCTATTAATGCCGAAATGCAACGCCGTAAGCCCGGTCAATCCGCAATCGTTACACAGCGTAAAGAAGAAGATGAAGTAAAATTTCTTTCTGGAATATTCGAAGGAAAAACAACTGGTACGCCCATTGGTTTTACAATTGAAAATACCGACCAAAAAAGCAAAGATTACAGTCATATAAAAGATATTTATAGACCTTCGCACGCCGATTTCACTTACGACAAAAAGTATGGAACCCGTGATTACCGTGGCGGTGGGCGGTCTTCTGCTCGCGAAACTGCTTGTAGAGTAGTGGCCGGAGCGATTGCAAAACAATTGCTAAAAGGCATAAAAATTACCGCCTACGTTTCTTCTGTTGGGGAATTGGAGCTCAAAAAGTCTTATTCTGAAGTTGATTTTTCTGAAATTGAAAAAAATCCAGTTCGTTGTCCTAATGCCGAAATGGCAAAAGAAATGGAAGATTTTATTAAGTCTATCCGAAAACAAGGTGATACAGTGGGAGGCACGGTAAGTTGTGTGATTCAAAATATGCCTATTGGTTTAGGCGAACCAGTTTTCGATAAATTACATGCCGAATTAGGCAAAGCAATGCTTTCAATAAATGCCGTGAAAGGTTTTGAATATGGAAGTGGTTTCGCCGGAACTGCAATGAAAGGCAGTGAGCACAATGATATTTACAAAGCCGACGGAAGTACGAAAACCAATTATAGCGGTGGCATTCAGGGAGGAATAAGCAATGGTGAAGATATTTACTTTAAAGTTGCCTTTAAGCCCGTGGCTACTATAATGCAAAAGCAGGATACAATTGACAGTGCTGGAAATAGCGCCATAGCCGAAGGAAAAGGCCGTCACGACCCTTGTGTTGTTCCGCGCGCCGTCCCCATTGTGGAAGCAATGGCAGCATTAGTAATAGCCGATTTCTGGTTATTAAATAAAATTGCAAAATTTGAAGATTGAAAAGCTTCATGAAAATTAATACACAAATTCTCAAATCTAAAATCTAACGTCTTACATCTAAATATGAAAAAACTAGCGCTACACTGGAAAATAATCATCGGATTGGTTTTGGGAATTATCTGGGCTTTGCTTTCCAGCCAATTTGGATGGAGTGAATTCACAATAGATTGGATTGCACCTTTCGGGACAATTTTCATCAATCTTCTGAAACTTATAGCGGTACCATTGGTTTTGGTATCAATAATTAGTGGCGTAGCAAATATTGGTGATGCCTCGAGTTTAGGAAGATTAGGAGGGAAGACGCTTCTTGCTTATTTATTCACAACACTATTTGCAGTGAGCTTAGGTCTTCTTTTAGTGAATTTAATACAACCAGGCAAACTCATTGACGAACAGAGCAGAATCGATAACCGTATAAGTTATGAAATCTGGGCAGCTTCGGAAGGACGTCAAATAAAAGATGGGATTAATTATTTACAAGAGCCAGAGTTTTTTGAAAGAGCACAAAAAATTACAGATCTTACAAGGGGCGAATTGAAAGATGCTTCTGTAACCGAAAAAATACAGACTGTAGAAAAAACTAAAAAATCTACTCCATTACAGCCTTTGATAGATATTGTGCCTGAAAATTTCTTTTTCTCTTTGTCGAATAATGGGTTAATGCTGCAAATTATTTTCTTCGGAATATTCTTTGGGGTCTGTTTGTTATTGATTCCTAATGAAAAATCCCGTCCTGTCACCACTTTCATGGATAGTACCATGGAAGTATTTATGAAAATGGTCGATTTGGTAATGCAAGCGGCGCCATTTTTTGTTTTCGCTTTATTGGCAGGAGTTGTTAGCAAAATGGCTGGCGATGATGTTGGGAAAGTATATGAAATATTTAAAGGTTTAAGCTGGTATTCACTAACCGTATTTCTGGGCTTAATGTTGATGATATTTATTATCTATCCACTATTCTTGAAAATTTTTGTAAAAAAAATTCCATATAAAGGGTTTTTCAAAGCAATGGCACCCGCACAAACTTTAGCGTTTTCAACGTCAAGTAGTGCTGCAACACTACCCGTAACTATGGAATGTGTGGAAGAAAATCTTGGTGTCGATAAAAAGATAACCAGTTTTGTTTTGCCTATTGGAGCGACTGTAAATATGGATGGAACCTGCCTTTATCAGGCCGTGGCGGTTGTTTTTCTTGCCCAGCTACATATGATTGACTTAACTTTCGGACAACAACTAACTATTGTATTAACTGCTACATTGGCCTCCATTGGTTCCGCAGCGGTGCCGAGTGCAGGTTTGGTTATGCTAATCATCGTGTTAGAATCTGTTGGCTTAAATCCTGCTTGGATAGCTATCATTTTCCCTGTTGATAGAATTTTAGATATGTTCCGAACCGTAGTTAATGTTACTGGTGATGCTACGGTATGTACTATTATAGCAGATGGCGAAGATATGTTAGACTATGTACCTCACGATAACCCTTCAGAAACATTTGACTTAGATTCTTAATAACACATAAGTACTCTTAATATTATAAATTGTTTTTATACATTAAGCTGATTTACAATTATATATGTAAATTTTTGGCTAAAAAAATATTATTTATTAAATTTGAGTTCTCCCTGGAATAAAACCCAAACTATAAACCTGAGCAAATAACTTCTTAGCTGTGTAAAATACATGGTGATGAAATATTTACTTTTATTCTTCGGGGCTGCATTATTTGTAACTAATAACTATTGCCAAGTTGGAATTGGCACCACAGAACCTTCTGGGGCCAGTATGCTTGAAATTAGCAGTACTTCAGATGAAGGAATTACCTATGGTGGATTTATGCCTCCACGAGTGCCCGATATCGCCGCTCGAGAAGCAATTAATCCTTCGGTTGAAGATGTGGGGTTGCAAATTTTTGTGATCTCTACCGGGGCACTTCAAGTCTGGAATGGTTCAGCTTGGGAAAATATACATGTTATAAATTCGCTGCCAGTAGAACCTTGGATTAATGAATTCCACTATGACAATACAGGAGCAGATGTTGGAGAGTTTATTGAAATTGCTGGTCCAGCAGGTATAGATTTAGGCAATTATAGAGTTTATCTTTATAATGGATCCAATGGCCTAACAACAGTAAGTGTTTTGCTATCTGGTTTAATCGATAATGAATCTAGTGGATATGGAGCTTTGTCTTTCACACCCTCATCTCTTCAAAATGATATGGAAGGTTTGGCACTTGTAAAAAGATCAAATAATCAGGTTATTCAATTTATAAGTTATGAAGGTTCCTTTACCGCATTAAATGGGCCTGCAAGCGGGATTCTCTCTATCAATATTGGTTTTCAAGAGGATGATCCTGGAACACAAGCGGGTTTTTCATTACAACTTACAGGAACTGGAAATAAATACGACGATTTTAATTGGAATCCTCCTGCAGATGATTCTCCAGGTACTTTAAACATTGGGCAGATTATTAATTAATTATAAAAATCTGCTTTTTAATTCTGGAGTTGGAATCATACAACTTTCCTTTTTCCCAAACCATTTGTAGCGATTTCTGGCTATATAGTCATAAACCGCGTTTCGAATGAATTTTGGAACTATCATAACCCCAAAAAGTAAGGGGTAAGCACCCGAAAGATTTGCTGAAATATGAAGTGCAGCCGAAGCTTTTTCATAATATTTATCGCCATCAATGAGTATGATGGAATCAACTTTTGAAGTGTCGATTTTAAATTTTGAAGTCAACTCTTGTCCAATTTCACTTTGTAATGCAGCAAATTTGAAGGTATTTTTAGGGTCACGTTTAATAATAAAATTGACGGCGCCATTGCAAAGATTGCAAACATCATCGAACAAAATGATTTTATGACTATTGGTTTTATTCAAGAATAATTATTTGAGTGAACAGTGAAAATGCTAATTGGAACTGAAAACAACTACTTTATTAAACTTTCTCAAGCTCAGATAAACTCACATTAGTGGTGAATATTCCGTAATTTACAAATGCCTTATTTTTTTCAATAGTGTCTATCGTGCCAATTGCCTTACCATCTATCATTCGCACTCTGTCGCCAATTTTGAGGGTAACTTTCGGTTTTGGCGGTGGTAATCGTTTCGCTTTTTCCTTTTCTTCTTTTTTGCGTTCCCTAATTACTTCAACCTTTTGTTCAACTTCTTTTATTATCTCTTTTTCCTTGGCTTTTACAGCTTTTTTTACTTTTGGAGCCAACTTTTTTCGCTTGCTATTTTCAACCATAACCAGCTTCATCATTTCATCAATCAATTGCTTTTTCTGCTTATTGTTGAAATATTTCTCCGAAAGCATATCTATTTTCTTCCCTAAACTAATTAGTTTTTGGTTAGAGTCGAATAATTCCTGATAGCTTTCCAGTTTTTCCTGCACGCGGGCGTTAACCTCTTCTAGCTGTTTACCCTCTATACGTGCTTTCTGTTCTTCAGATTTAAGCGATTCTGAAGTTTTCCGCAAATTGGAACGTTCTTTTTGAAGATTGGCAATGGTTTTGTCAAAACGTATTTTGCCGCGTTCTATCTTTTTCTTTGCTCTATTAATAAGACTATAAGGAATACCGTTTTTCTGCGCCACTTCAAACGTATAACTGCTTCCTGCTTCACCTAAATGAAGCGAATAAAGTGGTTCTAAAGATTTATTGTCGAACTGCATATTGGCGTTAATAGCGTCTGGAAGTTCGTTTGCCAAGAGCTTTAAGTTGGTATAATGTGTTGTTATTATTCCAAATGCTTCACGTTCATAAAAGACCTCCAAAAAAGTTTCAGCCAAAGCGCCACCCAGTTCGGGATCGCTTCCAGTTCCAAATTCATCTATCAAAAAAAGTGTTTTATTGTCGCACTTTTTCAGAAATTGATTCATCTTTTTTAATCGGTAACTATATGTACTAAGGTGGTTTTCGATGGATTGGTTATCGCCAATATCGGTTAAAACCCTTTTAAAATAGCACATTTCACTTTGAGGTTCAGCTGGAATCAACATTCCACTTTGTAGCATTACCTGCAAAAGTCCGACAGTTTTGAGTGTGATACTTTTTCCACCAGCATTTGGCCCAGAAATTACGATAATTCGTTTATCGGGAACCAGTTCAATACTTTGCGGAAATGTCTTTTCCTTTCTTTTATTGTTAGAAACCAACAAAAGTGGATGGAAAGCATTTTGCAGCAAAATCCTTTTTTCTGAAGTAAGAATCGGTAAAATACCGTTTATTTTCAGTGCATATTTTGCTTTGGCGTAAAGCACATCCATAGCAATTAAATATTCCTGATAGCTCTCCAAAAGAGCGGCGTGTGGTCGTACAAATTCGGTTAATGCTTTTAAAATTCGCTTAATTTCTTCATCTTCTTCATAAAGCAAATTACTAAGTTCATTAGCATAATCAAGGGTTTCCTGAGGTTCTATATAAACGATGCTTCCCGTTTTTGAACTGCCCATAACCGCGCCTTTCACTTTTTTTCGGTGCATAGCTTTTACTGCTAATACCCGCCGGTTATCTACTACAGATTCGCGTATTTCGTCTAAATAATCATTTTGAGAATATTGTGAAAGTGCTTTTGTAAAAGAAGAATTTATCTTTCCTTTTACAACATTCAATCTTCTGCGAATCGTGCCGAGTTCATTTGAAGCCTCGTCCTTTATTTCGCCGTATTTATCAACCCTTTTATTTATTTCTTCGGAAATAAGTGTAGTGTAGTTTACATCCTGAGAAAAGGAATTTAAATGAATGTAGAATTCTTCAAATTTTTTAAAGAATTTAAGCAACATTTTAGTGGTTTCCGAAATAGAAAGAATCTTTCGAAAGCCTGAAATCTCCAACGTACTGTTTTCAATATCCAGCAAACGAAGTTCCCGAAAAATTGGTTCGAAACCGTGGTTCGGAATTCGAATATCTCCTTCAAAAGAAGCGGTAAACTCTTTTACGCGTTGCAGTTCGGGTTCAATTTCGTCAAAATCCCGAAAGGGTATTATGGCTAAAATATTTTCTCGTCCTGGTTCAGTAACACAAAATTCCGATACTTGCCGCAGCACAGAGGGGAATTCTAGGTCTTCTAAAGTTTTATTGTCAATACGGGCTTTCCGCTTTATTTCCATTAATTTTACGTTTTCAGCAATCCTACAAAAGTAACAATAATGGAGGTAACAATCCAGCCCGCATGGAAGGCGATTTTACAGAAAGAATTTGAAAAACCGTATTTCAATAATTTAATTGAATTTGTAAAATCAGAATATAGTTCTTCCCAATGTTTTCCACCAGAATCTGAGATTTTTTCAGCATTTAATCACGCGCCGTTTAATAAAGTTAAAGTCGTAATAATAGGGCAGGACCCATATCATGGACCGGGACAAGCACACGGTTTGTGTTTTTCGGTTGGTGAAAATGTTGCTGTTCCTCCTTCATTGAAAAATATTTTTGAAGAAATTCGAACCGATTTAGGGATAGCAATTCCACAAAACGGAAATTTGGAACGTTGGGCAAATCAAGGGGTTTTAATGCTTAATGCAACTTTAACGGTAAAAGCACATAATGCCGGAAGTCATCAAAGAAAAGGTTGGGAAAAGTTTACAGATGCCGTTATTGAAAAGCTTTCAGAAGAAAGAGAAGGATTGGTATTTTTACTTTGGGGAGGTCCAGCAAAGAAAAAAGGAGCGAAGATTGATACTTCAAAACATTTGGTTTTAACTAGTGGTCATCCTTCGCCATTGGCCGCAAATAGAGGCTATTGGTTTGGGAACAAACACTTCAGCAAAACAAATGTATATTTAAGTGAAATTGATAAAACGCCAATTAATTGGTGATAAGAAAATAATAATGAAAGATAAGAAATGGGGATTATTTCTTATTCTTCTTCTGGTACTTCGGACTCTGTAGCATCGTTACAGCTAAACTGCAACAACAAAAAGTTTGTGACTAACAACGCCCCCAGAACGATTAAAAAAGTAGTCATAATAATGGTTTTTATATTAAGTAGATGCAACATCAACAATGGGGTTGCGTAATTTTTAAGAAAATTTTTAGAAATTATGTAAAATGCTGGTTTCCTGAATTTTATTATTAATTAAATCCAGCTCTACTAGTTTTTGTTGAATGTTTTCTAGCTCTTTTGAAGTTAATTGACGGTCGCTCCAGTCTGTTAATGATAACCATTCACGTACATCTTTAATTTTTTGTCCGTAACGTTTGGCTATCATTTTATCAACATCTGGAAATTCTTTAAAATTGGTGGTTATACTATTTATAACTTTCAAAATAGATTTTACACTCGCTGCTTCATTTTCCAAAACATCATTTCTTACAGCAATTACAAAACTGGGCCAAGGAGTAGGGGATTCGCCAATTAAGCGGAAAGTACCATTGTCTACGTGGGGTTTGGTCATAAACTTTTCCCACATAAAATAGTCGCCGTTTCCTTTTGGAAGTCCTTCCAAAGCGCCTTCTAAATCTTGAATTACTTTAAACCGCAAATCACTTTTTAAATCCCATTCGTGATTTTCTGCATTTACAAAAGCCATTAAATGCGAACCAGAACCGAAACGGCTGATGGCTGCATTTGTTCCTTTTAAATCGCCAACTTCTTCAAAATCTGAAGCTGCAGCAACGTGAATTCCCCATAATAATGGTGATTTCACAAAAACCTGAACTATCTTAGAATCGTTGCCTTTTATGATATCGCGAACCATTCCTTCGGTAAGAATTACGGCCATATCAATTTCTTTTTCGCGAAGGGCACGGGCCATTTGGCCAGTTCCGCCGGGATAATCTCTCCAACGAAGATTAATTCCTTCTTTTTGAAATTCTTTATCGCGAAGCGCGATATACCAAGGTAAGTTAAAGTGTTCCGGCACACCGCCGATTAAAAAGTTTTTCATTCCGTAATTTTTCCGAGCGTATATTGAATAAGTGCTTCAATTGTTTTGGATACATCTTTACTAAAAGTTTCCGAAGCGCGATTAGCAATGATAGCATTCATTGAAACTGCACGGTGACCTAAAAGTTTTGCCATTCCGTACATTGTGGCAGTTTCCATTTCCAGATTGGTTATTTTTTTCTTTTTATAGCGAAAAGTGGTGAGCTTTTCATTTAAGTTTTCATCTTTCAATTTTGCGCGAAGCACACGACCTTGTGGCCCATAAAACCCAACATTTGTAATAGTAATTCCCTGAGTGATTTTTCCTGCCTGACCGCCGTTTGTATTGGAAGTGAATTTTTTCAGCAAAGTTGCATCTGCTTCCACAGCATACGGAACGGAATTATCGGGGTTCCATTGGGTGTGGTCTATAAATGATTGTGCAAAATCGCGATTGAATATTTTATCGGTTTTGTCGTAATAATGCATTACGTTGTCTAAACCAATACCTAAAGCACTTACTAAAAAACTATCAACTTCTATTTCGGGAGTTAGGCCTCCTGAGGTTCCAATTCTAATAATATCGAGCGATGTAAGCTTTTTCTTTATCTGGCGCTTTTCAAAATCTATATTTACCAAAGCATCGAGTTCGTTAAAAACGATATCAATATTATCGGGCCCAATTCCGGTGGAAATTACGCTAATGCGTTTGCCTTTATAAGTTCCTGTGTGCGTTTTAAATTCGCGATGCTCTGCTTTGACCTCAATAGTGTCAAAATATTTTGAAACCGTTTCTACCCGCCCTGGATCGCCAACAGTAATTATTGTGTTTGCCAATTGTGAGGGCGCAAGATCTAAATGATAGATTTTGCCATCTGGCGTTAATATAAGTTCGCTGGGTTGTAAAATATTTGGATTCAAATTTATGGTGTCAAATTAAGTTTAAATGTTGTGGAGTTTAAAAGTTTAGCGCTTTAAAACGAAATTTTTCTTCGATTAGTCGTCAAGATTTAAGGTTTTTTAAAATGCTGACTATTGCCACTATTATCAACCTCCAACTCGTTTCACTTTAAATCCTTTATCCTTTAAAAATTGCATAATCTTATCGCGAAAATCTCCTTGAATAATGATTTGTTCATTCTTAAAACTTCCGCCAACGCTTAGGAGTTGCTTTATTTCTTTTGCAAGTATTTTAAAATCACTATCGGCTCCCGTGTAACCTTCTATAATTGTAATTGGCTTTCCTTTACGTTTTTCATATTTACAAATCAACGGATCGTCCTGTAGCCACAATGTATGTTCCTCCGTTGTTTCAGGGACATCTTTTGGTTCGTGGTCGGGAAATAAATTTTTTAATTGATTTTCTAAAGAATTCAATGTATTATTTTTAAGGGTTGTGATTTCGGCTACGCTCAATCACCGAATTGGTCCTTGAGCGGAGTCGAAGGTTTACTTTTTAATAAGTCCTATTTCCACCAAACGCTGGTGCAAAAATTCGCCTGCAGTAATGTCTTCGTAGGCTTTTTCATTATTTTCATCAATACATTCAGACAAACAATTTAATTTCATATCGCTGCGTGGGTGCATAAAGAAAGGAATAGAATAGCGCGGGCTTCCCCATTCATCACGTGGCGGATTTACAACACGGTGAATAGTAGAACGCAATTTATTGTTGGTTAGCCTTTCAAGCATATCGCCAACATTAATAACAAGTTCGTCTTCATTCGGAATTGCGTCAATCCATTCGCCATCTTTGCGCAAAACCTGCAAGCCGCCGGCTGAAGCACCCATTAACAAAGTAATTAAATTTATATCTCCGTGAGCACCTGCGCGCATAGCACCTTTAGGCTCACTTGTGATAGGAGGATAGTGAATAGGACGTAAAATGCTGTTACCGTTTGTTGCCCAATGGTCAAAATAAAATTCGTCCAGACCAATATAAAGCGCCAATGCACGAAGTACATAAATACCAGTTTTTTCAAGCATTCTGTAGGCTTCCATTCCGGTGTGGTTAAAATCTAAAAGTTCTTTAATCTGTATGTTTTCTGGATATTTTTCTGAAAGATTTGCATCTTCCGCAGGTTCTTGTCCAAAATGCCAAAACTCTTTTAAATCGCCTTCTTTCTTGCCTTTAGCGTGCTCTTTTCCGAAGGAAACATAACCACGTTGCCCTCCAAGGCCCTCAATTTCATAGCTTTCTTTAGTTTCAACAGGAAGTGCGAAAAAGCCTTTTATTTCTTTATATAATTCTTCAACCAATTGATCGCTGAGAAAATGATTTTTAAGTGAAACAAAGCCTATTTCTTCGTAAGCTTTACCTATTTCATTTACAAATTTTTGCCTTCTTTTAGGATCTTCAGATAGAAAATCGGCCAAATCTACACTAGGTATATTGTTCATAACAAAATATTTTTAGGCTACAAAGATACCAAATTGTAAAACTTTAACCGAAGATAAAATTTGCTTTAATAATCCGTATTACAATGGGTTTTTTTCTACTTTTGAACTTGCAAAAAATTAATGATGAAACCAGAAACAACCCCCCATATTTTCTTCGACTATAATAGAAATGATATTGATGACGCTACATTGCTAAAATTATACCGAGGTATGTTGAAGCCAAGGCTGATAGAAGAAAAAATGCTCATTCTATTACGCCAAGGAAAAGTTTCGAAATGGTTTAGCGGAATAGGGCAGGAAGCAATTTCAGTTGGCCTTACGGCTGTTTTGGATAATGACGAATACATTTTGCCAATGCATAGAAACCTTGCGGTTTTCACTATGCGCGATATTCCGCTGCACCGCTTGTTCTCGCAATGGCAGGGTAAAGCGAATGGTTTTACAAAAGGTCGCGACCGAAGTTTTCACTTTGGAACGCAGGAATTTCATATTATAGGAATGATTTCACACCTAGGCCCACAGTTTGGCGTGGCTGATGGAATTGCTTTGGGAAATAAACTAAAAGAAAACAATAAAGTTTGTGCTGTATTCACGGGTGAAGGCGGAACTAGCGAAGGCGATATTCATGAAGCGTTGAATGTTGCTTCAGTTTGGCAACTTCCAGTTCTTTTTTGTGTTGAAAATAACGGCTACGGGCTCTCAACCCCAACTAATGAGCAATATAATTGCGAACACATTGCAGATCGTGGCAAGGGCTACGGGATGGAATCTCATATTATTGAAGGAAACGATATTTTAGAAGTTTATACCAAACTTAAGGACTTAGTTGAAAGCATGCGCACTAATCCGCGTCCTGTTTTGTTAGAATTCAAGACTTTTAGAATGCGAGGTCACGAGGAGGCGAGTGGTACAAAATACGTTCCTACAGATTTAATAGATGAATGGGGTTTACGCGATCCGCTTTTAAATTTCGAAAGCTATTTATTAAATGAAGGCTTACTTTCTGAAGAAAAAATTGAGGAGTTCAAAAAGGAATTTAAGCATGAAATAGATGAAAATCTGGAGATTGCATTTGCTGAGCCAGTAGTTGAATTTAATGAAGCCAATGAATTAAATGACGTCTATAAATCATTTGAATATCAGGAAGTTGCTGAAATTTCAGAAAATGAAAATATTCGGTTAATTGATGCTATTTCACAAGGTTTAAAGCAATCTATGGAACGCCACGATAACCTTATAATTATGGGTCAAGATGTGGCAGAATACGGCGGGGTATTTAAAATTACGGAAGGTTTTGTAGAGCAATTCGGAAAAGAACGCGTTCGCAATACACCTATATGTGAGTCTGCAATAGTTTCGGCAGCAATGGGACTTTCTATTAATGGTTATAAAACTGTAGTAGAAATGCAGTTTGCAGATTTTGTTACTTCGGGTTTTAACCCAATTATTAATCATTTAGCCAAAAGCTATTACCGTTGGAACGAAAAAGCAGATGTAGTAGTACGTATGCCTTGCGGGGCGGGAGTTGGTGCTGGACCTTTCCACAGTCAAACTAATGAGGCTTGGTTTACACACACTCCGGGATTAAAGGTTGTTTACCCAGCTTTCCCTTATGACGCTAAAGGATTATTAGCCACTAGTATTGAGGATCCAAATCCGGTATTGTTTTTTGAGCATAAAGCACTATATAGAAGCATTCGCCAAGACGTGCCTACAGATTATTTTACTTTACCGCTTGGTAAAGCTTCACTTTTAAAAGAAGGTAAAGACGTTACTATCGTGTCTTATGGCGCTGGCGTGCATTGGGCTTTAGAAACTTTAGATCAATTGCCAGAAGTTAGTGCAGATCTTATAGATTTAAGAACATTAATGCCTTTAGACACAGAAGCAATATATAAGTCTGTAAATAAAACAGGAAAATTAATTATTCTTCAAGAGGACTCAATATTCGGGAGTATAGCTTCAGATATCTCGGCATTAGTAATGGAAAATTGCTTCGAAAATTTAGACGCTCCTGTAAAAAGAGTAGGTAGTTTAGAGACACCAATTCCATTTGCAGCAAAGTTAGAAGCAGGCTATCTTCCTAAAGAAAAATTCAAACAAAACCTATTAGATTTATTGTCTTACTAATAATTTAACACTGGTTGTTAAACTTTAGATAAAGACTTAACAAACGTTAAAATTCTTAGCTACTTTAGTACCATACTAATCATTAAAACCATTATTATGTTACGTTGGATCGTTATTTTTCTAGTAATTGCGCTGGTTGCAGCAGTTTTTGGATTTGGAGGCATCGCAGAAGGTGCAGCTGATATTGCAAAAATCATTTTTTACATTTTTATCGTTCTTTTAGTAATATCCTTACTATCCCGATTATTCAGAAGATAATCGAAATTTAACCAATTAAAAAAATCTTATTTATGAAAAAACTCCTCATTTTGGCTGTTATTGTAGCCACAACATTCGCTTGCGGTACGCCAAAGACCGTTCAAGAATCACGAAAAGTTATTAAAGGATATTGGTCTTTAGACAATATTTCCTACGACTCTTCAGGAACATTTAATGTTACTTTATTCAACGACACTTCTGTGGAATGCATGGAAGGTAGCTCTTGGAGATTTATACCTAATAATAATACAGGTAATTACACTATTGATAATACAAATTGCCCTACAGGTGAACGAAATTTCATCTTTACTATTCAGGAAATGGACCCTGCATCTGGACTCTATGATTTTCTGTTAAAACCAACAAACGTAAAAGGAAAATCTGAAACGAACGCGGGTTATAGACTTCGTTTGGCTCAGTTAAACGAATCTTCAATGCGTTGGGAACAAACAGTAAATTTGGATGGTAAGCCTTTTAAAATAAACATGAACTTTTCTAAAATTCAAGAATAATTATGAAAACATTTAAACAAATTACATTAGTTGCATTAGCTCTTACAATGGTTATTAGTTTAGCCAGCTGCGAAGCAACCAAAAATGCAAATAATAAACAGAAAGGTGCCGTAATTGGTGCTGCTGGTGGTGCCGTATTAGGTGCTATACTTGGTAACAATATTGGCAAAGGTGGCAATGGAGAAATTGGCGCTGTAATTGGCGGTGTTGTTGGTGGTGGTGCTGGAGTATTAATAGGTGCCAAAATGGACAAACAAGCTCAAAAGATTGAACAAGAAATTCCAGGTGCTCAGGTAGAGCGAGTGGACGATGGTATTGTTGTAACTTTTGACGAGAATAGTGGTGTTTATTTCGACACAGCTAAATACAATGTTAACGCTAATTCACAAGCATTGTTAGATAAACTAGCTGGCGTACTTAAAGAGTATCCTGATACCAATGTACTAGTTGTAGGTCATACAGATAGTGTAGGGGCAGATGAAATGAATATGACGCTTTCGAAAAACAGAGCGCAGTCTGTAACAAATTACTTTGTACAATCTAAAGGGCTTAGCTCAGGAAGATTTACCACGAATTGGTTTGGTGAAACAGCTCCAGTAGCAGATAATACAACTGCCGAAGGACGTGCAAAAAACCGTCGTGTAAATCTTGCAATCGTTCCTAATGAAAAAATGAAACAAGACGCACAGAAAGAAGCTGGCGAATAATAGCAATATTAAATTTTAAGAATCCCGCACCACTTTTGGGCGGGATTTTTTTTTTAGCTTTAAACTTTATAAATGACGAAAAAACGCAAATGGGATGTAATAATAATTGGCGGTGGACTCGCAGGCCTAACAACTGCGCTGCATCTAGCTAATACAAATATTTCCGTTTGTTTGATTGAAAAAAGTGAATACCCAAACCACAGAGTTTGCGGTGAGTATGTTAGTAATGAAGTATTGCCCTATTTAATATCATTAGGAGTTGATCCATTTTCTGTAGGAGCGAAACAAATTTCAAAATTTAAAATTACTTATACAAAAGGCACTCCTATAACTGCCACATTGCCACTCGGCGGTTTCGGGATTAGTCGTTATGCTTTTGATCAACTTATTTATGAAGCAGTTAAAAACAAAGTCAAATTTATTTTTGACACAGTTGAAAAAGTAAGTTTCGAAGAAAACCAATTCAGTGTAACGACGCAAAAGAAAGAAATTATAAATGCAGATTTTGTAGTTGGCGCCTTCGGGAAAAGATCGAATATTGATTCTTTTTTAAATAGAAGGTTTATGCGGCAGACTTCGCCGTGGCTTGCGGTGAAAGCACATTACGAATACGATTTCCCAGAAGACACCGTTGCACTGCATAATTTTAACGGGGGCTATTGCGGTTTAAGTAAAGTTGAAAATAACGCAGTTAATGCCTGTTATTTAACCACTTTCAAATCATTTAAAAAATATGGCGACATTGACGCTTTTCAAAAAGAAGAAATGTCTAAAAATCCTTTTTTGAAAGATTTTTTCAACAATGCGAAGCCATTATTTAAAAAACCACTTACTATAAGCCAGATTTCATTTCAAGAGAAGAAACCTGTAGAAAATCATATTTTCATGGTTGGCGATAGTGCTGGCCTAATTCATCCACTGTGCGGCAATGGAATGGCAATGGCAATAAAAAGCGCCAAGATTTTTTCCGAATTATTTATAAAATCATTTCAGAAAAACAAATTTAATCGTGCTACTTTAGAAGCAGATTATACAAAAAATTGGGAGGATGAATTTCAAAGTAGATTGAAAACAGGAAGGTTTATACAACGCATATTAATGAATCCATTTACTTCAAAAGTAGGGTTTACGGTGGCCAAAGCTACACCTGCATTGGTGCCACTGATTATTAAAAAAACACACGGAAATATAGTTCAATGATTACATTTAGCAACAAATACAGGTCGCAACAGATTGAAACAATGGACAGTCTAGATTTTCAGGGCGCAGAAATGAAAGCTGTATTAAACGACTTAAAAAGAGTAAACAGATGGTTGGGCGGTAATAGCATAACCATTGATGGCATTCAAAAATTATTACAAAATCATTCTAAATCTGAAAAGATTACTATAGTCGATTTAGGTTGTGGCGATGGCGAATTGCTTCGTAAATGCGCCGATTTTGGGCGGAAGAACAATTACAATTTCGAATTAATTGGGTTGGATTTTAACGAAAACATTGTTCGTTTTGCGGAAAAGCAGAGTAAAGATTATACAAATATTAAATATCTAAAAGTTGATGTCTTTTCAGAAGAAAGTTTAATTCCTAATTGCGATATTGCATTGTGTACGCTGTTTCTTCATCATTTCAGCAATGATAAGGTTGAAAACTTATTGAAAATTTTATTAAACAGAGCAAGTATTGGATTAATAGTAAACGATTTAAAGCGAAGTAAACAAGCTTTCAATTTATTTAAAGTTCTGAGTAAAGTATTTTTAAAAACCAAAACAGCGAGATACGACGGTTTAATTTCAGTTGCGAGAGGTTTTAAAAAGCAGGAACTAGAAAATATTTCAGAAAAAATCTCAAATCAGAAAAGTGAAATTGACTGGCGGTGGGCGTACCGCTACCAATGGATACTCAAAAAAGAATTATGAGCGTAAAAATTACAACAGTTGCAACGCAATTGCCTAAATACAGTAGAGAAACAGCAGAGATTATTCCGTTTGTAGAACAATGGATGCAAAATCAGGAAAGTCGTTTTCAAAGAAAAGTGATTAAAATTTTTGAAGGAGCCGGGGTAGATAAACGCTATTCTATTATGGACCCTTTGGAAGTTTTTACCAATACAAGTTTTGAAGAACGCAACGATATTTATATTCGAGAAATTACAAAGCTCGGCAAACAAAGTCTTGAAAAAGCTTTGCAAAAAGCTAATTGGAAACCTACAGATGTAGATTTTATAATCACCGTAAGCTGTACGGGCATAATGATTCCTTCCGTAGATGCATATTTAATAAACGAACTAAAAATGAGACAAGACATTGTCCGTTTGCCAGTTACAGAAATGGGATGTGCAGCCGGAATTTCGGGTATTATTTATGCAAATAATTTTCTAAAAGCAAATCCTGGAAAACGCGCAGCCGTAATTGCATTGGAGGCGCCCACAGCAACTTTTCAGCTCGAAGATTTTTCAATGGTGAATATTGTTAGCGCTGCAATTTTTGGTGATGGCGCGGCTTGTGTTTTATTGTCTTCAAGTGAAGAAGACGAAGGGCCAGAAGTTCTTGCCGAAGAAATGTACCATTTTTACGATGCTACAGATATGATGGGTTTTAAGCTGGTAAACACTGGGTTACAAATGATACTCGATAAATCGGTTCCTGAGAAAATAGCTGAACATTTTCCAGCAATTGTGCATCCGTTTTTGAAGAAGAATAATTTAGAAATAGCAGATATTGATCATCTTATTTTTCATCCTGGCGGCCGTAAAATTGTTGAAACGGTAGAGGATTTATTCGGTAAATTGGGCAAGAACATCAATGATACCAAAGAAGTGCTTAGGTTGTATGGCAATATGAGTAGCGCAACGGTGCTTTATGTTTTAGAAAGATTTATGGATAAAAAACCCGCCAGCGGAGATTTAGGATTGATGCTTAGTTTCGGTCCCGGTTTTTCGGCACAACGCGTTTTGTTGAAATTTTAATTATGAGCGAATTCAAAAATCAATGGGCAATAATATTAGGCGGCAGTAGTGGCTTAGGTCTTGCTAGTGCTAAAAAACTTGCATCCCGCGGAATGAACATTTGCATTATTCACCGCGATCGAAAAAGTAATTTACCAGTTTTTGAAGAAGCTGTTAAAGAAATAGAAGCATTGGGAGTGGCTGTAAAAACGTTCAATAAAGACGCTTTAAGTGAAGAAGTTAGAACTGAAATTATCAAAGAATTTCCAAAAAATAGTGTAAAACTTTTATTGCACAGCATTGCAAAAGGAAGTTTAAAAAAAATGAATGGTTCCGAAAATGAACTTTTAACCAAAACAGATTTCGATATAACAATTCACGCAATGGCAACCAGCTGGTATGAGTGGGTTCAATCATTAATTGCCAACGAAATATTTACAAATAACGCACGAAATATCGCTTTCACAAGTGAAGGGAATTCTCGGGTTTGGCCAGGTTATGCAGCAGTTTCTGCAGCAAAGTCAGTGTTGGAATCTTTAATGCGAAATATGGCAGTTGAACTGGCGCCGTCGGGAATTACAAGCAATTGCATTCAAGCGGGAACTACGGAAACACCATCATTTTTAGTAATTCCAGGGAGTGAAAAACTCGCTGAAATGGCAAAAGTTAGAAACCCTTTTAATAGGCTCACAAGGCCAACAGATGTAGCAAACGCCGTGTTTTTACTCTGTAAAGATGAAGCCGATTGGATAAATGGAATAGTTATGAAAGTTGACGGCGGAGAAAGTCTAAGGTGAAACTGAAAACAAAAAAGGATCAATATTGAAATCTAAAGAAATAATAGCTAAGCTTCCGTATTCCGAACCTTTTTTGTTTGTGGATGAGTTACTCTCTGTTTCCACTGAAAATATAAGCGGAACTTATACTTTTAGCAAAGACGCTTATTTTTACAAAGGTCATTTTAAAAACAACCCAATTACACCGGGTGTAATTTTAACCGAATGTATGGCGCAGATTGGTTTGGTCTGTTTTGGAATATTTCTTCTAAGTGAAGATCCTCTTTCAGAAAATACTGGTTTCGCGCTTAGTAGCACTGAAATTGGTTTTTATCGTCCCGTATTTCCAGACGAAAAAGTAAAAGTGGTTTCAGAAAAAATCTATTTCAGATTCAACAAATTAAAATGTAAAGTGAAAATGCTGAACATAAATGATGAAATTGTTGCGCAAGGTACCATTAGCGGCATGCTTCTAAAAGAATCTAAAATTAAATGAAGAAACGCGTTGTAATAACAGGGTTGGGAGTAGTAGCGCCAAATGGAGTTGGGGTCCCAACTTTTTCCGAAGCCATTAAAAAAGGGGTTTCGGGTATTTCGTTTTTTCCGGAATTGCGCGATTTGAAATTTTCATGTCAGTTGGGCGCAAAACCAAACATTTCCGAAGAAAAAAAGCGGGAATATCTTTCTGAGTTACAACTTCGAAACTTCAATAGCAGTGGTATTTTATACGGTGTAATTGCGGGAATGGATGCATTGAAAGATGCAAAATTAGAACCCGCAAAATCAGATAGCGAACCTCTATGGGACTTAGGAATAATCTTTGGAACCGGAACCAGCGGCATTGAAAAATTTCGCGAAGCCATTTATAAAATTGACGATAAAAATGTACGTCGCTTAGGGAGCACATCTGTAGCCCAAACCATGGCAAGTGGCGTGAGTGCTTATTTAGGCGGGCTCATTGGCGCCGGAAATATGGTAACTGCCAATTCCTCTGCCTGTGCAACGGGAACTGAGGCGCTTTTAATGGGTTATGAGCACATTGCCAACGGGAAGGCCAATTATATGCTTTGCGGCAGCACGAGCGACCACGGTCCGTATATTTGGGGTGGTTTTGACGCAATGAAGGTGACAACCTATAAATTTAACGAAACGCCGAGCGAAGTTGCTGGCCCGATGAGCGCCGATGCCAGTGGATTTGTACCCGGAAGTGGGGCAGGAGCGTATTTACTTGAATCTTTAGAAAGTGCTCAAAAGAGAGGAGCAACTATCTATGCCGAGATACTTGGTGGCTCAATAAATAATGGGGGACAAAGAGGCGGGGGAAGTATGACGGCACCCAACAGCACAGCGGTTCAGAGATGTATTGAAAATGCGTTACTAAATTCAAATGTTTCTGGGGATGAAATTGATTATATTAATGGGCATTTAACTGCGACAATTAAAGATCCGGATGAAATTGAAAACTGGAGTATTGCCTTAAACAGAAGTGGCTCAGAATTTCCCTATATAAATTCACTAAAAGGAATGGTGGGGCATTGTTTGGCAGCCAGCGGAAGTATTGAAATTGTTTCAGCCATTGTTCAATTGCACGAAGGTTTTATATTTCCAAACGTAAATTGCGAAAATTTGCATCCTAAAATCACTTCCGTTATTTCTTCGGAAAAAATTCCGATGAAACTTCAACATAAATCATTAAAAACAATTGCAAAGGCAAGCTTCGGCTTCGGAGATGTAAACGCTTGTGCTATCTTTAAAAAAATATAAAATATGACTTCGGAAGAAATATATAAAAAGCTTGAACCTATTATAAAGACTTACTTGCCGGAAGATGTGGCTGCTCAGGAGATAAACCCGAATAGCGACTTAACGCGAGAATTAAATATTAATTCTGCGCATTTGGTGGATATTGTTTTGGATATAGAAGATAAGTTTGATATTGAATTTAAGAATGAAGATATGGAGCAACTACGCAGTGTAAATGACGCTATTTCTTTAATTCAGCAGAAAATTTCAGTGTAGTTTGAAATCTTGAGCTTTAAGCGAAATATTAATTCGAAAGGCTAAATTAATTTCTGAATTGTTTTCAAAAAAAAAGGCTTAACTTTTTTATCAACTATTAAAAACAGTTTAAAAAAGTTAAGCCAATCTTTCAACCTTTAATAAAGGTTTGAAAAGCAGTTATTTATTCTTCTCAATAAATCTATCGTCTTCGGTAGTTCTTTCAATATCGGGTTCGGTATCGTTAGACGGGCTTTGTTCAAGACCAGCAGAATCTACATCAAAAAACTCCATTATTTCTGGCGGATTGTCTATTTGCTTGGTTCTTTTACCCATAATTGCAATTGGTCTGGAAATAACCGAATCATTATTCTGAATAATTTTCAGCCAATCATTAGAACCAAAATTCTCCGTAGTTTCGGCATCAATTTCCAGCTGTCTTTTATCTACTAAGTCACCAATTTTAACTCCAAGTGCAGCTGCAATATCAGCCCATTGGGTATCCGAAACTTTAGTTTTTGCTAGATCTATAGCCAAGTATTTTTCGTTAATACCTGTGAGATAGCTTAATGTATGCGTGCCTACACGCGTATTGCTACTGTATATAAGCGTCAATTGTTTTTCATCGCGTGCTATAACTCCCATATTTTTCATGCTATTAATGTGCGTTTAATTTTTCTTTGCGTTTTTGAAGTTGTGAACGAAGTTCTGTAATTACTTTTGCTACCGAAGCCTCGAAAGATCCTGTGGACGTTTCAGCAAAAATGGTGGGGCCGGGCATACTTAAACGTACGCTACAGATTTTTCCTATTTCGGGGTTGGTAGTATTTTCCTTTTTAAAATATACATCAGCGCTTACAATGGAGTCGTATTTGGTTTCAAGTTTGTTTAATTTTTCAGCAACAAATTCTTCTAATCTTGGGCTTGCTGACACCTCGTGATACTCGAAATTTATATTCATATCTTTTTAATTTGGATTTCAAATTTAAAGATACAATAGCAAAAAAGTGAATCCAAACTTTTAATAGGATTTTGTGAATTAATCCTCTTCCACCACTGTAGGGTTGGGGTCTGGAATTACAATAGAAGCAATAATACCAGCTGCGAGTGAAAGACCAATAACACCCAGCGAAAGCCATTCAGGAATTTCAACATTGTGCGATAGAATCATTTTTACACCTACAAACGCAAGAATAACAACCAGACTGTAATTGATATATCTAAACTTGGTTAGCATTCTGGAAATTAAAAAGTACATAGATCGCAGTCCTAGAATCGCCAGAATGTTTGAACTAAAAACTATAAAAGGATCGGCAGTAATTGCCAAGATTGCAGGAATACTGTCTAATGCGAAAAGTATATCTGTTAATTCAATAATCAGTAACGCAACAAATAGGGGAGTTGCAGCGCGAATTCCCATACGTTTAATGAAGAATTTATCTCCGTCCATTTTGTAACTTACAGGGAATAGTTTCTTCAAAAAACGAAACATTTTCGAACTTTTTGGGTCGAAAGTAGATTCTTTATGGGTCAACATTCTAAATGCCGTAATTAATAGGAAGGCTCCAAAAACGTAAATTATCCAATCAAATTTATTTATTAATGCAACACCGAAAAAGATCATTAACGCTCTAAACACAATAGCTCCTAAAATTCCGTAGAATAAAACTTCGTGCTGATATTTTTGTGGAATTTTAAATGAAGAGAAAATAACGGCAATTACAAAAACATTATCAATACTCAAGGAAAGCTCTATCAAATACCCAGTAATATATTTAAGTACAGCTAATTGAGGGGTTAAATTAGTAGGATTTTCCACTAACCCATCTTTAAATAACCACCAGATAACTCCGGAAAATCCGAGCGCTACGGTTACCCAAATGGCAGTCCAAATAGCGGCTTCTTTTGTTTTGATAACGTGTGCTTTACGATTGAAAACACCAAGATCAAGTGCTAAGAATAAAAGTATAAAAGCTGTAAAAATTACCCAGACCATCATTAGTTAAAATTTTGAACAAAAATAGGATGAAATGTAATCCAAAAGTGATATTGAAACGTTAATAATGGTATAGAGCGTTAAATCTTTTTTAAATAGTTTTCAGGCTAATCTTAACCTATTAAATTTAAATAAAAAGTACATTTCTCATCTTTCAAACTAAATTAATAAAAAGGTTTCGTTTCTAGAATTTGATTTAATTATCTTCGGAAGACGAAACATTTTTTTATTGCAGAACTAAATGGCAAACCCTAACAAAATCAAAACCGACGAACAGCAAAATATTGATGAAGAGTTGCAAAAATCTGATTCTTCAGAATTGACTGAGGCGAAATCGCACGGTGAAATACTGAAACAACAAATAATTGAAGGGCAGGAAACATACAATAAAAGCCCTATAAGTATTTTGCTAAGCTCCTTTACTGCGGGTTTGGAGATAGGTTTTAGTTATTTACTTATTTGTGCATTATATTTCTTTCTAGTCGGGAAAGTTGAAGAAGACACAATTATAAAGTTGCTGTCTTTTGTCTATCCTGTTGGGTTTATCATGATAATTTTGGGACAATCCATACTTTTTACCGAACAAACCTCATTGTTAACGCTTCCCGTTCTCAACAAACAAAGAACTCTCGGGAGCCTTTTAAGATTATGGGGATTGGTAATTTTGGGGAATCTACTTGGAGGTTATCTTATGGCGTTTTTATTCGTTTGGATAGGTCCGCGTTTGGAGATTTTTGATCTTGTAACTATCGAAAAAATAGCCATTCACGTAACCGATTACGATAAAATAACAATTTTTGTAAGTGCAATATTAGCCGGTTGGTTAATGGGCTTGCTTTCTTGGCTAATTGCAGCGTCCAAAAGTACGCTTAGTAGAATTGTATTGATATTTATTATTACGGCGGTTATTGCGTTTACTGGGCTTCACCACAGTATTGTTGGTAATGTAGAAGTATTTGCTGGGTGGATTAGTTCGCCCGCAATTACATTTACAATGTATTTATCTTTTATTGGCTTGGCACTTTTAGGAAATGCCTTGGGCGGTGCTTTTTTCGTGGCTTTATTGAAATATCGCGCCTTTGTTTACGACGTGGAGGGATAAATTTTAAATATCCATTTATTATATATTGAACAACATTCGCAGTAGTTTCCAATAAAAAATCCCTCGATAAAGGGATTTTTTTTATTTGTGCTTTTAGCGAATAGTAATGGATTATCCTGGATTAATATTTGCTCCTGGCTTTGATTTTGCCTTTGGTGCTGCCGGTGCCTTTGTAGCAGCTGGTTTTTTCGGATTTTTATTTTCCGGCTTCTTTTCTGGTGTTTTGGCCATGATTAAATATTTTTAGTTAAACAATAGCTTAAAGATAACCATTTAAAATTCATCTTCAATTTAATATGGATTAAATTATAGGCATACAAGTGAATTTGAGTAACTTAGCGCAACTAACCAGATAATATGAAGCTTAACGCCTTTTTTAAGCAGTGCCATGAAAAGGAAGTATTTAAAATGTTATCAATTTACGTGGTTTCTGCTTGGATTATTTTGCAGGTGCTTTCAGTAACTTGGCAACCTTTAGGTCTTCCTCAAAAGTCTGTTACATTCCTGATAATAATATTACTTCTTTGTTTTCCACTGTACATCTTTTTTCTTTGGAAATACCGACTTTCTAAGTTGCATAAAACAGAAGAAGAGCAAAGCGAAAAAGATTTAAAGAAGCGGTCTGCATTTCGGAAAATGTATTTTTCTGCTTTGGGAATTATCGCCTCCTTGTCTGTAATTGCTGTCTTTCTGATTGTAAGCAAGAATTTTTCACAACAAAATAATGGCCTTCCAACAATTGTTAGCAGCGATAAAATTGCTGTCTTAAAATTTGGCAATAACACTGGCGACCCTAAATATGATATTGTAAGCAAAATGGCTTCCGATTGGATAATTCACGGCATTACCGAAAACCACGTGGCTCAAGTAATTACACAGGATTTGGTAGATGAATACAAAACAATTTTAAAAGGAAAAAAAATTGAGGAAGATGAAACCACCATTGTCCGTGAATACCTAAAACCCAGTAAAATAATTTCGGGAAATTTCTACCTAAAAAATGAAAAGCTACTTTTTCAAGGGATGCTAATTGACGGGAAAACTAATAAAACCATTATTTCTTTTAAACCTACGGAATGTGATGCCGAAAACCCGCTTAAATGTATTGAAGACCTAAATGAATCTATTACAGGGTATTTTATTACGAAGGATGAGCAAAAATTAATGCTGCAAGAAACCCCACCAAAATATGAAGCTTATAAATATTTATTGGAAGCTAAATACAGTAATGATGACCAGGAATATTTAGAATTATTGAACAAATCTATAGCCTTAGATTCCACCTATTTTGAACCCAAAGTGCTTCGCGTCGCCTATTATTACAACATTCAGGAATTTAAAAAGGCAGATTCGCTTTTAAAACTTATAAAGCCAGATTCATACGCAAATAAACGGCAATTGAATTTGCTAAATATGCACCAAGCGCTTTTAAAAGGCGATAACCGAACGGTTTATAAAACTATTCTAAAAGAATATGACTTTGCGCCATTCGATTTAATTACCAATAAAACTGCTATGGTTGTGGCTTTGCAATATGTAAATAAACCTCAAGATGTAGAAGCAATTTACAAAAACGTAAATATGGACAGCATGAGCCTTCAGAATTGCTCTTATTGTGTTCAACGTATTTATGTAAAAGCATTTGCAGATATTGAATTGAACCGCTACGCCGCAGCAATTGAAAGCATTGAAAATACCCAAACTAAAGACGAAGCCAAATTATTGAACAGACCATTGGCAATTGCCTATGTACGAGCCGATAAAACTGAAGCTTTAAATCAGTTTTTAAGAAAAATTGAAATCACTGCCTCTTCAAAAGAGGCGCAGGAACTAATGTTGCAAGTGGGAAAGGAATATCTTTTGAAAAAGGATGAAACAAAAGCAAATGAATATTTCAACAAAATTATAAATTCTGAAATAAAAAGCGGCGATCAAAAACTTCTGTCTAGCGCGCTATTTTATAATAAAGAGTACGGTCAAGCGACTATTATTTTGAATGAAATTCACCTGAAAGACCCTGAGAATATTGAAATATTAGCAAAATTGGCTATTAGTCACTATAAAGATGGCAATCTTCCGGCTGCCGAAAAAAACATAAACAGTTTAGAAAATTTGCGCGGCGATTACCAGTTTGGTAGTGTAGATTATGCGCTCGCTCAATATTATGCAGCTACAGAAAACCAGACTCAATTATTTAAACAATTGTTGAAAGCTGCTGCAAACGGGCATGTTTACCACTGGAAATACTATAAAAATGACCCCCAATTCATAAAGTATACTAATTCAAAAGAGTTTGAGGAAGTAATGAATTTCTGGAAATAGGTTAACTCTTCAGACCTACGTAAATTATAAAAAAATGGCAAAGCTTAG
This sequence comes from Aequorivita sp. IT1183, assembly GCF_058068265.1. Lineage (NCBI taxonomy): Bacteria > Pseudomonadati > Bacteroidota > Flavobacteriia > Flavobacteriales > Flavobacteriaceae > Aequorivita > Aequorivita sp. IT1183. Next base: position 125,387 of record NZ_JBYRHS010000007.1, on the reverse strand, counting down.
AAACGCTCATGCACTGTTAATAGGAGTAGGGAAGGACCTTCCAGAATCTGCAACGGATGCTAGAGCCATCTACAAAATATTGGGCAGCAGGGAATTTGGTGGTTATTATAAGAAAAACATCAAATTACTAACCAACAAAAAGGCTACGCGGAAAAGAATTTTGGAAGCCTTAGATCATCTGCTGGAAGTTACAGACGAAAATTCTTCGGTATTGCTATATTATTCTGGGCATGGCGGCACTTACAGCGACAATACTTTTATAAAAGACGAGGCGCTGCGCAAACCTGAAGAACAGAATCAGAAGTATTTTCACCTTTGCCCAAACGATTACGATCCTAATAATTATAAAACTACATGGATTAAAGCGGAGGAAATAAAGGAAAAAATTCAGCAGTTAGAATCACGACGATTAATATTCTTTTTAGATTGTTGCCACGCAGCGGGTATGACTGCAGGCGTTTTGGCTCCAGGCACACAGCATCCAAAGTTAACAAATGCAGATGGTCTAGCGCAAAATTTAGACGATGGCAGGGGAATGACCATTGTTTCTGCCTGCCGTGCAGACCAGCTTTCATATATTATGGAAGGCGATGAAAATAGCCTTTTCACAAAATGTATGATTGAAGTTTTAAGGGGAGATAACAAACAAGAAAACGACGATCCTTTTGTACGTATTTTTGAAGTGGTTCAGTATTTATTTAAAAAAGTACCACAGGTACATCCTGAACAAAACCCGTATGCGAACTTGCAAATATTTGAAGATTTCGTAGTTAGTTTCGCTTCAAAATTGATGGATGACAATACAGCTGATGATGAAATTGAAACTTTAGTACGCAAGTCTAAAAGTACTAATAAAGAACCTGTTACAAAATTTCGAGAAACTGAAAATTCTAATAGTGCTATACTATTTATACACGGTTTTTCTGGAGATGCTGAAAATACTTTTTCAGAAGCTCCAAAATTGTTAATGGCAAATACGGAGCTGGATGGTTGGGATATGTTTCCATTGGGATACAGCGGGAATGTGGTGCCCGAAATGGGTAAAAATATTTGGGCCTGTGCGAGCGATATAAAACGAAATTCAGATTTTCTGCTTACTTCAATTAAAAATAAATATTCAAAATACAAGCGCATAGCCATAATTGCGCACGATTTGGGTGGGATTGTAGCCCAACAAGCTTTGTTGGATTTGGAAAAAGAAGACTTAGATAGAATTAGTCACCTGCTATTTTTTGGCACCCCAAGTAACGGATTGCCAGAAATAGAACTAAAAAACTTCTTTACTTACGGCAATGATGAAAAGGAACTGAAAGAGGGAAGTCCGTATATGAAAAAACTCAGAAGCCGCTGGGACGAAGCTTTTAAAGACGGTTACCCTTTTACCTTTAAAACTATTGCTGGTAGCAAAGATGAATACGTGCCTCTAAGTTCAAGTTTGGAGCCATTTGCAAAACAATATCAAGAATTAATTGAAGGAAATCATTTTTCTATAGTACATATAGAAAATGAGGAAGATGACGGCTATCAGGCTATTCTAAACACGTTGACTAATAAAAGTTTTCTGAATAAATTTTCGAACAAAGAAGAAATCAATATTGCCTTGGGGGAATATAACGCGGTTATAAACTCTTTACGGCCAAAATTGAATGACCTTGACGGCAAAGGCTTGGAGAGACTTATTTACGCTTTAGAAGGCGCTGGGAGGGAAGTGGAGGCAATGCAAATCTTGGCGGAACATCCAATGGCGCAAAACAACTCGAATTTGTTGGGAATAATGGGCGGACGTTATAAAAGGCAGTATTTAAAATCATTTTCAGCAGAAGATTTACAAATGGCCCTTAAGCATTACAGCGACGCCTTAAAAATGGCTGAAGGAAAAAAGGACTTTTCACAAATATATTATCACGCAATAAATCTTGCTTTTTTAAGCTTAATGCAGGACGAAAAGGCGACTATGACTGAGTTTGCAGATCAAGCTTACGAAGCTACAACCAAAGATCCGTTCCCCAGTCTTTGGAAAATTGCCACCATAGCCGAAGCATATTTATACAAAGGCAACTTTGAAGAATCTAAAGCAAATTATGCAAAAGCCGCAGCAATGGCTGGATTGCGCGAAAAACTTTCAATTTATACAAATGCTTATAATGCATACACCAGTTTAATGCAAACCGATAATCCGCAAGATGCGTTTATCAAATTTCTAAGACTTAATTTTTTGTCGTAAATTCAATGAAAAATTATACATGAAACTGAAATTTACTCAAGACGAAAACCCCAGATTGGAATTTAAAAAAGCAATGAAAAAACCAATTCCAATAGAATGTGCGCAAATAGACGAAGCATTTGAAGTGGAAACTATGGAAGGACTAATGAAAGGTAAAGCTGGCGATTGGTTGATGATAGGTGTAAATGGTGAAAAGTATGTATGTGACAAAGCGATATTCGAGAAGACCTACACGCTTTGTAAGTAAAATTGATTTGCGTTTAAATACGTAATCAATTGACGTTAAGATAATTAAATACTTAAGGTTATGGCTTCAAAAAAGATATTTATTAGCTATTCTAAAAAGGATACGGCGTATGTTTCATCGCTCGTTCAGGCACTTCGGCAACAGGGCTTTGATGTTTGGTTCGATAAAAATATCATGACGGGCAATGATTGGGATGATACCATTGAAGAAGAAATTAAAAAAGCAGATACACTTATACTCATTCTTTCAAAAACCTCAGTTGCATCAGACAATGTAAAAGATGAAATGTCGTACGCGCTAAGTTTGGGCAAAAGTGTAAATCCCATTAAAATAGAAAACTGCGACGTACCTATGCGCTTGGCTCGAAAACAATATATCGATTTTGAAGTACTTGGCCCAGAAGTAGGATTTCAAAGGTTGGTAAGGGATATAAACATGCAATTATCAAACGGTGAAAATGCTCAGGAAGCGAAAGTAAACTTTGTTCCGCCAAGGCAATATACCACACCAAATAGACAAATTCCTAAACCAAAGTCTAACAATAACTTACTTTATATAATAGGGGGAATAGGTGTAGGCATTACCCTTGTGATTGCATTTATATTTATTTTGGTTGCTATATTTAATCCAAGTACCGACAACACTTATACCGAAACCGTTGATCCCTATAAATTTAGTGATGAAACAGTGCAAAATTCCGTAGAAGATGAAGACTGGAACAACACCTACAGTAAAAATAATCTAGACAGTTATATCGCTTTTTTATACCATTACGGGAAATCCACAAAATATTATGCAAATGCCTATACAGAGTTAAATACCATTTTAAATAAATCTGCAACCGTTTGGTATGGAATAAAAGGCGGCGAATATAATTTTAAAAGATATTTATATTATTATGGCGATCAAACAATGCCACCTCAGATTGACGATATTATAACACCTATATTTAAAAGTGAACTTTACGAAGGCGATAATTTTGAACGTTATGGCAATTATATACAGCCAGGTAAAAAGCTTTTAGTTTACGATGTGTGGGTAGATGAGAATAATAATATCTGGGTGCGAGTGCGTTATCAATAAAAAAGCATATCCGAAGAGCAAGGTGCGCAAATAGACATAGCATTTATAGTAGAAAGTACGGAAGGCCTTATAGAGGAAAACCCGGCGGCTGTTTAATGTTAAACATTAACGGTGAAAATATGTGGATGATGCTGCTATTTTTAAAAAGAGCTATATATTGAAATAGAAGCATTTCAAAAAAATAATACTGTAAGCAATGGGAGGAAAGAAAGTATTTATCAGTTATTCAAGGCAGGATATAGATTATATACAATCTTTAGTAGAAGCGTTGAGATTACAAGGTTTTGAGGTGTGGTTTGACAAAAATATAATTTCCGGCACAGATTGGGACGATACCATAGAAGCAGAAATAAAGCAGGCAGATGCTATTGTTTTGGTGCTTTCAAAAACCTCGGTAGCTTCAGATGTTGTAAAAGACGAAATCTCGTACGCTATGAGTTTTGGCAAAAGCATAAACCCAATTAAAATAGAAGATTGTGAAGTACCAATGCGATTGGCGCGAAAACAATTTATCGATTTTGCAGCACTAGGTCACGAAGCTGGCTTTGAAAGATTGGTCAACGATTTGCAACACATCTTAAATTTATCCGAAGAAAACAAATCTATTTCTAAGAAAGATTTTAATCCACCTGTAGCAAATACAATTGCAAATTCATCTTCCCCAAAAAAGTCAAAGAAAATAGGGAAGTATATACTTATCGGTATTGTTTCAGTAATACTATTTATTGCAATCAAAACGCTTATAGCTTTCTTTGCGTGGTAAAATGAGTAGTGGGATCAGTGCTGATCTAAATATTCTATTTTACATAATATAAATTATAGTACAAATGTTCATTATGTTGTTTAAGCCTTTGTTTCCATTTGATAGCTATAATGTAGTATTATGTAAAATATCCCAGAAGCATTCGTTTTCCTTATAATAATTGGTACTTGGGTCATTAAACTAATAAGCGGTTTGCTTCGCAGCGTTTATTTAAAACATTATGTATCTATAATTAGCCGTTATGTAAAATAGCCGCTACCAAGCGCTCGATTGCTTTATAAAATTAAATTGCTCAGGCAATTTATTTTACACACAATTATCCAACGCTTGCCAACGCCAAAATAAAAGCTAACCTTTTTGCTCTTATTAAAAATCGCGTATTCGATAAAATGTACGTAATAAAAAAATTTAGACGATTCTCGTAGATTGCCACAAGAGCATAAATTTTAAGAAAAATAAAATTCTATGCACTTGTTATGTTTAGAACTTCAATTAACCTTTTTTTATTGTTTCATTATCTTTTGTCTTGAAACAAAAGAAACAAAAATTCAAGGCTGCATATAATTTTGGAAACAATTAACGGTTCAATCGCTATATTTTAGGAAACATTCTAACTAGTTAACAATGCTTTGAAATCCCTTGTATATCAGAAACTCTTATGAAACTGTATTACTAAACCCCTAAAATATAAACGCTCATTTCTCCTATTGTTTTAACCAAAATTTTATGAGGCCAAGTTTAACATTGAGATTCTATTTTACATAATATTTTTTTCATAAAATTAATACCTTTATTAGGCTTAAATTAATAATTTTGAAATATATTTGACAAAAATTGACAAGTCAACAATTAGCAAAATGGGTTTAGACAAATTAGAATTAGGTAAATACCTGCGTGAGTTAAGAACTTTAAAGAGTGAAACTTTACATCAGGTTTCAAAAGGAACTGATATAGACTCTCCCCTTTTAAGTAAGATTGAAAGAAGTGAAAGACTCCCAACTTCAGAGCAAATAAAACGACTTGCCGAATATTACAAAATATCTGAAGAAAAATTAAAAATTCAACACGTTGCTGAAAAAATATTGAAGGATTATGGTGCAAACGATATTACATTCAATGCAGTTAAACTCGTAAATGAAAAATTAATAAATTATAATAAAAAGAATAAAAAATAATTATTTTGAAACAAGATATAAAAAAAATAATTTCAAAATTTAATTTCGAATTAAATTCAACTTGTACAGAAATCTGTGTTTCAGATTTAAGTGTATTTTTTTCTGTCCTGATTTCAAGTTTTATTCTTAAAAATAGAAAATCAAATATCCAATTAAATCAAATTAATTCTGATAACATATTGTTGAGTTTTAGAGATGAGTTACAAATTATTGACCATAGATTTCCAGAACTTATTAAATCATTTAAAGAAACTAAAAAAGTCATTAATTCTAAATTACTTACTCAAACTATTAGTGAATTACAATTAAGTTTTGAAAATGTAAATGAGGATGTAATAGATATTATCTCTTGGTCTTTCCAGTATTTAAAAAAGGAATTAACCAATAAAGCGTTTAAGAAAACTGGTAAAAATAATAATAAGATTGAAGATGCTGATTTGCTTTTTACGACTCAATTTTTTACGGACAGTTATATGGTTAAGTATCTAGTTGATGAAACGCTATCAAAGATTAAACCTCAAGAACTTGAAGATATAGTTATAATTGACCCAGCTTCTGGAGGAGGCAATTTTCTAAATTATTCTTTTGAAAAATTATTCTATTTGTTTAAATCTTATAAAGAAGATTGGACAGATAATAAAATTGTTGACTGGTTATTAAATAACACAATAGTTGGTTATGATTTAGATTCGAATCTTTCCAAAATTACCTCATTGTCTTTATTTATTAATGCTTGTCAATATTCAATACCAGATAAGTCAGTATCAATTAATATTTTTGGAGGAAAAGAAAATGATAATTTAGGTTTTTTAAATCCTAAAATTACTTCAAATTCAATTAATAGAGTATCAATAAACTCTAAACTAAAAAGAATTAATAAAGAAAACCTTAAGAAAATATTTCTGACGAATCCACCATTTATGGGTAAAAGAGATATGGATGTATCACTTAAAAATTATTTGTTAAATAATTACCCAGAAAGCAAAGGAGACTTATGTGTTTCTTTTATTCAAAGAATTATGCAACTAATGAATCAAAATGATATTCTAGCTGTTGTAACTCAAAATAATTGGATGTATTTGTCTTCTTTAAAAAGATTTAGAGAATTATTTTTAAAGGAAAATAGTTTAAGAGTTTGTATAGATTTAGGTACAAATGCATTTGAAGATATAAATGGAGAGAAAACTAATATAGCCCTGTGTGTTATAGAGAAATCAAATACAAGCCCTACCCTATTTATAAATCTGAAGAATAATAAAGGAAAAGAAAAGAAGATATTAGTTTCAAGTAATGATATCCCTTCGGAATTTAAATATACTGTTAATCAGAATGCATTTTTAGATAATTTAAATTTGGAGTTTAACTACCAACTAACTAATAGATTTGAAACTATTAAAAAATTCAATTTATATTCTGCTTATGGGAATCCAATGCAAGGTACATCTACAGGGAATAATAAAGAATTTATAAAGTATGCTTGGGAAGTAAATGGAAATTCTGATTGGAAACTTGTTAGTAAAGGTGGAGGTTTTAGTAAATGGGTTGGGTTAAATTATTACAAAGTTCTTTGGGGTGAAAACGCAGAATTTATAAAAGCCAATAAAGGAAGCGCCCTTCGCAACATCAATAAAATACCTTCGACAGAACTAGTATATAGTGATACTGGAACTCTAGGATTAAATGTAAGGATTTTAAAAAGCAATCAAGTATTTATAGCTTCTGGCCCAGGAATTCAAGTCATAAAAGGGAATAAATTTGCTCATTTAGCATTTTTAAACTCTAGAGTTGCAACTTTTCTTTTAAAATTAATTAATCCAAAATTCACAATTAGTGCAGGTTACATTTCTAATATTCCTGTTCCGAAAAACATATTAGATTCTAAATATATATCTAATAAAAGTGAGTTATGCCTCAATTTAAAGAATGATTATTTAAAAAATAAACTGCCTAATTTTGAATTTAGTCACATCGATTATTCTACGATTAAAAAATTAGACAATTTTATTAATGAATGCATATTGAAAGATTTAGAGAATGATTTTCAACGCTTATTGTTAGAATTTAAGATTGAAGATAGGATTCGAGGAGAATACAAATTTGGGAAAGAAGAATTGGCAGAAATGAAAAGGATGGTTGGAGAATCACCTTTTTACAATAAAAAAACAAAAAAGGAATTGTCGATTATAGAATTAGATTCATTTTTAAGTAATTGTGTAGATATCAACTGCCTTTCAAGAAGTAAGACAATTAATGGATTTTCTATTGGAAGTGAAAGTGTATTGGAAGAACTTTCATATATATATGATTTATGTCCTAAAATTATATATATGCACCTTATTAATAATATTAAATTATTGAAATCTACACAAGATAAATATTATAAAGATTTACTACATAAATTGGTTCTTTTTGAGTTAGGCATTAATCATATTTCAGATTATTCAAGGAGAATAATCAATTTAAATGATTTAATACAGTCATTGAAACATAAATATAATTTTCTGAAAAATTTAAAGGACTTGAATAAAACAATTGAACTTATCGTTAGTAAACATCATAAAAGTAGTTTTTTGAATAAGCCTTTGGTATCAATAAATAATCAATCTGTAATTGTTGGTCAAGAGTAATATGATTAAAGCATTAAAAATATTTTCAGCCATATTAAAGGAATATCTTTCCATAAGGTTTAACGGTTTTACGAATATTAATCCCGTTGAACTTAATAAAGAGAGATTTAGAATAAGAGCAGCATTTATAGCTACAATTATATATTTAAAAAACAATAATAACAGAAAAAATGATTTTAATCTTCTTGAAGCAAACGAATGGCTAAAGCTTAGCTTTAGTAAAGAAAATTTCTTCTCTTCGATATTGAATGATATCCCAGAAGATTTATCATCAATCATTGAAAGTAGTTTTGTTAATTTCAGCAGTATTGATGATGTTGATATTATTACTCTATATGAAGATTTGTTAAGTGTTGAATCTTTTACTGGTGATATTGAAACAACAATTTCAAACGCAAAAAATTATAGAAATAAGTTAGGTAGCTACTATACTCCTAAAAGTTTAGCTAGAAAAATAACGCAAAGAACAATTGATACTTTTTTTAAACTTAATTATAATATTGAGAATCTTTCTAACTCGAAAAACATAGACTTAAGCAAAGAATTTTTAGATGATTTAAAAGAAATAACATTTGCTGACTTTTCTTGTGGAGGAGGAATTTTTCTTTTAGAAGTGGTTTGTTATTTTGAAAACCTCGTCGAAAAATCCAATCTAAATTCAACAGAAAAAGAAGAATTATTAGTTAACATTACCAAAAACATTTATGCTTATGATGTTGATTGTATAGCACTTGAAGTTGCTAAAATACTTTTAGCATTGAAGATTAATAAAACTTCTAGTTACAGTTTAATTAACTGCAATTTCAATCATTGCAATTTTCTATTGCATTCAGATTTTGAAGAATCTTCATTAGAAAAACAGAAAATATTTTCTAGTGGATTTATTTATCATAGTAAATTATCAGTTGAGAATAAAAATTTAAGAAAAATTGATGTTATACTCGGAAATCCTCCTTGGGAAAAAATCAGATTTGAAGAAAAGAAATTTTATGCACTTTATGATAATATAATTTCAAACATCCATTTTAAATCTTCAAGGATAAAAGAGATTAAAAAGTTAAAAGACAAAAATGTAGAATTAGCTGAATTTTCTAATTCCTTCAAAGAAGAGATTGATTTGGCAAAGGTCAAATTGAAAAAGGATAACTTTTTCAATTTATCACATAAGGGCGAACTAAATACTTATGCTCTGTTTACTGATGCAGCATATAAATTAAAAACTAATAGAGGTGTTGTTGGTTTAGTTTTGAAAAGTAGTATTGTTACAAGTCAAGTTAATAAACTATTATTTAATACTCTATCAAAAAGCAATTCTTTAATTGCAATTTATGATTTTATTAATCGAAAAAAAATATTCAATATTGATAGCAGAGAGCGCTTTTGTTTTCTGTTATTAGGTAATTCAAAAACGAATTCATTCTCTGTTTCAATGAATCTATTGGATAGTGATCATTTGAATAATACGAAATCTAGTGTAACATTATCGAGTAGCGATTTATTTTTAATTAATCCTCTTACAGGAATGTTACCAAATTTTTCAAATAAAGATGAAATTAATTTTTTAATTAAAATCTCAAAAAATAATCCTTATTTCGAAGATGTATATGGTGATGTGAAATTCGGTCGAATAGTTCACTTCACAAGCCATTCGGCTTTTATTACTAAAAGGAAAACATCTGAAAATTTAGGAATATTTGAAGGGAAATTTTTCAATCAGTTTGACAATAAGTATTCTGGTTTTAATGAGGTTGCTGATAAATTACGATATGGTAATAAGTCATCATCCAGAATAATTAATGATTCTGAAAAAAAAGAAATATCATTTTATCCCGAGTCAAGATATTTTATAAGTAAAAAAAAATGGATAGAACTTTCTAAGAATCATACTGAAGATTATATGTTATCGTGGAGGAGTTTAACTTCTGCAACTAATACCAGAACTTGTATTGCAAGTGTTTTACCATTTATTCCTGCTTCTCAATCAGTTCAATTTTTGACAACGAATAAAAAAGATTTATTTTATTTAAATGGACTTTTTAATTCTATAGTTTTCGATTTTATAATGAAGAAAAAAATTAATGGAATCGATTTAACCCAAAAACTAATAAAACAAGTTCCTATTCCTAATAATGAATTACTGGATAAAAAATTAGAGCTATATGATACAGTTTGTTCTATTAAAAATCACATATCATTTTTAGTTTCATTGTTATACAAAAATGACATCAAACTATTGAGTCTAGTAAAAGAGTATGAAAATAACAATTCGATTCTTAATAACTTAACTCGATTTGAAATAATTAGATATATTGATTTGCTATTTATTTACATCTATCAATTAAATAATAGTGAAATTGAACTAATTCTTCATTCATTCAAAAAACAATATTCAAATAAGGATTTAGAATGGTTTGTGAAAAACAAATCAATTCTACTTAATAATTCCAAAAAGATAAGGACTACTGCCATTTTTAGCCCATAAGGATGAATTATCTTTTAATTTATCTAACTCACTTTCATCCAATACTTTTAATTTATAAGAATTAATATTAACTTGAGTGAATAAGAGTATTTTGTTTTGAAATGCACCAGGTAATCCCAATGTAGGTCTAGTTATATCATTAAATTTTTTGTGTTTATCAGTTTCTCCATAGAAATTTAATCTCCAAGATCCATTTTTTGGTGTATAATGAACTTGATTACCTTTATAAATATCACCTGCATATTCTACTTCAATTTGAACTGCATTTACATCCACATCTGGATTAATTCCAAAAAAAGCGACACTTCCATTAACAAGAGATTTATCAGTCAGTTTTCCTTTTTTTGAAAGCCCCAAAATATTACGAGCTGGACTGGTCATTAAACCTGTTTGAATCCACATTCCTCCTTTTGGTAATTTAATAAGCTGATTTGTAACTTTAACTTTTGTCTTGGCCTTATTAGAAGTTTTAACAATAGCTTCAACAACTTTTTTATGTCCTTTAGGTGGTTTTTTTAATTTGAGTTTTTTGAATTTATCTAATAACTCTTCATAAGCACTTAAATCTCTCTTCGAAAATTCCTTATTAATCTTATTATGTTTAGATCTAGCAGCTTTTTCTGTTAGTACAATTTTACTATTAACTAAAACATCTAATAGATCAGCAGTAAGCAATTGACAACTAGGGTTGCTATTGTCTAATATTGTGTTATAATATTCATACACCTCGTTTAAAAACTGAGCACCTTCTTCGTCCTCTTCATTATTAAAGCTAACAGATACAGATGCTTCTATACTTTGAAAAAGACCTCTTGCAGTAAAATTAGATGATCCAATTATCGCTTTTGAATATTCAGCACCTTCAAAAGCATATATTTTAGGATGATAAATTATGTTATTCGGGGAAAACACAATGTAAGTTTCAATTCCTAGTTCAATCAATTTCTCCAAGGCTTCTTTTGAAGTACTATTTAAATCAACACCCACATAAAGTTTAACGGTATTTCCTTTATCAATAAATGCTGTAAGCTCTTCCAGAATGTTGTTAATTCCACTTTTACTCACAAAAGCAACGAAAGCACAAAAAGAAGTGTATCTATCATCTTCTAAAGCTGTTATAATATGATTTCCTGTTGCAACATCATTTTCTGAATCTAATCCTTGGCCAATAAACTTTAATTCCACTTTTATTTTGTGTTTAAATATTAAGGAATAAATGTAGTAAAATATAAATGAGTATTTTCTTTTAACCTATTAATTTTTATGTGTCATTTCCATTCCACACACATTCCACTTCTCTCCTATCGTCGCTTCGTAAAAAGAGTGTTCCATTAACATTGCAGAAGAAACTTTTGAGAATAAATTTTTTAAAGAAACTGTAGTAACAACTTTCGCTTTTAATCAAAGCTCAAGTTACATAACGCAGAACATTATAGGACAAATCATAACAATTGTACTAATAGGCTAATAACAGGGTTTTGAGGCTTATTCGTTATATTAAAGCCATCGTTACATTCTTGGTGTAATAACTCAAAATAAAACCCCAAAGGTTTTGGAAACCTTTGGGGTTTGCATTGCAATGTCATTTTATATTCTAGTTCAATATTAGTATTTAGCATTCTGCACATAACAATTACCAGTTGTAAAAGTTCAAGTTTTATCTTTAATGGCGTTTATTGTATATGAATTAAATCGGCTCTTAAAATCTTCTATCCGGATGAAACAAACTTAGGTCTAACGAGGTTTTTTTATTAGATATTATCTGGGAAACTAACTTACCTGTTGCTGGGCCTAAACTCCAACCCATCATAGCATGTGCTGTTGCTATTGTTAGATTATTGCACTTTGAAGATTTGCCAATATAAGGTAATCCGTCCGGTGAACATGGACGTAATCCATAATCTGCTGAAGCTTTTTCTTCTTCAGAAATATTTAAATTATTATAATAGTTTTTTGCTGCATTAGCAATAGTTTGTACTCTAATTGGATTGATTTTATTGTTAATTCCAGCTAGCTCCATAGTGCCTGCAAAACGAGTATAACCTTGCATTGGTGTAACCGCTACTTTGGCTTCACATAATATTGCCGGAATAGAAATCCCTGTTTCTCTTGTTACATTAATTCTGTATCCTTTGCCTGCTTGTATTGGAATTTGTAAACCTAACTTTTTTGTAAGCAAAGAGCTCCAACTACCTGCTGCCAAAACGATTTCATCTGCCACCAATTCTTGTTTATCGGTAATGATTTTAGAAATTTTATTGTTTGAAACGTCAATATCTTTTACTTCTTCATTAGCATAAAAAACAACTCCTTTTGCTTTTAAATGTGTAACCATTTCTTTCATAAAATCGGTTGGCGTCATATGTGCATCGGAATCATAATAGATAGCTCCTTTAATATTCAGATTAGCTTTAGGTTCAAGTGTATCTACTTCGGTTTTTGATAAGTTTTTCACCCCTAATCCTAAGTCAATTCCTCGTTGGCCAACTTTCCATTCCTCCTCTCCTACTTTATCAGATTGATAACACATTAACAATCCTTTTCGTTCGTAGTGAAAGTTAAACGCTTTAGACGCTTTTATGTCTTCGTATAAATCACGGCTTAAAATATTAATTTCTTTAATTACTGGAATTGCTTTCTCTACTTTTGAAATTGTAGCCGACTTCTTAAAAGCCCACATCCATTTTAAAAAATCTGCATTTAGACGGGGTTTCACATAAAAAGGGCTAGTTGCATCAAACATCCACTTAAGACCTTTGTTAATCATTCCTGGCGCAGCCAACGGAATAAAATGGCTGGGTGTTATATAGCCAGCGTTCACATACGATGCACCACTGGAGAAATTAGATTTATCTATGATTGTTACTTGATGACCTTCTTGTAAAAGGTAATAAGCAGTGCTTAAACCTATTATTCCACCTCCAATAATAATTACGCTTTTGCTCATTCTTTGTTTCCTGATCTTTTTTCAGGTTCTTCTTATTAATTTCAATTTGGCAGTTCTTAATTTCAATTTAGCCATTCTTAATTTCAATTTGGCAGATTCCCAATCGAGTTGAGAATTGTTATATCACTTGAAAACCATGTGCATAAGGGTCATCTTCATCATCAATAGTAATAGTATTTTGCCCATAAACTTTTGCCCAACCTTGAATACTTGGTATAATGGCAAGTTTTCCATCTAAAAGGGTTTCTTCTTCAACACGCCCAATAAACTTACTGCCAATAAAACTTTCGTGTACAAAAGGTTGGTTAACTTGTAATTTTCCTTTGGCATATAATTGTGCTAAACGTGCGGAAGTACCTGTCCCACACGGGCTTCTATCGATGGCTTTGTCGCCATAAAATACTGCGTTTCGTCCAGATGAATTAGGATCTATAGGATTACCGGTCCACAACATATGGGTTACATCGCGAATGGTTACATTTTCTGGATGAATAAATTGATTTGGATATTTTGCATTAATTCTATCCCGAACTATTTGAGAGTATTGAATAATCATACCAGCAGTAAAATCGTGCACTCCAGAGAAATTTTTCTGTGGATCTACTATAGCATAATAATTTCCGCCATAAGCAACATCGAAGGTGATTTCGCCTAATTCAGGGCAATCGATAGTTAGATTTTGAGCTGCTAAATAACTTTTTACATTAGTAAGTTTTACCCAATCTACTTTATTATTTGTTTGCTGATATTCAATTTCTACCAAACCAGCTGGAGCTTCCATTCTAATTTTTCCTGGAATTTTAGGCGTAACCAAACCTTCTTCAATAGCAATGGTAATAGTGCCTATAGTACCATGACCGCACATTGGCAAGCACCCGGAGGTTTCTATAAATAATATAGCAAAATCATTTTCTGGATTATCTGGTGGAAATAAAATGCTTCCACTCATCATATCGTGACCGCGAGGTTCAAACATTAATCCTTTTCTGATCCAATCGAATTCTTTTAAAAAATGAAGTCGTTTTTCGTTGATTGTTTTTCCAATCAATTTTGGACCTCCACTTTTTATAACTCTCACTGGATTTCCGCACGTATGTGCGTCTATGCAAACAAATATGTGCTTACTCATTCTTCATTATTTGTTTTAATCCATCCACAACTCTAAAGATACCTAAAGGATTTTCGTCTTTTAATTCCTCTGGCAACAACTCATTTGGCCAATCTTGATAGCTAAAAGGACGAACCCAACGTTTTATAGAATTGATACCAACTGCAGTAAATCTGCTATCTGAAGATGCAGGATAAGGACCTCCATGAACCATCGATTCACAAACCTCCACTCCTGTTGGAACTCCGTTGAAGATAATGCGTCCCACTCTATTTTGAAGCGCAGCAATTACTTTTGAATAATTGGCGACTTCATTTTCATCTGAAATTACAGTTCCCGTTAATTGCCCTTCTAAACTAGCAATAACTACTTCTAATTCTGCTGCGTTTTCACATTGAACAATCATAGAAAAAGGTCCGAAAACTTCTAAATGTAAGGTTGGATTTTCTAAAAATGTTCTTCCCGTTACAGTAACAATGGCTTGTTCTGCGTAATTATTTTTTACTTCAGAAGAATAGTTGGCTGTAACGGTAACTTGGTCTTGAGAAACTACTTTTTCTTTGTTCTTTATGTATCCTTTTTTGATATTTGGATGCAACATACAAGATGGATCTATTTTGATAATTTCTTCTGAAACAGTCGTTATAAAACTTGTGAACGATTCACTTTTAATACCAAGAATTAAACCCGGATTTGTACAAAACTGACCCGTTCCTAAAGTGATAGAACCCGCATAGGTTTTTGCAATTTCAGCTTGTCTATTCTCTAATGCTTTTGGTAAAATTACAACTGGGTTTATGCTTCCCATTTCTGTAAAAACCGGAATTGGTTCTTCTCTTTTTGAAGCTAAATCTAATAAAGCCCTCCCTCCTGTTATACTGCCTGTAAAACCAACTGCTTTTACTTTTGGGTGGGCAACTAACTGCTGCCCTACTTCTATTCCGCTTGAATTTAAATTAGAAAAAACGCCATTTGGCATTGCTGTTTTTTCGGCGGCTTTTATAATTGCCGATGCTACTAATTCACCTGTGCCAGCATGCATGGGGTGCGATTTAACAATTACCGGACAACCTGCAGCTAAAGCTGCTGCCGTGTCTCCACCAGCTGTAGAATACGCCAAAGGGAAATTACTTGCCCCAAAAACCACTACGGGACCTAAGGGAATTAACATTTTGCGGATATCAGATTTTGGCATGGGTTCTCGGTTTGGTTGGGCTGTATCTATGGTTGCTTCAACCCAAGAGCCTTCTGCAACCAGGTTTGCAAAAGTTCTTAATTGCCCTACTGTCCTACCCCTTTCACCTTTTGCTCTTCCTTCTGGCAAACCAGTTTCTAAACAATACATTTTTACAAGCTCATCATCTAAAGCTAAAATTTCATCTGCAATTGCGTTTAGAAATTCGGCTTTTTTTGTTCCGGAAATAGTTCTGAATTCTTTAAATGCATTTGACGCTAAAGAAACTGCTTTTTCTAATTCTTCTGAAGAAGCTTCAGTAAAAACAGTAGTGTTTTCTAGGTTTAATTCTGGATTGAACGTTTTATACGTTTTGTTTCCTGAACTTGAAAGTTGATTGCCTATGTAGTTTTTTCCTGTTATCATATTCTATAATTGTATTGTTCTGTGTAAGGTTTGAAACGGCATCCTTTACAGTCGAGTTCGAGTTTTATTTCAATTAATATATAAAATAAAATGTATCGTAAACAAATAGTAAGATATCGATAAAAACCCGGCTTTAGTTCTGAATGTTTTTAGCACTAAAGAACACTAAAATAAGGTTATAAATTTTTATAATCTGGCAGTGTTGGTCTTGTTGCCAGTGCGTCTGTAATTACTTTTTCTACTCTTTTACGCTCTTCACCTTGCAAAACAAGTCTTGGGGCTCTAACATATTCATTGCCAATACCGGTATGTACCGATGCTAATTTAATATATTGTACTAATCTAGGGTGAATATCTAGTTCTAAAACTGGCATAAACCATCTGTAAATTGCAATAGCTTCTGGAATTCTGTTTGCTTTTACCAACTTGTAAATAGCCACTGTTTCTGCCGGAAAAGCATCTACCAAACCTGCTACCCATCCATCTGCACCCAAAACTAAACTTTCTAAAGCTAAGGTGTCTACCCCAGTCATTATTGCTAATCTGTCTCCAAACCTATTTTTAATTCTTGTAATATTGGTGGTATCCCTGGTAGATTCTTTTACTGCCTGAATATTTGGGCAGCTGTCTAATAACTCTTGAAACATATCTAAGGTCACCATTATTTTATAATCTACCGGATTATTATAGATCATAATTGGCAAGGAGGTGCTATTTGCAACAGCTTTAAAATAGTGTACAACTTCTGCATCACTAGCATTGTAGCGCATTGGAGGTAAAAGCATCAAACCACTTGCGCCATCTTCTTCTGCAGATTTAGCTAGTGCAATTGCGGCTTTTGTGGTTTGTACTGCAATATTCATTAAAACAGGAACTTTTCCTGCTACAAACGCAACAGTTTCTCGTGTTAAGCTTCTGCCCTCTTCCTCTGTTAAAGTACTTGCTTCACCTAAAGTTCCACCCAAAACAATACCGTGAACACCTGCGTTTAGCTGCGCTTGGATATTCACTTTAAACATGTCTAAATCTAATTCATCATCAGAATTAAATTGTGTTGTTACTGCTGGCATTATGCCTTTCCAATTAAATTTCATATTGTTTCTATTTATTTGATGGTATAAAATTATAGAAATGCTGTTCGTTAGAATACTCTTAAATTATTCACTTTTAGTACTATATTATCCTTCATAAACATTTTTAATATATTTTTGAAGTATTTTGTACCAATGCTGAGTAATAACATCCTATAACCATTTCTGTATAAATGAAAGTTTTACCTTTTAAAATTCCGAAGCCAGAAAACAATGCTCTGATTTATCAAGAAGATATTGAATTGGTTTTTTATGATAAACTGCATCAACATGATGAAATTCAGATAAGTTTTATTGAAAGAGGAAATGGAACTTTATTGGTGGGAGATCGTATTTTCAACTATGCTGAAAATGATATTTTTGTTATTGGCAGCAATTTGCCTCATGTGTTTAAAAGTGGTGAAAACGGAGCAATCAAATCGAAGATGCTGACGCTGTTTTTTACAGAATCCTCTTTTGGTGAAGCTTTTTTTGATTTAAATGATTTTGCAGAAATAAATCTATTTTTCTTAAAATCTTCGCAGGGGTTTGTTGTAAAAGTGAATAAAAAGGAAATTATTGATTCCTTTTTGAAGCTTAAAAAAGCTTCTAAACTAGAGCGTTTTATATTGTTTTTAGAGATTTTAAAGATCATTTCAGTTTCAAAATATGAACCTCTTTCTAATTTTGTGTACAATAAAAAATATTCTGATGTTGAAGGAAAAAGAATGAGAGATGTGTTTGATTATACAATTGAAAATGCAAACCAAAAAATAACTTTAGATGAGATTGCAAACATTGCAAATATGACAAAGAATGCTTTTTGTAAATATTTTAAAAAACGAACAAACAGGACGTATATTAGCTTTTTAACCGAATTACGTATTGAAAAGGCTTGTAAATTATTAATTGCGAACAAGGATTTATCTATCAACGAAATTGCCTATAAATGTGGATTTAATAACATTTCAAATTTTAACAGACAATTTAAAATGATAAAATTGATGTCGCCCAATAGGTTTCGAAAGCTTAATGTTTAAAATTATTTTGTAGAAATTTCTATAAACATAGAACGAATAATGGCTGCGGAACAGAAAGTGGATAATTATGGTGGTAATTATTTGTGAATTTTGGCATAAGTTAGTTATAGGCTACCTATGCCTTAACCATACCTTATCTATGGCTTTACTATGGAGTAAACACGGGTGAACCTAGTCTTTGCCTAGGCCTTGACCCGTCCTTGACCCGTCCTAAAATAACTATACAGGTTAAAGAATAAATCCTAATATAGTTATACAAATGTAACTGATAATCCTAAAAGAACTATACATCTGTTTTTTCATAGTTAAAATACTCTCGCAGCCTTAGTTGCTTAGCTATTTAGAGGAAACTGCTTTATGTTTTGAAGATTTAAATTATGAGGGGCTAAATTATTAGATTACCGCAATACATTCCATTGCTTTTGCTGTTTTAAAAGGCGTGAATGTATTGTTTAATTCATTGCCGAAATGTATTCCTAACCAGACACTTATGGCAACATCTGTTGGAAGGGGTTTTATGATTGGCGTATTTAGTTGTAGGCTAATTTCAGGATGTTCAATGTTACATAATAACGGAGGGGTTTCTACAGTATTACCTAAGGCATTGACCGCTGGATGATCTAGTGTGTACTTTTGAGTTTTGGGACTACATTTAATTGCAGAAACCAAGCTTATGGCAGCTGTAAGCTTGAAATGTGATGCAGATTTAGGGTATTTATTCAGGTCTAGATGGCTGCTATTTTCAATTTTGATAGTAACTAGTGAACGGTCGCTATTTACTAAAACAGTTGTTTTTGCGGTGTAAATTTGGTTAAATATTTGCTTTTCATCTAGTTGCAACCCAATAAGGGCTTCGGGATAATTAAAAACGTTTGCCACTCTTCGTCCCTTGATGCCCCTACCCTTATGTATTATTTTACGACAGCGGCCGGTAAGGCGACTTGTAAAATAACTATCCTTAAAGGTTCTCAAATTTCCCTGTAAGCCGGTATAAATGGATTTTGCGAGCATATTTGCGCCAGCAAATTCCGTTACATTAGCTTTTACGGTAGCGAAACGAGGATCGTATAAAATTTGATCTCTTGTAGGAGGCGATGATTTACGTTTAATGTATTCTCCATTTAGCATATAGTAGGTAAAACCTTTAATGGTACCGATTATCCTTAGTTTTGAAAACAATCCGAATGACATTGTGTTGATTTTAAGGTGATTATATAGCTAAGATAAAAAAAATAATTTTAAGTTTGATGGTGGTAGGTGCTGGCATCTTGGGGTTGCCGCGGTCGTACCTCCCTCGCAATGACCCCTTCGACTCCGCTCAAGGCAGGCTTGGGTTGTGATTTTCATAAAAATCTATTAGATTTATTACTGTGAAAATTTCGCATGTATATATGATGACCAATAAAAATAACACTGTTATCTATACTGGTGTTACTTCTAATCTTGTTAAGCGTGTTTACCAACATAAAAACAAGACCTATAAGGGGTTTACGAGTCGGTATAATTGTGATAAATTGGTTTTTTATAAAGAGTTCACCTCTATAACTGAGGCTATTGCTTTTATAAAGAAAATAAAAGCGGGAAGCCGAAAAGATAAGGAGCGGCTAATTAATACCATGAATCTGAATTGGGATGATCTTTCAGATGGAGGTGTGTTGTGATGGTGGTAGGTGTTTGCATATTGAGGTTGCCGCGGTCGTGCCTCCCTCGCAATGACTGAGTTTGTGATGGTGGTAGGTGCTGGCATCGAGAGGTTGCCGCGGTCGTGCCTCCCTCGCAATGACTGAGTTTGTGATGGTGGTAGATAGTGGCCTGAAGAGGTTGCTGCGACCTTCGTTTCGGTGCTTAGAGTAAAATGACTGTGTTTTAAACAAAGAAATAGCTTACATATCTATTTTTTCAATCTGTAAGCCTAGAATAATAATGTCAAAAATTAATGAAGAAATGTGTTGTTTTTTACCTCAGTTCTTTGTTGGCAATAGTAATTTGTTACTCTTTTGTTTTTTTAATTGGTTTAAATCCGCAGTAAATTACCTGTTTTTTTTGGTCTTCAATTTTTTCTATTTTGTTAGAATTTGCGTTTACAAAAAAACTTTGTTCGGAATATTCATACCATTCCTCAAAGTCAATTTCCTGCTTTTCGCTCACATTAAAATCTTCTTGGATTAACCAACAAAATGAATTTACTTCATCTAAATACGATAACTCGATAAAATCTACTTTTTTATCCTTAAATCGCTCATCCGATTTTACTTTTTCTAATGCGAGACAAGGTTCAATCAGGTTTTCAAATTTAGGATTGAGTGAGAAGTCAGGAAATTTGTTTTCAGAAATCATTTTTCCGTTCTTGTCAAATTCCAATCCAAATGCGTATTTAAATCCGTTATTCCGATAAGTGTAGAGAATCCAATAAGTAACATTGTAGTTCGACAATTCATAAAATTCGGGTTTGTCATATTCCGCTTTTACTGAATCCAGATAGTTTACTTGAAATTCGCCCATTTCCAATTTATTGTAAAAGTCAGCATTTGCACGTGTAATAATATATTCTTTTGCTTTTTTTAGAACAAAGTCAGAATACTTCTCAATATTTTTAACATCGTATGGGTAAAAAGTATTTTCTCTCTCAATTGAATCTTTATGTTTTATTTCAAATGGAATATAGTTTTTTGTACGTGACATATAAGTTCCACCTAATTCCAGTTTATCAATATCATCACATTGAGCGAATCCATTGATTGAAATTAGAAAAATTATTAATATGCTAAAAGTTTGTTTCATTATTATTGCCAACATGCGGATAAAAACTATATAGTGTTTATTCCAATTATATAATTAGATTAATATTTCTAAATGTAACAAAAACAAAAACCCACCAAGTACGGAAAACCGTAAAGGGGGTATATTTAATCGGGGAGAGTTTCAAATATAGGATTTATTTTTAATGCTGGAAGCTTTAGGCTATTGGTTTTGAAAATAAGTGAATATGTGAGTTTATGATTAAGTAAATGTGGGGGTTTAGAATTATCAGTTTTGGGTGGTGGTCGCTCGTCGTTCGAACCTCCTCCTTAACTTCTTCCCAAAAACTCACTTTTTGGAAAGCACAACTGAACATGACCAAACCAACACCCGAACAAAACCCCAATAAAACGAACTAAAACTTTGATTGGGTTTGATTGGTTCCAATTTGTGTTGATTTGCGCTAATCTGTGTTGATTCGGTTTATCCATTTGGGAAATAATAGCGACAAAATTTGTTATTCCCAATGTGCTCTATAGTTTATATTCCTTTTGTTTGATGTAACAAATAGGTCTCGACTGCGCTCGACCGGACAATGGAGCCAGGTGTAGTACTATTCACGATAGCAAGGAGCATCATCAGATTGCCGCGCTTTGCTCGCAATGACGGTTCATTCAATCATCATCCCTATCGTTTTGGCCAAGGAGTTTACGACTGTTGTAATCTGCACTAATTTAGTTCCATTCATGTTTAGTTCCATTAATGACAGCAAGTGGCCTTATAGGATTGCCTCGCTTCGGTCGCAATGACGACCCATTGATGTGAGTGCCGTGCTTCGGTCGCAATGTCGGTTTAAGTGATATTAAAAATCATAACTACTTTTCTTGTATCTCATCATTTGGGGGATATGAATCATTCTGAAAATCCATAAATTGGAAGTAGATTTCTCCAAGTAAAAATTTTATTTGGCCATCTGTCAGGTTCTCAAGTTGAACCTGCATTTTTTCATCTTCTATTAAATAAGTCAAAAATCTTCCTAATATTTCTTCATCAATATTTAGATTATTAAGCATATAATGGCTGTAATTTTCTTCTAATAGAATCAAATTCGCCGTTTTCTTTTCAAATTGGATGTATTTCTTGAGGCGTTTTGTTCTTCCACTTATAGCATTTATGATTGGATCTACTTGTAAAGAACCGCCTAGAAGTCCCAAGAGATGGATAGGTTTAAAATCCCCCGCGGTGTATAATCTTCTTTCATTTGTAGATAAGGGTTTAATTTTCTTATTAATAATTCCCAAACTTACTGCGTCAAATTTGGATTTTGATATAATAGAAACTTCATCCAATTCATTAATTCTATTAAATATTGAATACGGAGGGAAAACGTTAGAATCTGCAGCATTTATTGAATCCTCAATTTTTTTAATTTTTATAAGAGAATCTTTCGCCTTCAAATCCTTGTTAATAGTATCATGAACTTGTAATCGATTTTCAATAATTTCTTTATTCTGAGAAAAAGAATAGGCCGAGTAAAAGATCAAGAAAAAGGTAAATGTGAACTTCATTCTAAATTTGAATATGTATAATAAAGTTGGTTAAATGCAGTAGGAATGACGGTTATCTCCACTCGTACTCATTGTTTAATACATTATTAGCGTTCAAACCAGCCACCCATCTCCCACTCCTCCGAAACACTTACTAAGGAGAGTTCCATAAAACTTCGCATCCCCTCTCGAGCGCTGGCGCCTGTACTGAGCAGGACTGTAATGCGGTATTCTGCCCCCAGGTGTAGTTCTTTTTATGACAACAAATAGCCTCAAAGGTTTAATTACGTTAAGCTTCGATTTGCGATGGCTTATAGACCTAGCAATGAAGACATCATTGATACGATTGCTTCGCTGCTTTCCACTGCCATTGGAAGTGGGAGGAGTTTTTTTAGCGGGTTGCTAAATAAGGGGCTTTTTAATTTCAAAAGGAGGTCTCGACTGCGCTCGACCGGACAATGGAGTCAGGTGTAGTACTATTCATGATAGCAAGTAGCCTCATGAGGTTGCCGCGCTTCGCTCGCAATGACGGTTCATTCAATCATCATCCGAATCGTTTTGGCCAAGGAGTTTACGGATTAAAAAAGAAAACCTAGAACCTACAAATACAATTCATAAATTCATCTCTAGCTAGTAATCAAATTTCCATACCTTTGTTCCGTATTTGGTTTGTA
Source organism: Aequorivita sp. IT1183 (assembly GCF_058068265.1). Taxonomy (NCBI): domain Bacteria; kingdom Pseudomonadati; phylum Bacteroidota; class Flavobacteriia; order Flavobacteriales; family Flavobacteriaceae; genus Aequorivita; species Aequorivita sp. IT1183. The sequence goes on along the minus strand of NZ_JBYRHS010000007.1, from coordinate 102,061 downwards.
TCTGAAAAATTTCAGAACAATTAAAAGGGAAATAGGTGAAAATTGATGAAGCCGCCGGTTGAAAAACCAAGTCTTCTTAAATCTTTAAATCCTATGCTGTTCCCGCAACTGTAAGCTTTGTCCGCCTAAGGCGGATGCCTGTAATTAAAAACTTCAAAATAATCCACTGTCTACCTTGGTTGATGGGAAGGAAAATTACAGGACGCAAGCCAGGAGACCTGCCAAATTGCAATAATTTAAAAAACGCTGGCTTTCGGGTAAAAGGCTTTAAGTTTATGATTTTATTTATAGCTTCTTACTGCTCTTATTTAACCCAGACTTCTCAAGGGACAAGTGTTCTTGTCGGCATTTCATTTTTTAAACACATCCATTATGGCGAAATATAATTTATGGCATATGGCGGGCCTGGATATTTTCTTAGAGTCTCTAAACGACCAAGAGCTTAAAAAGTACACAACAAATCTGGCACCGCAATCCAATGCATCTCCTTTAATAAGTTGGCGGGATACTGCAGATTTTTTTGCACCAAGAGAGCCTTTAAATTCGCTGGAAAAAGATAGAATTACATTAGAGTTAATGGAAAGTCAATTTCAATGGAAAACAGACTTTAACGAAATATTGAAGCATCCATACGACGCATTGATTGTAACCAACTCGCTGCAAACGATACTGTGGACCAATCCTGGGTTCTTTAAAATGACAGGCTATCAAGCCAGTTATGCACTTGGAAAAAAACCTTCTTTTTTGCAAGGGGATCAAACTTCAAAAGAAACCAAGGAACTTATAAAGGAAAATCTTTTAAAAGAGATACCCTTCACTTCAAAAATACTGAACTATAAAAAAAACCAAGAAGAATACTGGTGTAAAATACAAATCTTCCCAATGCAAACTAAGAAAGGTATTACCCATTATTTGGCATTGGAAACTGAACTATTATGAACGTAAAAGAAAGAATTTTAAAATCAGAAACCCGCATATTTAAAGCGGTTTTCCCAAATACAACCAATCATTACGACACGCTTTTTGGCGGTACCGCTATGCAGTTTATGGATGAGGTTGCGTTTATCACTGCCACACGCTATAGTAGGCAAAGAATGGTAACAGTTTCTTCAGACCGCATCGATTTTACAAAACCCATTCCTGCAGGAACCATTGTAGAATTGGTGGGGCAAGTTGTGCATTTGGGAACAACGAGCCTTAAGGTGAAAGTTGAAATATTTGTTGAGGAAATGTATTCTTACAGTCGGGAAAAAGCGGTAAGTGGAGTATTCACCTTTGTTGCGATTGATGAAAATAAAAATCCTATTAAATTAATATAATAGGCCTTTTCACTAACATTCATCCTATACCCTGCCCACGTGGGTGTCTCTCCCGTGTTCTCTGAAATGTATCACGCTTACTGATAGGAATACCCAACAATTACTCAATATTGACCAGCTGCTAAAACGGCGTCGGTGGAAACACGGATTAATCAAAGAAAACTGTGTGGCCGACACAGGCTACAGTAGTGGCGAAGATGTATTCTATAGAAAACCGCTAAACCTATTACCGCTCGCTATCAAAAATCTCCTTTACAGCCATTCTATATTTTACAGGATTGGCGGCTTTTTTGATCTTTTTATAGGTTTTTTGCGGATTCGAAAAAGATTGCGAAAAATATTCCCAGAAACCTAACATCTTCATTTTAATTGGTGTTGGCCCAGATAAAATTGCATCGTATTGTTGGTAGATTTCGTCGTGAAAAGCTTCAAATAAATCCCAGCGATTTTCAGGATAGTCTGTAGTATTGTTTTTTATCATACTCGGTAAAAACGGATCGGCAATTAAGCCACGACCAATCATAAAATGATCAATACTTGGGAAACGCTCCTGCATTTTCTTAAACTGTGCCACCGTGGTAATATCGCCGTTATAATACAGTTTGTGTTTTGCGGCGTCAACACATTTTTGAAAAGCGTCTAAATCTACGCCGCCTTTATATAATTGTTTTCCAAGACGCGCGTGTATAGCAACGTTTTTAAGCGGATATTTATCGAGAATAGGAAAAGTGTGCAGAATTTCGTCACTATGCTCATACCCCATCCGCATTTTCATTGAGACCAAAATATCGGTTTCATTGTGAACACGTTTTAAAATAGCATCTATTTTATTGAAATCGCAAATTAAACCAGAACCCATGCCACGATTTGTAACCATTGGGTACGGACAACCTAAATTCCAGTTTAGCTCTTTATAACCAAATTGTTGCACGTATTTAGCAACAAAAATAAACTCGTCGGCATCATTTGTAATTATCTGAGGAATAACTTCTAAAGTAGCGTTGTTCTCTGGTAATAAATCGCGCTCGTATGATTGCTTCACTTCCATCTTGCCATTTAAACGAATATAGGGCGCATAGAAAGTATCTATACCTCCAAAATATTTGTTTTGTGCATTCCTAAAATGAAAAGTGGTAAATCCCTGTAATGGCGAAGATAAAAGTGTAAAACTCATAGTTTATTTGCTGGGGCAAATATAAGCGAATTGTTTATTGGTTTTGATTTTTATATAATCCTAATACAAGACTATTGTAAAGCGATAAGAGATTTGAGTTGAGATTTTAAAATCGTTTTTGGAATAAGGTTTTAGAAGAAAAGAAAGTCAATTGATTTTTCCTCTAAAAATAGAAAAACACATTCCACTCAATTAAACCACCCTCAAATAGTATCTTTGCCATAATTAATATAAATGGTGCATTAAACTGCCATCTCAATACTATCTATGCCTTTTAAAAAATTACATCCTGAAATACAAGAGCGACTTGAAACTCTAGAAATAACGACCCCTACTCCTTTTCAGAGCAACAGTATTCCTGTAATAAAAAGTGGTACTAATGTGTATTGCATCGCTCCATCAGATAGTGGGAAAACCACCACGCTTATCCTAACAACGATGCACGCTTTAAAGTGCAGAGAGATCGGGAATGCCCCAAGGGCGGTAGTTCTGGTAGAAAATAAGGAAAAGGCAATGGAGTTGTACGATGCATTTTTATTGTACACTAAATATACTTCGTTACGTGTTTATGTGGGCTATGAAGAGCTTCACAACGATGTGCAAAAATCTGAGATTGCAATGGGAGTCGACATACTTATTTCTACGCCTAAGTCTATGAACAAGTTGTTTTTAACCAATGGCGTAAGTATCGCAGATTTAAAGATATTTAGTATTGACGACGCCGAGTTTTTAATTCAGAAGTCGTCGTATTCGGCTATTATGTCTATTGCACAAAGTATTCAAAGATGCCAGTATGTGCTGTATATTGAAAAAATGCACCCGATGCTTAAGCGTTTTGAGTCGTATTTTATGGAGTTTTCTAAAAAGGTTACTCTAAAAAATTAAAAGGTCTCTGTTTTCATAAATTACTATGGCCTAAAGCAACATCTTGTTATACTCACTTTAGTTTCAAAAAGAACAATTGAACTGTAAGACACAAATACTGTGTGCTTTACGAATTTGCTTTACTTTCTTCACTTTCTTCAATTTGCGTTTTAGTTTTAGGTATCGATACTAAATGAAGCGCTAATAACTCCTGCCCTATAAATTTTAATTTAAAAAATCATTTTTTTTTCCGACATTGACCATTGAAATTTTGAAAATGTACAAACTTAAAAAATAGCTACAATGGCAGATGATTTTGATTTATTAGAAACAGATAAAAATACCACAAAGGGAAAGGTAGATGTTAATTGGGGCAAGGCTGTAGACCAAATGAAGAGCAAGCTAGCCCAAGAAGATGATCCCGAGGTTAGACAGCGAATCCTGAATGCAACTTTAGATGATGTTGTAGGAATGGCCGAAAAAGACCGTGGTAATTTGTTGGATGCCATTAAAGATCTTACCGATTACCAAGATGAAGTTGGAATTGTTTTTGAAAAATTCAGTACGCTAAATCCAGCGGAACAAAAGGTGATAGATCAGGCTATAAAAGCACTCGAGCGTGCAAAAATGGAACTTGAAGATGCCGAAAAAATAACAGATAACTGGTGGAATAATCTTTGGGGCCGAAAAGCGAGAATTAAGAAAAAAGAACAAGAACTCGTTGCCGCCCAAAAAACACGCGACGGCGCAGATATGAAGGCGAAGCAGATGTTCCAAACGCGTATTGAAAGCGCAGACGTGCAAACCTTGTTAAACGAACTTTCATATAAAAGTCAGGCTGCGGTAGATCGTCTTAAAAATCGTGAAGTGGAAATTAAAGAGGTTGAAGAAAAGCTTCAAGTAGCAATAGTTGAAGCCAGTAAAAATCATACAAAAGCCTTAGAAAAAAAGGAAGAAACCGAAGCCAAGTTAGAGGAACAATACGCGCTTTTAAAGCAGTCCCGACAAGCTTTGGAAGAAATTAGCGACAAACAATCTCCAGAATATAGCGAAGCCATTGGAAAAGTTACAACTATTGAACAAAAGGTTGAAGAATTGGAAGGGCTTAAAAATGCCTACACTACTCTGGCCGCGAGTAAAGATAGTTTTGTTCAAAAGCACAATCTTACTATTAAGGTATTAACGTCTTTACGCAGCAACCTGCAAACGCATCGCGCAAAATTAAAGAGCGACACAGACGAGCGACTTAAATATTACGACGGTTATGTTGTGGCTTTAAAAGCAAGAACAGATCAAGAATTTGCCGCAATTTTGGAACACTTAGGAGTTAAAACAGATGAGCACATTGGTGCAACCCTAGCTTCTATGCACAGTGCAAGCGCCAAAGCAAGACAAGAAATGATGGACAACATTCCGGTTCACGAAAAAGTAATGCAAGGAGTTTACTCTAGTTATGCCGAATCTTTACAAGAAATCAGGAAAAAGGATGGTGAAATTCAGAAAAATTTCGCCGACCGTTACGGTATTGATATGAAAGAAATCTTTGAGGAATATTACGCAACAGACGCTAACGCACCTTCTGGAAATGACAACAATCCAGCGTCGAAAAAGCCGAAAACAGATGTACAGGATGATTTGCTTAGTTAGTTTGGTAGTCGGTAGTGAAAATGACGTAAGACTATAGGACGTAAGACGTAAGACTGAAGGACGTAAGACGAAGGACAAAAGGACGTAAGACTGAATGACGTAAGACGTAGGACTAAAAGTGTAAGTTTAGTCTTAAATCTTTCAGCGAAGCAGTCATAAGTCTTACGTCTTAGAGCGAAGCGGTCCTAAAGCGAAGCGGTCTTACAGCGCAGCGGTCTTACGTCTCATATCTAAAATCTCAAATCTGAATAAAATAAATGTCACTAAATTCCATTGCAACCCCTTTAGACAGTGCTATTCTTGAAACCAAGGATCAGTACAAAGTGTATTTTAAGATTGTAAACCATGCGTTTAAAAATCTACAGGAAGCGATGTCGAAAAAGGGTATTTGCAGTGAAACAGAAGTCACTTTTATAAAACAATACTGCGAGCTACTCACCTATTCCCTCGAAGCCTTCAGAATAAAATACTTGTTTGACGATGAGGAAAAAATGCGCATTGACCTTACCGAATCTGGATTTCCTAATTATTTGGAATTTAGATACCTTATCAATGATCTTAATTTAAGGCACGAACATTTAAACAAGTTGCCCGATATTGATACGCTTAAAAAGGAGTTTTTGGAAACCCTTTTAAAGGATCGCGAACATATTTCAGAAAGAAAACTACAGCAAGCGGCATCTATAATTTATTATACTTCGGTAGATCAACACTATATTTTCAGACGGTTTATTCAAGGGAAAATAGTGACGAATGTAAATAAAACCGAAGGCGAATATATGGTAAGTTGGAGTTTTTACGACATTACCCTTAACCGTGCGTTTATCTGCTTTTTGAATTTCGATTTGTACAAAGAAACGCTCGAAGAATACACTCCAAATATTTACGAAGTGTTAGAAACCGTTGCCGATAGGAATATGAGTTTGGATATGATGGCGTATGCTATCGACAAAAAGTTGCCTAAGCTATTGCCTAAAAAATTACGGGTAGTAGATTTTGGTCCGTTACATAGCATTTTCGCAAAAGACGAACTCGATATAACTCACGTTTTGTTGCAAGGCATTGTAGATAAAACGGTAGATATTTCGGCATATGCCATGGCAATTTCAATAGATGAAATAAATAGTTCGGGTAATTTTAACGAAGGCAATATTTTCAACAGACAAGAATTGCAACTCTGGGAAAGTAAAAAGCGTCAGAAGTATTTGTTTACCTCCCATCGCGTGATGCAGCTTCTGTATGATAAAATCCCTGAAACACTTCATTCACTCACTTTAGACCCATTTGAAATCCCCGAATTAAAATTAAATTAATGGAACACAACAGTACATTTCCCATAAAAATTTCGGAATTAGAGGCACTTCGCGATGAAGCAACTTCCTATTTAAAAGGAATTCAATGGGAACAGGGCAACAAAGCAAAACGCCGCGACAAAAATGTGGCAGATACTTCAATTATGATGTATTTGGCAAAGGCGAATGGCACAGCCAACAACGAAGTAATATCAATTTCGAAAACAATCTTAGCCTTAAAGAAGCGATTGTTACCAGATTCTATAGCCATTCCGTTGCGACTAAACCAAGCGCTTTTGTCGTTGCAGGAGGGACTAACAATGGCCATTTGGCTGCGCGATAATTACTCCGATGCCTCTGGTTTATCTGGTTTAAGCGAAAAACTCTCTACTTTAGACAATGGGCAAAGACACGAATTTGATAGCAAACAGCAAACCGCCACGGCATTTATGCTCTACGGTTGCGCCTACCGGATATTATACGATTTAAAACCGAGCGTTTCAGACGATTTGGCGGTAATGAAAAACAAGTTTGCCGGCATACCTGAATTGTCGCTTATGTCGCCACTGAAAGGTATTTCGTGTATGTTGTTTTACTTCGACAAATACTTGAATCACCCAGAAATTATAACCAGCGATGAAGATGTGGTAGTTTTTAGTGTTGTCTTTTTTGAAGCGATTATTGTTGAAATTCAGATGCGAATTGCTTCCCTAGATTTTACCGAAACCATTGAAGATAGAACCTATAAACTTGAGAAAAGCGAATTTGCTATTTCGGGCTGGGAAAACACTATGGAAGGTACTGCCAAAAGTGTTGAATTCAATAAAATACAATTTGAAGAAATTGTTGGAAACCGCGACGCCAAACACTTTGCACGGCGTTTAACCGAACGCATGTTGAGTTATGATTTTGAGGCGAAGAAAAACCCTTTTCAAGAATTGGGCGGGTTTATGCCGGTATTTATGGGGTATGGAATTCCGGGTACAGGAAAAAGTATGCTTATCGCAGCAATTGCAACTAGGTTGAAAATGCATTGCGAGAATCTGGATATTCCGTTTCTTTTTCACCCAATGCCAGATACGTTAATATCAACTTTTCAAGGAGGTAGCGCCGAAAAAATGGTGCAATGGATGAAGCCATTAAGCGACCCTACAAAACTAATATTTGCGCCAATAGACGATGCCGAAAATAATCTACAGGAACGTACCGCACAAGGCGTTTCGGCGGGTGTAAAAGAAGTTATCGGCGTTTTCTTAAGATATACAGAAGGGGCTTACGCCATAAATTATGGCAATAGCAGCATCGGTCTTTTTACCAACTTGCCCGAAATGCTAGACAAAGCTGTAATAAGTCGCGTGCAAGGCAGGTTTAAAATTGATGGGGCACGAACGATTCCAGATTTTATAGACCAAGATTATCTTTGGTGGCGCAAGTTTGAAAAAACGATGCCCGATTTTATAAATATGACAAATCCTGAAAAATATACATTTTTAAGCGAACAGGGATTGGTTAATAATTTGGGTGAAATATTAAATCAGAGTGAAAAACCAACTGAAGCGAAGGTTTTGGAAATTTACGAACGTACGGAAAGCAAATTCAAGACCAATCAGCATTTGTTTTTTGCGGAGTTATATAAAAATATTCAAAAGGAATTTGCGTTTTTCTCTTCCCGAGATATCAGGAATATTCAGAGTGCTATTTCGTTGCGATTATCAGATTTCGACTTACCGAAGCAATGGTTCGAAGACCCGACGCTTTATTTCAAAAAAGATTACGACACCAAGTTTAAAATGTTGCAGGATTTGATGAAACAGAATATGAAAGGCCTTAATTTTAGTGATATTAGAAGGCAGGAAACAGTGCGCTATTTAGACAATGTTGCCACAATTGCAGATACCGATTTTAAACGTCAGGTTGATAGTAGGATTGCCGATATGAAGGTGCAATTGGCCGCGAGGAAGGAGTTTGAATAAGGCAGTGGCAGTGGGCAGTAGCAGTAGCAGTAGCAGTAGCAGTAGCAGTAGCAGTAAAAGAAAAAAAATATTCGTGTATTCGTGGTGATAAAAACTAAACATCTCAACTCATAAACTCTAAACTTTTTGGACAAATTAATACAAGCTGGATTATTTGGCGATGGCCTCGTAAACGTGAACGGCAGTTTAGTTAAACGCTACAACGAATGTTTGGCTTTGCTTGGGGTTTCGGCAAGTAAATTGGCAACGTTTTCAATAGATGCAAACGGATGGAGCCCAGAAATTGCGGAAGAAAAAAACAACAACTTTTATCTAAATATTGGAGAGGCAAATGCCAATGCTATAATTATTTCGCCGCAACAGGAAGGCAAACCAGTTTTTATGCCCTACCACAGTTTTGACCGTAATTTAATGGATGCTGTTTTTGCTGCGTATCGCAATCAAATTAAAGATATAACCAAAGATTCTGCCCTCGTGGTGCAGTTAGATCAAAACATAGACGCCTATTACGAAGCCTTTGATTTATTGAATTACAAAAAAATAGCAATAAGTTTTCAGGTGCTGGGCGACCTGCAAGCAAAACAAAAGGAACAGAATGACCTTATAAAACTATACGAAAAAGGCAATAATTTTATCAATCGAGAAATTCATCAAAAGTTACTCGATTCTTCCAAAAAGAATGGCGATTTACGCAATCGAAAACTTAAACTGACCGATTTGAGTTTAGATATTACATCATTTTACACAAAAGCTTTTGGAGGCGTATTTGTGTTGCAGGATTTTATAAAACCAATCCTCGTTTTTGAATCGAAAGAAACCTTCAATCAAGCAATTAAAAATACTACCTATGATGTTTTGCTATTTCATATTGAACACGAAGAATTACTAACCACGCTTAAACGCGATATAATCACTGAGATTAATTATTCGAAAGCAGCAAAATCAGAACGGTACGAACGTATAAAAAAACATCTTTTTTCAACCTATTTAAGTAAAACAGATCACCCAATTTGCGATATTTTAAACAGTAGATTATTGTTTAAAAAATATTTAAACGAATTACCTGTTGCAGCACAAAAGCAAATTATGTGCGTTGAAATATACAATCAGAAAAAAGCCGTTGAAAGCAATTTAGTGCCTGAAAATATGATAGAGCTATTTTATTTAAAGGCTTTACAGGAACCACATTCTTCGCTTCAACCAGAAGATCAGGAAATAATTTGGCAACTGTTAACTAAAGTTTTACCTGCCGACCCCGTACATTTATATTGGTACGACAAAGAAAAATTCTACAAGCAATTTGCATTGTGGGGCGATAGTTATAAAGATTGGGCAATAGATTGTATCTTAGAAGAACTTAAAAACGAAATACAATGACTTTTGAAATCATAGTTTTTATCGCCGCAGTTCTATTCGGAATTATCCTGTATTGGACAGAATCTAAGAGCAATCGAATTTACCGATTTTTCAACAAACTTACGCATAGCAAAGAGTTACAGATGAAACCTGAAAGCCGAAAAGGATTTGTACATCACCAGGATTTTCTCATGCGGTTGGTTTGGATTACGTTGTTGTATCTAATTGCAGCCGCAGTAATTGCAGTAGTATTACCGTTTGTGGTTAATTACATTCAGTATTTTATTTCGGCAATCGTGGCGACAATTCTCGGAACATATATAGCCTCATTGTTTCTTTTTGCCAGAGATAAAACCAAGAAAGAAAATCTTGAAAAAGCATACAATAAAGGCAAAGAAACCATCGGCGAATTTACACAAGACATCCGCGATAATTTTGAACCGGAAGAGGATATTGAACCCGAGCCAAAACCAAGTACAGAAACCGAAGAGCCGAAGTTAAGTGCTAGGGAAAGGTTGAAGAATAAGGGGATGATTAAATAGAGGTGAGACATTAGACTTGAGACTTGAGAAAATAAATTATTAGCGTTTGAAACACATTTAATTTTGAATTGATCGGTATGAAAAAATATTGGCTAAAAGGGCCGAAACAAAAAAGGATACTTATAATTAGCGGTTTTGTATTGCTGCTATTGCTGTTTTTTTTACGGGATGATTATCAACCGGTTTTACTATTTCTGCGGAGGTTTATTTTTCTTATTATAATTAGTGCTCTATTTTTATGGTTCACACTTTCAAAATTTAGGAGTGCAGCCAATGGAGGGCGACGTATTCTTATTTTGTTGGGAATTGTGGCGTTTTTTGCAACTAGCTGGCTTTTTGGGTGGCAAATTGGACTGTATAAATTTATGCAGAGCTATAACGTATTTAACAATCTGAATTTAACTGAATTAAATGAGCTTCCCTTAACCCAAAATGAACGTATACAACCGTATAACAATATTGTTACCATGGCGTACGAAAGTATTGGTGAAACACAGGAAGTATCGCCACCACAACTAGTGCGGGTTGATAGTACTAACCAATGGACAATGGCTGTACAACCAGCAGCGGAATATACTTGGCAGCGCATAAATGATAATACTGAAGAACTTTTTTCTGTTGAAAGCACCTCGCCTTTTCCAAGGTTTTCAGATAAAAATAGAATTCCAGTAACATTTTCAATTGGCGAATCGCTTGCTTTTAGCCGAAACACCTACAATGCGGTTGTGCAGCGTTTTAATATTTTTCAACTTTTTAATTTAGAACCCACTGAAGTTTTTTATATGAAAGACGATAGCGGTAAATGGGTTCAAGTGGTGAGCTTAATTCGTTGGAAAGGTTTCTTCTTTCCCTACCCTGCTTACGGAGGCGTGATGGTCATTGACGCTGGCGAACACAATTTCACAGATTATCTAGAACGAATTACAATTGGGAAAGGCACGTATATTCCTCCCAACGAAATACAAAATCATCCGTATTTAACGCGTCAAAATACATTGTCGGAAAGAGTTTCGAGACTCGAAGCACAATCCTTGCAATTTTTGGCAGGATTTACAGATCCGCTGCCTTGGAATATGGAAACGGCAGTAAAAATTCCAGATTTGGAAGACGATCAAAATCAGCAACCTTTTGTAACAGATTTTGATTTTAGCGGAATGGATATTGATGCATACAACGGCCTATATCATTGGTTTGGCTTAGAACCAATTGGCGAAGAACGCACAAGTTTATCATTTAGCGTACTTGTGCCTGCAGATGGAACAGATAAGTTGTACTATTACAATCACGCAGCAAAAAAAGAAGGATTGGCCGGAGTTAGTGCAATGCCTTTAAAAGTAATTGAATCGAGAAAAGAATACGATTGGTCAGTGAATAAGCCGGTAGAATTCCGACCTTTTATAAAGGAGATTGCTGGAAGAAAACGATTGTTTGTACTTTCAACAGTGACTTCAAAACGCGACGACAGCAAAAAATTTGACGGTGCCGCCACCCCAGATTTGGCATTGATAGATGTTGAATATCGCGACGTAATTTGGGTAGATGCAAAACACCCAAGCGAATGGAACGAAAAAATACTAAAACAATTGGGCGAAACTTGGAAAGCTTCAGAAGGCCTTACCGATAAAGATTTATATCCCGAGAAAATTGAAATTGATGTTCGGCCCCTGGTTGAAAAGGATTCGGTTTTAATTGAAGGGGGGGCTGGACGGAAATTGGTTGAGGAGAGTGGTCTGTAGTGTTGAAGGGAAAGACTTAGGACCGCTTCGCTATAGGATTTATGACAGCTTCGCTGTACCGACTTTGGTTAAATTATTAATGATTTTTAAATATAGTACATAGATTTGATACCTAAACTACATTACATATCTCAGGGAGAATCTCCGGCTGCGCATTTGGAAAACATCCAAAAGGCTTGCAGTTCTGGGGCAGAATTGGTGCAATTGCGTTTAAAAAATGTTCCGGAAAAGAAACTTTTAAAATTCGCGGCAGAGGCTAGAGAAATTACTTCGCATTTTCAAACTAGATTGATTATTAACGATTTTTATAAAATTGCCAGAGAAGTAAAAGCAGACGGCGTGCATTTAGGAAAAACTGACTCCTGCCCTACTGTTGCTAGAAAACATCTATACTCTTGGCAAATTATTGGCGGCACCGCAAATACCATGCAAGACTGTGATACACTCCTTGACAAGCAAGTAAATTATATTAGTTTAGGCCCGTTTAGAGAAACGGCAGCGAAAGAAAATTTACCCGCAGTTTTAGGTTTAAAAGGCTATGCTGCCATTCTTGATATTTTGAAAACCGGCACCCCCATTCTCGCTGTTGGCGGTATTACCACAGCCGATGTAACAGCCATTCTCGAAACAGGAATTTCTGGAGTTGCCGTTTCCGAAGCAATTACTCGCGATTTTAATTCAATAAAAACATTTAATGAATTGCTTAATGCGTCTTCTACTGCTGAGCAAAAATATACGTTTGAATGATCGGGAGTTACGAGTTACGAGTTACGAGCGATGAGCGATGAGCGACAAATGAACGACGAGTTGCGAGCGACGAGCGACGAATAAACGATGAATTATGAGTTATGAAAATATAGCTTCGCCTATAATTGCGCTATTAGTTCTTTTTGTGTTTAGTATCTTGCATGAATAAATCTGTATTATGAAATTAAACTTATTGTCTTGTGATGCTCAGCGGCCAGATAAAAGAGCGATAGCTAACTGTATGGTTACGATTTCATTGAATATGAATGATTCCTTAGCCCATGAACTTACAGATATACTCTTAGAAGGAGATGCTGTAGACATTGAGGTTGAAGATAAAGACAGTGGTTCTGCTTTAAGAGCTTTACGAAAACTAGCTATTGACTACGAAATTATTGAATGACGAAGTTTTACTTTTTAAACAATTAAGAATTTAAAACGTTATTAATAGCACCTTATCTTATTTGGCTTCGAATGGCTACGTTTTTTAAAGGCGTATGTTCTCCTAAAAAACTACACAATACTATAGAGTTGAAAGTGCAAGCAACCGAAGGTTTATTTAATTTCTTTTAACCTATAACTCGCTAATAATGCAAGTATTACGGCTATTATTACTAAAACTACTTTAGGTTCTGGTCTTGCGAAAAACTCCAGTCCTAATGCTGATAACATCGTAATTAATAAAAATAAGAAGGCTATTTTTCCAAGGGTTTCGCTCTTATTGATTGCAAATAGTAGAAACATAACTGCCAGGCCTAATTCTGAAATACCGGTAAATATTCGGAAAAAGTCCGCATCTATTTCAATAGCATTCTCAAATTGCTTAAAACCTGCAATACTCTGCGGTTTTCCTAATAATTTAGGGATTGCAAAAAAGGTCATTACCCCAACTATTGCAAAATTGATAATTTGATTTAAGATTTTTTTCATTTTAATTTTCTTAAAGCATTTAATATATCTTCAGGTTCAGCTCTATTTCTATAGTCAGCATCTAAAAAGGCGTATTGAATTATTCCTCTATTATCAATTACATAGGTTGCAGCCAGAGGTAATTGGTTGCTATCATCACCATTCTTTTCACTCAGACCAAATCCCGCTTCATAAATGGAAGCAACTTCGTTTGTTAGTTGAAATACAACACCATATTCTTTTCCGATTGAATTACCAACATCGCTTAAAACTGTGAATTTTAAATTGTTTTTTTCTGAAGTGCTTAAAGAATTATCCGGCAACTCGGGAGTTAATGCTATAAGCTTTGCCCCTGCTTTTTGGAATTCGGGTAGTTTTTCCTGTAAATAGTGTAATGTTATATTACAATAAGGGCACCACCCACCTCTATACCAAGTTAAGATTACAGGTCCGTTTTCTAATTCGTTGTATAAAGAAACAGACTTGTTTAACGCGTTTTTAAGTGTGAAATTTGGCGCTGTATCTCCAACATTCAATGCCTTATCCAGAATTCCAGAATCTGCTACGGTTTTTATTCCTTCAGCATAAATTCTACTTTTTTCTTCGGTGAATTTACCTGCACCTTCTTTACGTTTTACGTCTAACAAGGCGTCTAAATCACCTTTATTTTTCATTGTTTCCATGTTTTTACACGATGTTTTATTTCAACTGAAAAAAGCTGTGATATTAAACTGTTTTCTGTTTTTCAATTAATTCAGACAGCACTTGTTTAAAAACATCCACAGGTTGTGCGCCTGTTACTGCACTTTCTCTGTTGAATACAATGGTTGGTACAGAATTAACGCCTAAATCTTTCCAATAGGATTGTTTGCTTCGCACTTCTTTTTGCGCTTCTTCACTGTCTAATTTAGCTAATGCTTCTTCCGCATTTAATCCAACTTCTAGCAACGCTTGTTTTAAAATGTCTCTTTTAGAAACATCTTTGCGATCACTAAAAAATGCTTTCGTTAAATTCATTTGCAATTCGGTTTGTTTCCCGAATTCTTTGGCATATTCTAATATAATGTGCGCATCAAAAGTGTTTACCATTCGCATCTCATCAAAATAATCGAAAGTAAAACCAAGTTCATTCCCTATATCTGTCATATTTTGCTGCGATTCTTTTTGCTGCTCTATAGTAGAGCCATATTTTTCTGAAATATGTTCAGTTACATTCTGACCTTCAGCAGGCATATTTGGGTTTAGCTCAAAAGGTTGCCATTCTATTTCTATCTGATCTTGAATACCAAGTTCTGAAATTGCCTTTTCTAAACGTTTGTAACCAATGGTACACCAAGGACATACTACATCTGAAACGATATCTATTTTTAATTTATTTGTCATAATTTCTATTTATTGATGTTAGTTAACGAACCTTATTTTGTTTGTTGCGTTTATAATACAATTTAAAAGTATGTTCTGCTATTTGCTTATTACGTTCGTATTAATAAACTCCAATTCCTTGTTTTCATTTTTGCTGCTATTTAATTTGGACGACATATTTATAAGCATGGAGTTTACTATTCTGCTTTTGTTTAAGTCGGGATTCACAATGACTGCTTTATGGAACACACCTAAGGTTTCTCGATCTGAGTTTGGGTTGCTGTTGTTGATTAAAACAATTTTATACCTATCGTTTTTAAATGGTTTAACCTTGGTGATATATGGCGAAAGTAAAGATTCATCTTCTTTAAAAACTGGTGAAAAGTTTTTAAGATACCCTTCTGGAGCCATCCCGCTATAATTAGCATATTTATAATAATCTGCTAGGTATAATTCACTTTCTATTTCACTTGGCTCGTAGCCTAACATTAAAAATGATTGTTCTTCTGCATTATCTAAATGAAAAGGCGTGTTGACTTGTTGGTCAAAGCGAACAAGCCAATGATAGGTTAGTTCTTTGTTGAATTGTTTTAATGTGAATTTAGAAAGTTCTTTCTTTAATTCAACCATAATAGATCTAAGTTGAATGGAGTTTAGATCTTTTCCGAAGTCTAAATGAATAAATCCCGCAGTATCAACATTTGTCCGAAATACATTTTCGATACAATGTTTTGCGATATTTTGTATGTTTATCTCCGCTATTTCCACACTCATTTGGGTATTGTTATTTTTTAAAATCTTCTTCCGTTAGGTTATTATTGAACTTAATATCTGTCCAATTTACCTTTATCCACGGGGCATCAGTTACATCGGCTTCCCAAGTAGATTTTTTATAAATACGCTTTGTTGGAATTAAAAATCCGTCTATATTTTCATATTCAAGCTTCATCAAATTAGGATCCATCATGCCAAAATCTGCAACGGTAAACAGGAATTGATCAACCAGCGCTGTCTCTCGATTTATATAAAGTTGATACGTATCTGTGGGCTTTTTATCATTTGTATTGAAGGTTACTTTTACGATATCGTATTCGTTGCCATCTATTGCTTTTTCGCCTAAGTACTCGTATTTTATACCATCATCTAATAATTTCTGCATCATGGTAAACCAGTAAAAATTAGTGGGTCTATTAAAACGAACCCTTTTCATAAAGTCCTCCTCTGTTAAGCTTTCGCCGTTGTGTTTTAACCAGAATTCACTGCCGTTATAACCTTGCTCCATTAATCCTTCAAGCTGTGGTAATGTTCTTTCGTGTTGGTTATAAGCACCATAAGACAATTCTCCTTTAAATATATATTTCTCGGTTGCGACATCTTTTTTGCCATCTGGCGTTTGATAGGTGTAGGTATAAACAACATCCTTTTTTTCAAGAAGTTTATCGTAGTTACCTACTTTCTGAGCCATATTATATACTAATTCGTGACCTTTATTTTGAAAGTTTGGAACAGTTTCTTTTTGTGAATCTGCTTTGTTTTTATCAGTGTTGTTGCCACAAGACAATAACAATAAACTTAGAATACCAGTAAAAAATAATTTCATCGCTTTTGATTTAAAGATTGGTTTATTAATTTATTTGTAAGTTACCAGAATATCTGCTACTGCTTTTAAATCTGGTTGATCAATTTCTGTTTTTGGAGCAAGTGGAAATAATTGTTGTCCCGGTCTACCAATAAACGCGGCGCGCCAACCTGCCCACATAGCACCGGCAACATCCCATCCGTGTGCTGCAATAAGCATGCATTCTTCGGGTTTTATACCCATTTTACGTGCAGCCCAAGAGTAAGTGTCTGCAAAGGGTTTGAATTTTCCAACATCTTCAACACTTAGCCTTTCATCAAAATATTCAGTTAAACCAGCGCTTTCAAATTGTTTTTTAACCCCTTCATTTGATGAATTGGTAAACGATACTAATTTGTATCCATCTTCCTTTAATTGAGCTAGTGCGGCTTTAACTTCAGGATGGGCTGGAAGGCCACGTAATGAATTTAGTACTGTGTTTCGTGCTTCTGTTTCCGATATTGAAATATCATTATTTGCCGCAACCATTTGTAATGCGGCGGCTCCAATATTTCCAAAGTGCTCATACTGCCCACTCGCAGTAGTCACCAAAGAATATTGTAACATCGTTGTAAACCAAAGTGACAGTAGATCTTCCCTGCCATTTAAAGCTTCCCCAACCTGTTTTTTCATGCTGGTAAGATCTAAAAGAGTTTCGTTTACATCAAAAAACAATACTTTAGGTCGAACCTTAGTATCTAAATTACTTTGTTCTTTTGCTTGCACATTTCCTAAAGCCATACTAGGCATAATAATTCCTGATGCTCCCATAAGTCCTATATTTTTTATAAAGTTTCTTCTGTTGTTTGTCATTCTATTAAACCAAGATTGTTATTTATCTTTTTTAAAATGTTACAAGTTCACTTATTTGAAGTTCGCCGTCTACATTGCTGTAGTTTTTTACGTCGGCCGAAAAGACCTCTGCGTGTGGGCCAAATGAAGCTTGGAAAGTTGCAACATCATCAAACTTTAAGTGCGCAATTGCAACATACGGCGCTAATTCACCAGGAGTTTTACCTGCCAAACCTAAGTCTAATTCTAATCCTTTTAACGAATCGCCAAGTGCTTTAATAAGCATTGGCAAATGACTGTTTTTATAATATTCTGCATCAAACTTTACATCTTTGCTGTTTGGGTACATTACAGATACTTTTATCATAATTGTATGTTTTTAAATAGAATTTGATTTTAATATAATTAATAAACCTTCCGAATAAACGGAAGGTTTATTGCAACCAACAAACTGTGGTTTTGGGGATTAAGAAACCACATTTTCTTTAGACCAAGCAAACTTTTTAAAACCCTCATCTACAGGTGTTTTTGCAATATGGTTTGTATAATTACTTATGGTTTTTTGAGACAATCCTAAAATAATTTCTAAAACTTGTCTTTCGCCATAACCAGCAGCATAAAATGTATTTAATTCTTCTTCAGAAACGTTTCCACGATTGCGAACCATAGATAAAGTCATGGTGCGCAATGCTTCCAATTTAGGATTTTCAAGAGGCGTTTCGTTACGTAATGCTTCTGTTATAGTATCATCTACTTTCATCATTTTTGCAATTCCAGTATGTGCTGGAACACAATAATGACAAGAGTGCTCTACGTTTATAGATTGCCATACAACGGTTAACTCTTCTTCATTAAATGATGAGTTTACAAATAATTCGTGTAGTGTTTGGTAAGCTTCTAAAATTCCGGGCGCGCCAGCCAATACACCGTGTAAGCCTGGAATCATACCGTAAGCTTTTTGTGAATTTTCTAATAATTTTTTACTGCCTTCTGGTGCAGTTTCCATGTTGTGAACTTTTAAAGTTGTCATATTTTTTATTTTTATAATTATTATTAATAAACCAAACTAATGTTCGGTATTGGGTTAAATATTCTTGGTGTTTCGAGTATTATTCTAAAAATTTGAGACTAGGTCATCTACATATTTTTGAAACGTTCCTTCTCTAAATGTTTGATACAAGAGAATCATATCGGTATTCGATAAATGACTTGTAATTTGTGGGTTTTTAGCATCTAGATATTCTTCAAATTCATTTAGATTCTTAGAATTTTTTGAACCTCTACGGATTAGTTTAGTGAACTCTTTTTTTGTGAATATGTGTTGACCTATTTGATAGGTTTCTTCAGAGTTTGCTGCTATTTTCAAAAAATCACGATATTTAAAATTGTCTTGTGGAGCCACATCCATTGTGAAACTTGAAAGTGCATCTTTTTGCAAAACAACTTGCTCTTTATTAAGGTCGTTATTAGATATCGTGGTAGTATTTTGAGCAAATATGGATACCGAAGATATCATCAAGGATACTGTTAAGATTAAAGTTTTCATAGTGTAATTATTTAATGTTTATAAATTCCTAACCAAACGTTTAGTTTTAGGGTAAAAAAAATCTTTAAATATTGTGAAATGTCATTTCAATATAGTCTTCAATTTCTTGCTGACTGTTAACTCTTGTGGCGGCAGCTAAACCGTGTTTCGCTAATAATAAATAATTAGCTTGTTTTAATATTGTAGCTGCACCTTTAGTTGAATCCATTTTTAGTTTTTCGACGAATATTATTTTAAGGTTTTCCATAAACTCATTCATCTGCTCTCTAATAATTAGATCTTCACTTTGTGAAAATTCATTGTATGTATTCGTTACCAAGCAACCTTTCTGATTTCCTACTTGATGGCTAATATTTACCGAGTCATAAAAAAATTGTTTAATGTCTTCAACTCCTTTTGAGGCCTTTTGAAATTTTTCAAAAACGACCATTATTTTTTCCTTATAACATTTTAAGCTTTCCAAAAAGACGCCTTGTTTGCTGCCAAAACTTGAATATATTGAAAACTTGTTGATGCCCATCTCCTTCTCTAACGACTGCATGGAAGTGTTTTCATAACCATTACGCCAAAACAAATGCATTGCCTTGTCAATAACTTCAGATTCTATATATTCTTTTTTACGTGCCATTTTTAACTATTTTCCTTTCGTGAAAGCGATGTCTATTTTAATACAAGACAAAACTAAACAATTGGTTAGTTATAAAAAAGATTTTAACTTTCTTTTGTGTTTCATGGTTATGTGAAGAATTATAGATGCTAACAATAATTAGTTAATCCTAAACCCCAAGTCAAGTTGAAAATTTCATTTAGATTAGCGATACACCTTCTATTTTGAGACAATAGTCTTAGGCTTCCACCACCCGACATATTTGTTTTTTGGTTAATTAAAAAAACGTCTATAATAGTTATACCTACTTTTATTTTAATGTAATAAATATATAGTCGGTTATTTCCAATGAATCTTAATTAAAATATTGACTTTTTGCCAGAATATATTAAATCAATAGAAAAAGTTTTGCCCGCTCTTGATTATCTCTAAGGAAAGTCATTTTTAAAAAAGTCTGTCAGTAATCTAAAAAGTTGATTGTGTTAAAAATTTCATAAAAAACAGCCTATTACAAATGGATTTTAAAATATACTTTGAAAAAGTAAATTTAACTTTCAAATAAAATTTCAAAACGAAATATAGATTTTTAACAATTATCGGCAATATTCTGCAATTATATTCTTAAACTACACATAATTATGTTTATGTAAATATTGCGAATACTTCAATAAAACACACTTAAATCAAGTTTTTATTGTTTTTTTATCATCAAAATTTAAATATATTTGGTTAAAACATTAACTAAACACAATTATATTTATGAAACATTTTTTACTATCATTTTGTGCAATAGGCTTGTTTACATTTAGTGGTTATTCACAAGATCTACCACAACAAACTACAGATGCGAACGGCAAAGTCTATTTTAAAACACTCCCTCAGTCTAGAAGTATTCTCGAAAATGAAGAACAGAGAATAAATACCATTGATTTAGACTGGAGCAATACAGATCATAATGTATCTGAAAACCCGACTGTAGATTCTTGGAATCCGAGAATGAGTGTTACCAACGATGGGACTGCGCATATTGTTTATAACGACAATCACGCAAACGGCTTGCAAAAAATTATGTATAGAATGAAAGATCCAAGCGGTACCTGGTCAACACCAATATTTGTAGATAAAGGCGGAGAAATTGGTGATAGAAATAACCACTTTCCAACTGTTCTTGCTACCGAAAATGGCGATGTTCATGCTACGTATAATGTTTGGGCTTTTGAAAATGTACGTAATTATATTGGTTATTCTTACTATAATGCAGCTACGGATACATGGAATGATGGTGTTAAGGTTTCAGATCTTGGTGGTACCGTAAACCATAATAGCGGCAGACATGAAATTTTTACAACTAGCGACAATCTACCGGTAGTAGTTTGGGGTTGGGACAATCGCGAAAATGGAACTGAAGAAGAAATTTACTTATCATATTTTGACGGTACAACCTGGTCTGCAGACATAGCTGTATCTGATCTTAATGATGGCTTTAATGCAGGTGCTCCCTACGTAGAAAACTTAGGAGGTGGAAAAACAATGATTCTTTTTACACAAGACATAAGTGGCGGGAAAGAGCTAGGTTACAAAATTTATGATGAAACCACTCACGATTTAACCAGCTTCAAAACTTTACCAATAACCAATGCTACAGGCTTAAATTATAGTATAGCATCTTCTGGTAATGATGACGTAACAGTACTTACATTACATTCTGAATTAGCTCCAATACGAGCTTCTTTCACAATCTATAAGTATGATAGTACTGCAGATTTATTTGAAGTTACTTCTGACCCATTTGAGATTGATGCACCTAATGGAAATATTAAAAGAATAGATTTAGATTGTGATGCAGATGGTAACTGTGGAATTGTTTACACAGACCTTTATGCAGACGAAAATATGTTTATGTCCTACAACGACGCAGACGGATTTAGCGTTCCTTTCCAAATTAACAATGAAGACCCTTCATTGATAGGTCCTTCTTGCGAATTTGATGGTGACGGAAATTTACATGTAGTTTGGAACGATAAACGTTTTGATGATGGAGTAGATTTTGACGAAAGAGAAGTTTTTTATGAAATGGGAGGTAATACAGTTCTTAGTGTAAATTCTTATGATAATTCATCATTGTCAATCTTCCCTAATCCATCAAGAGGTGGATTTAATATTCAAACTCAAGATAGCTACACATTAACCATATTCGATTTATTGGGCAGAACTATTGCAACGCAAGAGATATCTGGACCAACAACAATCAATACAATACATAATCCCGGTACTTATATTTTACAATTTACTGGAAACGATAAGAGTATCGTGAAAAAAGTGATTATACAATAATTTATTTGTTCATTTGTTAAGTAAGAAAGACCGTTACACTTGTGTATCGGTCTTTTTGTTTTAGCTAGAATAAAACTGTAAACTAATTTACAACCACTTCTTCCTTTTAAAATACCAAATCATTCCAAAAAACACTAAAATCATTGCACCCCAGAGGTAATAGTAACCGTATCTGAAGTGGAGTTCGGGAATATGGTCAAAGTTCATCCCGTAAATTCCTGCCATAAAGGTTAGCGGTATAAATATGGAGGCCATAATGGTAAGCACCTTCATTACTTCGTTCATTTTGTTGCTAATGGTGGTCATATACATATCCATTAGTCCCCAAATCATTTCACGATATATTTCTACGCTTTCGTTTACTTGAATAATATGATCGTATAAATCTCGAATGTATTTATTTGTGCGTTCTTCAATAAGCGGTGATTCTATTTTTTCCAATCGGTTAACCACCTCGCGCAAGGGAACTACCGCTTTTCTAATTTTCAGGATCTCCTTTTTCAGTTCTTGAATTTCCTCCGTAATGTTAGGATCTTCTTTATTGTCGAAAAGTTTATCTTCCAGCAATTCTACTTTATTGCTTAAAAATTCAACCACAGTGAAATAATTATCTACTACGGCATCAAGAATGGCAAACATTAAATAGTCTGAACCCAATCCGCGAATGCGGCCTTTTCCGTGTTCCAAACGCTCCCGCAGATCGCCGAACACATCGCCTTCCGCTTCCTGAAATATTAAAACATAATCTTTGCCCATTACGAGACTTATATGCTCGTTTGTAAGTTGTTCATTATCATAATGCAACATTTTAAAAACGATAAACAGGTAATCTTCATACTCATCAATCTTGGGCCGCTGATAGGTACTTACAATATCTTCCTGAATAAGCGGGTGTAGCTCAAAATGATTTCCGAGGGTAATAATATCATCTGTGTTGCTTAAACCGTTTACATTTATCCACGTAATATTAGTAGAATCCTCGTAATTAAAGGCCTCTTCTATGTTGTTTGTTTCAAAACGATGATAGTGTTCTTTGGAATAATCTATTATATCGAGCTCTGTAACCGTAGTCGTTTTTTTCCCCGTATAACTCACGGTTCCAGGGGAAAGGTTTTTGGCTCTTTTGGGTTCTATTTTAGTAGTTTGAGTCTTTTTTCTTCTTTTTGCAGCCATAAAAAAGTGAATTATATTTTTTAAAGGTAGGAAAAAAGTAGAAGGTTTATTCTGCTTTATGGCGCTGCTGAAGAATTTTTTCTATATCGTTTAACGTAAAACCTTTTGCCTGAAGCAAGATCAGGTAATGAAAAAGCAAATCTGCACTTTCATTTAGAAAGAGATCATCATTATCGTCTTTTGCTTCAATCACCACTTCTACTGCCTCCTCGCCTACTTTCTGCGCTATTTTATTGATGCCTTTTCTGAAAAGAGAAGCAACGTAACTATCTTCATTTTCAGCAGTTCCTTTTCTATTTTGTATAATGCTTTCCAACTCCGAAATAAAGCCAAAATCTGAAACATTATTTTCCTGCCAGCAAGTATCGGTTCCTTTGTGGCAAACGGGCCCCGTGGGATTCACCTTTATTAAAAGCGCATCATTATCGCAGTCAACCGCAATAGAAACAAGATTTAAAAAGTTACCACTTTCCTCTCCTTTTGTCCAAAGTCTTTGCTTACTTCTGCTGAAAAAAGTAATCTTTTTTGACTGATTGGTTTTCAAAAATGCTTCTTCATTCATATAACCAAGCATCAACACTTTATTTGTTAAATTATCCTGAATTATTGCGGGAACAAGCCCATCGCTGTATTTTTTAAAATCTATTTTCATACTAGTTATATTCTAACAGGAATACCCTGTGATTTTAATTCTTTTTTTAATTCTGAAATCGTAATTTCTTTAAAGTGAAAAACGCTGGCAGCCAAAGCGGCATCTGCCTTTCCTTCAACAAAAGTATCGGTAAAATGTTGGACGCTTCCCGCACCTCCAGAGGCGATTATGGGAATATTTAATTCTGTTGAAAGTTTCGCCAAAGCTTCATTCGCAAAACCATTTTTAGTACCATCGTTGTCCATAGAGGTGAAAAGAATTTCTCCCGCGCCTCGCTGTTCAACTTCTTTAGCCCAATCAAACAAATCTAATTCGGTAGGTATCTTCCCTCCTACCAAATGCACAATCCATTTGCCGTCAATCTGTTTTGCGTCAATGGCAACCACAATGCACTGCGATCCAAACTTTGAAGCCAGTTCGTTTATCAGCTGCGGATTTTTTACTGCCGAGGAATTTATCGATACTTTGTCAGCTCCGTTATTGAGGAGTATTTCCACATCTTCCATCGATGAAATACCGCCGCCCACTGTAAAAGGAATATTTATGGTTTCTGCCACTTTCAAAACTAAATCAGCCAATGTTTTTCTGCGTTCTTCGGTTGCTGAAATGTCTAGAAATACCAATTCGTCCGCGCCATTTTCGGAATAAAATTTTGCAAGTTCTACAGGATCACCAGCATCCCGCAAATCGAGGAAATTGATTCCTTTTACGGTTCTTCCGTTTTTAATATCTAGGCACGGTATTATTCGTTTACAAAGCATTTAAAATATAATTTTGGAGTTGTTTTAAACTTATTCTGTTTTCATAAATAGCTTTTCCAATTATCACACCTTCACATCCTATTTCTGCAAGTTTGGGAAGTTCATCGAAGGTTGAAATTCCGCCGGAGGCAATTAGTTTGATTCCGCTGCTATTAGGTCTTCGACTGCGCTCAGACTGACATTGGTTAATTATTTTTTTATATAAATCAAAGGATGGGCCTTGTAACATTCCATCTTTACTAATGTCTGTGCATATTACATAGCTTACACCTTCTTCAATGTATTTCTGAATAAAAGGAATTAAGTCTTCATCTGAATTTTCCATCCAACCACTGATTGCTACTTTTTCGTCCTTGGCATCCGCGCCCAAAATAATTTTTTCACTTCCGAATTTTTGCAACCAACTTTTAAAAGTTTTTGGGTCTTTCACAGCAATACTGCCGCCAGTGATTTGGTTGGCGCCACATTCAAAGGCAATTCGCAAATCTTCATCTGTTTTTAAACCACCTCCAAAATCAATTTTTAGTTTGGTATTGGAGGCTATTTCTTCCAAAATTTTATGGTTTACTATGTGCTTGCTTTTTGCGCCATCCAAATCTACCAAATGCAAATATTGAATTCCGTGTGCTTCAAACTGTTTGGCAACCTCCAAAGGGTTTTCGTTATAGATTTTTTTTGTGCTGTAATCGCCCTTTGAAAGTCGAACGCACTTACCGTCTATAATGTCTATTGCTGGTATTATTCTCATTTTTAGATATTGGATTTTAGACGTTAGATTTTAGATTTAAAAAATTCTTCAGAATTTGCTCGCCGGCAGTGCTGCTTTTTTCGGGGTGAAATTGCACGCCGTAAAAATTGTCCTTTTGTAAAGCCGTTGTGTATTGAACGTCATATTCTGAAGTTGCAATGGCTTCTTTACATAGCGGTGCGTAATAACTATGCACCAAGTACATAAATTCGTTTTCTGCAACATTTTGAAACAGCTCTGATTTCAGATTTTGGATTTGGTTCCACCCTATTTGCGGCACTTTTACGGTGTTTGAAAATCGAACTACATCCACATTAAAAACACCCAAACCTTTCGTATTTCCTTCTTCGGAAGCATTACAGAGCAATTGCATCCCTAAACAGATTCCTAAAACGGGTTGTTTTAAAGTGGGAATTACTTTATCCAAACCCGAAGCTTTCAACTTTTGCATCGCGCTACTTGCCTCGCCTACACCGGGGAAAATCACTTTTTCTGCATTTCTAATTTCATCTTCGTTGTCAGTTAAAATAGCTTCCACACCTAAACGTTTCAAGGCAAACTTTATACTTTGAATATTCCCCGCTCCGTAATTAATAATAACTATTTTCATTTATAACATTCCTTTGGTTGACGGCAGAATCATTTTTTCAGCATCACGTTTTACTGCCATTTTGATTGCTTTTGCAAAGGTTTTGAAGATTGCTTCAATCTTGTGGTGTTCATTGGTTCCTTCTGCTTTAATGTTTAGGTTTGCCTTTGCACCATCGGTAAAGCTTTTGAAGAAATGGTAAAACATTTCTGTTGGCATATTGCCAATCATTTCGCGCTTAAAATCTGCATCCCAAACCAGCCAATTTCGTCCGCCGAAGTCAATTGCAACTTGTGCTAAGCAGTCATCCATCGGCAAACAAAAACCGTAGCGCTCCATTCCCAATTTATCGCCCAATGCATTATTGAAAACTTCGCCCAAAGCAATTGCCGTGTCTTCGATGGTGTGGTGTTCATCCACTTCCAAATCGCCTTTTACGGTGATTTCTAGGTCCATTTGCCCATGTCGTGCCAATTGGTCCAGCATGTGGTCAAAAAATGCAATTCCTGTACTTATAGCGCTTTTGCCAGTTCCATCTAAATTCAATTTTATTGAAATATCGGTTTCATTGGTTTTTCTTTGAATTTTAGAAACCCTCTGCTTCAGTTTTAAAAACTCATAAATTTGTTGCCAATCGTTAGTCTCTAAAGCAATGTATTGCTGAAGTTCTTCAGCCTTTATTGATATTTCCGAAGTTCCCAAATTTGTATTATCATTAATGAAAATTCCTTTGGCACCAAGGTTTTTAGCGAGTTCTATGTCTGTTAACCTATCGCCAATTACAAAGGAATTTTCAAGGTCGTATTCCTCTGAAAAGTATTTTTTCAACAAACCGGTTTCGGGTTTTCTCGTAGCGGCTTTTTCATGCAGAAACGTACGGTCGATTAAGACCTCACTGAAACGCACTCCTTCATTTTCAAATGATTTCATTATAAAATTATGCACTGGCCAAAAGGTCTCTTCGGGAAAAGAATCTGTTCCCAAGCCGTCTTGGTTGGTGATCATAACCAATTCAAAATTTAGCTCCTTGGCGATTTTTCCGAGATAGGTGAACACTTTCGGGTAAAAAATCATTTTATCAAAAGCATCAATTTGTTCGTCGACGGTTTCTTTTATAATTGTGCCGTCGCGATCTATAAAAAGTACACGTTTCTTCATCATTTCAATGTTTTTAGTGTGGCGATTAGTTTTTCATTTTCTGAAGTTGTGCCAATGGTTATTCGTAGTGTATTCTCACAAAGCGGCTGCGAACTTCTGTTTCGTACCACAATGCCATTTTCCAACAATTGTGAGTAGCGTTTATCTGCATCATCTACTTTTATGAGGATGAAATTCGCATCTGTTGGATATATTTTCTCAATAAAATCTACTTTTACTAAAGCTTTAAGTAATTGCCCCTTTGCCTCTATTAATGATTTAACATCGGTTTTAACTTTAGTATTGTTCTGCAGTTGTTCAATTGCAGTTATCTGAGTAAGTTTATTGATATTATAGGGAGGTTTTATTTTGTTTAAAACCGCAATTATTTCTGCGGAAGCATAACAAATTCCTAGTCGAATTCCCGCCAAACCGTATGCTTTAGACAAAGTTTGGGTAACAATTAAATTGGGGAATTCGCTTAGTTTTGAAATCCAACTTTCCGCATTTGCAAAATCGATATATGCTTCATCAATTATCACTAATCCCTTAAAATTGTTGAGCAAGCTCATTATCCTTTTGGTAGAAATTAAATTACCCGTTGGGTTGTTGGGAGAACAAATGAATAATAGCTTGGTGCGCGTATCTGCAGTTCTTGAAATTTCGTCCATATCTGGCTGAAAATCTGAATCTAGCAACACTTCCCTATTTTCAATATCGTTCAAATTAGCCAAAACGTTATACATACCGTAGGTTGGCGGCAGCGTAATTACGTTGTCTCTGGCTGGTTCGCAAAACGCTCGGAAGATTAAATCGAGTACTTCATCGCTACCATTACCCAATAGCATTTGATCCACCGGAATGTTCTTTTGCTTTGAAAGAATGTTTTTCAATTGTCGCTGCTGCGGATCGGGATAACGATTTACGTCAGTTTCAAAAGGATTTTCATTCGCATCGAGAAATATCATTTCGCGGTCAAAATCTTTAAATTCATCACGCGCCGAGCTGTATGGCTTCATTTTGGCCACATTTGGACGGATGAGGGATTGTATGTCAAATTTGTTTGTCATATTCTTATATTTTAAAATCACGACCCTTCGCCTGCGCTCAGGGTGACAGCGTATTAAACCAGGTAATTATTTTAAACTATTCAATCTTAAGGTCACAGCGTTTTTATGAGCCTGTAAACCTTCGGCTTCTGCCATTGTTTCTATAGCCTTGCCTATGTTTTGGATTCCTTTTTTAGAAATTTTTTGAAAGGTCATGTTTTTCAAAAAACTGTCTAGATTTACACCACTATATTGCTTTGCATAACCATTGGTTGGTAAAGTGTGATTGGTGCCCGAAGCATAGTCACCAGCGCTTTCAGGCGTGTAATTTCCAATAAATACAGAACCTGCATTTTGAATGTTTTCTGTAAAAAAATCTTCTTCCTTTGAAATTACAATAAAGTGTTCCGGAGCGTATTCATTAATAAGATTGATTGCTTGTGTATTGTACTCAACCAATATCAGTTTTGAATTTTCAATAGCTTTCGCCGCAGTTGCGTTACGCGGTAAAACCTGAAGTTGTTTTTCAATCTCTTTTTCTACTGAAATCATAAGTTTTTCCGAAGTTGTAACCAGAATTACCTGGCTGTCTGCGCCGTGTTCCGCTTGTGATAAAAGGTCTGAAGCAACAAAGGAAGCATTGCCTGTTTCGTCAGCAAAGACCAACAATTCCGAAGGACCTGCAGGCATGTCTATTGCTACGCCGTATTTGGTTGCAATCTGTTTTGCAACAGTTACAAACTGATTTCCCGGTCCGAATATTTTATACACCGAAGGAACCGTTTCAGTGCCAAAAGTCATAGCCGCGATGGCTTGAATTCCTCCGATTTTAAAAATTTTGGTAACGCCACACAACTTGGCGGTATATAAAATTGCGGGGTTGATATTGCCAAGTTTATCGGGTGGTGTACAGAGAACAATTTCCTTGCATCCCGCAATGTTTGCGGGAATAGCCAACATTAAAACCGTTGAAAACAAAGGCGCAGATCCCCCAGGAATATACAATCCCACCTTTTGAATAGGCCGTTTTTCTTGCCAACAAACCACACCTTCGGTAGTTTCTACAGTAATTCTCTCGGTTTTTTGAGAACTGTGAAATTTTTCGATGTTTGCTTTTGCCAGATTAATTGCGCCTTTCAATTCATTTGAAACCTCTTTTTCAGCAGCAGCAATTTCTTCATTTGAAACTAATAGATTTTCAATAGAAATACCATCAAAAAGCTGGGTGTATTTCTTTACAGCCGCATCACCTTTTGTTTTTACTTCTGAAAATATTTCGTTTACCGTGGCTTCAATATCGGCTATGGTTTGGGTGGGTCTTTTTAGAAGAGCACTCCAAGTTTCAGGTTTCGGGTTATATATTTTATTCATCTTAATTAATTCAAATTCGTCGTTCGTATTTCGTCGCTCAAAATATCATTTTTTCAATTGGGCAAACTAGAATTCCTTCGGCTCCAGCTGCTTTAAGCTCTTCAATTACTTCCCAAAAAGTATCTCTATTTACAACCGAATGAATACTGCTCCAGCCCTCCTCGGCCAATGGTAGCAACGTTGGACTTTTAACGCCCGGAAGAATTTTAATAATCTCTTCAATCTTATCGTTTGGAGCATTTAGAAGCACATAACGCGAATCGCGACCTTGCAAAACCGATTGGATTCTGAAGTAAAGTTTATTCAGGATTTTACTGCTGTCGTCTGTAATAGTTGGGGAAACAGCCAAAACGGCTTCACTTTTTAAGATAACTTCCACCTCTTTTAAATTGTTTTTAAAAAGAGTGCTGCCGCTGCTCACTATATCGCAAATAGCATCTGCCAGCCCAATATTGGGCGCTATTTCTACACTTCCATTAATTATGTGAAGCTCTGCCTCAACTCCTTTTTCTTTTAGATAATTTCGAGTGGTTTCTGGGTAGCTTGTAGCAATTCTTTTTCCGTTGAAATCTTCAATAGAATTGTATTTGACATTTTTTGGGACGGCTAGTGAAACTTTACATTTTGAAAAGCCCAAACGACCCACAATTGAAATTTCATTGCCTTTTTCAACTAAAAGATTTTCACCAATAATGGCACAATCCACCACGCCATCTTTTAAATATTGCGGAATATCGCCATTGCGTAAATAATAGATTTCTAACGGAAAATTGGATGCCGAAGCTTTTAACTGTTCGCGACCATTGTCTATATAAATCCCACAATCCTTTAGCAAGGCAAGCGATTCGTCGTGAAGACGCCCTGATTTTTGTACTGCTATTTTTAATTTTTTCATTTTTTGAAATGTTATTTAGTTGAGTTTTGGGCACAAAAAAACCCGTTTGATTGCTCAAACGGGTTTTGAATATTGTTAAGTTATACAACAGTCATATCACCTCGCAGGAGCGTGGAAAAGAATATGATTATGATGTAATACTGTTTTGTTCATAATTGTGAGGACAAAACTAAACAAAAATTCTGTTTAACAAACTGTGAATATAAAAATTTAACGCTTTATTAATTTTTGATGCAAATTCTTTACTTTCACCCAAGCAATTGTGAACTGCTGAAAAATCAATACATCTTATGCATTTAGCCACCCTCGACTGGATAATTATTATTTCATTTTTTATAATTTTTATTGCAATTGGTTTGATTGTAGCAAAACAATCTGGGAAAGACTCAAAATCCTTTTTTCTCTCTGGTAGAAATATGCCTTGGTGGTTGCTGGGGGTAAGTATGGTAGCTACAACATTTGCGGCCGATACGCCTAACTTTGTTGCTGGCGTTATTAGAGAAGATGGCGTTTTTGGAAACTGGATTTGGTGGAGTTTTCTATTAACGGGTATGTTGACCGTATTTTTCTATGCCAAATTATGGCGAAAAAGTGGTATAACAACAGATTTAGAGTTTTATGAATTACGCTATAGCGGTAAAAGTGCTGCATTTTTAAGAGGCTTTCGCGCTATTTATCTGGGCGTATTTTTCAATATAATAATTATGGCAAATGTTTGCTTGGCCGCAATTAAAATTGGTCACGTAATGTTTGGACTATCATCTTATCAAGTATTGTTAATTGCTTCGCCCGTAGTAGTTATTTACTCAGCTTTTGGTGGTTTAAAAGGGGTATTATTAACAGACTTTGTACAATTCATTATTGCGATGGTGGGAAGTATTTGGGCAACTATTTATATTGTAAACATGCCTGAAATTGGAGGAATTGAAAAACTCCTCTCCACCCCTGCTGTTGCTGCAAAAACAGCAATGCTTCCCGACTTTTCAAAACCTGAATTATTAATTCCGTTGCTCATTGTTCCACTTGCGGTGCAATGGTGGAGCGTTTGGTATCCCGGCGCAGAACCCGGTGGTGGAGGTTATATTGCGCAAAGAATGTTAGCCGCAAAAGATGAAAAACACGCTACCTATGCAACACTATTTTTCAATTTTGCACATTATGCACTTAGACCGTGGCCTTGGATAATAATTGGATTGGCATCTATTATTATATTTCCAAATCTTGAAAGTTTACAAGCAGCTTTTCCTAATTTGAATCCTGCTTTTGTGAAAAACGATTTATCGTATCCTGCAATGCTAACATTTTTACCAGCTGGATTGCTGGGAATTGTAATTACATCCCTAATAGCTGCGTTTATGAGTACAATTTCAACGCATTTAAACTGGGGAAGCTCCTATGTAGTGAATGACTTTTATGTTCGGTTTCTTCGGAAAGGTGCCACAGATAAAGAACAAGTAACAGTTGGAAGAATTTCGACCGTTGTAATGATGATTTTTGCGGCTTTGCTGGCCCTGGTTTTAGAAGAAGCACGCGATGGTTTTAATCTGCTACTTTCTATTGGAGCCGGTACCGGCTTACTCTTTATTCTACGCTGGTTTTGGAGCAGAATAAACCCATACAGTGAAATTGCTGCGATGTTAATTTCTTTTGTAATTGCTGCCTTCTTCTTTATAAATGGAAAAATGGATACACCAATGGTAGAAATGGCTGGTCACTGGCAATTGGTTGTGGGAGTTGTGGTAACTACAATTGGGTGGGTACTTGTAACATTAATGACTAAACCGTCAAAAGCAGAAACGCTGAACAGTTTTAATAGCCTGATCTTTGGAAATGAATCTAAGTTTAAAGGTTTTGGAATGAAGATTCTCGGGTTCTTTGCTGGTGTAGTTGGTGTTTATTGCTCTTTGTTTGCCATCGGAAATTTTATTTACAGCAACAATATTTTGGCGTCTATATTAACGGCTGTAGCTGTTATTTGCGGATTAGTGATTATAAAATCGTTTCAGAAGACGCAGTTGTAAGGTCAAAAGGCTTTAAATTGTTTTATATCAGTTCTACTTAATACGCAGGATTAATTTTCACTAAATGGTATGCTATGCTCAACAAATACTCTGTCAAGCTCAGAAATCAGCTTATCAAATTTGTCAACGTTAATTATTTCCAATGAGTGTAAGTGATAAAACATTGCATACTGAAATTCATAATTCAAATTCGGATTCACTTTTTCAAATCTTTTTGCTAAGTATTTATTCCTTCGTTTGAATAATTCTTGAATAAATGAATCCATTTCTTTTTTTGAAGGATCATTTTTATAAAATTCAATTCCTTCATAGTCGGTACACCTTAGAACGGTAGATGCCATTTTGAAATTAAAAACTCCAAAAGCTCCACCAAAAAGAAATATTAGTATTGCTCCGTATATTTTTTCCAAGCTTTCTATGTCGTATATTTTTAGAACTAAAAAAGAAAATATTATTAAAACAAAAAGAACAATAATTAATAAATAATGAATGGGATTAAACTTTAATGCAACGAACTCATTCGTTATATTTTCAAATGGAATAATTCGATTGCTATTTCCAAATGAACTATGCTCAGAAATCTTTAATCCATTTTCTTGAATGAGAAATATTCTTTTCTCTCCTCTATGATCTTGTTCTAATCTCAATTTTTCTTGTTATTTCCTAATTTAGATGTATATGCGCTGTAAGGTTTCTCGGCAAGAACCTCTACAAATAAGAACTGGCTTTGGAAAATCCGAAGGATTTTCCATGTAAAGATCGACCAAGCCATAGCTTATACACCATGTTGCCACAGTTTTTATTCGCTCTCTCTTTCAAAAATTATCTTTCCACGCACTTTAAAATCAGATTCGCTCAATATTCTTCCTAGTTCTATTATCTCAACAATCGAATCATTTTTATCATATTTATATTCGTTCATAAACTCAACAAATTCGTTTGGGTTTGTTCCTTGGTTTAAAGAACTGTCTATTTTTATATAGAGTTTGCCTTTGTCGTTATACTCAAACTTTGTTTTCATTCTATGATTTCCACTAAAAACCCAATTTTCAATTATTGGTCGATTTATAGAATCGTATTGAAATTCAGAGATTTTAGGTTCCGTATTTCGTTCCGCAACCATTCTCTTTTTAATGATTCCGTTTTCAAATTCTTGTGTGATAGTTCTAAAGTTAGTTTTAGTTTCAATTAGATTTTTTTCCGAATTATATTTATATGATTGAAGTGTGTCTATTTTTTCACGTTTCTCAATGATGTATTTTAATAAGCCATTTCTATCGTATATATAATTTTGTGTGTTGAGTTTGGCTGTTCCATTTCTACTTTTATCGATTGATTCGGTTTTTTCAATCCGATTTTCGTTATAGTAGTAGATGTAAAACTGAATGTTATTATAATTAATTAATCGGTTTTTCGAATCGTAACTTTTAAATGATTTTCGCTCACGATAAACAGAATCTTTTTTTGTCAAGGATTTTTCCGTTGTCCAAATCCGATAATTTTCTTTTGCCTCAAATTCTGCAATCAGTTTATCTACTTCCAAATTCCCGCAAGAAGATAAAATCAGGGTTAAAAATGTTATGGTTAGTAGTTTTTTCAAATTGTGGGCAACATGTATATATACGCCAATTCACTCCGCGCTTTTCCACATCAATTAATCTCAAATATAGAAAAAGAAAACAATAATCAAATAATAGGAAGGTTTAAAGCGGCGACGTATAAAAACCATTTTAAACCCAACAAAATATTTCCCATAAAAAAACCCTCCATCAAGGAGGGTTTTAAAATTATATATAGTGGGTCTCGCCTGCGCTCGACCAGACAGTGGGGTTAGTTATTCCCTAAAATTAGGGGCATTCCGCTGTCGCCTGAACCAATTACGATTACTTTAGAATTGGGTGATTTTGATAGCTCTAACGTTGCATCAATACCTTTATCCTGTAGCACTTTATCTGTAAGAGACGCGCTCAAAATAGCATTCGCATCTGCTTTACCTTGGGCTTCAATTCGCACTTTCTGCGCTTCTTTAGTAGCTTTTTCCAATCGGAATTCATATTCCAATGATTCCTGCTCTTGGCGGAGTTTGCGTTCGATAGCGTCCTTAATGGCTGCCGGCAATGTTACATCGCGAACCAATATTTCATTCAACTGAATATATTGTTTGTCCAAGATTTTTTTCGTTTCCTCAAAAATCTCTGTTTGTATAGCATCACGCTTAGTAGAATAAAGTTGTTCTGGCGTATAACGCCCAACAACGCTTCTTGCGGCACTACGTATTGCGGGTTGAATAACACGCTGTAAATAGTTTTCACCTTTCTCTTGGTGAAGTTTTGCAACATCAGTCGCAATTGGCTGATACCAAGCAGAGGCATCAAGCTTTATTTCAAGTCCGTTAGAAGATAGCACTTGCATCTTCTCGCTTAGTTCCTGTTGACGTACTTCGTAAACTGTAACTCTGTTCCAAGGAGCGATAATATGAAAACCTTCGCCTAGTGGTGGTTCGTCAGTTACCACACCGTTGCCAAAAGTTTCATAAAGCACTCCGGCGTGTCCAGAGCTAATAGTTACAGAAGATTTTGCTACTAAAATAATCAGCAAAATAACTCCTACGATTACGGGTATTGTGAGTTTGGGTAATTTTTCCATTGTATACTTTTTCTATTAATTAATTATTAGATGAGTCCGTTATATTTTCTGATAAACCATTCTGCAGCGAGGGCAAGAACGATAAGCAAGAGGAGATATTTCCAATCCAGCAAAGGTACTACTTTTTGTTCGCTTCTTTCAACGTTTTGGTAGTTAGTATTTGTAACTA
Source organism: Aequorivita sp. IT1183 (assembly GCF_058068265.1). Lineage (NCBI taxonomy): Bacteria > Pseudomonadati > Bacteroidota > Flavobacteriia > Flavobacteriales > Flavobacteriaceae > Aequorivita > Aequorivita sp. IT1183. The sequence continues at coordinate 67,032 of NZ_JBYRHS010000007.1, read as the reverse complement.
ATGCATTAATTAATGAATCGCTTTGTGTTGAAAAATAAGCTATTCCGTCTGTATTTTTTGCAAGTCTGCGAAGCTTCGATACATCGGCGTTAAGGAATTGTTGTTCCACATTAAATTCCAAAATAGTGAAATTACCACTGCTTGAAACAGCTTCATTTAAAACTGAAACCGTGTAATTATATTCCCCTGCCGGAAGATTGTTTAAGTCTACTTCGTAATAATTGTTTCGCAAAAGCATAGGAAAAACTGTTTGCTTATCGGTTTCCGTATTTTTTACTGTAATGTTTAGCGAAGCGCGATTGTCGAAAACATAATTTTTGTCGAAATACTGGGCGGAAATTTTTATTGGATTGTTATTGTAATAGAATGTTTCCGAAGAAACCTCCAGCCTACTTCGGCGTTTATTTGAAGCTAAATACTGAACAAGATTTCCTATAAAATCGTCGAAACTTTGGAAGCTTTCTGTTTCCAGAAAACTACGGGCTCGCCATCGCCAAAAGCCTTCACCATCCCAGATTGCGTCTCGTTTGCCGTTTATTTCCATGGTAGCAAGCAGCGGATTGCCATTCGCAATGCCACTTACGGTCTGTTCCAGCATAATTTCGTTGGGAACAGTAATAGTCAAGGCGCCAAATTCCGTATGCAGTGGCGGGAAATTATTAAAACCAATATCTTCTACCGCAAAAGTGCCGTAATTACTATTCAATTCAGCTTGAATATCGTCGCTTTGATTGGAAGCTTCTTTGTTGAAATTATCTTGTGCCCCGTTCACAAAATACCAATCTGTATGCAATCCTGAAATTATCCAAGTGTTTTTATTGGCCTTTTCGATTTCTGCAAAAACCGAAGCAAAACTTCTGTCGGGCTGATACAGAATTACAAGTTGAAAATCGTTTAAAAGGCTGGCAGCTTCCGCAGGACTTTTAAAAGTAATGGTGCGTCGTTCGTTTGTGATTATCGCTTTTTTAAGGGCGCCCAAATCTGGGTGGCTAATTTTGCTAACTACCAACACATTTGTTGCCTGATCTATTACTTCAACGGCGAACTGCTTACTATTGTTTGTTTTGTTTTTTTCATCCGCGAGCGGAAGTATTTGCGCGGTATACTTTTGAAGTCCGACGGAATTTGCCGAAAGCGTAAAATTTAAAGTTTTTGAAGATTCATTTTCAGAAAATGAAACATTTGTTCGGTAAACAGTTGCTGCACCTTGAGTAACGACAAATTCAGAGTTTACGGGGTTTGTGCCGCTATAATTTAAAATAACTTCAACAGGAAATTGGTTTTTTAGAAAAGCGTACCTATTGGTGTTTAACTGCTCAATTTTTAGGTCGGTGTATTTTATTGAATCCCCCAGAATTACTGGGTAGATTTCATTTTTGAAATTTGCTGAAGAAAATTCGTAATCTGAGCCAAGGGTTTGGTTACCATCGGTAATTAAAATTGTTGGCGCAGTTTGACTTTTGAAAAGTTCGTTTACGGAAGAAAGCGCTTTGGAAATATTGGTGTTCTTTTCATTAAAAGGAAGGGAATCGCTTTCGCGGAAATCACTTCCGAAGGAATAATATGAAACATCAAATTTATCGTTTAGCTCACTATTCGCTTTTAGTTTTTGAAGTAATTGGGAAACATTTTCTGTTTCGTTCAACTCCCCTATTGAGGCTGAATTGTCAATTAAAACAGGCAGTTTCGGCTTTTCAATGGTATAAGTTTCGCTTTTAAATTTTGGATTGATAAGTAAAAGCAGAATAGAAAATATCGTTACAAATCGCAATCCACCCAAAATCCATTGTAGAGAGCCTTTTTGTTTAGACCTATAGCCATACATAAAAACCGCCAGAGCAGCTGATAGTACTCCGGCGAGAATTACATAAAGAATGGTTTCTGTAGTCAATTATAAGGTTATGATTTGTGGTTGGTTTAGGTTGCAGGTTTAATTCAGTACAATTTCACATTACTGCATACTGTTACTGAACACTGATCACTGAACACTTTTTAAGTATGCATTCCTCCATCAACGTGCAACACTTGCCCTGTAACATAAGCAGATAAATCGCTAGCAAGGAAAACACAAGCGTTTGCAATATCTTCGGGAGTTCCGCCGCGTTTTAACGGAATACCGTCACGCCAGCTTTGTACAGTATCTTGGTCTAGTTTACCTGTCATTTCAGTTTCGATAAATCCGGGTGCAATTACGTTGCAACGAATGTTTCGTGAGCCTAATTCTAAAGCCACCGATTTTGAAAAACCAATAATACCAGCCTTTGAAGCTGCATAATTGGTTTGTCCTGCGTTGCCTGTTACGCCCACAATAGAACTCATATTAATTATTGAGCCTTTGCGTTGCTTAAGCATGGTACGCTGCACTGCCTTGGTCATATTGAAAACCGACTTGAGGTTTACCTCTATTACTTTGTCGAAATCGTCTTCGGAAATACGCATCAACAGATTGTCTTTAGTTATTCCGGCGTTGTTTACGAGAATATCAATACTTCCGAAGTCTTTCATAACTTCCTCCGCTAATTTTTGTGATTCGTCAAAAGAAGCTGCGTCACTTTTATATGCTTTTGCTTTTACGCCTGTTTTTGAAACTTCGTCCGCCAAAGCGTTTGCAGCTTCCGCCGAAGAGCTATATGTAAAAGCTACATTAGCGCCGTGTTGTGCAAATATTTCAACAATTCCTTTTCCTATTCCGCGGCTTCCGCCGGTGATGATTGCTGTTTTTCCTTCTAATAATTTCATATTAAAGTCAATTTTTTAATTGGTCAAATTTAAATACCTACAAGGTACCCCGCAAAAAAGCGGGGGACACCTTGCAGGAAAACCGCAAAAAAGGCGGCGATTCAAATATAACAAAAGGTTGCGGGTTCTCCATAAAAAAAGCCCTGTGAATTTCACAGAGCTTTTTTTGTATATTAGTTAAGGCTTATCCCAATATTTCTTTTACTTTCTTTCCAATTTCAGCTGGAGATTCAACAACGTGAATACCGCACTCGCGCATTACTTTTTTCTTTGCTTGTGCTGTGTCTTCGCTTCCGCCAACAATTGCGCCAGCGTGACCCATTGTACGGCCTGCAGGTGCAGTTTCACCAGCGATAAAACCAATTACTGGTTTTTTGATACCGCTATTTTTGTACCAGTTAGCAGCATCAATTTCTAATTGACCACCAATTTCGCCAATCATAACTACAGCTTCACTTTCTGGATCCATAATCAACATTTCTAATGCTTCTTTTGTTGAAGTTCCAATAATTGGATCTCCACCAATACCAATTGCAGTAGTAATACCAAGACCTTGTTTTACAACTTGATCTGCTGCTTCATAAGTAAGTGTTCCAGATTTTGAAACAATCCCTACAGTTCCTTTTTTGAAAACGAAACCTGGCATAATACCAACCTTAGCTTCACCCGGAGTAATAACTCCTGGACAGTTAGGGCCAATAAGACGGCAATCTCTGTCTTTTATATAATCCGAAGCGATAATCATATCCTTTACTGGAATACCTTCGGTAATTGTGATAATTACTTTTATACCTGCGTCTGCAGCTTCCATGATTGCGTCTGCAGCAAATGCTGGTGGCACAAAAATAATACTGGTATCTGCGCCTGTTTCTTTCACTGCTTCAGAAACCGTGTTGAAAACGGGTCTGTCAAGATGTTTTTGTCCACCTTTTCCGGGAGTAACCCCTCCTACTACATTAGTTCCGTACTCAATCATTTGTTCGGCGTGAAAAGTACCTTCACTTCCTGTGAAGCCTTGAACAATTATTTTTGAATTTTTATTTACTAAAACGCTCATTTTTAAGTATTTTCTATTGATTATTTATATTTATTATTCAAAAGGAATGCAATTATTTTTTCTTTAGAATTGCCGCAAAGATACAGCTTTTGACAAGGGTTTTAAAAGATATTACACTTTAACTCTGTGATAGCTTTCGTTTGTATCGTCATTATCAGTAACCGGCTGGCTAACTTGATAACCTCTGTAGATTTTATCGTCTTTAACTTCCCAGATTGCAATAAAATGGGCTATACCCAATTCTTCATCTTCATTTTCCATTGTGCGGATATAGTATTTATACCGAACAGTAACATTGTTATCATCTTCAAGGATATGGCTTATCTCAACTCTTAAATCATTGTAGTTGCGACGCACTTCATCAAAGAATTTTACAATATCATCATAATACATAATGTTAAGACCATTAGCACTATTCCAGATAAGAACCAATTCAGGATGGAAAAAACGCTCCAATACTGTTTCGTCTCTTAAAATATCAGACCTGTAAAAGTCTCTAACTACTTCTTTTGCTGTTCTACTCATGATAATTTATCCAATTTTTCTATAATTTCTGGAATAAGCTTGATTGAAGCTATTTCCTTGTATTTTTTTCTAAATTCATCTGCGGGCGATCCGAAATAAGACTTATGCCCAGGAAGTGATTTGCTCACCCCGCTTTGTGCCGAAATAACAGCTTTTTCACCGATGGTGATACCGCTGGTTATTCCCACTTGTCCCCAAATAGTTACAAAATCTTCAATAATTACGCAGCCTGCAATACCTACTTGTGAAGCAATTAAGCATCTTTTGCCGATTACGGTATCGTGCCCAACTTGAACTTGATTATCTAACTTTGAACCTTCTTTAATAGTAGTTGAAGCTGTTACGCCTTTATCTATAGTGCATAGCGCTCCAAGATCAACATTGTCTTCTATAACAACATTGCCACCACTTAAAAGTTTATCAAATTTTTCAGGGCGATTTTTATAGTAAAAAGCGTCGCCACCCAAAACGGTACCAGCGTGAATAGTTACGTTATTGCCGATTACCGTATTATCGTAAATGCAAACGTTTGAATAGATTAAACAATTCCTGCCAATTTTCACATTATTACCCACAAAAACATTGGGCTGAATAATGGTGCCTTCGCCTATTTCTGCAGACTCAGAAATTGAGCTATTAGCACTTTGAAAAGGTTTAAAGTACTGTATTAGTTTATTGAAATCGCGAAAGGGATCTTCAGAAATCAATAATGCTTTCCCCACGGGGCAATCAACTTTTTTATTGATAAGTATTACGGTTGCTTGCGACTCTAGCGCTTTATCGTAATATTTAGGATGGTCAACAAACACAATATCTCCCGGCTGAACAACGTGTATTTCGTTCATCCCGAAAATAGGGAAACTAGGCTCCCCAACGTAATCGGATCCGATTATGACAGCTATATTTTCAAGAGTCTGGGGAGTTGAGAATTTCAAAATGAATGTTTAATGTTTATTGAATACTGAATAATTTAAAATAGTAACTTACCGAAAACGGCTAAGCAATTACTATTCTTTCATACGTTCCTGATACTGACCTTTTTCGGTGTCAATTCTAATTTTATCCCCTTCATTGATGAAAAGAGGAACATTAATCTCTGCTCCAGTTTCAACAATTGCGGGCTTTGTAGCGTTTGTAGCTGTGTTTCCTTTTACGCCTGGTTCAGTTGAAGTAACTTCCAAAACAACGTGAGCCGGCATTTCAACAGAAAGTGGCGCATTGTCTTCAGTATTGATAAGTACGGTTACTACTTCACCTTCTTTCATCAATTCAGGAGTGTCAAGAATATCCTTCATTAGCTGAATTTGAGCATAATCCTCAGTATTCATAAAATGATACATTTCGCCTTCATTGTATAAATATTGAAATTTGTGAGTTTCTACACGGACATCGTCAATTTTATGCCCCGCTGAAAAAGTATTGTCCAGAGTTTTACCCGTGGTTACGCTTTTCATTTTGGTACGTACAAATGCAGGTCCCTTCCCAGGTTTTACGTGAAGGAATTCAGTAATTTTATAAATGTCGTTGTTATAGCGGATACAAAGTCCTTTTCTAATATCTGATGATGTTGCCATAGTATTGCCCGCAGGCGGGTATATGTTAAAAGTTATCTGTTAATTGTTTTTCAATCAACCATTAAAAATTTAAACTTAATTTGAATTGAAATAGCCTTTCATAATTCCTCTTTTGGAATTTTTGATAAACTGAAGGATTTCATCGCGTTCCGGAGTAGCTTCCATTTCAGCCTCAATGATTTCCGTTGCTTGTGTGGTATTGTAATTTTTTTGATACAGTAATCTGTAAATATTCTGTACCTCGCTAATTTTAAGTGAAGTAAAACCTCTTCTTCTTAGGCCAATAGAGTTAATTCCAACATAGCTAAGCGGCTCGCGAGCGGCCTTTACAAATGGAGGAACGTCTTTTCTTACCAAGGAACCTCCAGTAACGAACGCGTGATTTCCAATCATACAAAATTGGTGTACAGCGGTCATCCCTGCCAAAATTACGTAGTCACCAACGGTTACGTGTCCAGCCAGCGTACTGTTATTGCTAAAGATGCAATTATCGCCAACTATACAATCGTGGGCAATATGGCAATAAGCCATAATCCAACAATTTTTTCCAATAACGGTTTTTCCACGGTCAACGGTTCCTCGATTTATAGTTACATATTCTCGAATGGTTGTTCCGTCGCCAATTTCGGCTGTGGTGTCTTCATCTTTAAATTTCAGATCCTGCGGAATTGCAGAAATCACGGCTCCCGGAAAAATATTACAATTTTTACCGATGCGAGCACCTTCCATGATGGTTACATTGCTGCCTATCCAAGTTCCTTCTCCAATAACAACATTGTTGTGAATGGTTGTAAAAGGCTCAATCACAACATTTTTAGCTATTTTAGCGCCCGGATGGACGTATGCAAGTGGTTGGTTCATTTCTCTTGTTTATTGTTTCTAATAGGTAAATGATTTTGCGTAATCAGCTTATATTTTTATACTGATCTTAACACGCAAGCTATTGAATTATAAGTTTTTTGTTTTTACCATCTGGGCCATCAATTCGGCTTCTGTTACCAGTTTACCGTTTGCATATGCATTACCGCTCATATGAACGATTCCGCGACGGATGGGTGACATTAATTCCAGTTTAAAAATAAGGGTATCCCCTGGATTTACTTGTTGCTTGAACTTAACGTTGTTTATTTTCATAAAGTACGTCAAGTAATTTTCAGGATCGGGAACGGTACTCAATGCAAGAATACCACCTGTTTGCGCCATTGCTTCAACTATTAAAACGCCGGGCATTACTGGTGCTCCAGGAAAATGACCAACGAAAAACGGTTCGTTCATCGTAACGTTTTTAAGTCCTACGACACTATTTTCAGTCATTTCCATAATCTTGTCTACCAACAAAAACGGAGGCCTATGCGGAAGCATTGCCATTATCTGATTTACATCTTTAACTGGCGGTTTATTAATATCGAAAGTGGGAATGTTATTCCGCGCTTCCATTTTAATAATCTTCGACAGTTTTTTAGCAAACTGGGTATTTACGAAATGTCCTGGTTTGTTCGCAATTACTTTTCCGCGAATGCGTGTTCCCACCAAAGCCAAATCGCCAATTACGTCCAAAAGCTTATGCCTTGCGGCTTCGTTTGGATAATGAAGCGTTAAATTATCTAAAATTCCATTTGGTTTAACTGAAATAGAATCTTTTCCGAAAGCTGTGCTAAGCTTTTCCATTGTGCTTTGGGAAAGTTCTTTATCTACGTAAACTATAGCGTTATTTAAATCACCGCCTTTTATTAGGCCATGCTCCAATAACATTTCAATTTCATGAAGAAAGCTAAAGGTTCTCGCGTTTGCAATTTCATCTTTAAAATCTGAAATATGTTTTAGCGAAGCATTCTGAGTGCCTAAAACCTTGGTGCCGAAGTCGACCATAGTAGTAACTTGGTATTCATCTGAAGGCATTACTATTATTTCACTTCCAGTTTCTTCGTCTAAATACGAAATAACTTCTTTTACAACATATTCTACTCTATCTGCATTTTGCGTAACTAGACCAGCAGTTTCTATGGCTTCAACAAAAAACTTTGAAGAGCCATCCATTATTGGTGGTTCGGAAGCATTGAGCTCCATTATACAATTATCTACTTCGAGACCTACTAATGCTGCGAGCACGTGTTCAGAAGTTTGTATTTTAACTCCTTGTTTTTCTAGGTTTGTACCGCGTTGGGTATTTACCACATAGTTGGCGTCTGCCTCAATTACTGGGCTTCCTTCTAAATCGATTCTCACAAATTTATATCCGTGATTTTCTGGGGCTGGCTTGAAGGTTATTGTAACCTCTTTGCCCGTATGCAAGCCTACTCCTGTAAGGGAAATTTCCTTACCAATGGTGCGCTGTTTTACCAAACATTCATTCATTATCTAGCTTTTTTTCAACTACATTGAACCTTTCCATTATTTTGGGCAGGTTTTTAAAATATACATAACTTTTATTAAAATCACTATAACTTAAAGCGGGGGAACCTTGAAGTGTTTCATTGTCTTTCACGCTTCTTCCTATTCCACTTTGTGCTTGTATTTTTACATTATCGCCAATTACAATATGACCAGCAATCCCTACTTGTCCGCCAATCATACAGTTTTTTCCAATTTTAGTTGAACCAGCAACTCCTGTTTGCGCAGCAATAACTGTGTTTTCACCAATTATAACATTATGGGCAATCTGAATTTGATTATCCAATTTCACACCTCTTTTTATTACAGTTGAGCCCAAAGTAGCACGATCTATAGTAGTGCCTGGACCTACATCTACATTATCTTCAATAATTACATTACCAATTTGCGGTACTTTATTATACTCACCTCTTTCATTAGGCGTAAAACCAAAACCATCGGCGCCAATTACAACACCGCTGTTTATAACACAAGATTTTCCAATTATTGTTTCGGAATATATTTTGGCTCCAGTAAAAAGAATGGTATCGTCGCCAATAGTAACATTATCGCCTATATAAACGCTTGGATAAATCTTCACATTATCGCCAATTATTACATTTTCGCCTATATATGAAAAAGCGCCTAAATACATATTTTCACCGTACTTGGCACTTTCAGAAACAAAAACCGGTTGTTCAATTCCAGTTTTATTCATTTTTACTTGATTGTAATATTCCAAGAGTTGTGAAAACGCGTTATACGCATTATCTACTCGTATTAAAGTAGTTTCAAAATCGTGCTCTGCGACAAAATCCTTATTAACAATGGTAATTGAAGCCTGAGTGGAATATATGTATGGGGTATATTTAGGGTTGGACAAAAATGTTAGTGTCCCTTTACTGCCCTCTTCTATTTTTGCAAGTTGTGAAACCTCTGCGCCTTCATCGCCATCTACGGTGCCATTCAGGATTCCTGCTATTTGGGCTGCTGTAAATATCATTGAGCGGTTTGGTTTATAATAACTGATGGACATATTAATTGCGACCGCAAAATAGTGTTTTTAAAATGAATTAATTTTGGGTCGTTAATTTTCATTCCTGCAAAAATAGAAAAAAAGGATTTAGCCTCGATAGCTATCTATATTGTTTTTTGGATAGCACATATAGTATTTAACTACAGATTTGGAAAGTGCCTCCAAATTAAGCTGATCGCTCGCTCTTGCAACCTCTATAATTTTACCGTTTTTCTTTAATAAATTTATAGTGTCTTTTTCCATACTGTAAGCCTGGTTTTCAAGCTTTCCAGTAAATACGAAGAAAGATGCCTCTTCTTCTGAAATATTAAAAGTCTCCATTACCTGCTTGCGTTTTTCGTTTACTTTCTGAATTGGAAAAGGTTGCGATTTTACTTTTACCTTCAACAAATCTCTGTTGAGAAGCATTTTTGAAAGATTTTTTAAAACAAAATCATCGCTGCCAACCCATATTTTCATTGCTGAAATTATATCGTAATCGTCTAATTTTGAAAAGGTATCGAGTACTTCTTCACTAAAATCATTTAAACTAATAGTATTATTCAGAAAAAACTTTAACGCATTACTTGCAGGCAGATCCACTCCCTGCGCAGAAAGTTGCTTTGCGCGTTTTAAAACACGAACCAAAAGTTGCTCTGCAACAATACCTGTTTTGTGAAGATACACTTGCCAATACATTAATCGGCGGGCAACTAGAAAATTTTCAACGGAATAAATGCCTTTCTCCTCTACTACAAGTTTATCATTTTTTACATTCAGCATTGCAATTAGACGCTGCGCGTTAACGGTGCCTTCTGGCACGCCAGTGTAAAAACTGTCGCGTTTTAGGTAATCTAATCGGTCCATATCCAACTGTCCTGAAACTAACTGATGTAGAAATTTACGTGGCAGTTCGTCCTTAAATAGTTTTATTGCAAGCGTTAATTGCTTGTTAAACTTCTGGTTTAAAGCCTCCATAAAAAGCAGTGAAATTTGCTCGTGACTTATATTTTCTACGATGCTATTTTCCATAGCATGCGAAAACGGACCGTGGCCAATATCGTGCAATAATATAGCAACATAAAGCGCTTCTTCTTCTTCATTAGAAATCTCAACACCTTTATATTGAAGCACCTGCACAGCCTTTTGCATTAAGAACATTGCGCCCAATGCATGATGAAAACGAGTGTGATGTGCGCCCGGATAAACGATGTACGAAAAGCCCATTTGCGAAATACGACGCAGCCTTTGGAAGTATTTATGCTCCATCAAATCAAAAACCAGTTTGCTGGGTATGGTAATAAAACCATAGATAGGATCGTTTATAATCTTGTGCTTAGGAAGGGTTTTCAAACTTTAACTTTAAATTAGTAGCTTCAAAAATTGTTTCGAATAATTCAGGTTTAATTTTGAAGAGAATTCCTCGCAACAGTGCAGAATTATTTATAAAATAAAAATTAACGATACTCCAACACTAAAGTTTCGGAGTATAGCAACAAATATACATATATGAGCGACATAAAAGTACTATGGGTAGATGATGAAATTGATTTGCTTAAACCACACATTCTTTTTCTTGAAAGTAGAAATTATAAAGTAACTACAGCACAGAGTGGTTCGGAAGCTTTGGAAGAAATAAAGAAGGAGAATTTCGATATTGTTTTTTTAGATGAAAATATGCCCGGACTAACCGGATTGGAGACACTTGCTGAAATAAAGGAGCTACAAGCATCTATTCCAGTGGTTATGATTACCAAAAGTGAAGAGGAATATATAATGGAAGAAGCTATTGGTTCAAAAATAGCAGATTACCTAATAAAGCCTGTAAACCCGCATCAAATACTGTTGAGTTTAAAAAAGAATTTGGACCACAGCAGATTGATTTCAGAGAAAACAACTTCCAATTATCAACAAGAATTTAGAAAAATAGCGATGGATCTTTCCATGGTAAACAGTTTTGAGGAATGGAAAGACCTTTACACAAAATTGGTTTATTGGGAATTAGAGCTGGAAGATATTGAAGATTCTGGAATGTTCGAAATTCTGGAATCCCAAAAAACAGAGGCTAACAGTCAGTTTTGCAAGTTTATTGATAAGAATTATCCAAGTTGGTTTGAAGATCCAAGCGAGGCGCCTATAATGTCGCACACGCTCTTTAAAGAAAAGATTCAGCCACAGTTAAAACAAGGCACCCCAACCCTACTGGTTGTGGTAGACAACTTAAGATTTGATCAATGGAAGGCTTTTGAACCTACGGTTGCAAATATTTATAAAAAAACTCAAGAAGAACTTTTCTGTAGTATTCTGCCTACAGCAACACAATATGCTCGAAACGCAATTTTCTCTGGTCTAATGCCGAGCGATATGGAAAAATTGCATCCGGATCTTTGGTTGAATGACACCGAGGATGGCGGAAAAAACATGAAAGAGCAAGAATTTTTTGAAGCACAATTAAAGCGACTTGGAATGAAGCTTAACTGGAGTTATCACAAAATATCTAGTTTAAAGCAGGGTAAAAAACTTGTGGAAAATTTCAAAAGCCATAAAGATGAAGATTTAACCGTTGTGGTTTACAACTTTGTAGATATGCTTTCTCACTCCAAAACTGAAATGGAGGTTATTAAAGAATTAGCATCCAACGATAAATCATACCGATCTCTTACTCAAAGTTGGTTTAAAAATTCGCCACTGCTAGAAATTATTCAGCAAGCTGCACGTTTGGGCTTCAAATTAATAATAACTACAGATCACGGAACCATCAATGTAAAAAACCCGTCAAAGGTTATTGGTGATAAGAATACAAGTCTTAACCTTCGTTATAAAACAGGTAAGAGTTTAACCTATGAGGACAAAGAAGTTTTGGCGGCAAAGGATCCAAAGTCTATCCAGTTACCAACAATTAACATGAGCAGTTCATTTATTTTTGCGAAAAGCGATTACTTTTTCGCGTACCCTAATAATTACAACCATTACGTAAGTTATTACCGCAATACTTATCAACACGGTGGGGTATCCTTAGAAGAAATGGTAATTCCGTTTTCCGTTTTTATACCTAAGTAATTATTTTTAAAAGACTTATAGTGTTCATTTTGTGGATTTATTAGATAATTTCAGTAATTGTTGATAATTATCTATCTTCGCATTCCTATTATTATGGAATTAACTTATACCGAAGACGAAATTAATGGCGTTGTAACCAGCCTTTTAGAACATTCAGCCTCCAAAATATTTTTATTTTATGGTGAAATGGGAGTTGGAAAAACAACGTTGATAAAAGAAATAGTTAAGCAACTTGGAGTTTTACAGCCATCAAGTAGTCCTTCATTTTCGATTGTAAATGAATACGATGGCAAAGAAGGCCCAGTATATCACTTTGATTTCTATAGAATAAATAATATAACCGAAGCCTACGACATCGGTCTAGAAGATTACTTATACAGTGGAAATTATGTTTTGATTGAATGGCCAGAAAAAATTGAATCCCTTTTGCCTGAAGATGCCACTAACTTGTATATTAAAATAAACACTAACGGAAGTAGAACCTTAAAAATTAAGCCAGTGAAATAAAATTGAAGCGAAAAATATAAAACTATAAATTACTTTTTAATTGCTTGCCCCAAATCGCAATAATTTTTAAGCAGGATTTCTATTTTAAAAAATTTATAAATATATATTAAAAATAATTAATAATATTTCTTTTTTTCATAGTAGGTTTGAAGTGTTATTAACCTCACAAAAACTATATATTATGAAAACTCTAAAGTATTTATTAATCGCAACAATTTTTTCATTAGGAACATTTGCTTCTTGTACCCCAGAAAGCATCCAAGATGAACAAACCCCCCAACAAATCGAAAAAAGCAAAATCATCGTACCTAGTAACGGGTAGTATTATTGCGCTTATAATAGCAGCATCACCTTATATTTTTTATTCATATGAAAGTTTCCCACAAACAAAATCGTGGGAAACTTTTTTGTTTACATACGAAGCTAATTGGTACCAAGAAGTTTATGTTTCGGTATGGACTATGATGGGTAAATTTGTTCCGCTCCTACTTTTAATTATTTGGTTTATAACTTGTAAGCATTGGTGGTACCACGTAATACTAATTCCCATTGGTATGTTTGCTTTTCAATTATTCAGTGTCATCAACGATGATGTGCGTATTACCGATGAAGTGGAAATATGGTGGCTCTTCCCTATCATGCTTATAATAGTTCCTTTAGTTTATCTTATAAAAGCTCAGCTATCCAACAATTTAATGGGTAAGGACTTGAAAAGCTTCGAGGAAGAACTGGGCCAGAAAAAGTCTTTTTGGGGTCAGCTCAAAGATCTTTTCTAAACTGCAGTCCTCTGGCAGGCATTTGTTAATTTTCAATTTTTTTATATGTACCTTGGTGCTCCCTTATTTTTTATTCTTTACTGAATAGCTTGCAAGGAAGGCATACAAAATGTAGCTACTTGCTCCGTACAAAGCGGAACAAACAGCTATAATATAAAACCTATTTATTAACCTAAAAAAACCTAGCAAAGTAAAAGTCTAAGAAAATTGCAGATAAACAATATTGATTTCAACATTAACTATTGTTACATTATCAATAATAAATATTGCTTTTAATCGTATTTTATAGGAGTTCAACGCATTATAACCTGTAAATATACAATTAACATAATTAGTAAGTTTAAATATTTTGAGTGTAAGTTTGACCCTTATTAACCTCACAAAAACATACTATTATGAAAAACTTAAAGATTATTATTGTAGCTGCAATATTTGCGACAGGATTATTTGCTTCTTGCACCCCAGAAGGAATTCAGGATGAACAAACCCCCCAACAAATCGACCCGTCGACAGTTAAAGTTCCACCAGCCGGATAAAAAAAGTCTTATACAAGGAGGGGCCATTGTTTTAATAATGGCCTGTACTCCTTTTATTTATTATGCCTATGAAAGTTTCCCTCTAGATTCTCTAGTTTGGGAAACTCCTTTATTCTCATTATCTACGCAATATCCATACTCTTCATTTTATCAATATGCGTGGTTTATTACTGGTAAATTAATTCCTATAATATTATTATTACTTTGGTTTTTTACATGTAAGCATTGGTGGCATTGGATTATTTTAGTGCCTTTAGCAATGTATGTGTTTCAATTATTTAATATTGTAATACAAAGTGAGGATGTTGATGAGGTAGAAATTTACTATCTCATCCCTATAATGATGGTGGTAATTCCCTTTGTATATTTAATTAGAGCAAAGCTATTTAGTCAGATGCGGCATAACGACTTAAAAACCTTTGAGGAGGACCTTTTGGAAAAACAATCTTTTTGGCAACAGATAAAAGATCTCTTCCGCTAAGCAGCTCTAAAATTTTTGATAATAATTCCGTAAATTGAGACCACCAAGTTATTAATATGTCAAAACCAAAATCACCATTCACAAGAGCACAATTACTTCCGCAGGAGGAAACACTTGAAATCTCCCGAGAAAAAGGAGAACTCTTTATTGGTATTCCTAAAGAAGCTTATTTTCAGGAAAAACGAATTTGCTTAACTCCAGATGCCGTAAATGCAATAATAAATAACGGTCACAGAGTACTTATAGAAAATGGTGCCGGTATAGAAGCTGGATTTTCAGATAATGATTATTCTGAAGCGGGTGCCGAAATGACCACAGATACAAAAAAGGTTTTTGGATGCCCAATGGTTTTAAAGGTTGAACCACCCACCCTGGAAGAATTGGAATTAATTAATCCAAAAACTGTACTAATTTCAGCGTTACAATTAAAAACGAGACAGAAATCATATTTTGAAGCGCTCGCCAAAAAGAAAATAACAGCCTTAGCTTTTGAATTCATAAAAGATGAAGATAATAGCTACCCCGCCGTTAAAGCCTTAAGTGAACTTGCAGGTACCGCAGCCGTGCTAATTGCTGCAGAATTAATGGTAAATGCAGAAAAAGGAAACGGTTTGCTTTTTGGAAATATAAGTGGCGTACCTCCTATTGAAGTTGTTGTAATTGGTGCCGGCACTGTTGGTGAATTTGCGGTTAGATCGGCCTTAGGATTAGGCGCCAATGTAAAAGTTTTTGACAGCTCCATTACCAAGCTCAGAACGATTCAAACTAATGTGGGAAGGATTTTATACACATCTACAGTGCAACCCAAAAATCTGATGAAAGCACTACGCCGTTGCGATGTTGCAATTGGCGCAGTACGCGGACATAACCGTGCCCCCATTATTGTAACTGAAGAAATGGTGCGCAACATGAAAAAAGGCGCTGTAATTATTGACGTTTGTGTAGATATGGGCGGTTGTTTTGAAACCACCGAAATGACTAGCCACGATCATCCCACTTGCATAAAACACGACGTAATTCACTACGGAGTACCAAATATACCAGCTCGATATCCTAAAACTGCGTCTATTTCAATTAGTAACATATTCACCCCCTACATTTTAGAAATTGCAGAGGGCGGCGGACTCGAAAACGCCATCCGCTTTGACAATGGTTTAAAAAATGGTTTGTATTTTTACCGCGGAATTTTAACAAGTAAGGCCGTTGCAGATTGGTTTGATATGCCATATAGCGACATCAACTTGATAATTTTTTAAAACTATTTTGAATTGAATAAAAGACTTCAACTTCAATCCAAAAAGTTGGTGAATGTTGTATTTTTGCAAATTCACAAAAATCCCCTAATTCTTAAAAATGAAATTAGCTTATAGATTAGTTTATTTTTCTGGTGGCTTTGGTATAGGAATAGCACTTTTATTTTTTATTCTTAGCGGAAAAAAAACGTCTTGTGCATACGGTCCCGAATCTAGAACGCTCAAAAACATACGCCTAAAAGAACGTGCTTTTTCCGAAAAAACACTGCTTACACTTAGAGACAATCAGATGGATACTTCGGCGGTTTCAATACTTTTAAGAGATGGCGATGTGCTTTTTTCTGAAAGCAATACAAAACTAGACTCTTGCAAGCAATATGTAATTGAAGGTGAAATTTCAGAAAAAAACCTAAAGATAACTATCGAGAACTGTGAAGAACTTGCAACTGTGCTTAACGCAAAAGTTAGCAAGCAATAGTTTTTTAGCAATCTATAATTTTCTTCGCTTTCGTTCTTTTTTCAAAAGTGTAAGTTCTCTACTTGTTTGCCCAGCTACCGAAGTATTTTCCTCAGCGCGGCGAATTAAATAAGGCATCACATCTTTTACAGGTCCGAAGGGAATGTATTTAGCCACATTATAACCTTCTTCGCCAAGATTAAAGGTAATATGATCGCTCATTCCAAAAAGTTGTCCGAACCAAATGCGTTCATCGCTTTTTGAAATACCTTTTTCTTCCATCATTTCCATTGCCTTGTAATTGCTCAACTCATTATGGGTACCGATAAACAACTCAATATCATCTAAGTTGTCCATTATATACGTCATAACTTCATTGAAATTGTCATCCGTGGCTTTTTTGCTCTCACAAATTGGAGTTTTATAGCCATTTTCGGCAGCGCGCTCGTTTTCCTTCTCCATATAAGCGCCACGAACAATTTTAAAACCAAGCTTATACCCTTTTAATTTTGCATTTTGATGTAACTTTTTAAGGTAATCTAAACGGTCCCATCTATAGCACTGCAAGGTGTTGTAAACAATAGCGCGTTCTTTGTTGTATTTCTCCATCATTTGCTCGCAAAGCTCATCGGCGGCATCTTGCATCCAAGACTCTTCTGCGTCAATCAAAATACTTATTCCAGAATCATGCGCTGTTTTTGACACCCGGTCGTAACGTGCTTCCAGCTTTTCCCACAGCAGCTTTTCTTCAGCTGTTAATGGTTCATTTTCTGTTACCTTTTGTAAAATTTTAAAGCGGCCAAAACCGGTTGGTTTAAAAACCGAAAAAGGCATTGCCTTCTTATTTTCAGCAAAATTAGTTAACTCAATAACTTTACTGGCGGTAGCATCAAATTGCGCATCTTCTTCCTTCCCTTCAACCGAATAATCTAAAACCGAACTAACACCAACATCAGAAAGCTTATCTACTGTAGACATGCAATCAGTTTCGCTTATGCCGCCGCAAAAATGGTCGAACACCGTTGCACGGATAAGTCCTTCCACCGGAAGGTTCAAGTTTAGTGCAAATTTTGTAACTGCTGTTCCTATTTTCACCAAAGGTTCTTTGGAAATCATTTTAAATAGAAAATAGGCTCTTTCAAGTTCAGAATCGCTCTTAAGACGAAAAGCAGTTTCAGTATTATCGAATAGGGAATTTGAGATCATAAAATTTATTATAAAGTGCACAAATATAGTTAGATTTGACTTCTGAATATGCGACAAAAATCAATAATTAATGGAAATTAAATTAAAGGAAAAAGGACAAGTTTACTACAACAATCTAGCTTGGAAAGCTTTCACAACATATATTGAAGAACAGGAAAACGCTAAAGTTTTCCTAATTGTCGATCAGAATACCGAGAAGCTATGTTTGCCTCATTTTTTGAAAAATTATACAGCTAAAAATCCCATTGAAATTATAACGATTCCTATTGGCGAAGCGCACAAAAATATTGCTACATGTTTAAACGTTTGGAACACGCTTTCTGAAAAAGGTGCAGACCGTAATAGCATAATTATAAACC
Organism: Aequorivita sp. IT1183; assembly: GCF_058068265.1. NCBI lineage: Bacteria > Pseudomonadati > Bacteroidota > Flavobacteriia > Flavobacteriales > Flavobacteriaceae > Aequorivita > Aequorivita sp. IT1183. Next base: position 49,117 of record NZ_JBYRHS010000007.1, on the reverse strand, counting down.
TTGGCGGTGGCGTAGTTACCGATCTTGGCGGTTTTGTAGCATCAACATTTAAACGCGGACTCCGTTTTATAAATATTCCCACTTCCCTACTAGCGATGGTGGATGCTTCTGTGGGCGGCAAAAACGGCGTTGACCTTGGTCACCTTAAAAACCAAATAGGTGTTATAAACCCACCAGAAATGGTTATTTTGGACACTACATTCTTGATTACTTTACCATACGAGGAGCAAATTTCTGGACTTGCAGAAATGTTAAAACACGGACTAATTTATAGTGAAGAATATTGGAACCGTATAAAAGAAGTAGATTTTGAAAACAAAACTGAATTCGAAAAATTGATTTGGGATTCCGTAGAAATAAAAAAGGAAATAGTTACCAAAGATCCATTTGAAAAAAACATTAGGAAAACATTAAATTACGGCCATACCCTAGGTCACGCAATAGAATCTTATTTTCTGGAAAACCACGACAAACAAGCACTGCTTCACGGAGAAGCCGTAGCGGTAGGTTTAATTCTGGCCACATATATTTCGGCAGAAAATATAGGCTTTCCAAAAGAAAGACTGAAAGAAATAACCGAGACTATATTAAAGTATTTTCCGAAGGAAACATTTACCCAGCACGACATTGCTGAAATTATAAAGTTGCTGATTTTTGATAAGAAAAACAGTAACGGAGAGGTGCTCTTTGTACTATTGAACGATATTGGGCAACATAAAACCAATTGCAAGGTAGATAACGAGTTGATTTATAGCGCTTTTACGTATTATAAAAATTTCTAAAAAAAATCTTGTAAATATTTTTATCTCTTCTATTTTTGAATAGTTTTATAACCACAAATTAAAAGATTGAATACCCAATGAAGCGCATAATTGTAGATTATCGAAAGTTAACCCCAGAAATACTTTCTTTACTGGTAGAAAAGTATCCCGACGGATATGATGACGACCACGTTGTAACTTTTAAAAATGCTAAAAATGAGACAGTTGAAGCTGTTGAAGTACGAACGGATGATACTATTTATCTCGTTAAAGTAAGCTCTCGTTTAGAAACATCAATGGCAAATTTTGATGAAGATGACTATGAAGAAGCTGACTTCAATGAGCCAATTAGTGAAATGCCAGAAACGAAAAAAACAGACGAAGAGGAATAAAAAAACCATTATCATAAAAAAAGAGGCTTTCGAGCCTCTTTTTTTGTTTTAATATTTCAAACCTAGATTTTAGGAGTGTTGATGTTCGTGCTTACCTTCTTTAATTTCCTCAATCAATTTTGAATTGAAGGCCGATAAGTCATCAGGATTTCTACTTGTTACAAAACCTTCATCTACTACAACCTCTCCATCTACCCAATTGGCGCCCGCGTTAATTAAATCATCTTTTATAGAATTAAATGAAGTCATTTTTCTTCCTTTAACTACTTGTGCAGAAATCAATAATTGCGGAGCGTGGCATATTGCGGCTACGGGTTTTTTCTGCTCAAAGAAATCTTGCACAAATTTCAATGCCTTTTCATTTCGTCTTAATTTATCAGGATTTATTACTCCTCCTGGAAGAACCAGTGCGTTATAATCTGATGCAGATACGTTATCAAGGGTTTTGTCAACATCGTATTCATTGCTCCAGTTTCCATCTGCCCATCCTTTTATTTTGCCGCTTTCTTCACTAATAATTTCAACGGTAAAACCTTCTTTTTCCATCGCCTCTTTTGGTGATTTTAATTCAGATTCTTCAAATCCATTTGTCGCTAAAATTGCAATTCTCTTATTCATATCTTTTTCTTTTGGTTAAACAATTAATTTTATACCAATATATTACGAAGAAGACTTTTTATCAATTTATGGATATTAATCTTTTATTAATCTTTGTTAAGAAGTACTAATGCGGGTGTTTTATTATTGTTCTTCAATGTTATTTTCTAAAGTTTCACTTTTTTTCTTATCCTCCTCCACTTTTCGTTTATATGCTCGAAGTTCTTTCATTTCTAACTCGTACGAGAGTGTTGCATTGCTAGTAGGCTCTATTTTTAATTTGCGGAATAGAGCCCAATTAACTGTGAATTCTGCCCCTAAAAACAAAATAAGGCACGTGTAATAAACCCATAAAAGTATAAGTACTAAGCTTCCTGCAGCACCGTAAACTGAAGCAGGATCCGAAGCCGAAAAGTAGAAACCAATTAAATATTTACCTGCCAGAAAAAGAAGCGCAGTCATAAATGCACCAATAAGACTGGTTTTCCATTTTATCTTAACATCTGGCAGCAAAGTGAAAATTGTGGCAAATAAAGCGGTAATTATTATTTGTGAAAAAATAAAATTCAGCACTTCTATTACTGCCGAAGAAAGGTCTGTATAATAATTTCCTATTAAATCGCTTAAAGCATTTATGGCACTAGTTACAACTAGGGATATTAGCAGTAACAAACCTATTGCCAGCACCATTCCAAAAGAAATTGCTCTTCGCTTTAAGGTGTCTAAAAAGGTATTGTTCTTTGCCCGTACACTCCAAATATCATTCAACGCTTTTTGAAGTTGAAAAAATACACCCGTAGCACCAAAGATTAGAACTCCTATTCCAAAAATAATGAAGAACACTGAGTTTTCCGACAGTGCAGAATTTATAATCATCGCCTGAACTAGCTCTGCGCTACCCTGCCCTATCAACCCACTAATTTCACCCGTTATTCTGCCTTCAACTGCTTCTCTACCAAAAAATACACCCGCAAAATGGACGGTTATAATTAATAATGATGGCAATGAAAACAAGGCATAGTAGGCAATTACAGCACTTTTAGCCCAAGGATCGTTTTTATCCCAGCTTATATAAGTGTCCCTTAAAAGTTTTAAAAACTTCATTAAAGATAACGTTCGTTAATAATGTTACAGTGATGAATTTCATGACCGCAGATTATAAACCCAGCTGCAATCACAGACATAATATTGCCATTGGCCATCCCCTTCTTTTTTAATTGAACGTCGTCAAAACTTTTAAAGAGACTAATACTTGCATTGCGAACTGTAACGTATTCCTGTAAAAGTGATTCTGGAGTCTTGTTATTTGCTAATGCATTCTCTGCAAAAAGGTTTTCATCAAAACCATTTAAATTAGCATTATCGGCTCTTGCAAAATATAAAGCTCTGTATGCAAAAACTCTTTCTGTATCAATAATATGCAGTAAGATGTCTTTAGGAGTCCACTTTTTTTCTGCGTAACGAAAGTTCCATTTTGAAGTTGGTAAATTTTTAAAATATGATTCGGTTTGCTGTAAGCCTGTTTCTAACGCTTGCGTTAAAGGCACATCATTAACCAAATCTATGTATGTTTTGTAATAGGAATTATATTCCGAAGGATCAATTTCAGTACGCTTCATAGTTTTCTAATAAAGATAAAAAAAAACCTTTGTCGATGAACAAAGGTTTTTAAATTAACAAGTGGGGAAATTAAATTTCTTTAAATATAGAATGAAGTAATCTCTTTTTATCGTTAATGCTCTCTTCCATAGAAATCATTGTTTCGGTACGACTAACACCTTCAATATCGTCAATTAGGTAGATAATATCTTTAGCGTGTGCTGTATCGCGAGCCCTAATTTTACAGAATATATTAAATTTTCCAGTAGTTACGTGAGCTACGGTTACAAAAGGAATTTCACTAATGCGCTCTAACACAAATTGCGTTTGCGACGTTTTAAAAATAAATACACCTACATAAGCAATAAAGGCATATCCTAGTTTTTTATAATCTACTTGTAATGATGAGCCAGTAATAATTCTTGCTTCTTCCATCTTTTTCACTCTCACGTGAATTGTTCCGGCAGATATTTCTAATTTCTTAGCGATATCAGTAAAGGGTATTCTTGTGTTGTCAATTAATAGGTCAAGGATTTTGTGATCTGTTTCGTCTAATTTAAACTTTGGCATATTTTCTATTTTTTTTTGCAAAACTATAAAGTTTTAGGTTAAAATAGATTTTATTTCATTAAAATATGTCATCGAATCATACGATTTATCAATAATTTCTGAAATATTTGCCCCAACTGTTAAATTTTTCTGTGTTTTTGTTAAAATTTTTGCGCCTTTCGCATTTTTATCAATATAACCGTAATAATTTTTCAAAGATCCAATTTCATCTATATAAGGCTCAAATACGATAGTTTTATTCTTTAGTACTTCGCGATATTGAATTGCAATTGAAACATTTTTGGAATGCTCCTCCAGCTTTACATTTCTTAAAATGAAGTCTTTATAATTTTTTGAGTTTTCTGGAATTTCAAAATAATCTTTATAGTCTCCGGACTCAGTATTTTCGCCATTAATACCAAAAACCGTTAATAGCGAATAGAAAATATATTCTCTAGTTTTTTCTCTTTGGTAATCTTGTTCTGTATGGCCGGCTTCAAATAAAATGGTTGGCACCCCTTCTTTTTGAAAAGTATCACCCACGCAAGCCCCGTTAAAAGTGTCATCATACCTCCCCACCTGCCCTGGAATATAGTTTTGAAGCGTTTTATTCATATTTACAATATGTTTCATTGCAACTATTCTGGATTCTGTAAGTGTTCGATTTTTGTCAGCGGCAGGCGATAAAAAAGAAACTGTTGCTGGTTTACCGTCTTCAAATCCATAAATAGAACGCTGATCGTGTAAATTTAAGCATAGCGAAGGTTTAAGCTCTTCAAAAACATCGCGAAGACATCTACTCTCTTTTTGCGACAACGCTTCTGCATCGCGATTTAAATCTACACCATTAGCATTCTCTCGTGTATACAAGCGCGCACCATCTGGATTAAGAATGGGTAAAACATATAATGTGTATGTACTTAAAAATTGCTCAATTTCTGACTGAAAATATTGCTTCTGATTTACAAAACGTAAAAAATCGAAAATTGCTTTTGTGGTTGTAGATTCATTGCCGTGCATTTGCGACCATGCCAAAACAACTTTATTACCATCCCCAATTTTGATTAATGGAATATCCTGACCCATTTCTGAAAGTCCAGGCACCGAAATTTCGTAGGTTAATTTGTAGCTATCTAATATCGGATTAATGCTTTCCAAGTTGATGTATCTACCTTTCAATTGAGTCTCAAAATGATTCTTGTACCAGCTCTCTATTTTCATATCAAATTTTATAGTTTACAAAGTTAAACAATGCCTTGTTTACAATTGTAACCGTGCGATTTAAAACTATTCGCCTACAACGGTAAACATTCCTCGTGCCTTCAGTCTCTCGGTAAACAGTTAAAAGCCGAAATTATATAAATCAAGTATTAATAATCTTAATTTCAATAAATTACATAGATTTAATTAAAGTTAATATATAACTATTATTCTATTAATAATGAATTGTTTGCGTACTTAATTAAAAATATTTTACATTTGTAACCATTAGAAAATTAAAAATAATGTTACAATGGTAAACAGCTCTGATTTTACTAAAAGACTTGAAAAAATACTGGAATATTACAGTCTAACTGCCGCTGCATTTGCAGAAGAAATTGATTTTAACCGCTCCACTATTTCACATTTATTATCTGGCAGAAATAAGCCAAGTCTGGAATTTGTAATGAAACTCTACCAGAAATTTCCTGACGTTGATATGGATTGGTTGCTTTTTGGAAAAGGCAGCTTCCCCTCTAACTCTCAAAATGAAAGCAAGGAAATATTAAAATCGAAAGCTAACGCAACAGAAAAAAAGACAATCGATCTTTTTACAGAAGAAGTTGGCACGGAGAAATCTACGATGGACAGATCTGTTGGAAATCAAAAACAAATTGATAAGATTGTTATTTTTTATAAAGACGGAAGTTTTAATGCTTACCAAAACTGAGGGGTTTACAGTAATTTTTCGGAAATTCGCATAAAAATTGATTATGCGTTTTGTTTTAGTAGTATTTAGCTTTTTTCTCCTTAGTAGTTGTTACGAAGTACAACGCGATTGCTCCAACTTTAGAACAGGAACCTTTGAATTTGAAGCTCTTTCAGGCACAGAAGTGTTTAAAACAACCATTGTTCGTAACGACTCTATAGAAGTTGATTATTTTCAAGGAAAGAGCGATTCCTCTTCTATTAGATGGATAAATAACTGCGAATACGTACTTAAAAAAATTAACCCAAAGAACCGGGCTGAAAAGAAAGCCATTCTCATCAAAATTTTAACTACTGATAAAGATAAGTACACATTTGAATTCAGTGAAGTTGGTAAAACCAAAAAGAGTAAAGCAACGGCTAAAAAAGTGAAGTAATAGCCTTTTTAGGCCTTGATACGCATTATTTCTGAATTAGCATCAATCACTGTAGGCATTGAGAATTAAGCGTACTGTCCTTCTTTATACAAGAATTATTTAAACTATAATCTCAAGTAGTTGTTTTAAAAAAGTATTTGCCCAAAATAGCAAATAAGGTTTCTTGTTCAATAGGTTTAGTAAGGTAATCGTTCATTCCAGACTTAATACCGCGTTCAATGGCTTCTTTAGTAACATCCGCCGAAAGTCCTAGAATAATAGCGGTATTGTCCATTTTCCTTAAGTATTGAACAATTTCAAAGCCATCTTTTCCAGGCATGTGTACGTCCATAAATATAAGATCGTAGTGTCGAGAAGCGCATTTAAGGATGGCGTCTCCACCATCATTTGCCATATCTGGTTTTATATTTTTCTTAGAAAGAATTTTTTCTAAAATTTTACGATTCAAAAGATTGTCGTCTACCACCAAAACACTTAAATGACTTAAATCTCGAAATTTCCGGGCTTTTTTATTTTTGTTTTTGTGAGCAATTATCGGGTATTCCAATGAAATAGTAAAAGTAGACCCTTTACCAGCTTCACTTTCCACCTGAATTTTACCGTTCATCATCTCCACGATGGCTTTTGTAATGGCTAACCCTAAGCCACTTCCCTGATGTTTTTTAGTAATTCCAAAATCAAGCTGTTTAAATCTTTCAAAAATAACGTCAATTTTAGACGAGTCAATGCCCATTCCCGTATCGGCTACTTTCAAATTTATTTTTAGCTTTCCATCCTCCACATGTTCGTTATAGAGAACCGTTATATTACCTACTTCGGTAAATTTGGTAGCGTTGCCAATTATGTTAGTTATAACCTGCTCAGTGCGTGAAATATCGCCCATTACATAATTTGGATTTTGGATCTCCTCAAAATTTGTAATTACCTCGATTCCTTTTTCTTTTGCTGCTGGCGCGTATATTTCGACAATTCTTTGTATCGTAACAAAAGGACAAAAAGCTTCATTTAAAAACTCTATTTTCCCGGCTTCAATTTTATCCATGTGCAGAATATTATTGACCAAGTTCATCAAGATTCTAGATGAATTCTGCATTAGTTTTAGAAATTCTTTGTCGCTCGTGGAAAGTTGTTTGTCTTCTAATATTTCAGAAATACTAAGAATAGCACTCAGTGGCGTTCGTATTTCATGGCTCATATGAGAAAGAAATTGTGTCTTTGCTAAGGACGCGTCTTCTGCTCTTACCCTCTCTTTATCGAGGTCTTCATTAAGCTCATTAAGTTTTAGGTTTATAGACTTATAATTGCGCGATTGCATTTTTGCCAACATGAAAAAATAAGCCAACAACCCAATAAGAAATGATAAGAAAATACCTAAAAACAAGATGAACCTTTGCAGATTTGTGGCATTAAATTCTTTTTGTGAATTTAACATGAATTCAAACTTCCAAGGCCCCGTGGATCTTGCAGAACTAGGTTTTATGTTTTTTGAATAAACTTGATTTTGCTTAAAAGTATCAAGTTTTGGGTTATTGTAGCTGTAAAAAATGTTTCCCACATCGTCTTTAATTTGGACGCTGTAAAGATTTTGTTTGGAACTAATAGCGTTAAACTGGGCTTTAAAATCCATCCCAGCAGAAATTGTTCCTTGAAAAGTATCGTCGTAATAAACGGGAACATCTACTAAAAAAGCTTTTCCAGATTGCGTAAGATCAACCCAGGAAGTTATATTAGTTATTGTATCCATTGCATTAGCAAGCCAACTATCGTAACGATATCCTGTAGATCTAAGATCTAAGTGAAGCGCTTTTATATTTGGTTCTAGCGGAATTATAAAGTCAATAATCCCGTCACAATTAATAAATTCAACAAATTGAATTGATTGGTTTTGTTTTATAATTCTTTCTGAATCTGATGGCAAATAAGTTTTGAAGCCTCCATTGCTCTCCACAATTCGATCGCGCAAACCTTCTAATGAAATAATATTGTGGCGTATTATTTTCCTAAAATCTTGATAAGTTAAGTTGCCCGCAATTTCTAATTGTTGCAGTTTAGCTAATTTTTGATCATTAACAGTTTTGTAATAACTTAAAACACAAAGGGTAGAGAGGCACAAGAATAAAACGAGGGAAAGTAAGCCAAATTTATATCTTCGATAAGATTCTTTGATTCTATTTGGGTGCATTTCTAAAGTTACTAAAAGATTCTTTTTTATAATAACTTTCTGAATCCTATTTTGAAGCAGTGTTCTTATATTTCAGAAGAGCATTCTGCTCTTCCATCAATTTTTCGATATTAGATAAAAGTTGAATGTTTTTAGGAGTTTCAACAGTTTGATCGTGTGGATCTTCCGCCTTTTTCTTAAATCGATTTATGAATTTTATAATTACAAAAATAGTAAATGCAATGATAAAAAAGTCTATTAAAGCCTCTAAAAGATCGCCGTAACTAATTGCAACTTCTTCTGCAGTTTCTGAAGCATTGCGAAGAATATATTTTTTGTCTGAAAGCTTAACGCCGTCCGTAAGCATAGACAACGGAGGCATTACCACTTTTTTCACAATTGTACTAACTACATTATTGAAGGCCATACCAATCACGATACCTATAGCCATATCAATCATGTTGCCTTTTATAGCGAAATTTTTAAACTCTTGAAAAAATGAACCCATTACTATTTTACACGATTTATAGAAGATGTAAAATTAGTAAAGATTTTGATAATAAGAAAGTGAAATATAATTGGCGAACACTAGATGCGGCCAGCAATACGATCTTGCGCTAATTGCAGCACTGTGTGAAATTGATCTTCCAAATTCATATCAGAATTATCAATTTCAATAGCGTCTGAGGCCTTGCGCAATGGTGAATCTTCGCGGGTAGTATCTATATGGTCGCGCTCTTGAATATTTTTTAAAACATCCTCAAACTTAACTTTGTCCCCGCGCTCTGAAAGTTCTTTATACCTTCGTTGCGCACGCTCTTGGGCAGATGCATTCATAAATATTTTAAGCTCAGCATTTGGGAAAACTACAGTGCCAATATCTCTTCCATCCATCACAACACCTTTTTCTAGCCCCAGTTTTTGCTGTTGTGCAACTAACTTTACCCGAACTTCGTGAATAGTTGCAACAGGACTCACAAATTCTGAAACTTCCATTTTTCTTATTTGCGTTTCTACATCTTTTCCGTTCAGAAAAATATGTGCTTTCTTCCCAGCCACTTCTTTATGGAATTTCAAATCGATTGAAGCAAGTGATTGTTTCAACTTTTCTACATCAAAATGGTCGTTAGAAATAATACCGTTTTCCATAGCATAAAGTGCCACAGCACGATACATTGCGCCACTATCTACATAAACATAGCCCAAATAATCGGCTAGTTGTTTAGCTACAGTACTTTTTCCTGTAGACGAATATCCGTCTATTGCAATGGTAATTGTTTTCATTACTGAAGATCTATATTTAGCCCAAAAAAGCTAGCAGTAGCCGCAGAGCTGTATTTTGAATACGAATAACTTAATCTTAGATTGTTTAATTTAATTCCGAAACCGGCACTAAGCCCAGCGAAGGCCCGTTTATCTACAATGCGAAGTTCTTCGCCTCGTCTAAAATTATAACCCAACCGAATATTAAAACCGCTTTCGGGAAAGAGTTCTATTCCCACAATGGCGTGTCTAAAAGTGTTATCTATAAAATTAATGTTTTCTTCTTTTACATTTCCTTCCAAATCAGTTTCTTCTCTCGAAGGATTTGAAAATGCCACATTCCATTGCTGCATATTTTCTAAAGTGAAATGCCAACGAATTGGCACATTTTGCAAGGTTTGTGAAATTCCGAATATAAGTTCGAATGGTAGTGGTTCGTATTGTTCGTGATAAGGTGTAAACTGTGTTCCCAAGTTTCTGGCAACCCCAGCAATGTGTAAATCCCAGTCTTCATAAACGTACATCAATGCAATATCGACTGCACCTCCTATGGATCCATAATTTTCAAGAGTTGATGAAATAAGTTTCACATTCAAGCCCACGTGAAAATTGGTAAAAGCAATGTTTCTTGCGTGTCCCATTGAAATTGCGACTTCACTTCCGCTGAAACTATTAGTTGGATTTCCTGCTTCGTCGTAACCATCAAATTGCCCGTAATTAACGTAAGTAACACCAGCGTGCAAAACTTGTGTTCGCCTATCCCATAAATAGGCATATGCTGCTGTTCCGTAATTTACATCGCCTATATAGTTGGTGTAATTAAGCGAAAGTTGATTGTCCATCGCCCAGTTTATACTAGCTGGATTATAAAGAGGTTGGGTTGGGTCGTAATCGTAGTTTGTAATTACTTTTCCACCCAAAGCAGCCATACGCGGATTGGTAACCAAATTTAGAAATTGATACGTAGCCTTACCTCCTATCTGTGCCGCCAATAGCTGAGATACAAACAGAGTTAAAACTAAAAAAACCTTTTGGGTCATAGACGCGAGTTACCGTAACTAAAAACTAAACGAATGCAAGTATAATTTATTTTCGCAAAGCAAAGAAACATCCAAGATTAATATTTAAAATCATTTAGATATCGCTAGATGTTCTGCTTGTAAAAAAAGAATGAATATTTTTTTCTGTTGAAATAATTAAGGATTAAAGTATAAAAGCAAAACAATTATACTTTAATCCTCATATAGAATGCAGTTTAGAGTTTTTTTGCGTTTTTCACCTTTTCTTTGGTGAGTGCCAACTCCAAAACATCGCTCATATCTTTTACATAATGGAAAGTTAGCCCTTTTAAATATTCTGGTTTAATTTCCGCAATGTCTCTTCTATTGTCTTCACAAAGTAGAATTTCCTTAATACGCGCGCGTTTTGCCGCAAGTATTTTTTCTTTAATTCCACCTACTGGCAATACTTTACCACGAAGGGTAATTTCTCCCGTCATCGCCATAGATTTTTTCACTTTTCGTTGTGTGAAAAGCGATACCAAAGAAGTAAGCATTGTTATACCAGCACTTGGTCCGTCTTTAGGAGTTGCTCCTTCTGGCACGTGAATATGTACATTGTAATTGTCAAAAATATCTGAGTCTAACCCAAGTTTTTCAGCGTTAGATTTTATGTATTCCATTGCAATTGTGGCAGATTCCTTCATTACTTTTCCAAGGTTTCCGGTCATATTCAAAGTACCTTTTCCTTTGGAAAGTGTAGATTCAATAAAAAGAATGTCTCCTCCTACTCGGGTCCAAGCCAAACCTGTAACTACACCTGCAACATCGTTGTTTTCATATTTATCGCGTTCCATTCTTGGAGCACCCAAAACTTCCACAACTACCTCGTTGGTAATTTTTACTTCGTATTCTTCATCCATTGCAATTTTCATTGCGGCATAACGAACCATTTTAGCGATTTGCTTTTCTAAACCACGAACACCGCTTTCGCGTGTATAACCTTCTACAATTTTTTCTAGTTGCGGTTTTGCTATTTTAATAGCATCGCTATTCATTCCGTGTTCTTTTATTTGTTTCGGAAGTAAATGGCGTTTTGCAATTTCTACCTTTTCTTCAATTGTGTAACCCGTTACATCTATTATTTCCATTCTGTCGCGCAATGCAGGCTGAATAGTACTTAGACTGTTTGAAGTGGCAATAAACATAACTTTTGAAAGGTCGTAACCAAGTTCCAAAAAGTTGTCGTAAAAAGAATTGTTCTGCTCCGGGTCAAGAACTTCAAGCATCGCCGATGATGGATCTCCTTGATTACTCGCCGAAATTTTATCAATCTCGTCCAAAACAAAAACTGGATTACTAGTTTCTGCCTTTTTAATACTTTGTATTATACGCCCAGGCATTGCGCCAATGTATGTTTTTCTGTGTCCGCGTATTTCTGCTTCGTCACGAAGACCACCCAAACTCATACGTACATATTTTCTACCTAATGCTTCTGCTACAGATTTACCCAAAGAAGTTTTACCTACTCCCGGAGGTCCGTAAAGACAGAGTATTGGCGATTTCATATCGTTCCGAAGTTTTAAAACAGCCAAGTATTCTATAATTCGCTGCTTAACATCGTCAAGCCCATAATGATCGCGATCCAGAATTTTTCGGGCGCGTTTTAAATCGAATTTATCTTTGCTATATTTATTCCACGGAAGATCCAAAAGCAGGTCCAAATAGTTCCGCTGAATACTGAATTCAGCAACTTGAGGATTCATACGTTGCATTTTTGCCAGTTCTTTCTGAAAATGCTTTTCAACGTCTTTGCTCCACTTTTTTGCTTTTGCACGCTCACGCATCTCGTCTATTTCTTCTTCCATAGAAGAACCACCCAACTCCTGTTGAATAGTTTTCATTTGCTGTTGAAGAAAATACTCGCGTTGTTGTTGATTTATGTCGCTCTGAACTTTGGACTGAATATCATTTCGAAGTGATAACTTCTGAATTTCCATATTCATATAACGAAGCGTTTCCAGCGCACGATCTTTCAGATTATTTATCTCTAAAAGGGCTTGTTTTTGTTCAACTTCGATATTTAAATTAGAAGAAACAAAGTTTATAAGGAAACTAGAACTTTCAATGTTTTTAATAGCGAAGGCAGCTTCTGAAGGGATATTCGGGCTTTCCTTAATTATTTTAAGCGCCATTTCTTTAATAGAATCTATGATCGCCCTAAATTCTTCGCTTTCCTTTTCTGGACGTGCTTCAGCCACTTCTCTAATTGTCGCCGTCATATAAGGTTCTGTGGTAATAACCTCAGCAACCTCAAAGCGTTTTTTACCTTGAATAATTACAGTGGTGTTACCATCAGGCATTTTGAGAACACGCAGAATTTGAGCTACGGTTCCAATAGTATTTATGTCTGAAATACCCGGCTCTTCCTCGTTTTCGTCTATTTGTGAAACAACACCTATAACCTTATTACCCTTGTTAGTTTCATTAATAAGTTTAATTGATTTGTCGCGTCCAGCAGTAATAGGAATTACAACTCCGGGAAACAATACCGTGTTTCGGAGTGGTAAAATTGGAAGTATATCCGGAAGATCTTCTTTGCTCATAGCATCTTCATCTTCGGCAGACATTAGCGGTATAAATTCTGCATCTTCCTTTAAATCCTGAAATGACAACTTGTCTATCGATGTAAATTTTGAATTACCCATATATATGTTTAAGACATTGTGTCACAAATGTAGCTTCACAATGCGCTAGTTTTAAAATTTTATGTTTTCATTATAAAAAGTTCACTGACTTTCAACTGGTTTACAGTGCCTTTTCTATTATATTTCAAGAGTTATGCCAGTTATACTTCTAATAACGGCGAACCAATTTTAAAGTGAAAATTTCTATTTTGAAAATAGTATTGTTGGTCGAAATAGAACTAATAAAATAACCAATTGACGGTAAAATAAAAGGTCGCTTTTAGAAGAACTAAAAACGACCTTTTATAATTTATTAATTGTATTTACGGAAGAACGGCCAAAAACTCACCGCCAGTTATTTGATAAACAGTTGGGTCTTGCCCAGTTGCATCTACAGCGCTAAAATTAAAAATTCCTTCAATAATACCATTATCAATATCATAATTGGTAATTATAAATGTTCCGGGGTTCGAAACATAGGTAATTGAAGACCCTATTATAGGAGTGTAACGCCCTACTATTTCATCGCCTTCAACTACTTGAGTACTCATGTCAAAACTACCTTCAGTAATAGTAGCAGGAAATGTAAGTACCATTCTTTGATCGCCCAAAGTAGTTGTAATGGTTATTGTTGGGTATTGATTAAAAACTTCAGTCGTTATAGTAAGTACATCGGGAGTATAAGCCACGCCGTCTACATTTGCTCTAAACATATTATTGGCACCAGGCACTCCTTCAAAATATACGGTGAAACTACCTTCGGTAACTTCTACTACGTCTGGAGCTTGATTTAGCGGATCTGTACCAGTAAAATCAAAAGTTGCTTTTAGAATTCCTAATTCTAGATCAAAATCTGTAACTGTAATTGTTCCTGGATTAGCAGTCAAGTTTTCGCCACCAGCACCAGCATTGTAAAGTCCTATTAATTTTGTACCGTCAGAAATTCTAACCATATTAAAGGTACCAACTCCTAAAGAACGCGGTATATCTAAGCGCAGCAGTTCGCCCGCTGTAGTCTTTGCTTCAATTTTAATCATATGTACATCGCCAACCATTGGCTCTGTAACATTTATACTTTCGGCTATAAAATCAACAGCATCTACTTTGGCGAAAAACTCATTGTTGGCGTTGCCACCTCCGCCTCCGCCACCTCCGCCACCGCCAGTGTCGTCAAGTGTGTAAGGTATTGCGTTAAATGCGCCACTAGCTATGTCTATCTGTTCTAAAACCGGATCGCCATTTCCATCAAGAACTGGATTGCCGTCGCTATCAATTTTTATACGTGCTCCTACAAAACTAAAAGTTCCAGTAACTGTTTGTGCTGTGACATCCATTCCGGTTACATTCATAATTCCGTATCCTCCCAATGCTTCTGCCGAAATATATGGAAGTGGATTGTTAGAAGTGTCGAAATATGTTCCTGCGTTTTGAACGGCTCCACCTAGCGATAAATTAAACGAACCTACGGCTGCATTTACAATAGCTAGCGTAATATTTTCGCCACCTGCTTTGGCACCTGTAATAACTAATTCATTATCTGTGTTAAGCACTGCAGAAACTGAAGTTGCAATATACTCTTGGCCTTCAATTTGGGCTTTAAATTGTCCTTCTTCGGCGTTGTTCTGTTCTTCTTGAACAAATTCACCTGTGAGGGGCTCGTTTTCACAGGAAAAAAATTGAAAGGCTATGAAGGCTAAAAGCACTCCCTTCAAAAAATACATTTTTTTCATAAATAAGTAGTTTGGTAGGTAATAAACGCAAACTTAAACAAAAATTGTTTAATGCTTTTTATTTCTAGGTACTCTTAATAACAAAAAAACACCTGTTATAAAAAATATTACAAGAAACAATATAGAATTGCGCATACTACCCGTTATTTGATCAATAAATCCATAAATAAGCATTCCTATTACTATTCCAATTTTTTCGGCAACATCATAAAAACTGAAATAGGAAGTCGTGTCTTTAGTTTCGGGTAAAAATTTTGAATAGGTAGATCTGGAAAGAGACTGTATTCCGCCCATCACCAAGCCTACTACCCCAGCCGTAATATAAAATTGAATTGGCGCCACAATAAAAAAGGCTACGATACATATTCCTACCCAAATAATATTAATAACTATAAGGACGGCTATGTTACCAAATTTTTCTGAAGCACGAGAGGTTATTATAGCGCCACCAACGGCAACAAGTTGAATAATGAGAATACTCACTATTAGCCCCATAGTTTTCGCCTTATCATCACCCCAAGCAATTTCCTGTTCTCCAAAATAGGTAGCTACAAGCATCACAGTTTGTACCGCCATACTGTAAACAAAAAATGCCGCTAAATATCTTTTAAGTTGTATGTTTTCTGAAAGCGAATTGTAAACACCTTTTAACTCTCTAAAACCGTTGAAGAGTATTTTTGTATTTACTTTTTTACCGCTTTTGTTTCCCTTCGGAAGAAAATAAAAAGAATACTGACTAAACAGAATCCACCAAATTCCAACTGTTACGAAAGACCATCGCATCGCTTTTACACTCGCTTCTCCCCCTTCGCCAAAACCGAAAATATCAGGAAACATTACCATTCCTAAGTTAAAAAGTAATAACACTACGCTCCCAATATATCCTAAGGAATAACCCTTCGCACTCACTCTATCTTGTTGTTCGGGAAAAGCAACATCTGGCAAATACGAATTATAAAAAACAAGACTTCCCCAAAATCCTACTAACCCACTAAAATAAAAGAGGAGACTAATATGTATATTTTCAATGCTGAAAAAATAAAGGCCCATACAAGATAGCGAACCCAAATAACAGAAGAATTTCATAAAATTCTTCTTATTACCCACATAATCGGCAATACCAGAAAGTAACGGAGAAATAATAGCTACTAGCAAAAACGCCGCTGCTGTAGTATAACTAATTAAAGGTGTGCTCCTAATAGTTCCACCAAAAATGGAAACAGAAGTTATACCCGCAGATTTAAAAAGTGCCTGATAAAATATTGGAAATATTGCCGATGCAATTACTAGACTATAAACTGAATTTGCCCAATCATAAAAAGCCCAGGCATTTAGCAGTTTTTTACTTCCTTTGGCAAGATTGTGCATAGTACGTTCAGTATTTTTCGGATACTAAACTAATAAAAAATCCTGCTTAAAGCAGGATTTTAAAAATATTCAATTAAAAATAAAATTGTATTTATCTCTTAAAGGTTGTAACCCCAAATTTTCCAGCTTCTGCCTTAGCTTCTAAAACCCAAGCATTAATATTTTGAATTCTAGTTGCGCTCGAAGGGTGTGTGCTTAAAAATTCCGGTGGTGCTCCTTGTTCTTGTGCCTGCATACGTTGCCACAATTCTGCGGCTACTGCTGGTTCGTATCCTGCGATAGCCATTAGAACAAGACCTATGTGGTCTGCTTCGGTTTCGTGAGATCTGCTAAAAGGCAGCATAACCCCAAGATTTGAGCCCAAGCCATAAGCTGTATTAAAAATCTGCTGATTTTCTGCATCGCCGGCCAAAGCTATATTACCTGCCACAGCACCCACCTGTTGTAACTGGGCGGCGCTCATACGTTGCTGACCGTGGTTTGCAAGCGCGTGAGCAACTTCGTGACCCATTACGGCTGCTAGTCCTGCTTCGTTTTTAGTGATGGGTAAAATACCAGTATAAACTACTATTTTTCCGCCAGGCATACACCAAGCATTTACATCGGGACTGGATATTAGGTTGTATTCCCAACGATAATCAGTAAGATATCCTGCATATCCATTTGCGTTTAAATACCTTTCTGCGGCAGCTGCTATTTTTTGTCCCACATTTTTAACCATTCTAGCATCAGCTGTATTATCTACAACCTTGTTCTCAGTTAAAAATTCATTGTATTGTTGAAAAGCCATTGGAAGGATTTGAGAGTTTGGAACTAATGCCAAAGTCTGTTTTCCCGTAAATGGATTGGTGCTACAAGCAACCACGAGTATTCCTAATAATAGTATTGAAATTGATTTCTTAAGTTTCATAATGAATGATGGTTTCGTTTGAATGTTAAAATTAAAACTATATAAATTATATTCTCACAAAATTATTCTAAAATTCATTTTTCAATAATTGTTCCACAAACTAAAAACTTTAATGTTTCTTTAATACCGAAATGATATTGAAGCCTTTAAATTTATCAACTTTTAAAAGTTGGAACGACTTTTGAATAACCCAAGCAGTAATCTTAAAAATACCTATTATGAAAAACATACTTCTCTTTTTAGCCCTTTCTTCAACAATATTATTTACTTCTTGCGAAGGTGATCCAGGACCTCCAGGATTGGATGGTGGATTGGTTTACGCGCAAGTGTTTGAAGCAACTGTAAATTTCAGTAACGGCAATAATTTTGAAAACTTAATCGTTTACCCTTCAAATGTTGAAGTATATGAAAGTGACGCTATTCTAGTTTATCGCTTAGTTGAAGTTGTTTCTGGAAATGATGGCCCTATAGATGTTTGGGAGCAATTGCCACAAACTTACTTTCTAAGCCAAGGCACATTATTATATAGTTTTGACCATACATTTTTGGATGTTAAAGTATTTTTAGATGGTAATTTCGATTTGAATACTTTAGGAACAGATTTCACAAACAATCAAACTTTCCGTATTGCCGTTGTTCCTGCAGAATTTGCCCGAACAAATCCTTCTATGGAAGACGTTTTGGAAGTGATGCAAGTGGATGATTCACAAATCGAAAAAATAGAACTTTAATATGAAAACTTTAGGCGCACTATTAATAATGAGTGCTTTTCTTGTCAGCTGTAATTCACCTGCACAGAAGGGTATTTCAACTGTGCAACAACAGTTTCCAATTCTTAAAACCGATGCTGAATGGAAAGCAGAACTTTCACCCGAAGCATACCAAGTTTTACGACACGAAGGCACAGAACCCGCTTTCTCGAGCACCCTAAACGACAATCATAATAAAGGAGTATTTGTTTGTGCAGGTTGCGGGACACCTGTTTTTAAAAGCGAACATAAATTTGACAGTGGCACAGGTTGGCCAAGTTTTGACAGAGTAATTGATGGCAACGTAGCTTTTTCAACCGATAACAAACTTGGTTATACACGAATGGAAGAGCATTGCGCCAAATGCGGCGGACATTTAGGCCACGTTTTTGATGACGGCCCAAAAGATACCACCGGTAAAAGACATTGTATAAATGGAGTTGCACTAAAATTTATTCCCGATAATGGAAAAGCCAAATAAATACCCAATCACAAAATCGGAAGCCGAATGGCGCGAAGAGTTGGGCGAAAAACGTTACCATATTCTTCGCGAAAAAGGCACCGAATTTCCTCGAACCGGAGAATACAACCTTACTTTTGAAGCAGGCACGTACACCTGTGGCGCTTGTAACACCCCTCTTTTTGAAAGCAACAACAAGTTTGAAAGTAGCTGCGGTTGGCCTTCGTTCGACGATTCTATTGAAGGTGCTGTTGAATATATAAAAGATAACACACTCGGTATGATGCGCACAGAAATACTTTGCTCAAACTGCGGTAGTCATTTAGGTCACATCTTTGATGACGGACCTACTGAAACTGGGCAACGTTATTGTGTAAATTCACTTTCACTTCATTTTAAAAAATAAACCCCAATTTTTTGGGCACCAAATTCCAAAACCAAATTTTAAAGATCAGCTTTAAAGTTTGGTTTTTTTATTTTCCTTTTTGAAATTTATTTGTTTTTTGAAATTTGAATTATTTTCCTTTTGAATTTCGTAATTTCGTACCTCCAAAAATTTAGACTTAAATATATATAATGAGCAAATACGACGTAATAGTTTTAGGAAGTGGTCCCGGTGGATATGTTGCTGCCATAAGAGCCTCACAATTAGGATTAAAAACCGCGATTATTGAAAAAGAAAGCCTTGGTGGCGTTTGTTTAAACTGGGGATGTATACCCACAAAAGCACTTTTAAAGAGCGCACAGGTTTTTGATTATCTAAAACATGCAGACAGTTACGGCCTTACCGTTAAGGAATTTGACAAAGATTTCGGAAAAGTTGTTGATCGTAGCCGTGGCGTTGCAGAAGGCATGAGCAAAGGCGTTCAATTTTTGATGAAGAAAAACAAAATTGATGTTATAAACGGTTTCGGAAAGCTAAAAACTGGAAAGAAAATAGACGTTGACGGAAAGGAATATTCCGCAGACCATATAATTATTGCAACCGGCGCACGTACCCGCGAATTGCCAAACCTAAAACAGGACGGCAAAAAAGTGATTGGTTATCGCGAAGCAATGACGCTTAAAAAGCAACCAAAAAGTATGATTGTTGTGGGTAGTGGCGCTATTGGCGTTGAGTTCGCACATTTTTACAATTCTATGGGTACTGAAGTTACTATAGTAGAATTTTTACCAAATCTTGTTCCTTTAGAAGACGAAGATGTTTCAAAACAATTTGAACGTTCTTTCAAAAAAGCTGGAATTAAAGTAATGACGAATTCTTCCGTAGAAAAATTAGATACTTCCGGAAAACTTGTAAAAGCTACCGTAAAAACTGCTAAAGGTGAAGAAACAATCGAGGCTGAAATTGTACTTTCTGCAGTTGGAATTGCTTCAAACCTTGAAGGTATTGGCCTTGAAGATGTTGGTATTGTTACCGACAAAGGCAAAATCATGGTGAATGATTGGTACCAAACCAACATTCCTGGTTATTATGCCATAGGCGATGTTGTTCCTGGTCCTGCCCTAGCCCACGTTGCTTCCGCAGAAGGAATAACTTGTGTAGAAAAAATTGCAGGGCTTCACGTAGAACCTATTGACTACGGAAATATTCCTGGTTGTACGTATGCTTCGCCAGAAATTGCAAGTGTTGGTATGACAGAGAAGCAAGCTAAAGAAGCTGGATACGAACTGAAAGTTGGAAAGTTCCCTTTCTCTGCTAGCGGAAAAGCTAGCGCATCTGGTGAAAAAGATGGTTTCGTAAAAGTAATTTTCGACGCTAAATACGGCGAATGGTTAGGCTGCCATATGATTGGCGCTGGCGTTACAGATATGATTGCCGAAGCTGTTTTGGGAAGAAAACTTGAAACTACCGGTCACGAAGTATTAAAAACAATCCACCCGCATCCTACAATGAGCGAAGCCGTAATGGAAGCCGTTGCAGATGCTTATGGGGAAGTGATACATTTATAGACGTTAGACGTTAGACGTTAGACGTTAGACGTTAGACGTTAGACGTTAGACGTTAGACGTTAGACGAAATTAAAAAACCGCAGCATATGTTGCGGTTTTTTTTGTATTTATAATATACTACCGACTACCAACTAAAGACTACCGACTATTTTAGAAAACTCTGCAAAGCCAACTCATAACTTTGCAATCCAAAACCAACGATTACTCCTTTCGCATTGGGTGAAATGTAACTTTTATGTCTAAAATCTTCCCTTGAAAAGGTATTAGAAATATGAACTTCTACAACCGGAGTTTTAACTGCTCTTACCGCATCTCCTATTCCCACGGAAGTGTGGGTGTATGCGGCGGCATTTAGAATAATACCATCAAAACTATAGCCAGTTTCCTGAATTTTATCAATTAGTTCCCCTTCAATATTCGATTGAAATTGAGACAGTTCTACATTTGGATATTTCTGCTGCAGTTTTTCGAAAAAATCGTTGAAGGTTTCATCTCCGTAAATATCGTTTTCACGCTTTCCGAGAAGATTTAGATTGGGGCCGTTGATGATTATTATTTTCATTCAGTAAATATATAAAATAAAAAAACGGAAGATTTCTCCTCCGTCTTTTAATAAATATTTTTAATAGTTACAAGAAAAAATATCCTACTGAAAAACTTATTACAGAATTTTTACCATCTGTACTCTCTCCTTCAAAATCTTCAAAAATACTTGTAAAGCCAGTTACATACCTAGCTTGGAAAAACAAGTTCATAGGTAAAACATACTGAGCTCCAATACCAACGCCAAGATCAAGAGTTTTAATACCATCGGCATCGCTATTATTGCCATCAAAATCAACTTTACTACTAACATTAAACCCAATTTGTGGGCCGCCTTGTAAACTTAATCCTTCAGCTATAGTAAAGTCAGCCATAATTGGTAGATTTAGATAATTAAGATTCACGGTTATATCCCTACCTAAACCATAGCCCTGAGAGGAATAGACAAGTTCAGGTTGTACAGAAAATAGCTCAGTGATACCAATTTTAGCCACTGCACCTATATGGAAGCTGGTTACTAAATCTACATCGTCAACATCACTGCCATTAATAGATGCGAAATTAGCCCCAGCTTTTGCTCCAAATCTAAAATTCTGAGCCTGCGCAGTTGTAACAAACAAAGCCATTAACGCACTAAAAAGTAATAATTTTTTCATAATTAAAAGTTTATATTTTTAAGATTTAAAAGTATATAAAAAATTAACATTTGTCCGCTTTTTTTCGAAATAGACAAGCAAAAAAAGCAGGAACCACGTTCCTGCTTTTTCAAAATAAACTAAACGTCTTAATAAAATTTATATCCTAAGCCTACACTTAGAAAATCAATTTTTGAATTAAATTCCTGCGGTCCTGTAAAATAATTGTTTAATTGAAAAACATATTTTGCATTTGCATAAAGTCCAGAAACAATGTCGTAACCTATTCCGCCGCCTAAACCTATATTAAACTTCGTGAAATCGTCCGAAATTTCTTCTAGGGTATAAGTAATTTGTGGACCTGCCTGAAAATATAATCCTTCTGTTGCATAAAACTTTGCCATAATTGGAACTTGCAAGAAACTATTATTGTCAATATTGGTATAAAGGAATTCAGGTTGAATCTTAAATTTTTCAGAAATAGGAATTTCTATAATCAAACCTCCATAAAACCCAGATTGACCGTCGCTAACTTTTTCATTATATAATTCAACTTTAGCCTGACCATTCACAAAACCAGCTGTTACACCGATTACGGCGGCATCTTGTGACATAGCCGAAGCAAATCCCAAAATTAATAATGTAGTAGTAAGTAATAATTTTTTCATATTTATATTTTAGAGTTAAGCCGGTAAAGCTAAATAAAAATGGAAATTATAAAAGAAAAAAATTATGTTTTAAACTATCTATTGGTAACCCTTTAAACACAAAACTGTTACCCATAAAAAAAGGCAAGGATTGCTCCCTGCCTCTTTCAAATATTAATTAATTATTCTTAAAAAGAAAACTCTACTCCTCCATTTACAGAGCTAAACGTACCGCCGTCAACAGAAACTCCAGAATACGAAAGTATCACTCCAACTTTTCCAAAGCTATAGCCCACTTTTGGTCTGTAGAAGAAACCTCCATCATTACCATCAGGACTCAAACCAATTCCATACCCAAGATCTGCTCCAAAAAAGAACTCTTCAAGCAAGAATCTAGCAGAACCTCCAATGGGTAAAAATAATGCATCTTCAATTTCAAAGGTCGCTGGCCCTATATCTATTTTATCACCATTGTAATATAATAAACTAGCCATAGGCCCTACATGAAAGGCATCATTGACCTCAAACAGATATGCAAAATCTAGTTGAGCTCCAAAAGTGTAGCCATCAGCACTGTCACCAACTGGTAATGACCCGCTAACACCTAATTTAATGTTTTGTGATTGTGCAGTTGTAAGTGCGAAAACTACAAATGCTGAGAACAATAAAAGTTTTTTCATAATTAAAAATTTAAAGATTAGTTAATTAAAAATAGGCAAAATTTTTAATTAGCGCAAATTTTTCATCCATTCGAAAAACCGGATTAAAACTTTGTTTTTCAGCAACTTAAAAGCACTGTAAACACTAGGAAAACTGACTTCTTTTAAAGGAAAAAAATCAAAAATATTTACAAAAAAAAAGCTATTCAATTAAGAATAGCCTTTTTTAAATTGAATTTTTATCACTTTTTATAAAAACGAGTATCCAAGTGCAACTGAAAATACATTATTCTTGTTTTTGCCATCAACATCTTTTGAAACATCTGAAAGTCCAAAATTATAACGAGCGTCTACTCTAATTCCAAATGGAAAGTCATAACCAGCACCTACTATTCCGGAAACATCAGATTTTTCTGCTTCATAAATATTTCCTAGAACATCCGCTATTTTATCATCTACAATAAATCCGAATTGCGGCCCTGCTTGTATATTCAAGCCTTGCACTAAATAATATTTCAAAACAACTGGTACATTTACATAGGTTAAATCAAACTCACCAGCATCAAATTTTGCGCCTTGCTGAGAATATAGAAAATCTGCTTGCACCCCTACTTTATCGGTGAATTTTATTCCCGCAAAAATACCAGCTTGGAAACCAGTTTTACTAGAAAGATCATCAACATCAGAGATATTTGCAAAGTTAGCACCCGCTTTTATACCAAGATCAATTTCTTGAGAAAATGCCGTCGTACCGATAAATAACGTGATTACTGCTACAATTAATTTTTTCATAATTATTGGGTTTTTTTGAGTTTTATATTAAACGTAAAGATACCGCTAATCTTATACCTTAAAATATATTTAGTTTTTTGTTAACTATTGTTTTTAGTGGTAATATAGCAGTATGAAGTGGCATCAAGGTTTAAAGGATTATCAAAATTTTCTGCGTTTAGAGCGCGGGCTTTCCCAGAATTCTATCATTAATTATTCATTAGATGTGAAAAAATTGATGCGATGGCTGGAAACCAATAATATAGAAGCCTCCCCTATTTCTATTTCTGAAGAAACGCTGCAACAATTCATTTATGAAATTGCAAAAAAAGTGAATCCTCGCACCCAAAGTCGCTTGATTTCTGGGCTTAAAGGTTTTTTCAATTATTTAATTTTTGAAGATTACCGAAAAACCAATCCTTTAGAACTTATTGAGGCGCCTAGATTAGGCAGAAAACTCCCCGATACACTCGCCATTGAAGAAATTGACGCTTTAATAAATGCCATAGATTTAAGTAACAAACAAGGCGAGCGCAATCGTGCAATTATTGAAACACTTTACGGCTGTGGTTTGCGAGTTTCAGAACTCACAAACCTAAAAATTTCAGATTTATATTTTGATGAAGGTTTTATTAAAGTTACCGGTAAAGGCGATAAACAAAGACTTGTACCCATTGGTCCGACCACAGAAAAATACATTACTATTTATAGGAAGGAAATACGTGTACACAAAGAAATTGATGCCGCAGCGAAAGACACCCTATTCCTAAACCAGCACGGCCGTCAATTAACACGAGCAATGATTTTCACAATTGTAAAAAGATTAGCGGAAAAAGCAGGTATTCGCAAAACCATAAGTCCGCATACTTTTCGTCATTCTTTTGCTACCCATCTTTTAGAAAACGGCGCCGATCTTCGCGCTATTCAACAGATGTTAGGTCACGAGAGTATAACAACTACCGAGATTTACACTCATATTGATAGAAAGCATCTTACTGAAGTAATTAATCGGTATCACCCGAGAAAGGAGGCCCCCTAGCCCCGCCGCGGCGGGGGAATCGAAATATTATGAAATAAAAAAAGCTCCAAATGGAGCTTTTTTTATTGAGTTTGAGTAAAAGTTCCCACGCCGTGGCGGGCTTAGGGGCCTTTTACTTCGCTATGTTAACCGCACGCGTTTCACGTATAACGGTTACTTTCACTTGCCCAGGATAAGTCATATCTGTTTGAATTTTTTGAGAGATTTCAAAAGAAAGCTGCGCTGCTTTTTCGTCGCTTACTTTATCACTTTCAACCATAACGCGTAATTCACGTCCGGCTTGAATTGCGTACGCTTTATTTACGCCGCCAAAGCCAAAAGCAATATCTTCTAAGTCCTTCAAACGCTGGATGTAAGAATCCAACACTTGACGTCTTGCTCCAGGTCTTGCGCCACTTATGGCATCACAAACCTGAACAATTGGAGATAGCAATCCGGTCATTTCAATTTCGTCGTGGTGAGCACCGATAGCATTACAAACTTCAGGTTTTTCACCGTATTTTTCAGCCCACTGCATTCCTAAAAGTGCGTGTGGCATTTCAGTTTCCATTTCTGGAACTTTCCCAATATCGTGAAGTAATCCTGCACGCTTAGCGAGTTTTGCGTTTAAGCCAAGTTCCGCTGCCATTACGCCGCAAAGTCTTGCAACCTCGCGCGAGTGATGTAAAAGGTTTTGACCGTAAGACGAACGGTATTTCATACGTCCCACCGCTTTTATAAGCTCTGGATGCAAACCGTGAATTCCTAAATCGATAACGGTTCGTTTTCCAACTTCAATAATTTCTTCTTCTATTTGTTTTGTAGTTTTTTGAACCACTTCTTCAATACGAGCAGGGTGAATACGGCCATCAGTTACAAGTTTATGTAGCGACAGACGAGCAATTTCTCTTCTTACAGAATCAAAACACGAAAGGATAATTGCTTCCGGCGTATCGTCAACAATAATTTCTACGCCAGTAGCGGCTTCTATCGCGCGAATATTTCGACCCTCACGACCAATAATTCTACCTTTAACGTCATCACTTTCAAGATTGAAAACCGAAACGCAATTTTCAACTGCTTCTTCGGTTCCTATACGTTGAATGGTATTAATGATTATTTTCTTAGCTTCTTGCTGCGCAGTCATTTTCGCCTCTTCCATAGAAGTTTGAACATAAGCCATTGCTTGCGATTTAGCTTCGTCTTTTAGGCTCTCCATTAACTGTGACTTCGCATCTTCAGCAGAAAGACTACTAATAACTTCAAGTTGCTCTATTTGGCTACGATGTGCTTTATCTACTTCAACTTGCTTTTTTTCTAGAATAGTAATTCTTTCGATGTAATCAGTCTTCTTTTCTTCAAGTTCTGTATTTAATTTCTTTGATTTTGCAAGTTCGCTAGAAACTATCGACTCTTTATCACGGGTTCTTTTTTCCGCTTCTGAAATCTTTTTATCGCGATTTAATATAACTTTTTCGTGCTCAGATTTAAGCTCCAAAAATTTCTCTTTGGCTTGTAGAATTTTATCTTTTTTTGTGGTCTCGGCTTCAGATTTTGCCTCTTTCAATATTGATGCAGCGCTTTTTTTTGCTCTTAGTATAAGCTGGGATGCATTATTTTTCTCCAGTATTTTTGCAATAAAAAAACCAATCGCAACACCTACGATTACGCCTATTACAGGTATTATTACTTCCATTTTTAGTTGATTTATATATATAAAAAAAGCCTACATCAATATATTTATTTTGAATAAACTCCTTAAAATGAATGTTTAGGGCTAACAAGCTGATCAAGTATCCGCTCAAAGACGGCACGCTTTTACAACTTCAACTCACCCTTTTTAAAGAATTCCTGTTGAGTTTACCAAAAATTTGTATTAATGTAGGCAGTAACCTTATTTAATTTAAAGAACGTTATGATAAGTGCTCCTGCAGCAAGCGGTCTAAAGCCTTAAGCTTTTCCTCCGTTTCATGCGTATCGCTAGATTTATCAATATTTTTTTGCTCCACTTGGGCGGCAAACTGGAGGGCGCACATGGCTAATACATCCTGCTTGTCGCGTACGGCGTAACTTTGCTCGAACTGTTTAATCATTTTTTCTATCTTTTTTGAAGCCAACCGCAATCCCTCTTCCTGTGAAGGGTTAATGGTTAGTGGGTAAACCCGGTCCGCAATTGATAGTTTTATTTTTAATGGTTCGGCCATTGTTATATTATTATTCTGAAAGCTGACTTATACAATGATCAATTTCCCGAATTAGAGCGTTTATCTTGAGTTTAGTTTCTCGTTTATGTTGGTCGCTGCCAAGCATTGAATTTGCCAGTTTTAATGAGTTACATTTTTCGGTCCAAACTTCAATTTCATTTTCAAATTGTTGCTGTTTCGATCGTAAATTATTGAGTTCTTCTTCTAATGCTACGTTAGCCTTACTTACTTTCTCATGCCTTTGTAGCAGCTCGCCAATTCTATTTTCAAGAGAATCAACTATTTCAAAAAGATTGCTCATTAAAATCTGTCTTCAATACTTCTATCACAAAGTTAGCATACCATACCAAATACACAAACAGTTTTCCATTATTTTTTGTAATATTGAAGAATAGTTACATTTATCCATCTCGCCACCTCTTAAATCACCACGGATTCCTATTTTTGCACTATGAAGAAATATTTATCAATCCTCCTACTTTTAGGTGGGTTAGCGTACGGACAGAACGACATTCCCACAGATTATTTTGCTAATCCACTAGATATAAAGCTGGTGCTTTCAGGAAATTTTGGCGAAATGCGAGCCAACCATTTTCACAGTGGTTTAGACATAAAAACCGAACAACGCGAAGGTCTTCCTGTTTACGCTCCCGCTGATGGTTATGTAAGCCGCATTAACGTGCAGCATTACGGTTATGGCAAGGCATTGTATATTCTTCACCCAAATGGCTACACAACTGTTTATGGACATTTAAAAAGCTTTGCTGGCGACATCGAAAAATATGTGAAAGACACCCAATACACCAAAGAAACTTTTGAAATTGAGCTTTTTCCAGACAGCACACTTTTACCCGTTAAAAAAGGAGATTTAATTGCTTATTCTGGGAATACTGGTGGAAGTGGCGGCCCGCATTTACATTTTGAAATTCGCGATTCTGCGCAACGCCCAATGAACCCGTTGCTTTTTGGAATAGAAATACCAGATTCCAAAGAACCAATTGTTAGTGCTGTATTTGCGTATCCAATCGGCGAAGATGCACACATTAACCAAAGCCAAAACCGAATAAAATTACGTTTGATAAAACAAAAAGACGGCAACTATAAAGCTGAAAACGTGAAAGCTTTTGGTAAATTAGGCTTCGGAATTACTACCTACGATCAGCAAGATGGCGCATCGAATAAAAACGGAGCCTACAGAATTGAATCGCGCTTTAATGGTTCGGAAAAATT
Source organism: Aequorivita sp. IT1183 (assembly GCF_058068265.1). Taxonomy (NCBI): domain Bacteria; kingdom Pseudomonadati; phylum Bacteroidota; class Flavobacteriia; order Flavobacteriales; family Flavobacteriaceae; genus Aequorivita; species Aequorivita sp. IT1183. The sequence goes on along the minus strand of NZ_JBYRHS010000007.1, from coordinate 20,888 downwards.
TGAAGTGCTTTTCAATAAATTCTCATTCTCTGAAACGCGCTACCTAAATCGTTATACCGACTATAATTATTACGAAACCAACAAGAGTATGGTTCAAAAGCTCTTCCGCGAAACTAACAATCCGTTGAGCATAATTACCAAGGAAGATGAAAGTGGTTTCATTACCGTAAAAGACAGTCTTCAATCAATTTATACTATTGAAGTGAACGATTTTAAAGGCAACAGAATGTTTATCTCCGTTCCTATTGATGGTGCAAAACTTGATGTTTTGGAGCCAAAAAACATCGAAAAAACAGAAGACTATATTTATGCAGATCACGCCACATCAATAACGAAAGGCAAGTTTAGCATATACATTCCCGCGAATAGTTTATACGAAGACACTTACTTAAACATTAAAGACGAAGGCGACGTTTTAATATTTCACGAAGACCTTATTCCAATACACAATAATATTTCTATCACAACAGATATTTCTTCGTATAATGAAGCCGATAAAGACAAATTATACATTGGGAGATTAAATTATAGAGGCCAACCCTACTACACTACAACAACGCGAAGTGGAGACAAACTTACCGCAAAGACAAGAACCTTTGGAAGTTATACTGTTGCTTCAGATACGACACCACCATCAATAAAAGCTATTAATTTTTCTGAAGGAAAATGGATTAGCGATCAAAACTTCTTAAAATTGAAAATCACCGATGATTTAAGTGGAATTAGCTCATACCGAGCAACAATCAACGGAAAATTCATTTTGATGGAATATGAATACAAAAAAGACGTTATAACTTATAATTTCAATGATAATGTAAATCTGGAAACAGAAAATAATTTGAAAGTTATTGTTATAGATAATGTTGGAAATAGTGCTACATTTGAAGCACAATTTTTCAGAAAACAACCCTAACCCTTGCTTTTGAAAACAATTAAACTACCGCTCACACTCCTTTTCATTTTTATCACAACGTTTGCATTTGCCCAAAAGGCAACCATCCGTGGAGTCATTTTAGACGAAATGAACACACCTCTTTCCGGGGTAAATGTAACTTATGAAAACAACGGAACCATATCAGATCTGAATGGTTATTATTTGTTGGAAATTCCTTCGAATCAAGAAGTTGTCGTAATATATTCGCACGTTGGCCATAAAAATGCCAGGTTGCGTTTTAACTTAAGTCCGAATGAGGATTACGAATTAAACCCCGTTTTAAAAATTGATGTTGAGCAAATTGCCGAAGTGGTTATTTCTGGGCGTGAAAACAGACGTATTGAAGGTCTTGTAAATATAGAACCTGAGATTATCCGTAAAATGGTTGGTGCAAATGCGGGTGTTGAAACGCTCTTAAAATCTCTTCCTGGTGTTAACGGAAATGACGAACTAAGCACGCAATACGCAGTGCGCGGAGGAAATTACGATGAAAACCTTGTTTACGTAAACGAAATTGAAGTTTACCGTCCATTCCTTATAAGAAGTGGGCAACAAGAGGGCTTAAGCTTTGTAAACAGTGAGTTAACGAGCAATGTTGATTTTTCAGCAGGAGGATTTCAAGCTAAATACGGCGACAAGCTTTCTTCGGTTTTAGATATTACGTATCGTCGCCCTGTAGAGTTTGGCGCTTCGGTAGATGTGAGCCTTTTGGGCGCAAGTGGTTCTGTGGAAGGTATTTCAAAAAATGGCCGTTTATCAGCAATTTTAGGAGTTCGCTATCGCGATAACAGTCTTTTGGTAGATGCAAAACAGACTGAAACTAATTACCGACCAAAATTTGCAGATGCACAGACGTATCTTACGTACAAATTCAATAATAAATTTGAATTGAGCTTTTTGGGAAATATTTCCATCAACGAATACAACTACAGACCTTTAACAAGACAAACAAACTTCGGAACAATCACCGACCCAATTGCACTGCTAGTGTTTTATGAAGGTCGCGAAGAAGATCGTTACAATACGTACTTCGGTGCTTTAAAATCTACTTGGGTTGTTTCAGATAATTACACCGCGAAATTTATTGGTTCCATTTATCAAACCACCGAGCAGGAATATTTCGACATACTTGCAGAATATCGCTTAGGTGAAGTAAATACTGAAATTGGAGGCGAAAATTTAGGTGAAGTAACTTTTACCCGCGGAATTGGCGGTCAGCTTACCCACGCCCGAAATGATCTAGATGCATTGATTGTTAACCTTGAGCACAAAGGGAACCTTGCAATTGAAGATAATAATATAGAATACGGCATTAAATACACCCGCGAAGATATTCGCGATCGCGTTCAGGAATACGAAATTATTGACTCGGCTGGGTTTTCTATCCGTCCACCAATATTTCCACCAAACAACCAACCGTACGAACCATACACTTCACCAATTGAACCGTATACAGACGTGCGTGCAATGAACGACACACAAATAGATCGTATTTCGGGTTATGCACAATGGAGCAAAAAAACGAGCCTGGGTAATAGCGATCTTTGGATGAATGCTGGCGTACGCGCACATAACTGGACCGTTAGCGGGAAAGACATTACGAGCACTACGCAAACCGTTTTTAGCCCAAGAGCACAGGTTTCGTTAAAACCAGCTTGGGATATGGATATGCTGTTCCGTCTTTCTGGTGGGGTTTATCATCAACCTCCTTTTTATAGAGAATTACGTGATTCATCAGGCACAGTTAGACCGGGCGTAAAAGCGCAAAAATCCATTCATGTTGTGTTTGGAAACGATTATAGTTTTAAAATGTGGGATCGTGCTTTTAGATTGAATTCCGAAATATACTACAAACACTTGACAGACGTAAATCCTTATACATTAGAAAATGTTCGCATTCGTTACCGTGCTACAAACAATGCCGTTGCTTATGCTTACGGACTTGATTTGCGTTTGGCGGGAGAATTTGTTCCCGGTACCGAAAGCTGGTTGAGTTTTGGTTACTTAAAAACGGAAGAAAATATTGAGGATCGCGGTTTCATTTTCCGCCCTACAGATCAACGTTTGAAGTTTGGAGTACTGTTCCAAGATTATGTAAAAGTGATCCCTTCACTTAAAATGTACCTTAATTTAACATATAACACAGGCCTTCCCGGAGGTTCGCCAAGTTATGCAGATCCTTATAAATACCAAGTAAGGCTACCCGATTATAAGCGTGCCGATGTTGGAATGAGCTATGTAATTATAGATAAAACTAAACTAAAGGAAAGTGGCTGGTTAGCGCCTTTTGAAGAGCTTACTATTGGTGCAGAAATATTCAACATATTCGATGTGCAAAACTCTATCACTAACACTTTTGTAAGAGATGTTTACACTAAAGTTCAGTACGCTATTCCAAACTATTTAACTCCACGCGTTTTCAACGTGAGAGCTACTGCGAAATTTTAAAGAGTGATTTAAAATTTAAAATTCAAGATTCAAAATTATTTGAATCTTGAATTTTAGATTTTAGTAATGATTTAGATGAAATTAAAACCGAAGGAATAATTTTATTCATTATTCACACGGAGTGTAGCCTTATTACCCAATCCCGTTATCAATAAACTCTTTCAATACATCCACCACATAATCAACTTCATCTTTCTTATTGAAGCTGGAAAAAGAAAAACGGATAGAAGGTTTGCTTAAATCTTCATCGGAAAGTATTTCGTTCAAAACATGCGATCCACCTTCACTCCCACTCTGGCAGGCGCTTCCTTTGCTACAGGCTATTCCTTTTAAATCTAATTGAAACAGAAGCAGCATCGCTTTTTCTGCGGAAATAGGCAGGCAAACGTTCAATAAAGTATAAGTACTGCGCACATTATCGTCACAGCTACCATTAAATTTTACCCCCGGAAAAGCGGCTATTAGTTCATCTTTAAAATAATCCTTCAGCTCGGTAATATATTTGCGCTCCTTTTCAAGTTTGTGATACGATAGCTTCAACGCTTCCGCCATACCAGCAATTGCGTAAACAGCTTCGGTACCAGCTCTTAGTCCGCGTTCCTGCTCGCCACCGTGTATTAGCGCTCGCAATCCTGAATTTTTTCTAACAAAAGCAAAACCCGCTCCTTTGGGTCCGTGAAATTTATGCGCAGCAGCAGCGGCAAAATCGATTGGAATTTCTTTAAAATCAAGTTCGAAATGCCCAACAGACTGCACTGTATCACTATGAAATAGGGCGTTGTATTCTTTACAAAGTAATGCCACTTCTTTTAAATCTAGCACATTTCCTACTTCATTGTTCACGTGCATCAAACTCACCAAAGTTTTTTGAGATATATCTGTCAAAAGATTTTTAAGATGTTCGTGATCTACTTGGCCACATTCATCCAATTTAACAAAATCAATTTGAACATTATATTCTTTTTGAAGCCATTCCAAGGTGTGCAAAACAGCGTGATGTTCAATACGGCTAGAAATTATTCGCTTTACACCAAGGTCGCGAACGGCACTATTCAGAATTAAATTATCTGCCTCTGTACCGCCAGAAGTGAAAATAATTTCACTTGCAGAAACGTTTAAAAGCTTTGCTATTTCCTTTCGGGCATTCTCAAGTAATGATTTAGAAGAACGTCCGTAAGAGTGTGTTGATGAAGGGTTTCCGTATTCAGTTTTTAAAACTTCCGTAATGCAGCTTATTACGTCGTCGCGCAATTCAGTTGTTGCAGCACTATCAAAATATACTTTTTTCATTTAATAAATTTTTTTCCTAATGTGAAGTATGTAACCTGCAATACTATTTTGTTTTACGCTACATGTTGCTTACTTGTTTTGGTTGGCAAAAATACATATTAAAAGAGTTTTGCCATCTATTCAGTTAAAAAGAAATGCGTTTCTTTGTGGAAGAGAAAATGTGGCATAAAACCAAATTTTTGCGAAATACCCTACGAAAATTATAATAATATGAATCGATTTCTTGGCCTTTTAATGTTAACATCAATCCTGCTTCAAAGCTGCGACGATGGTGAAATAATCATAACCACCTTCAATTTTGATGATGCTGAACTAAAGACTTGCGGCACATCTGGCAATCATGTTTTTTACAAAGTGAACGATGAAGCGCTAGAAAGCCTTTCGTTAAAATTAGGCGTAACAGATAGCCTTTATAGACTTGAAGGCCCTAAAACATACATTTTGAACGGGACTAGTAATTTCGTAAACTATCGAAATTATGACGGTGCTTTAGAATCTAATTATTTCTGCAGCAGCATTCCACCCACTACGCCAATCGTTACTGTAGATTATCTTGCAGTTTCTGGTACTGTCGAAATCACAACTATTTTTGAATTCGATGATAATGACGGCGTTCCAGCTGCCAACGAAGAAGGCGATACCGATGGTGATGGCATCCCAGATGTTTATGACGAAGATGACGACGGCGATAATGTACCCACTGCTTTAGAATTAGATATTCAGAATGAAGATGGAGACAACAATCCATTAACTAACCCACTAGATACAGACGGCGACGGCATTCCAGATTACTTAGACGATGACGATGATGGCGATGGTGTACTTACTAGAAATGAAGACATGAATGGGGATTTAAACCCAAGAAACGATGTAACAGATCCGAACGTTGGTGCAGATTATCTAAACCCGGCAGTTGCAAATAACTATGAGATAAACGAATATTACGAGCATGAATACACAATTACAAAAAGTGCAAAAGTAGTATTGAAAAACCTAGTGTTAATTAGCGGGGAAGAAGAAATAACCATAGAAACGCTAAATATGGGAACGCTTGAAAACATTGAAACGATTGACAAAACAAAAAAACCAGCGTTTTAATTCGGGATTCGGGAATTATAAATTATAGCAATAGCAGTCTACTGCGATTGAAAAATACTACTTATTAATTGTGTTCTGAAAAATATAAACCTCAGTTGCTCCGCGCCCATATTTCTGGAAATCGGCATCGTAAAACTTCACATTTTCATAGCGGTTAAAAAGATATTCTAATTCTGTGCGTAACACCCCTTCGCCGACACCATGAATAAAAACTACTTTCGGAATACGTTTTGAAATAGCGAAATCTAACTGCCTTTTTGCTGTATCTAATTGGATAGTTAGCATTTCATAATTATCTAGTCCGCGTGTTTTTGGCAGCAATTGATTAATGTGCAAATCTACCTCCAAAGGCGGCAGGCTGCGCTCTTTTGGTTTTACGCGTTTAGTTTTCCCAGGCTTTTTTTGTTCTTTTTCTGAAATAATTGAAGAAACATCCATTTGCGACAGTTCTCTTTTGGAAAGCGAACCATCTATTACGATAAGTTCATTCTTCAAAAAATCTATTTCGAAGCCATCAGAAGTCATTAAGGTTACCTCATTTCCCTTTACAGCAGTAACCACACCCGATATGGCATCGTCTAACACTGAAACTTTATCGCCTATTTTCATATAATTTTTAATATTTTTTTACTTCCACACAACAGATTCCAACCTTCATAAGTACCTCTTAACGAAAATATTACGTATTTTGCAGTGTTTTACACTATATGTGGTTTATTATTTTTAAATTTAACCCATCGAAACGGCTTTGTTGCCCCACATCAAAGTTTTTTAAAACTGTAAAAATATGAAAAACCTACTATTCTTTTCAACATTACTGCTAACAACTACTGGTCTTTTTGCGCAATTAACAGTTAAGCCTACTTCCGGTGGAACTGATTCTTTTGTTTACGTAAAGAATCAAGTGCTTTACGTTACGAATGAAGTTAACCTAACTAGAAATACAAGTGTTGCAAACGGTTCAACCGACAGTAAAGAAGCTAGCATTTACTTACGTGATAATGGGCAAATGATTCAAGGTAATGTTGCTGACAACACAGGAGATGGGCAGCTTTCTGCACAACAAAACTCCCCTGTTACAAATGCTTATGCCTATTATTATTGGTGCTCACCTATTGGAGATACCCCACTCAATGATGCTGGAAATAAATATTTTGGAGCGAACCATTTATATGAGCCATTATCGAGTATTAGTAATACAGCAGCACAACAAGTAGGTAAAACAAATGTACTTAATGGATTTACTAATCCAAAACTAACGGTTTCTACACGTTGGCTTTATACGTTTCGATACCCCGGCAAAGAAAGAGAAGGAAGTTATCAAGCTATGGGCAGTGGAAATAACGCTCCTCCAGGATATGGTTTTACAATGAAAGGAGTAAATTTTGGTGTTAGTGGAGCAGCCAATCCAATAGGTCCTGCATTTGGACACAATCAAAATTATGAGTTCCGTGGAAGACCAAATAATGGAACATTTTCAATTCCTATTAACGAGCCCAATAATGGAGAGGCGCTTATGACTTTTACAGGAAATCCTTATCCTTCATCAATAGACCTAAACGCACTTTTTTATGATAGCGATAATGAAGAATTAGATGCTATTTGGTATTATGATGAAGACCGAAAAGTCCTTTCACATTATTATTCCCAAAAACCTTTTGGATACGGAGTTTGGGTGCCAGGTGGTAAAGATTTAGACCTCAATAATAAGGATAACAGTCCTTCTGGTACATATGTTCACGCACCTTTCCAAATTTATTCTGCCAACGGCGGAGGTACTGGTACAAATACTAATGGCGATGCTAATCAAAACAAACGATACGCTCCAATTGGGCAGGGATTTATGGTGGTTGGAAAAAGCAGCATGGGCGCCGGTGTAGACAAAATTATAAATATTAAAAATTCACATAGAATTTTTGTAAAAGAAGGAGCAGCTGGCTCTGCTTTCCAAAGACCAGAATTCGCTAATGAAAATGAGGAGAGTGATGAACCTGATAACACTTACTTTTCTACCATAGCAGAAACGGCAAGAATAGACACGCGTCCTCCAAGTATGCGCATTTATACAATCTTTAATGAAGGAGTAACCAGAGATATGGTACTCGCTTTTTATGACGAAGCTACTGACGGCTACGACCGCGGCTTGGACGGCTTAAGTGCCCAAGATTTAAGAACAGACGCCTACTTCCCTATTGGCAATGACACTTACCGCCTACCTTATGTTATTAACGGTGTTAAGTATAATATTGATAAGCAAGTGCCAATCGCTTTTAAATTACAATATCAAACAAAATTTGATGTAAAAGTGGTTCAGGAAATTAAAAAACCATACATAAATGCTTACATTTTTGACGCTGTGGAAAATACCTATTCGCAAATTACCCGTGGTCAAAGTGCTACGTTCAATCTTCCTGCTGGAACTTACGACAATAGGTTTTTCGTAGTGTTTGTAAACCCAAATCTGAGATATGAAATTCCTGACGAAGAATGGAATGCTATTAGCTTGGTAACGGAAAATGTAAAGTTCTTCCAAAACAATAGAAGTCATCAATTAGAAGTAAGCAATCCGGAAGGCTATGTTATTAAAACCGCTTCTGTTTACGATATGAACGGTAAATTAGTAATAGCAGAGAAAAATCTTGGTAGCGATTCAAAATATAGCTTTTACACTGGTAATTTAAGCAGTGGTGTTTATTTAGTGAAGCTAATGACGGACAACGATATTGCTATAGATTATAAAGCAGTAGTACACAATTAATAACCTAATGCTTCGCAATACCAGATATTGCGAATGTAAATTATAATAAAAAACGGCCTCGAAATAATCAAGGCCGTTTTCATTATGTATTCATCTAAAAATCTTCAAAAATCTTAAAGCCTTTCGAAGTTTCGTTTATTACTATTTTTCAAACTCTTTTAAGGTCTTAATAATTATTGAAACGCAATCTCTCAATTGTTCTTCATTCATCACTAAAGGCGGTGCAAAGCGAATGATGTTTCCGTGAGTAGGTTTTGCTAATAAACCATTATCGCGAAGTTTTAAACAGATGTTCCAAGCGGTATCGCTGTCTTCAGAATCGTTAATAACAACTGCATTCAACAATCCTTTTCCGCGAACAAGTTTTGCAATGCTGCTGGTTTCAATGAATTTATTAAGTTCACTTCTAAAAAGTTGTCCAAGTTTTTCTGCATTTTCAGCAAGATTTTCGTCGCGAACTACACCTAATGCAGCCATTGCTACCGCAGCAGCAACTGGATTACCACCAAAAGTAGAACCGTGATTCCCTGGTTGAATAACATTCATAATCGCATCATCTGCCAATACAGCCGAAACTGGATAAGCGCCACCGCTTAATGCTTTTCCGAGGATTAGAAGATCAGGCTTCACATTTTCGTGATCAACCGCAAGAAGTCTTCCTGTTCGGGCAATACCCGTTTGTACTTCATCTGCAATAAAAAGAACGTTGTGCTTTTCGCATAAAGCTCTTGCTTTGCTCAAATAACCTTCTGACGGCACAAAAACTCCGGCTTCGCCTTGAATAGGCTCCACCAAGAATCCAGCAATATTTTTATTGCTTTCTAAATGCTGCTCAAGTTGCTCAAGATTATTGTACTCTATTTTTATAAATCCTTTTGTGTACGGGCCAAAATTATCGCGCGCCACGGGATCGTTACTGAACGAAATAATTGTAGTAGTTCTTCCGTGAAAATTGTTTTCGCAAACAATAATGTCGGCTTCATTTTCTGCGATTCCTTTCTTTTCATACGCCCACTTTCTACAGATTTTTAAAGCCGTTTCCACAGCTTCGGCACCCGTATTCATTGGTAGTACTTTATCAAATTTGAAAAAATCACAGACAAATTTTTCATATTTCCCAAGCATATCATTATGAAATGCGCGTGAAGTTAGTGTGAGTGTTTGTGCCTGCTCGTTCATGGCATTAACAATTGTTGGGTGACAGTGACCTTGGTTTACTGCGGAATAGGCCGAAAGAAAATCGTAATATTTCTTTCCTTCCACATCCCAAACATATACGCCTTCTCCCCTATTTAAAACCACTGGAAGTGGATGATAATTATGGGCTCCGTATTTGTTTTCCAATTCAATAGCTTTAGCTGAAGCTGTTTGCTCTAAGACTGACATAAATGTAAAATTTTGATGTAATTTAATAGTGATTCCTGCTTTGTGGAGAGAAATCATCCTGAAATTGCAAAATTAGCGATTATTATCTATATAAGTAGGTAATAGCGCCTTTTTTACCGAATTTGAAATAAGAAAGATTGTATTATTCGCTAAATAATAAATATTTTAGCAATATGCTTTAAATACAACCCTTCCTATTTAAAGTATAGAATTTAATATTATTTCATATTATGAAACACTATCCCCATTTAATAGAAGACTTAGGCATTGGAATCTGGGAATATAATGTTCAGACCAGAAACATTATTTGTAATGAAAATTGGGCTTCAATAATAGGTTACACAATCGCAGAGCTCGAACCAATTACTTTCGAAACTTGGAATAAAATGTTTCATCCTAAATATTTGGGCAATTCTGACAATTTATTTAAAATGTATTTGGAAGGAAAAACCAAGGAGTTTAAATGCGAGATTAGATTAAAACATAAAGATGGTCACTCTATTTGGGTACTTGCACAAGGGAAAATAGTATCGAGAGATGAGAACGGCAGTCCTGTTTTAGTTGTTGGGACAAATCAAGATATTACCGACGAGAAAAGAAACCAATTAAAACTTAGAAGGTTTAAAGACATTACAGAAATTGCAAGTAATATTGCTCAAACTGGATATTGGGAAATCGATTATATAACCAAAAACTTCTTTTGGAGCCCAATGATAAATAAAATATACGGGCAAGCACCAGATTTTTCACCTAAGGAAGAAGATGTATTAAGTTATTTTGCTGAAGGCGAACATAGAGATACAATGAAACTCGCAATAAAAAATGCGGTTTTAAACAAACAAAATTTTGACCTTGAAGTACAAGTTAATTCGAAAGACAAATCCTTAAAATGGGTTAGAATAATTGGCATCGCCGATTTCAAAAAATCGAAGTGTATACGCCTTTATGGAATTGTACAAGATATTGATGACTTAAAAAGGATTCGAATTAAAACAGCCATACAAGAAGAGCAGTTTAGACAAACATTTGAGCATGCTACCATTGGTATGGCCTTGGTTGGACTTGATGGCACTTGGCTTAAGGTTAATGAAAGCATATGCTCTCTTTTAGGATACTCGAAAAAAGAATTCTATAATTTAACTTTTGCAGACATTACCCATCCCGAAGATCTTAATAAGGATATAACTTTGCTGAATGAATTGGTGGCAGATAAACGTAAAAACTATCAAATGGAAAAGCGTTATATCTGTAAAAATGGAGATATTGTCTGGGCGTATTTATCAGTGTCATTAGTGCGTAATAATGAGGGCAGCCCGTTGCATTTTGTATCTCAGATACAGGATATTAATGAAAATAAAAATTTGGTCGAGACTATGAAAGACCAAAACAAAAGACTTATAAATTTTGCCTATATCGTGTCTCATAATTTAAGATCGCATGCCGGAAATATTGCTATGATTTTGGAACTAATGGCTTCAGAAAATTTAGAATTAGTTGATAATGAATTCATGGTTCACCTTCAATCTGCTTCCAATAATCTAAACGATACAGTGGAACATCTTAATGAAGTGGTTGTAATAAACACAAAGATTTATGATAATCTGGTGCCATTAAATCTTCATCAATATATAAATAGTGCATTGGTGAATATTCGAGGGCTGGCAACAGTCACTAATAGTGTAATAATTAATCAAACTAGCGAAGATTTATTTGTTGCCGGAATTCCAGCCTACTTGGAAAGTATTGTGCTAAATTTCCTAACAAATGCTATAAAATATCGCTCGCCAGACCGCAACCCCCATATTATAATTTCTGCTGAAAGTAAAAACAGCCATATTATTCTGAAAATAAAAGACAACGGAATGGGGATTGATTTAAAGCGAGTTGGTAAAAAGCTATTTGGAATGTACAAAACCTTCCATAATAACGAAGATTCTCGTGGTATTGGCTTGTTTATTACCAAGAATCAAGTTGAAGCTTTGGGAGGTAAAATTAAGGTGAAAAGTGAAGTTGGCATAGGCACCGAATTTAGCATCTACTTCAATAAAGCGAAGATGAAAAATAACAAGTTAACCCCTTTAAAATAACGCATATAAGTATGAAAAAAATAAACCTAGCCTGCATAATAGACGATGATCCTATATTCGTTTTCGGCACCAAAAAAATTATGAAACTGGCAGACTTTTGTCAAAGTTTCATGGTTTTTCATAATGGTGAAGAAGCTTTAAATAGTCTGAAAGCGATAATTAAAGGCGGTGAAAAATTGCCAGAGATTATACTGCTAGATTTAAATATGCCAATTATGGATGGTTGGGAATTTTTAGAAGCCTTTACAGCTATACCTACACCCACTACAATTAACATATATATAGTTAGCTCCTCTTTAGATCCAGAAGACATTAAGCGGGCTAACAACTTGAAGAGTGTGAATAATTACATCATTAAGCCCATTGCATACGATAAGATAGCAGAAATTGCTTCAGATCTTTAATCGGTCAATTTTAAATCTCAAAGTTTCGTTTAAATGCCAAAAACGTTCTATTTTTGCGCCTATGGCAGTAAAAAATAAGAAAGTAGTTTTAGAAAACCTTGAAGTAATAGATGCGGGCGCTAAAGGCAAAGCAGTAGCCAAAGCAGCAGACGGAAGAGTAGTTTTTATAAACAACGCCGTACCTGGTGATGTGGTAGATGTGCAGACACATAAAAAACGTAAAGCGTATTATGAAGGTTCTGCTATTTCAGTTTCAAAATATTCTGAAAAAAGAGCTGAACCGGTTTGTCCACACTTCGGAACTTGTGGTGGCTGCAAATGGCAGAATATGGGTTATGAACACCAACTTTTTTACAAACAAAAAGAAGTTGCCCAAAATCTGCAACGCATCGGGAAAATTGAACTGCCCGAATTTCAACCTATTTTAGGTTCCGAAAAACAATATTTTTATCGCAACAAAATGGAGTTTTCTTTTAGTGACAGCAAGTGGCTAACACTGGAACAAATTAAAAGCGATGAAACAATAGAAGACCGAAACGCCCTTGGTTTTCACATTCCTGGAATGTGGGACAAGATTTTAGATCTTAATATATGTTACCTGCAAGCGGACCCCAGTAATGCTATTCGCGATTTTGTGAAGGCGAAATCTGAGGAATTGAATTTAACATTTTTCAACACCAGAAATCAAGAAGGATTTTTAAGAACGCTTATGCTTCGCACTTCTTCAACCGGTGAAATAATGGTTCTGCTGCAATTTTTTCACGAAGATGAAGCAAACCGAAAACTACTTTTAAGTGCAATTGCTGAAGAATTTCCACAGATTACTTCACTTTTATATGTAATCAATTCCAAAGGAAACGATACACTTTACGATCAAGACATTGAACTTTTCCACGGAAGAGATCATATTTTTGAAGAAATGGAAGGTTTAAAGTTTAAAATAAATGCAAAATCTTTCTACCAAACTAACAGCGAACAAGCGTACGAACTTTATAAAATAACCCGTGATTTTGCAGGTTTAAGCGGAAATGAGCTAGTTTACGATTTATATACTGGTACAGGAACAATAGCGCAATTCGTTGCTAAAAACGCAAAAAAAGTAATTGGCGTTGAGTCCGTTCCGGATGCTATTGAAGCTGCCAAAGCCAACGCGCTACTAAACAATATTGATAACGTTGAGTTCTACGTGGGTGATATGAAAAAAGTGTTTAACGATACATTTATAAGCAAACACGGAAAGCCAGATGTAGTTATTACAGATCCGCCACGCGACGGAATGCACGCAGACGTTGTTGCACAGCTTCTAAATATTGGTGCCGCTAAAATTGTATATGTAAGTTGTAATAGTGCAACGCAAGCACGCGATTTAGCTTTGTTAGATTCAAAATATAAAGTTATTAAAGTACAGCCAGTAGATATGTTTCCGCAGACGCATCACGTAGAAAATGTTGTACTTTTGGAGAAACGCTGATTCGTCAAAAGGACGTAAGACGGTAAGACGTAGGACTAAAAAAAGCAGAAGGGTTTTGATTTTTATTAATATTTTGATGCTGTATTAGTCTTACGTCCTATGTCAAAAAGTCTTAGGTCTATTTAAAAAAAATTATGTTGAAAAAAATTATTCTTTTCATACTTATAATCTTCGCCTTTAAAAGTTGTACCAAAGACGATATTTGCCCAGAAGGAACGGCAATTACGGCAAACCTGGTTATTACCTTTAACGATATTTCAAATCCCAGTAATTCGAAAAACGTAACAGTTTTAAGCGTTAAAACGGATTACAATGATAGTGTTGAAGTAATATCTTTGGAAGATACTAATGAAATAGTGATACCGCTTAGCACTACTTCAGATACCACAAAATATAAGTTTATAAGGACAACCTATGGAACCAGCGATACGCTAGTTAATACAGATAGAGTAATGTTTGTGTACCAGCGAAAAAATAATTACGTTAATCGCGCTTGCGGTTTTAACACTGAATATTTTAATCTGGAGGCAGAATTAGAGCTAGAAGGAAACGAAAATTGGATTCAAGAAATAATAGTAAAACGAGATACAGTTAATGACGAAAATAGCGCCCATATTACTATGCTGCATTAGTCTTTTTTGCGGCACACATTTAATGGTGGCGCAACAAAAGAGTGAAACTACCACAGACACTATTTCAAAAATTGAAAAGTATGGAATTCGTGTGGGTGTAGATTTGGCAAAACCTTTGCGATCTTTAGTTGAAGATGGCTATTCTGGTTTTGAAGTTATGGGTGACTTTAGGATAACCAAAAAGTTTTATGCCGCAGTAGAACTTGGAAACGAAACGAAAGACTGGAACGAGCCCTACATTTCTGCCACTACGAGTGGAAGTTATGCAAAAATAGGTTTTGATTACAACGCTTATGAAAATTGGTTGGGAATGGAAAACGCGATTACACTAGGTATGCGGTACGGAATTTCTACTTTTAAGCAAGAATTGCTCAGTTACCGAATATATACAGACAATACTGCATTTCCCACTGAAACCATTTATGATCCACAAGAATTCAGTGGTTTAACCGCACATTGGGCCGAATTTATTTTGAGCATTAAAACTGAAATACTAAACAATCTCTATCTTTCCTTAAATGTTCAATTGAAGAGAAAAATTTCAGAAACGGAACCAGAAAATTTTGCAAACCTATACATCCCAGGATTCAATAGAACATATGATTATAGCGAATTTGGCGTTGGGTACGGGTATTCTCTTTCTTACTTAATACCTATTTTCAAGAAAACAGAAGTGTCCCAACAAGCCCCGAAGGGGAAGTAATTCTACGCTTTGACTGAATACTAATCACTGATCACTGAATACTAAACTACTGCTTACTAGTTTTCCTACTTCCCTCATACATTTCATAACGTACAAGTTTAGCTTCAAGCTTTCCGTTGAAGAGTTTTATCTTTCTTGAAGGACGAAGTCCTACAAATTTCAACGCTTCCATGTTTGAAGTAATCATCCAAGCTTGTGTGCCTGGATAATTGCGTTTCAGTGTATTACCAATAGAACTGTAAAATTCTTCAACATCGTTTACAGAAATCCGTTCGTCATAGGGCGGATTGAAAACCATATACAAAGATTTATCACCTTCTTTTTCACTTTGGAAAAAATCTTGTTGCTTTAATTCAATAAATTCTTGAAGGTTTGCACTTTTTATATTCTCTTTAGACTTTTGAATTGCTACTGGATCAATATCAAATCCATAAATTTTATGTGGGAAATCACGAACTTTTGCGAGCGCAGCTTCTTCTATTTTTTCATATAAATCTACATCAAAATCAGGCCAAGTTTCAAAACCGAATTCTTGACGATTCAAGTTAGGAGGAATATTGCAGGCAATCATAGCTGCTTCGGTAAGCATAGTTCCACCACCACACATTGGGTCGAGAAAATTACATTGCCCTTGCCAGCCGGAAAGCATTAAAATTCCTGCCGCAAGTACTTCGTTTATTGGCGCAAGGGTACTTTCTACTTTATAACCACGTTTGTGAAGCGATTCACCAGAACTATCTAAGGAGACGGTACAAATATTTCTGTCAATATGCACATTAATACGTAGCGTAGGATGATCCAGATCTACATCTGGTCGAACTCCTTCCTTATCGCGAAATCTATCAACAATGGCATCTTTCGTTTTTAGAGAAATATATTGCGAATGCGTAAAAACATCTGAAAAAACAGTGGCATTCACGGCTAATGAGCCCTTTACATCCATGTGTTTTTCCCAAGGCATTTCGTAAATCTTCTTATAAAGATCTTCTTCAGTAAAAATATTAAAAGCTGAGATTGGTTTCAAAATTTTAATGGCCGTACGGCAGCATAGATTCGCTTTGTACATAAAGCCCGTGTCGCCTTCAAATGAAACGTTACGCACCCCAATTTCAACAGCCGAAGCACCCAATTGACGTAATTCCTGAGCAAGCAGCTCTTCCATCCCAAAAAGGGTTTTGGCCACCATTTTAAAATTCTTTACCATAGATCATCCCAGTCTAAACAGGGAACTTTTTAATTAATTTTCAATTTATACGAAATTAAAAATCTTCCATTTAACAAAGGAACAAAAATACAGTATTTTTGCAGTGCGAAACGATAACTATGCAAAAAGAAAAAGAGAATTGGTATACATCCTGGTTTAATACTCCATACTATCATCTGTTGTACAAAGACAGAAATCATAGGGAGGCGGCAATATTTATGAATTCTCTTACCAGTTATTTAAATCTTAAAAAAAACGATTCTATTCTCGATCTTGCGTGCGGACGAGGACGGCATGCAAAATATTTATACCGTCAAGGATTTGATGTTACTGCAGTAGATCTTTCTGAAGAGAGTATTGAATACGCAAAACAATACGAAAACGCGCGACTTCATTTTGAGGTGCACGATATGTGTTTGCCCTATCCGAAGCAATTTGATGCAGTTTTTAATCTCTTTACGAGTTTCGGATATTTTGAGAACGAAATAGATAACTTGAGAACAATAAAAGCCATTAAAGCTGAATTAAAGCCATCGAGCTACGCTGTTATTGATTTTTTAAATGTTGAATTAGCCATAGCTAATCTCGTTCCCTTAGAAAAAAAGAAGGTAGGCGACATTGTTTTTCATATTGAAAAATATGTTGAAGAGGGTTATATTGTTAAAAACATTCGATTTACGGATCAAGGAGAAGATTTTTTATATACCGAACGTGTAAGGGCCTTGACTTTGCAGGATTTTGAATCATACTTTAAGGAAGCCGGCATTACGCTTAAGAACGTTTATGGCAATTATAAACTTGAGGATTTTAATAAAGAATCTTCTGAAAGACTAATCCTAATTTTCAACTGATGAATTATTTATTGCTTTTTTTGGCCGTGGCTGTAGGTTATTTTATTGCGCTTTTCCTAAAGAAAAAGGAATTGCGAAATATGGAGATTTTTCTGGCCTTTAGTGGCGGATTTTTATTGTCGATTACCGTTTTTGAACTTATACCTCACGTATTTGAAAACCCTTCAAAAAGCATAGGTGTTTACATAATGCTCGGAATATTACTGCAAATATTTTTAGAGTTTTTTTCAAAAGGCGCCGAACACGGCCATGTCCATTTACATTCTGAAGCAAAACATTTTCCTTGGATTTTGTTCATTAGTTTAAGCATTCATGCGTTTATGGAAGGATTCCCTATTTCCGAAAATAATAATTTGCTGATTGCTATTATTGTTCATAAAATTCCGGTGGCTATAATACTATCTTTCTTTTTCATTACCGCAGGATATAAAAGATCCACTACCTTATTTTTTCTATTCTTTTTCGCAATAATGACGCCTTTGGGTAGTTTTATATCAACACATTACAACCTTTTTCATCAATATGAAACACCAATTACAGCTATAGTTATTGGAATATTTTTACACGTTTCAACCACTATTCTCTTTGAAAGTTCGAAGAACCACAAGTTCAACCTTTCAAAAATGACCGCGGTAATTTTAGCAGTGGTGATTGCGTATTTTATTTAATTTGCTTCCGAAGTATTAGTGTGGAGTTTCACTCTTTTCTCGTATTCAAGTACGTTGGCTACCATTCGTAAATCGCCATAGGTGAATTTCTTGTCAATTCTACTTTTTAAGTCGTTAAAACCTTCGTATACTTCGGTTTGCATAATTTTCTTGAGTTCGAGATATTTTTCTTCTGGCATTATTTCGGTGATTTTAAGCTCTCCCGTAGATAAAAAAATACCGAGATGCCTTTCAATAGTGCCAACAGTGTAATCACGTTCCTTCGCTATTTCTGTTATGCTCAATCCAGATTTGAATAATTTGAAGGAGATTTGTTGCGTCTCACTTTTTTTAGGCACAGATTTAGTTTCATTTTTCGGCTCTATTTCATTTTCTTGGCAGTAATTCCTTATGACTTCGAGAATTGCAGCGCCGTATTTTTCAAGTCTTACTTTTCCAATGTCAGTAATTCCTCGGAGTTGTTTAACATTTATGGGTAAGACTTGGCACATTTCAAAAAGTGCTTTTTGGGTAAAAACTTGATAGGCCGCGACCGCTTCTTCATCTGAAAGTACTTTCCGAAGTTCTCTCAGCAGTTCAAATAATTCTTTATTTTCAGTTGAAATTGCTAAATCAGCTTTGGCGCGTTTTGGCTTGTCTACTTCCTGCAGTGCGGCCTTAGCTCGTAAATCGAGGTATTTTGAAGTTTTGAAACCATCTTTTAAACCATTAAAACAAAACTGTTTTGCAACTATCAATTCTTCCAAATTATTAAGCTGATTTGTAATATCTTCTTTAATTGCTTTATTATCTGTGGAAAAATTAAGATCGTCTAAAGGTTTTTTAATAAAATCTTCTAAATGCTTTTCAAAATAAAAAACGGCCTTTTTAAAGCGCTCCTGTAACATAACATTATTTTCTGGAGCATCGTGTTCGCTTAATTTTTTTAATTGAAATTGGAAGTTCGTATTGACTTTTAAAAGTTCAGTCACTCCTTTTTCCTTTAAAATGGTTAATTGATCGAGTAAATTTCCATTGATATTGCCATTATTTTTAAAATAGACATCTATAATTCGACTTACCGGATATAAGAAAGGATATAAATTAAAAATGTCATGGATCAAATTAAGTTGATATGCTATTTGTGAAGTTTCCAAAATGGAAGTATCTGGCTGGTTCTCTTCGGCATTTTTACTAAAGGAAGCAACTTCCAGATTGTTGATTATGCTTTTTTGAGTGAGCGGCCCTGTTAAAACAATACCTTCCAAAGTTTTGCAGCGACTTAAAGCTACATAGGTTTGTCCGTGAGCGAAGGCTTCTTGGGCGTCGATAATTACTTTTTCAAATGTGAGCCCCTGACTTTTATGGATAGTTATAGCCCAAGCCAAACGCAATGGCATCTGGGTAAATGAACCAATTTCATCTTCCATTATTTCCTTAGTATCCGGATGGATGGAGTATTGAATATTCTTCCATATTTCTGGACTAGTAACGATATCTGAATTATCGCCGGGACAACGCACGAGGACTTCATCTTCATCTAAATCTATGATTGTTCCAATCTTTCCATTGAAATAGCGTTTTTCAGCAGAGCTGTCATTTTTAACAAACATTACTTGCGCTCCTATCTTAAGTTCCAACTCTAAATGTGTGGGATATGTATATTCTGGAAACTTACCTGCTACTTCTGCTTCGTAAAAAAAACTTTTCTTTTTTAGCTTTTTCAGTTCAACAGAATTTATTCTATCCGCTCTATTGTTATGCGTGGTCAAAGTAATAAACCCAGCACCGTCATTTGCTGAAAAGTTAGGAATATACCGTTTATTAAGGGTTTCAGAGGATTCGTGTGTCAAAGAATCATTTCTAATTTCGTTTAATATTTTTATAAAATCCTCACTTTCCTGTCTGTAAATGTGTTTCAATTCAATGGTTATGGCATTCGAATTTTGAAAAACGTTGCTTCCAAAGAAAAACCCGGTCTTGTAGTGTTTTTTTAAAAGTTGCCATTCATCGTTCTTAATTACTGGCGAAAGCTGTTGTAAATCGCCAATCATCAATAATTGAGCGCCTCCAAAGGGTTTACTTCTATCTCTAAACCTACGCAAAACCTGATCTATACCATCGAGCAAATCAGAACGCACCATACTTACTTCATCGATAACCAACAAATCTAAAGATTTAATAATATTGATTTTCTTTTTACTGAATTTTTTAGAAAATGAATTGCCTTGCGTATTTGCAGTTTCGGGTAAGATTGGACCAAAGGGCAACTGAAAAAAGGAATGGATGGTCACCCCTCCCGCGTTAATAGCCGCAACACCGGTGGGTGCCACAACTGCCATTCTTTTTAAGGAATCCTTTTTTAATTTATGTAGAAACGTAGTTTTTCCTGTCCCCGCTTTTCCGGTCAGGAAAATATTCCTATCGGTATAATTGACGAAGTTCCAAGCCAGATCGATTTCAGGATTTTCAATCATTATTAAAAATTGTGGGGGAGGTTAATGTATTTCGGAGAATAAATATAATAAATATAGCGTGGAAATAAAATCAGAAATTTTAAAATTGAGAGGTTAGGTTATATTGTATTCAATATACAGCAGCTTTACACTGAAATACATTCAATTTATGAATTATTCAGTGATAGTAAAATTAGTACTTAGATTGCTTCGAAATGCTTAAATCGATATTTAGTAGAAGGTTTTAAAGGAAGGCGTTTATGTTTATGATAACGGCAGGGGCGAATAAGCTAATAGTTATAAAAAATTATGGTTCCGTCTTGTCGCCCCTACCACCACGATGTGGGAGAGTAGGTTTGTTTTTCAGTTTATTCCAAAAAAAAAGACCCAATCAAATGAATGATTGGGTCTTTAAAGGAAGGCGTTTATGTTTATGATAACGGCAGGGGCGAATAAGCTAATAGTTATAAAAAATTAGAGCTCCGTCTTGCCGCCCCTACCACCACGATGTGGGAGAGT
>NZ_JBYRHS010000006.1:0-376968 GCF_058068265.1 Aequorivita sp. IT1183 | reverse complement strand
GTATTGAAATATTGATAATCCTTCGGAATTATCAACATTCCAACACCCCAAAATAATCATTATGAGTTAATTAGAAATTAAATATTATATTTGAAGAACGGGATTAGTGCTTTTCATAGGATACTGTGTTGTGTGCAGTTTTTATTCTGTATCTAATTTAATAACTTTAGATGTTTCAATGTCCAATTTATATTTTTTCCTTACAACTTCAGTAAAAATATCTATTCTAGTACAAATCCAGAACTTTCTATTTTCCATTGGCCATTCTGATAAGATTGCAACGAGTTTTTTCTTTACGTTATTCCCTTTTTCAACTAGTTGAACTGGAACGTGCCACAGTCCACCGCCACTAATTCCAAATGGGTCAGGTCCAGTGATTTTAAGGTTATTTTCATAGTCAATTACATTTTTTTTGTCATAATGCACTATTAAATTTAAAAATGGCTTGCAATTAAGTTCATCATAAACTTTAGGCTTTGCAGGCATAGTATTGAAAATAAAAGGCTTGCTATCTAATTTGTTTTTAAATTTATTAAATTTATTTTTTGAACTAGGAAATCCGATAGCTGTGTAGTAAGGAAGTTCTTTTACTTCGTGATTAATTCCCAATTCTGAATGATGAAGGAATGAATATTGTTTTTTTACATATTCAATACTTTCTTCATCTAATTTTAGAATAGCAATATCTATTTTGTCATCCTCTCTTTTTTCATTTGGCGATAATTTATTAATTGTCCATTCACCACCTAACTGTACTGTCTTATGTTTTTCAATTCCAATTGAAATATCCTTTAATAAACCTTCAGCTACGTGTGCTGCGGTAAATAAAAAATGATGTTCAAATATTTTAATAAATATCCCTGTCGCGTGTGGATAGGGAATTCCATCTTTTACCTTTAAATAATGGCAAGTACAAACATATGCATCTCTGCTTGCATCCATTTGAATCTCTTGATGATAGTCAATTGGATTTATAATTTTTGACATCTGATAATGAATTTCTTAATATGTTATTACTTTAATTGCTAGGTAAATAAATAAACTAAATGTCACTATTATTGCAAACAATGATTTTAAATTTTGTCTGTTTATCATTCTTCCATATTTAGCCACGTCTTTATCGAGGTTCCAATTCATTCGTTGAGATGCGTGTCTATATATTTCCATTTGTTGCTGTTCGAGATAAATTAAATAACATAATACAAAGATTGGGAAAAGCACTAACCACAAACTAACAATTGGATTGTCTGTCGGGAATTTTCCGAGTCCGAAAAAGGAGGCAACTAAAATTCCGTTTACAGTAAACAATTTGTCGTGCATTCTGTCGAAAGTAGATTGTATTTTTTTACTTGCTTCTTCGCCTTCTTTTTCCGCTTTATCAATTAATTTATCTCCTTCAGAACTAAATTCATTGGTAGAAATTCTCGCCTCATTTTTGGCAAGTAATTCTAATATTTTCTCTAAAATTTTATTTGTTTGTTCCATTTCTCAAATTGCACACAACGGTCTGGGCTATGAGCAGTGCGGGCAAAAAATGCACTGATTTTCAAGGCTTGCACTAAGCCAAAACTTTATTTTTTACTTAAATTTTCATTTTTGCGCCAAAATGAAGTTTTGGCGACCTCGTAAATATACAACTGCTTTTGGGTTTTGCACTTATCCCGCATTGTTTATAGCTAATGTTGTGCGCTGGCTTTACCTCGGTTTAATTGCGTTTCTACTATTTTCTCCAGCTCTAATTTTTTAAAATCGAACCATTTCTGTCTATGATCCGAATTGTCTATTGAATTCTTAAAATTCTGAAATGGTTTTTTATTTTGTATAATATTTTCTAATCGCGATTTCAATTGGACGTCAGAAATTTGGTCAATAAATTGCTCCATTATTTTAAAAGACTCAAAACTTTCTAAAACCTCGATTTTTATTAAATCCGTTTTGTTTTTCTTGACTTTTTTCAAGTCCGCTCCAAAACATTCCATAAATGCCTCATCGTCAGAAATGATTGAGAAATTCGGAATTGTGATAATTTCGTCAGTTTTAGTGTTGTAATAGCAGTCGTTTCCGCAATCTAATTCCTGCGCAATTTCTTTAATTATATTCGACTTGATATTTTCCATTTCAAATCAGAGTTTTTTTATCTGTAAAAAGATTCTGCTTTGTCTTTTATCCGCAGAGGTTAGGTAAAAGAAATGATTATTAATAAAACAGATATAAACCCAAGAAAGCCATATAAAACTTTATTTATATTGGGTTTTAAACTCTCCGTTTTATATAGTCCGTAAATTCCAACTGGAGGTAAAAGGAACAATAGCGTATCTACTATTGTAGAATTGTTATACCACTTATCATTATTATCTTTTTCCATCGTCTTTTTAGTTTATGAACTAATATAGTACTAATTTTTTTCAGCTGTTCGTTAAGGCACATAGTTTACAAAGTTAAAGTCACATGCTTTACACTAGATTCTGACTTAGTCTAATTGATACTTGTTTATCTCTTATGCTATTTTCATTAAAGTACCCTAAAAATACATCTCTATAAAATACTCTCCAAATTCCGTTTCCCTGATCTTCAACACCGACGTATTTGCCCTTAAGTCCAGCAGTTAAATATACCCAATAATATGACTTCCACCGCAGGGAAGCATTTTGGCATACTTTCATTACTTTCATTGTTGCTGGGTAATCATATTTTGGGATCTTTTCAGGGTATGGTCTATTGGAAAAATCATGGCAATCCGCAGGGGTTTTCATTCCCAAAGATTCATGGGGTCTAATGTGGTTATATTCTTTTACAAACCGATTTAAACTACGCTGTTGGGCCTTTAAATCGAATGATGAGGGTTTGGCGCAAGCTGCCTTTAAATCACGGTGCATTCGCTCGTGTCGTCCATTCTGATCTGGTCTTGCGGGATCGGAATAGACTGGATCTATTCCCAGTTCAATAAACCAATAAGATAGCCTGGTATATCTTTGAATAGCAGCTACAGATCCAAAGGGACTTCCGTTGTCGGTATGTATCTGTTTTGGAATGCCATATTTTCTGAAAACCTTTGTAAACTCTTGCTTAACAGAGATGAAATTTTCTTTGTAATGTCCTTTTGCAGTAAACAAAAATCTGCTTTTGGAATCGGCAATAGTAAGCGGATGACAGTATATTTTATTACCCATTAAAAACTTCCCCTTATAGTCTGCGCTCCAAACTTCATTGCACTTCTTAGGATCGAAAATTGGATACACAGGCTTGACTCTTCTGCTTCGTTTTTGAGGTTTAACTAGACCATTTTTTGAAAGGATGTTGTGAACCGTGACCACACTTGGGATAAGTTCCTCTGGATACTGTTTAAACAACAATATGCGGATTTTCTTGGCACCCCAGAGCAGGTGTTTGTTCTTTAATTTTAAAATCGAATCCGCTACTTTTTGATCGGTTCTGTTGGGGTGATTAATCGGGGCTCTTTCTTGCTCAATTAAGCCCGATAATCCCATTTTTTCATACCGAGAAATCAATTTGTAAGCGGTAGGTCGCGATATATTAAATGACCTACAAAGTTCTGTGATGGTGTAATTTTGAGTTAACCATTCGTGAATAAATTCTACCTTTTGTTCCATTTTAGTTTTTGCTTTCCAGACCATGATAAATCGCTTTTTCAAGCAATTTATGAATCTTAAAAGTGTAAACTATGTCCCTTTAACTTTGTAAAGGATGTCCCTTTACCGTACCATAATTGGTGGCAACGTCTCGGCTATGAGTAGTTGCGTGGTTTAGCACTTAACTTTGCAAGTACACACCAAGCTGAAAATCCGCGAGGATTTTCAGAAGTAGGCGAGAACAAGCAATTACTTATAGCCATTGTTAGGCAACGTTTTTTTTCCGTACTCATATATTATATTTAAAATTTCTTTGAGTTCTGGACTTGTCGGTCTTGGAGCAAGAGAGTTCAAAACAATACCACTCGGGTCGATTAAAATTGAGTATGGAATACTATTAATTTTATAATCTGTTACAAACTTAGAATTCCAAAAATCGCCAGCAAATAGTTGGACTCCTTTCAAGGATTGCTCATTAACAACATTTTGCCATTTAAAAAAATCTTCCTTTCGATCCAAGGAAATATTAATAAAGACTATATTTTTATTTCCATAAGTTTCAACAAGATTATTAAACTCGATTATTTCTTTTTCTGATGTACGGTTCCAAGTTGCCCAAACGTTAATATAGACATAACGACCTCTGAAACTACTCAATAAAATATTTTGGTCATTTACATCTTTCATTTTAAAATCCGGTGCAATTTCAATTGGAATTTTTTGCAGTAATGAAGTAAGATGGTAATGTACTGGATTATCTTTTGTACCAACTTCTAAACTTTTAAAATCGCCATTTGGAAAAAAACTTGTTATGCTTGCAAATTCTTTATTCGCTTTTGCTTTTTGAATGCTTTGATAAACATTATTATTTTTATAAACTATAATTCTAATTGTGGTATCTTTTTTTGAAGTAAGAATGTAACTTTCGCTCGAATTGTCAATATTTGAATAACCAGTTTTTCGAGTAAAATATTTATTTTTTTGAGATTTATACTCTTCAAGTTTAGCTAAGTTCATTCTCTCATAGGTTCTTCCGTTCACTTTATAATTATTAAACAATCTGTCACTACAACTTTGTGAAATTATGATTAATAGTAGCAAGAAAATTATTCTACAATATTTTACAGTTTTATTCATCAAAATATTCTTTTCCATTTAAATCTACCCATCCTTTTTCCCCATTGTAAAGTTCAAAACGAGCAAAATTATCTTTAAACTTTTCAATGGTTTTATATTTCTGAATGACTTGAGAGTTCATTATATTCTTTATTCTCAAATTGTATTCGTTTTCGCCAATATCAATATATCCACCGCCTTTCCAAGAATTTACGACATTACCTTCATAATCTAACCACTTAAGTTCATTACCAACTAAAATTTGAGCATATTTTACATCATACGCAGGGGAAAATATGGCTCGAAGGTTTTTTGGAGTAATATCTTTTAATTTTAAATCATAGACTATAAAATTATTGTTTTGGGTGGCTACGAGGAAGTTGTTTGTAATTATATTGATTTTATCAAATTCCTGTGCTAATAATTTTTGTCCGAGAGCGATGTCATATAGTGCATTATTTTTTATTTTAAAAGGAAGATTTAAATTTTGATAATAAATAATTTGATTGTTTAAATTGTATAAAGAATCTTTACTAATTTGGCTATTAATTTCTAAATTAAAATCATAATCTCTATCCCAAATTATTTTTAGTTGACTTTGAAGTGGAACTATATAGCCCCATTTTTCGGGAACTTCAGCATTCTCGACAAATACGATTATTGTTTTTGCAACATTTAGCCTAATAATAAAATAACTAGCAAATTGTCTATCATAAAAATCCCATATATGGATATTTTCTTTTTCTGCACTCCTATATTTATCTTTCAATAGAAAAGTGGTGATTTTAAAGAAAAAATCATTGTATAGTTCTAATGTGTTTAGTTCGTTTTTATCGTAAGTATTTTCCGTAAATATTTTTCCTTTTAAACTATCAATTATTTCTTTGTAGCTTACAGTTTTTAACTGCTTAGTTTTATATACTTCTGAGGGGATTTCATTCCTTAAAATTTTTTGTTTTTGAACTATAATCTTTTGAATTCCATTCCCATCAGGTTCTATATATAAAGAAATTTCATTAAAACCTTCTCCTGCTTTCTCGTATAAATATAATTCCCCTCTTTCTATATTGTAATAGTCAGCCTTTAAGTCAATTATCTTTTGTGAGAAAGAAATTTGCGTAAAAAGTAGAAATATCAATATGTAGATATAGTTTTTTTTCAAAATGTTGCCTAACGTTTAGGCTATGAGCAGTGCGCCAAAAATAAAATGATTTTCGGGTTCGGAACAAGCCAAAATTTTTGTTCTTTATTTTTCAATTCGCCAAAAATTTTGGCGACCTCGTAAATATACAAATGCTTTTGGATTTTGCACAAACCCAGCATTGCTTATAGCCTGTGTTGCCCAGCGTTTTTTTATTCAGTTTCGTTCGTTGTTCCGTTTTACAACACTGATTCCGCACTCAGAATAAATTTTCGGTGTTGCTCCGCTAAGTTGCTCAAGGCTTACATACAGATTCCGCTCTGCTTGCGTATTAATTTGAAGTCTTTTTTATTTCCCTCCGCTTCGTGTCCGCTGCACTGTTAAAAATCTATTTTACGAAGGATTAGCTTACTTTTTGATTTATGCTCTTAAATGATGGGCAACGGTTTGCATATGAGCCGTGGCGTGTGATTGCCCAAATTTCGCAAACAGACACTGCCGGTAGAAAATTCCGCAGGAATTTTCGATGTCGTCACAGACCCAGCCATGGCTTATATGCGTTGTTGCCCACAGTATTTTAATCGGTTACATTGAAGATAACATTCTTAAATTCAATCGGCTCGTTTGACGGCATTTTTACCTCAATTTCAATTTCACAAGTTCCAGTATGCGCGGGTATAATTATCGTTTTGTTTTCTCGTTCAATAATCTGTCCGTTGTTAGTTTTTAAAGTTCGATATTTTTTTGGAACTCCAATTACGATTTCAATTTGGTTTTCAACTCCAACTATTAAATCAGATGAGTTTTTTGTATTAAAACCTACTGGTTCCGCTTTTGGAAGAATGGCAATATTTTGAGAAAAATCCATTTCTTTCCCCTCGACTATTACTTTACCTTTAATTTCAAAATAACCAGCTTCATTTGGTCGTGTAGAATAAACAAATCGGTTATCCATTTTATCTACTCCATCATAAATTGTATCGTTTTCGTTTAGTTTTTTGGTCAATTTAATTTGAGCAACAGAGTCAATTCCGCACAAAATCAGTTCTTTTTCGAAATGAAAATCTTTATATCCAACCCAAGTCGTGCTGTTTGAAATCAGAGTTATTTCCGTTTCTATTTTTTTATTGCAACTGCTTAAAATTAGAAGCAAAATTAATATTGCAAGTGTTTTTTTCATATTGTGGGCAACGTGTTTGTATATGGTTTGTTGCGTGTTTAAGCACTAAATTTAGCAAATAAAAACCGAATAGAAAATCCGCGAGGGTTTTCGTAAGCAAGCTAGAACTAGCAATAAATTATATACGGTGTTAGCCACTGGTTTTATTTCAGTTGAAAATGGATATGATCATCATGTCTTACAGCATGACAACCATGAAAACGTACTTTTCCATTTGTCAAATTCAGTCGATGTTTTAAATGAGGTTCAATCAATAATTTTCCGACTGCATTTTGCTTAGTAATCAGATTAGATAATTCCCGAGTTCCTTTTTTTGAAAACTTTATGTCTTTATTAATTTTTCCAAGAGTTAGATATTTCGGAAAGTCGTATTGCAAATAACCTTTGTTTTTGCAAACAGTAATTTGGTCATATTCATTTTTAGTTGGACTTGCATATGCTCCATAACCACTAACTGAAGGTTTTTTGTTTGTTAGTTTTCCGTTTTCATTTTCGTAAACCAGAGAAACATCTATTTTTTTTCCGTCGTTGTGACTTAAATGTGGAAGTAAAGGGAATTTGTCAATGAATGGAAAATTTGCATCCAGATAAATCATTTTGATTCCACTATTTCTTTTTTCAAAGTCGTGAGCTATTTTTCCAATTGCTTTGTTTAATTCAGGTCTAACATAATTTCTATTCGCTAGTTTATAAAAGAATGAATGAGCTTGAATAAATTCCGTTTCTTTTATTTTCTCACGACCGAAAGTAGGAGCGACGATTGGTACAATTAGATAAGTTGCAATTAAGTAAAGAGTTGCGAAAATTCCGATTCGTTTTAATCGTCTCTTTTCAGTTTTCTTTTTAACAAGAAGTAACGAAATCAGATAAATGATTCCACCAATTTGAGTCACGACAGTTAAAAGGACTATAATTATTATGTGTAGTATGATTTTCAATAGTAAGTTTAACTTGTGGCTAACGTGTTTGTATATGGTTTGTTGCGTGGTTAAGAACGTAATTTAGCAAATAAAAACCGAATAGAAAATCCGCGAGGGTTTTCGTAAGCAGGCTAGAACCAGCAATAAATTATATACGGTGTTACAAGCTGGCTTTTATTTATTTATTTATAATTCTTTTCGCTATTATTCCGCCAATAAAATTTGAGAAAATAGTCAGAGCTAAAATTATTTTGTAATTCACATTATCGTAATGAAAATTTATAATTTCTCCATCCATTTTTGGTTGTGTTATTATAATATTTAAATATATGCTTTCGAGATAACAATATAATAAGTAAAATAGTGGTGTCAGAATTAAATAAATTAAAAGCAGAAAAATAAAATCTTTTAATGAACTCAATTTTCTCCCTGTCCAAAAGAATCCGATTGGAAATAAAGTCAGAATGAAGGCAATATGGGTTTCAAACAGCCTAAATTCTTTTCCGCCATAAAATTCAAGTTCATAATTCGCAAAATATTTAATCAATTTGCGAGTCAAAATGCGATAATCCATTTCCATCCGCATTCCAATATAGAATGTTAAAAGCAAGATTGAGATTAATAAAATTAGTTTAGGATATTTCTTTAGCATCTCGATTTTCAGCTTGCTTGTAACGTGTTTGTATATGATACGTTGCGTGTGTCAGCACGAAAGTTAGCAAATAAAAACCGAATAGAAAATCCGCGAGGATTTTCGTAAGCAAGCCAGCACTAGCAATGGATTATATACGGTGTTGTAGCCAGTTATTTTATCAGTATCCACCATAAATTCGATACCAGTTTTTGTCAAGTTTCCAATTGTTTTTCGGATTCTCTTTTACTTTTTTTTCGAGGTCAGCAATTCTTTCGTTATCATCTGAATAAACAAAAAGAGTAGAAGGTGAGTCGAAAAAATTTCTAAAAACCCAAAATTGAATTGTAACTGAATTATTTTCTTTATTCTTAAACACCCAAACATCGTTTCCTGCATTTGAAACTATTGGAAACTCAAATGGCAATTCAAAAATACCGTTTCCGCTCGTTCCTTTTCCTTTTATTTCATTCCGTTTAATTTGTTCAACGATTTGAGTTCGTTTATTTTTTAAAATTACCCAATCCGTTTTTTCAATTATTCCATTTGGGATTTTTCGTTGGAAAGTCAAAACAAAGAGTAAAGCAAAGACGATTACTTTTAAAACTCGAAATTTTGTCAAGTTTTTACGTTCGTTAATCAGTTTAGTAATTTGAATTATTGTTACAATTCCAAAAATCAAACTCATTCCGAGCCAAATGAAAGCAAGTATGAAAAAATTTGTGTAATAGTAATTAATCAGCGTGATTAAAATCCAAATTACAATTACCCAAATCAGCGTTTTCTTTTTTATCAATGAGGTTTGTTTTAATTGGCTACAACGGCTCCGTATATGAAAAGTAGCGCTGAAAATAGACGGCAACTTTTGGGATAATACACAATCCGAATTTTTAAATTTTACTATTATTTTTATTTTTGGGAAATCGTCAAATTTAGAAATTTGGCGACTTTCCAAAAATGCAAAAGCCTTAGTGCTAACAACGACTTGCGCTATTTTTTATATACATTGTTGTCATCTGGCTTTTCTCAGAAGTCTAATGTAAAGAAGAAATTATCTATAAATTCCCAAGTAATATTTTCTTTACCATTCATTCCCATTTCTCCATTTTCATCTTTACAAATTAAACGTATAATTATTTCTTTCGTTTTATCTTCTCCATTCAGTTCATAATCAATGTCCATAGTTATTTCAGAAATAGCAGCAGAATTGTCTGATATTTTCTTTATTTGAAAAGACTTTAGATTTTTATTTTCTAAGTCTCTTCTTATTTTCCCTGCTTCAACACCAATATTGATTTCTTTGTCACTTATTCTGTGAATCAATTTAGCTATATTGCCATAATTTTTTGTTTTCCAACTTTCAATAATTTCAAGAGCGGTTTTTTCTGGGCTAAATTCTTTGAAATTCTCTAATTCAATGCTAATGTTTTCTCTTGGTTTCCAATTCTCAAGTTCTTTCCATTTTTTATCACTTTGAACTTTCCATTCTTGATGTTCTGTAATGGCATTTGTCAATTCTTTCCAACTATCTTTAAACGATGTTGGTTCTTTTGGTGGACTTAGTGGATTTTCTTTTTCCTCTTTAAGTGCTCTAGCCCAATCGTTAATTGCAAATAATGTTGACCAACATTTACCAACTACGTGTTTGTTGTTAAACTTTAAATCTCTTCCGTGTAAAATTCCATTTCTATATGGTAAGAAAATCTCTTTACTGTTGGTTTTTTTTCTTGAAGCATTGAAAATCTCTTTAATTGCTGTTAATCCGCTACTGTGAGATGCTATACTGTCCCAAGCTTTCAATTCCGTGTTTTCTGAAAAAAAGCCTTTGCTTTTACTGATATCGTTAACAGCTCCATCGATTATCGTAAGTAATAATGGTACGCAGGAATGAAATCTTTCTTCTAGAGTATCTTTATATGCTTGTTCAATCAATTCAAAACGAACAGAGAAAGCAGGTAGGACCCTAAATCTGTGTTGAAGCCATTTAATTTCAGTTGAAGTAAAGTGCTCTGATAATAATTTTTCGGCTTTAGATTTTTGACCATTTTCAGCTAACTGAACTGCTTTCTCAATTAACGTTGAATTCATAGACTCGTGAGCAATCCATCCAATCTCAGCAAATTGCGAATTAAATCTGTCAGGTAGGGAAATTAAATTTTCGACATCTTTTAATTTGGGAAGTTTTGCAAAAGCCTCATTCAGTCCTTGGTCCTTTATTCCGAAAAAGTTAAATACTTTAATGATTTTCCCAATCGTATGAGCTCCTTTGAAATCATTATGAGTTTTTTTATACGATGGTAAATCAGAAATATTTTCTTCTTCGTTCATATGTTTTTTTAGCTTGATGACAACATGGTTATATATGACATGTTCGTACTATTATGGCGTATATATTGCACTTGTACGACACCTCATTTTGTGTTTTGCTTATCAAATGTAACCGAATCATATAAAGTATCCAAGGGACTTTTTAAAGTTTTATTGCTTATACCCAAAACACGGGTATAAACCTCGGTGGTTTTGCTGCTGGAATGGCCAAGCGCGCTTTGTATATATCGAATGTTTACTCCTTGCTGCATAAGGTGCGTCGCAAAGCTGTGGCGTAGGGTGTGTGGGGTACTCCACGGATTACTATTAGTTTCCTTTACCGCTTTTCGATAAATATTCTGAATACTTTTGGCTGAATATTGTCCGCCATCTTGTCCCTCAAAAAGCCAATAACTTGGCCTATGCTGCCGAAAGTATTTCCGTAAAAGATCCAAGAGTTGGTCGCTCAACACCGTATGCCTATCTTTCTTTCCTTTGCTGTCCTTTACAAAAATGTATCCATCGTCGCTGCGTATGTCTTTTACCCGCAAACGTATCACTTCGCCTATACGAAGACCAGCAGCGTAAATTGTATGAAGAATGGCTTTATGTTTAATATTTTCAGGATTGTTCAATAATAACCTCACTTCTTCAACACTTAGCACATTGGGAAGATTCTTGCTCTTTTTAGGGCGAGTAATGTTGTAATACTCTCGTGGCATTTCCAAAGTATGCTCGTAATAGCACTTGATGGCATTTATAAGTAAATTTTGGCGCTGTTCGCTAATTTTATATTTAGTGATAAGCTGATACACAAAACCCTCCACTTGTTCCTTACTAATTTCTTTGTAATCTTCTTTTTCGAAGTAACTGAAAAACTTGATCAAGGCATGCTCATAATTGCGAATGGTGGAGTCACTAAACCCCTTCAATACCATCTTTTGGTGGTTTCTATCCAGTTCCAGCTGCACTTTTTCTGTGAGAACAATTTTAGGCATTTTGGCAACCGATTGTAATTCTTCCATCTGAAGTTTCGCCCCAAAAAGTACTTTAACAAGGTTAACGTTGGCCTGGGTGTTTACTAAGCTCCAAAGTTTCTGGTTAGGATGGTAAAAAGAGGTGTTCAATTTTTTAAACGCCTCCCTTTCAGCCGTGAGAGGATACGGGATATAGAATTTAATCCTCCCAGCATTCGCAAGCGGTCTATACATAATGATTATGGTGTTTTCCCGATTGTTCATAACGCATTTGAAACTTTTATATAATCAAAAATAAAAATTAAAAAAACCATTTAAGCTATCACTTGCTATAGTAAACGTTTTTAACCGTTAAGAACGAATGCGTTATCTTTGTAGCACTAACACAGCATGCGATGGAAAACAAATGCAAAATATGTTTAAAACCACTCCATGGCAGGACCGATAAAATATTCTGCTCCGTGGGTTGTAAGAATCATTACCATCAAAATGTTCGCTATGCCAATAAAATTGCCGCTATTGAAATTAATGGTTATTTAAAGCGAAACTATACCATTCTTTGGGAACTCTTAGGCGAAAATAAAACGCAAATTAAAGTTTATAGAAATGTTTTGGAAAAGAAGAAATTCCGATTTAAATATCATACACATTTCAATATAAATTCAAAAAATAAAATGTTCCACTATGTTTACGATCTGGCGTGGATGGAGTTTTCTGATGACGAAATCTTGATTATTCGTCAGCGATAGGCGTGGAATAGCTACTTTCAGTATGCCTTTCAAATTAGATAAATACAAATATTATTATACCTAAGAATGATTGGCTGAAAATAGCCAATAGATTCAAAGCTTCCCCATGAAATTAATAACTACAGACCTCCGTACATTAGCGCCTTAAAACACAAAAAACGCCTTCATCCGAAATACCGGAATTGAAGGCGTTTATAAATTGTAATCATTCAGTTATTATACACGAATCTGACCGTCTCCGTACACAAAATATTTATTGGTTACCAATTGCTTTAAGCCCAAAGGCCCACGGTGGTGCAGTTTGTCTGTACTAATAGCCAGTTCTGCGCCCACGCCCATTTGTCCGCCGTCTGTAAAGCGGGTAGAGGCGTTGTGATAAACGGCAGCGGTGTCTATATTTTCCATGAAAAAAGCTGCTCTTTCCTCATCTTCGGTCATTATAACACTGGAATGGCCACCACTATATTTATTAATTTTTGAAATGGCATCATCCCTGCTTTCTACGGCACCGATTGCAATTTTCATCGCTAAAAATTCTTGAAACCAAGTTTGTTCATCTTCAATTAATTGCGAAGAAGAAAGTGTTTTTTTGATTTCAGAATCTACCAAAATATCCACTTTTGCAGCTTCAAGAACGTCTTTCAATTCTTTAACCTTAGCTTCATAATTTGGAATATTCTTATCCATCAGAACTTTATCCAGCGCGTTGCAACCCGAAATTTTATCGGTTTTGGCATTTATAATTACTTCAAGTGTTTTTGTCCAATCAGCATCTTCGGCTACATACAAAAAGTTGTTTCCACGACCGCTAATCAATACCGCGCAAGTTGCGTTTTCTTTTACAAACTGAATTAATCGTTCGCCACCGCGGGGTACAATTAAATCAATTGGTTCGGTAGGATTCTTCAAAAATGCTTGCGTTTCTTCGCGATTGAGTTCTAACATTTTTATCCAATCTGTGTCAAGACCGTTTTCCTGCAATGCTTGGTGCCATAATTTCACTAAAATTCTGTTGCTGTGGGAGGCTTCTTTTCCACCTTTCAACAATATTTTATTATTCGCTTTAAAAGCGAGAACAGCTGCTTCAATAGTTACATCGGGTCTGGATTCATAAATAATCATAATGGTGCCAAATGGCGCCGTGCGATTAATAATGTTTAGTCCGTTGTCCAAGGTTATATTAGAAATTTCTTGATTTACTGGATCGTCTTGCGCTTGTACTTCAGTAATAGCCTGTATCATTCCGTCTATTTTGGAATCATCAACTACCAAACGATCGAATAATGCTTGATCGTCCTTTTTAAAAGCTTCTAAATCTTTTTTATTTGCTTCTAAAATAGATGCGCGATTTTCATCTATAATTTTCATCATAGAATCTAATACGTTGTTCTTTAATTCGGTGTTTATCAATTTCATATCTCTCTCTTCGATTTAAATTATTATTTACGCAAAAAATTTTGTTCCAATTTTCTTGCCGTTCAAAATATCTACAATTACATTTTTCTGCTTTCCATTTGCGATGTAAGTTGGGATATTTTTACTGGCAGTTTCTTTGGCAATTTTAAGTTTAGATTTCATACCTCCGCGACCTTCGCCTTCACCTTTTCGAGATTTTTGAACATACTGTTCTACATTCTGATCTGGGTGTACGTTATTTATTTTTTCGGAATCTTCATCGTCGGGATGTCCTGTAAATAAACCATCGGTATCTGTTAGAATAATCATTGCGTCCGCTTTAATTAGTTCTGCTACCAAACTTGCCAATTCATCGTTATCGCTAAACATAGACATTGTTAATGATACTGCATCGTCTTCATTTGCTATTGGCACAATGCCTTCAGCAATTAGACCTTCGTAACAATTAATCATGTTTTCCCTATGCTTTCCTGGTGAAAAATCGCGTTTGGTTGCCAAAATTTGTGCGCAACGCATACCGTGATCGTGGAAAAGACTATAATAATGACGCATCATTCTTGGCTGACCCACAGAAGAATATATTTGTCTTCTCGTAGCATCATCCTTTGCGATACACTCGCCCAAGACTTCCATTCCCGCAATTGCAGATCCTGAAGATACCAATACCGGAGCATAGCCATTTTCATATAAATCTGCTATTTGCCGAACCAATTCATTGAGAATTGAGCCTACAATACGATTATCCTTGTTTGTCATAACGTTGGTTCCTACTTTAATAACCACTCGTTTTTTGTCCATAATTTTATTTTGGTATTTATTATTGTCCGAGCTCTGTTGCTCTGTCAAACGCTGCGTATGCAGCTTCTTTAATTAATTCTTTTACGTTGTTGTCTTCCATAGAATCCAATGCGGCACGGGTTGTTCCTCCTTTTGAAGCAACCATATCCATCCACGCATTTGGCGAAATATCTGAATCATTGAATAATGCCACAGCACCTTCAAATGTTTGGGTAACCAGTATTTTTGAATCGTTTTGTGAAAAGCCCATTTTTAAAGCGGCTTCCATCATAGATTGCATAAAGTAGAAAACATACGCTGGGCCACTACCAGAAATACCGGTAGAAGCATTTATAAAGTTTTCATTTTGTACGTGAATTGCTTCTCCTGTTGTGTCTAAAAGATTGCGAACCATTATTAGTTCAATTCTGCTTACTTCTTTAGATTCTGTGAAGGAAGTCATTCCCAAACCTACTTTTGCTGGAAGATTAGGCATTGCACGAACTACTTTTTCTACTCCTAATCCTTCTTGGATAGTTTGTATTGTAATACCCGCCATTAACGAAATAAACAGCTGACTTTTGTTAACAAGACTTTTTACCGATTTAAATAATTCTTCACTGTGAAAAGGTTTCACGGCTAGAAAAACGATATCTGCTTTTGTAATGCACTCATCAATTTTGTCGTAAACGTCAAAATTTGGAATTTCCCTTAGTTCTAATGTTTTTTCGGGTGAAACATCAAAAATCATTAAATCTCTACGGTTTAATAAAGGCGACTTCGCCATGCCTTCGGCATACGTCAATCCCATATTTCCTGCGCCTATTACTAGTACTTTCATATATTGGTATATTGTTTAGCCAATATAACTGCAAGTATTGTACTAGAAAGGGGTTTCTCTAATAATACGGCTATGTATTGAAAATAAAGGGTTGTTAGGGTAGTGGGTAGGGTGAGTAAGAGCAGTCACTAAACTTTTGTTAAAAAAATAAGAGCAACAATAATAACTATGCAATTATGTCTGTAAACGATGTATTTCTGAAGAATCCTGCTATTATGGCATAAAAACAGCATAATGCAATTCTTGGCTTCAAGGCGATTTTTAAGAAAATGAATGGAGTATAGATTTATTTTGTGCCGTTATTTCAGAACTTCACCACACAGATTTAAGGCGTTATACTAATAAATCAGTATTGTAGTAAAGTGATGCCGAAATTGTGGCTATAATTCATCTTTTAGTGCATTTAGAGCCCACGCAATTAAAAAGAATCCTACTCCGGTAATAATTGGAGGCATCATTATTTCCTGAGCTGCAATACCCCCAAGGTAAACCATAACTATACCAAACACTACTAATAAAATTGCCGTCGTTGTTAAAACTTTATTCTTTTCCATTTTTAGTATTTTTTATGTCTGTTGAATTAATTACACTTTTTCAAAATGCAGCGATAATTACAACTTTGGAAAAAAACCCAAACTTAAGCTAGCATAGAAAGTGTTGCAGTTACTAAGTTAATTAAAATTACCGCAGCTTTCACTTACGATTTTGTGTTGTTAGAAGCTTTTGATTTTTATCTCAAATTTTGAGTTAATACCCATTCTTTAGTGGGTTTAATCCATTCATCTAATGGCTTGTATAAAAACCCATGGCCCAAATTAGTTTTCAATTCTAATTGTTCAAATTTGGTAGTGAAATTTTCAGAATTCTTCCAGTAATCATAGTTTTTACCCGCAATACCATCTGAGAGGTCGTAAATACATAATACTTGTCCGTGAAATTTCCAATCATTGTTAGTCTCTTGATATTCATTATTTCCCGCCAGAAAAACATAATTAATTGGATTTGTATTTATATTCGAAATATTACTCGCGATAATCGCACCTTTAGAAGCACCAATAATGGTAATGTCTATTGGCTTCACACCTAAACTTACCAAACTGTCAATTTCCTTAGAAACTTTAGTTGCATATTTTAAATAGTCAACATTTTCATTTCTAACTTCCGCAATTACTGTATAATTTTTTTCGCTTAAGGCGTTAACTATACCGTCAAATTCATATTCTCCATATTCGTCGCTCACGGCGTTTTTTCCTTGAATCTCAATTATTCTTCCGTGTAAATAATAGATGTATTTTTTATGAGATTGTGCATTTGTAGTACAAGCTATTAATAGTGCTAACAAAGTTCCAATAAATAAAGATGTTGATTTCATTTTCTAAATAATGCCATATTTAAGTTCTTTATTCTACCAAATTGTTATCCTGTCTTCTACAGGCAAATACATTTTTTCATTAGGTTTTACATCGAATGCGTTATAAAAAGGAGTGCTATTCATTAAAGGTCCATTTACGCGCCAAATAGGAGGGGAGTGTGGGTTGTTGTTGATCCACAAACGAAGAAATTCATCTTTCATTTTTACTTTCCATATTCTTGCAACAGACAGAAAGAATCGTTGGTCTGGCGTAAAACCGTCAATTTTTGTGGTATCCTGTCCTTGTTTGGTCATTTTAAAAGCATCATAAGCCACCGCTATTCCGGCAATATCTGCGGTGTTTTCACCCACGGTCATGTCGCCTTTTACGTGTAAACTGTCCAAAACAGTAAACGTGCTATACAAATCTATTACTTGCTGTATTCTTGATTTAAACTTTTCGTAATCATCTTTTGTCCACCAATTTTTTACGTTTCCATCTTTATCAAACTGAGCGCCTTGGTCATCAAAAGTATGTGTTATTTCATGGCCTATCACCATTCCAATGCCGCCATAGTTAAGGGCGTCATCAGCGTCATTGTCAAAATAAGGTGACTGCAATATGCCTGCAGGAAAAACGATTTCATTCGCAGAGGGATTATTATACGCCGTAACTGTAGATGGTGTTGTATACCATTCGGTTTTATCAACAGGCTTGCCTAATTTTGCCAAATCACGTTGAAAATCTGCTGATGCTGCCGAAACGATATTCTCAAAATACGTATCTCTTGAAATAGTTACATTACTGTAATCTTTCCAGTAATCGGGATACCCTATTTTCTTTGTTATAGCAGACAGTTTTTCTTTAGCTTTTAGTTTTGTGCTGTCGCTCATCCACTCAAGTTTATCTATTCTTACAGCGTATGCTTTTTGTACATTATTCACCAAATCTAACATACGTTTCTTTGCATCTTCCGAAAAATATTTCTTCACATACAATTGTCCTAACGCTTCACCTAGATAATTATCAACCACACTCGCCATTTCTTCACCGCGAGTTTTTTGCACAGCTTGACCAGAAATTACTTTTGTAAATTCAAAAGATGCTTCAACAAAAGGTTTACTTAAATCGGTTGCGTAATTCTCCAGCGTGTTTGCTTTTAAATACACTTTCCAATAAGCGATTGGAGTTATTTTTAAAAGAATATTGAGCTTGTCATAATAGGCTGGTTGGCCAACATCGATAGAATCTGTTTGAGCATTTAATTGTTTCAGAAATGCAGTCCAACCAATGGTGGGCTGACTTTTTTCAAGATCTGTTACAGCCAGCTTATTGTAGTTTTCGTGTACATCGCGACGTTCAACTCTTGTTTTATGAGCAGCGGCAAGTTTTTTGTCTAAGTCGTAAACCAAATCAGCATTCTTTTTAGCGCTTACAGCATCGCTGCCGGTAAGCTGAAATAATTTAGCAAGATATTTTTTGTAAGCGTTCTGTATAGCAACCGTTGATGAATCTGATTTGAAATAATAATCTCTATCTGGCAATCCAATTCCCGTTTGGTATGCGTGCGCAATATTTATACTACTGTTTTTATCGTCGGGACCCACACCAACAGCCATAATAGAACCATTGTGCACTGCAGTTTCATTTGCAACAAAAGTCATTAGAGTTTGTATATTATCGATAGCTTCAATTTTTGCAAGCGTTGGCATTATGGGTTCGTAACCACGTTTGTTAATGGTGCTAGAATCCATGCCAGAGGCATAAAAGTCGCCAACTTTTTGTTCAATGCTGCCCTCGGGATGTTGGCCTTTTGAAACACTGTCCAATATTCCTTGCAATCGTAAGCGTTGCGGATAATTCATAAACATATAGGCTCCAACTCCGGCTTGGGTTTTGGGTATGGATACAGAGTCGTACCATTTGCCGTTTGCATATCTATAAAAGTTATCGCCAGGACGCAATGTGTGGTCCATTCCTGTTAATTTAATAATTTTTTTATCTGAAGGATTTTCACAAGCTACCAATGTAAGTAGTGAAATGAAAAGTAATAATATGTGTTTCATGTTTTAAATGGTTTCTTATGAAAAGTCTAGTGAAATGGAAAGTAAGTCAAAGTTCATTTTGCTAATACAATAATATTGAAATTCAGCTTTCTATCCTTATTTTATTGCCGAAATTATAAGTATACATTTCAAAATGAATATCGGAAGTGAGGTATTTAATAATGCTTGCAACCATTAATTGTTTTAGAATAATTGCTTTGTGTTAGAGAATTTTACCCTCAAATGCTTTGTCCAAACGTCAATAGATTGTTATCTGGGTCGAGTACCGAGAATTCCTTTTGTCCCCATGGTTTAATTTCCAACTGTCCATTCGGGTGAATACTGGTTTTGAAATCTAATAAAGATTGGTAAAAACGGTCAATAGTATCGGTTCTAATATAAACCTGCCCATAATTCTGTTTAGGATCAAGTTCTTTAAATTCAAAGAAGTGAATTTGAATTTGATCTCTTTCCAACATCAAATAACCCTCAAAATCAGCACTTCCAAATTCTTTAAATCCTAACTTATTTATGTAAAATTCTCGTGTAACATTTTTGTTACGCATTGGTAATTTTGGGTTGATATCGGTTAGCATAATGCAAGTATTAGCTTTTGTAAATTCGTACTTTTTGTGTTCAAATTCAGTTTAAAAATTTCTAACGTTTTCAATCTCAATGACGGTTATTAATGAAATTTTAAAAAGAAACATTCACAAACGGAATTACCGGACTTGAATAAATACTTTCGTCTTCATCATATAATAAATTGTATTTGGCACCTATAGTTATTTGTTTTGTAACATTAAATCCTGCCCCTACAAATAACGCGGAATCCCAATAGTTTTTTTCGCTATCATCAATCTCAGATTTAGTAGAAACTCTTAATTGTGCAAACTCAAGTAAAGTCATAATTCTTTGCGAAGGTTGATACTGAAATACTGCGTTTCCGCCATAAGATGTTGTTTTCAGAATATCTTTTATTGAAAGATAATTCCATTGTATTCCCACGCCCACAGCGATTTTC
Source organism: Aequorivita sp. IT1183 (assembly GCF_058068265.1). NCBI lineage: Bacteria > Pseudomonadati > Bacteroidota > Flavobacteriia > Flavobacteriales > Flavobacteriaceae > Aequorivita > Aequorivita sp. IT1183. Next base: position 356,902 of record NZ_JBYRHS010000006.1, on the reverse strand, counting down.
TTACTTACAGTATACGTTAAGTTTGGAGAGATGCTAATATTAGTTCCGCCCACAAAATTAAGTCCGAAGCCACTTCCGAATTTTAGTTTTTTATCCGTCTTAATTGTTAGTGTATCTACTTTCTTTATTTGTAGGCTATCTGTGATAGTTTGAGAAAAGGCATTGTAGCTAAATACGAAAATCCCAATTATAAGAATTAATTTTAAGGTTCGTGATTTCGAAGTACTCGATTGATTTTTCATTTGGTAGGGTTAGTGCTAACGGGCTTGCGTAAAGTACGTTGCGGGTTCTAGTTACCAAGTTAAGTAAAATATTGCAAAACTCACGAACCAGTTTTTAGAGATGAGTAATACAGCTTAGGGGTTAAGTGCTGAATTATAAGTCCTGCTTTTTAAATGTGCGGAATACACTTTCAGGCGCTCCTCACAAGCGAAATATATTGTTGTTAAGTGAAGTTACATTTTATGTAGGATTCAGTAGTCTTTAGCAATACAATTATTTTTTCGAAATGTTCAATATTATAAATTCCGTATGCAGGGGTAAGCATTTAACTTTTAGGAAAGCGATCGTTAAGTGTTAGATAGAACTCTTCATTTAAGAGCGTGTCACAAAAAATTTGGTCCGTAACCAAGTTCTTTAATAATTCAGAATCACCTCTGAAGCTAAACTGTCTTTTAAGTAATTTTGGAATTACAAGTCCTTTTGGTTGAAGAAATAAATCTGTAATGTAATTCAGGTTTAGACTTGGATAAATACTTAATCGTTTAGAGTAATCCTTATCTAAAAAAAGGACAATTCGTATGGGATCCGTATTTCTCATCGCACCTCCTGCCTCATTATAACTGATCTTAATTTTAGTTTCATCAACCACAATAGTACCATGCTTGGGTTGATAGGTTAATTTACCCATTGGACTATAAAAAGTTTTGGTTGGCTCTGCCGAGAAATCACCGTTGTACTTTTCAACTAGCTGTTGTATGAAGTTCATAAGTTTTTTTCCGCAGATACACTTAAGGTTGTGTGTTGATATGCGTGGTTAGTAATGTTTTTTACTCCTTCTTTTATTTTTTCAACCCAATTTTCGTCAGTCGGTTCAACAATTATTGCTTTGAAATTAAATCTCTCACTCTCAATTCCGACACCTTTTAAATCATCAATATGTAAATCAAAATCAAATGCTTTTGGAAATTTAGATGCGTTAATATTCTGAGATTTTAAAACTTGCCGATTTTCCTTTTCATTTACAATTCGGTTGACCTTTATTCCGTAATATTTTAAAGTCCGTCTTATTTTTCCTTTAGTTCGATACGATGTCGTATAGATATGTATTTTATGACCTTGATTTTGTAAATCAGAAATCAATTTACGCGTTCCTTTCCGCATTTCCTCAATTCCAAATAGTTTAGCAATTCCGCTTCTCTTTTCGGTTTCAAATTCTTTTCCATTCGGAATTAATGTACTGTCTAGATCGAAACTGATATTCATCTCAAATTTAGGGTATCGTTCTTGGTAATGGCACGTTGCGTAAAGTAGGGACGCGAACTTGCCGGCATTGTTGTCTGTTTCTTGACCTCTAAAATATTACTTTTCAATCAAATTCCAGCTACTTGCGCTTAATCGATGTTTTGCTCAATTAAATGGTATATCTGGTTTTGTTTTTATCTCCTATTTTATTAAATAATTTTAGATCTACTCCTTTTTTCAGATCTCGACTTGCTGTTGCACCAGAAATATCTTTGAATACCTCCATATAATCCTTTCTAGTAAACGCTTTTTTATTGAGTGATACAAAATATTCAAGTCGGTCTTTTTCAGTTAAAATACGGCTATTGAAATTTAATAGTTCTTCTAAAGATTTATTGATTACTCCAAGCATATATTTGATAAATTCAGTTGAATTTCCTGACTTATCACTATCGGATAGGGCTTTATAGTATTTTTCTTGTTCTTCGCTTATTAGAGTTTCAAAGGGTAAATATTCAAATACAGGATATTTTTCCATTAGTATTAAAGTCTGCCATAATCTACCCATTCTGCCATTTCCATCTAAAAACGGATGAATAAATTCCACTTCATAATGAAAGACACAGCTCTTTATTAACTCAATTTCTTCAGATGATTTTAAATAATTAAATAAGTCTTTCATTAAAAAAGGAACATTCTCATATGGTGGAGCATAGTGTTCCACTAGAAAACCTTTCATAATACCTACCCCTTGTTTTCTATATTCCCCGGCATCTTCAATTAAATTATTCATTAAACGTTTATGGCACTCTAAGAATGATTTTTCATTATATGGTTTATAAATTTCTAAATGTTCATAAATCTTAATTGCATTCAAAACTTCCTTTACATCTTTCTTTGGGCCAATTATTCTCTTATCTTCAATTAACGCAGTAATCTGTTCTTCAGTCAGCGTGTTTCCTTCAATTTTTAAAGAGGAGTGAATTGTTTTTATCCTATTTTCCTTTCTTAATTTGGGAGAAGGTTTGTCGAGATAATTTGCATTTATAGCTCCAACTTTTTCAGAAATTGAAGTTATTAATCTTAAAATTTCGGGAGTTATGTCGTATGGTGGTTTCATTTGATACTATCATTTGATAGTATCAAAGATAAGGTCATTTTCTTATTCTTCGAAGAAAGGGCTTGATTTAAATATACACTACGACTTATTATATCATCACTTTCTTGGAAAATCTTTTCATATTACGAGAGTGTAAGATCCAATTTGAAGCAATTTATTTGCACAAAAAAAACGCCTTCAACCCATAATTTTGGGTGAAGGCGTTTATATTAATTGAGAGATATCAGTTTAGAGTTATTTGTAACTCTTCACTCATAATTTCTATTTAATCTCTCTTTCTATCTCTATCGCGGTTATCGCGACTGTCACGGCCACGGCTGTCGCTGCGTCCACGATTGTCTCTGTCTCTACTTCCGCTGCGGCTATCGTCGCGTGGCGGACGTTCTTTGTAACCTTCTGGTTTTGGCAACAAAGCTTTTCTTGAAACTTTATCTTTTTTCGTTCTAGGATCGAAACCAATAAATTTCACATCAAAAACATCACCCATGTTTATTACATCCGAAACATTTTCTGTGCGTTCCCAAGCAAGTTCACTAACGTGTAGCAACGTCTCGTTTCCGGGAGCGTCCATATATTCTACAACGGCACCAAAGTCAAGCATTTTAATTACTTTAACTTCGTAAGCGCTTCCTACTTCAGGTTTGAAAGTAAGTGAATCAATTTTCGCTAATACAGCATCGATTCCTTCTTGTCCAGTTCCTAAAATTTCAACAATACCTTCTTCAGTTACAGGGTCTTCGTTAATAACGATAGTACATCCTGTTACTTTTTGAAGTTCTTGAATTACTTTTCCACCAGGTCCAATAAGGGCTCCAATGTATTCATTAGGAATACGTACTGTAACCATTTTAGGAGCATAAGGCTTCACGTCTTCACGAGGTGCAGCAATAGTCTCAGTTAATTTCTCTAGAATGTGTAAACGACCATCTCTTGCTTGCTTTAATGCAGCTACAAGAATTTCGTAACCCAATCCTTTTACTTTAATATCCATCTGGCAAGCAGTAATACCATCTGCCGTTCCGGTTACTTTAAAGTCCATATCGCCTAAGTGATCTTCATCACCTAAAATATCAGACAATACAGCATATTTTCCAGAAGCTGAGTCAGAAATTAATCCCATTGCAATTCCAGAAACTGGTTTCTTCATTTGTATACCAGCATCCATCATTGCCATTGTTCCTGCACAAACAGTTGCCATAGAAGAAGAACCGTTAGATTCTAAAACTTCAGATACTATACGTACTGTGTACGGGCAATCTGCAGGCACCATACCTTTTAATGCACGTTGTGCAAGGTTACCGTGACCAACTTCTCTACGAGATGTTCCACGAATAGGTCTTGCTTCTCCAGTACAAAAAGGAGGGAAGTTATAGTGAAGGTAGAATGTTTCTTCGCCTTCGTAAGATGGCATATCTATTTTGTTTGCTTCTCTAGAAGTTCCCAAAGTTACAGTGGCTAAAGCTTGAGTTTCTCCACGTGTAAATATTGCCGAACCGTGAACAGATGGCAAATAGTCAATCTCGCACCAGATAGGGCGAATGTCTGACGTTTTACGTCCATCTAAACGCAATCCTTCATTTAAAGTTAAATCTCTAACAGCAGATTTTTCTGCTTTACGATAGTATTTTGAAACCAAATCACCAAAGTCTGCCAATTCCTCTTCAGAAAAAGTAGCTTTAATCGAATCTTTTATTTCAGAAAAAGCAGCGGTTCTTTCGTGTTTAGCTGAACCGGCTTGTGCAATAGCATAAACTTTATCATACGCCATATCGTAAACCTTCTTTTCAAGGTCTGCGTCTTCTCTTTCGGCTGGATACTCACGAGTTTCCTTTTTTCCGAAAGCTTCGGCAAGTCTAATTTGTGCAGCACATTGTAATTTAATATGCTCGTGTGCAAATTTAATTGCTTCGGTCATTTCTTCTTCAGAAATTTCCTTCATTTCACCTTCAACCATCATGACACTGTCTGCAGAAGCACCAATCATCATATCGATGTCTGATTCTTCCATTTGAGCTCTAGATGGGTTGATTACGAATTCGCCATTAATTCTTCCTACACGTGCTTCAGAAATAGCACATTCAAAAGGAAAATCTGAAAGCTGAATAGCAGCAGAAGCGGCTAAACCTGCCATTGCATCTGGCATAACATCTTCATCATGACTCATCAATTGAATCATAACTTGAGTTTCAGAATGGTAATCTTTTGGGAAAAGTGGGCGTAGTACGCGATCCACCAAACGCATTGTTAATACTTCGCCGTCGCTTGGTCTTGCTTCTCTTTTGAAGAAACCACCAGGATAACGACCTGAAGCTGCAAATTTTTCGCGATAATCTACAGTTAATGGTAGAAAATCTAAATCTTTTTGTTCGTAATTAGAAACTACAGTACAAAGCAGCATACATTTTCCGGATTGCACAACAACAGAACCATGGGCCTGTTTTGCCAATTTTCCGGTTTCGATAGTAATTTCTCTACCATCGCCAAGGTCTATGACCTCTTTAAATACTTTAGGTATCATTTGTTTTTCATTTTTGTGCTCCAATGCTTTTCACCTTTTTGGCAATAGTGAAGGAGTACGTTATTTTTTGGTCAAAACCTGATTTTCAGGTTTAGTGTTGTTGTGTTGTTGTGGTTGACCAATGAAAAACTATAGGGTAGCCTTTCTGAGCGAAGCTACGTAATCTTTTTAATATAAAGAAGATTATAGCTTGGCCTTAAAAAAACAAAGCGAAGAATCTTAGAGATTACTTCGCTTTGCTTATAAAGATTACTTACGTAATCCTAACTCTTTAATGATAGCACGGTAACGAAGGATATCTTTTTTCATAAGATAATCCAACAATGAACGGCGCTTACCTACTAACATTACCAAAGAACGCTCAGTATTGTAATCCTTGTGGTTTGCTTTTAGGTGACTTGTTAAATGGGAAATGCGGTAAGTAAATAACGCAATTTGTCCTTCTGCTGAACCAGTGTCAGTTTTAGACTTTCCGTGTTTTTCGAAAATTTTTCCTTTTTCTTCTGTTGATAAATACATGCCAATATTGTTAAAATGATTTTTATGTACTGACTACCATTTTGGTAATCAAGGGCGCAAAAGTAATAAAAGTTATTGAGTTAGGGTGTTATTTTTCTGAAATATTACATCCTACAAAATTTATGCATATTTTTCTTTCTTCTCGCGAAGCGGTCTGTTTAACACCAAATCTAGATATAGATTTATTTTTCGTTTTAAATCTCTTCGGTGCGTTATAAAGTCTAGAAACCCGTGCTCTAAAAGAAACTCAGCAGTTTGGAAACCTTCGGGAAGTTCTTTTCCCGTTGTATCGCGAACCACTCGGGGACCAGCAAAACCAATTAACGCTCCGGGCTCACCAATGTTTATATCGCCAAGCATCGCAAAAGAAGCTGTTGTTCCACCTGTAGTTGGGTCTGTACACAATGAAATATACGGTATTCCAGCATCACTTAATTGGGCTAATTTCACACTAGTTTTTGCAAGTTGCATTAGTGAAAGTGCGGCTTCCATCATTCGGGCGCCACCACTTTTTGAAATTATAAGTAATGGAATATTATTCTTAAGCGAATAGTCTGCTGCGCGAACAATTTTTTCGCCTACAACACTTCCCATAGAACCACCAATAAAGCTGAAATCCATACAGGCAATAACTAAATCTGAACCCATAGATTTACCCACAGCACAACGAACTGCATCTTTAAGCCCAGTTTTATCTTGTGCTTCTTTTAGTCTGTCTGTATATTTCTTTTTATCCTCAAACTTTAAAGTATCTTGTGAAGTAAGTCCTTTGTCAAATTCTTTGAATTTATTATCGTCAAAAAGTATTTCAAAATACTCCTTGCTTCCAATGCGCACGTGGTAACCATCTTCGGGGCTAACGTAAAAGTTTTTTTCAAGCTCTTCGCTGTCAACAACCTTTCCTGTTGGCGATTTATACCACAACCCTTTTGGGACGTCTTTTTTTTCTTCAGTTGGGGTTTGTATCCCTTTTTTTGTTCTTTTAAACCAAGGCATATTTTTAAATATGAATTATGAATTCAAAATCATGAATTCCAGTTATTTAATGAAGGGCTCAGAATTTCTATTTTTAAATTCTGAATTTTTATTATAACGTGTTCACGTTGTTCAAATCTTTAAAGGCTTTTTCAAGTCTATTTTTGAAAGTGATTTCACCATCACGAAGCCATTTTCTTGGATCGTAATATTTTTTGTTTGGTAATTCGTCACCATCAGGGTTTCCAATTTGGGTTTTTAGATAGTCCAAATTCTTCACCATATAATCGCGCACGCCTTCTGTAAAAGCGAATTGCATATCAGTATCAATATTCATCTTTATAACACCGTAACCTATTGCTTCGCGAATTTCTTCTAAGGTAGATCCGCTACCTCCGTGAAATACAAAATCTATTGGATTTGGACCCGTGTTAAATTTTTTCTGAACATATTCCTGCGAATTTTTCAGAATAACTGGAGTCAATTTTACATTGCCGGGCTTGTAAACACCGTGCACATTTCCGAAGGCTGCAGCAATAGTAAACTGATCGCTTATTTTTGAAAGTTCTTCGTAAGCATATGCAACTTCTTCGGGTTGGGTATATAATTTAGACGAATCTACATCTGTGTTATCTACGCCGTCTTCTTCGCCACCAGTAATGCCCAATTCAATTTCTAGGGTCATTCCAATTTTGCTCATACGCTCTAAATAGCGCTTGCAGATTTCAATGTTTTCTTCAATAGGCTCTTCGGAAAGATCTATCATATGCGAGCTGTAGAGCGGCTTGCCGTGTTCTTTGAAAAATATTTCACCAGCATCTAGCAACCCATCAATCCAAGGAAGCAATTTTTTTGCACAATGGTCTGTATGAAGTATAACTGTTGCACCATACAACTTTGCAAGTTCGTGAATGTGTTTTGCTCCAGCAACGCCACCGGCTATTGCGGCTTTTTCATTTTCGTTTGAAAGTCCTTTACCAGCATTAAAATGTGCTCCGCCATTAGAAAATTGTATAATTACAGGTGCATTTAAATCGGCAGCAGTTTCCATAACAGCGTTAACGCTATCTGAGCCCACAACATTCACGGCGGGCATAGCAAAACCTTTTTCTTTTGCGTATTGATGAATTCTCTGAACTTCCTTTCCAGTTGCTACACCGGGTTTAATTCCGTGGCTCATAGTTGTGTTGTGGTGTTAATTGTTAAAATTATAGGACTCGTACTTGCCTAATGCAAGCTGAATCCTTTCAGCAAAAGTAACAAATTTATATGGTTTAGAATGGATAGTTGATACCGATATTGTAAACAGCCTCGGTGAATTTATAATCTGTAAACCAGCGTTCGCCCACTACTTTGGCAGGATTGTGGGTTTTGAAACCAACATCAAAGCGAAATACGAAAAAACCAAAATCGTAACGAAGTCCAAGACCCGTGGCAACTGCAAGTTCTTTAATATCTGCAATACCATTAAATACTGAAGCTTCATCTTGAATGTTATCCAAAACATTCCAAATATTACCTGCATCAACAAAAAATGCTCCTTTAAAGGCTCCTAAAATAGTGAACCGATATTCGGCATTTAGCGCAATTTTAAAATTGGCTTCATTAAATTCGTCTGTACTGCCGCTGCTTCCGGGGCCAAGATCGTAAGCGCGCCATCCACGGTTGTCGTTGGCACCTCCGGCAAAATAACTTCTCGTAAATGGTATGCTGTTACTGTTGCCATAAGGAATGGCAATCCCACCAAATGCGCGAAAAGCCAATACATTATTACCATTAAGTTCCCAGTGTTTTATGTATTCTCCTTCTCCTTTTACATATTGTGAAAAAACTACGCCCAACGTAGTATAGTTACCATCTTCATTTTTGTTTACCCCCGCAAGACTTGATATACCTGAAAGGAGATTTCCTGCTACCTCTAATTTATAGCGGGTTCTCGAAAAGTTGTTGTCTTGAATATTTTCGCGTGTATCGCGCGTTCGAGTTATGTTTGTAGCGAAAATTAAATTGTCTTCAGTAAGTCGTTTTTTGCGTTCGTCAATATTACTTACGGCATTGGCGGCATCAGTATCAATCAAACTAGAGTTGATGGTGCCGTCTTTTACGTCGCTAATAAATCCGTTTGCTCCCTCTGGAACAATTAGAATAAGATTGTTGTTTGCATCGAAACTGTAATAATCTGGATTGATTGTTCCGGGGTTATTGAGTTCAGTTCCTCCAGCAAGGGTATTTAGTTGATCGAAAGAATTCTGATAAACGTTGAAATAATTACCAATGTTGAGGTTTTTTACATATTGCAGGTTTAACAAATCTAATTGGTAACTCATAATTTTTGAAGGCTTCCAACGGTAATTAAACACTCCATTTATCGTTTGCCTATCTAAACCAATATTATTCTGTGCGCTCGCTCCCAGACTTATCCCTGTAGAAGGCGACATATATTTGGGGATTAACTTTTCTGTATTTATAGGAAAAATTATCCGTGGAAAAGTGAGTTTTACATCGCCCCCAAATTCCGAAATATTAAAAAACGTGCTTTCGCTGTCTGCCGCATCTTTGGAAGAACCAACACTTCCACGAGCTGAGACTTCAAGAATTTCGGCACCGCGAAAAATATTTCTAAAAATTATATTTCCGCTAAAACTGATTCCAAATTGTTGAATGGTGGAGGTATAAGTATCAAAATCTACCCCAAGCGTAAATCGGTCTCGCGGACTCAGAAAAATAGTAGAATTCAACAACTGCTCTGTAGAATCTGTAGCAACGACGGAATAATTAATGTTAGGATATTTAAAAATACGCAGATCACTAATTTGATTGTACGTTAATGTACGGTCAATGTCTTTATAAATTTTGCCGGGAGTTATCGAAATAGCATCTGCAATAGCCTTTGGGCGAAAACGCATTTTGCCGTAACTGAATAACTTGTAGCCTTTATAACTTATAGAATCTTGTAAAGCTTTGTTCCGATTTTCGTACGAATAATCTGTTATAATCCGAACTTCATTAATGCTATGAACTTTAAAAGGTTCGGTATAAGTACTGTCGCCTTTGGTAATCTTTCGGTCTGGGATGATGTATGTAATGTCTGCCTTGTGCTCTGTATTTACAGTGTCTGCCTCAAAACCAACATATTCTTGTTCAAAATGATAAAGTCCAGAATTTCTAAATTGAATGGTAAGCCTATCGCGTTCGTTCACAAAATCATTTGCAGCATATTGCTTTCCGGGAACGATAAATGATTTGCCTTTTGTGCGTTGAAAAAGTGAATCTACCACCGGCGAGCTTATCTTTTGGGTAATAGAATCGCCCACAAAATACGGTTGGTGTTTTTCAACCAAATAAGTAATTTTTGCGCGTTTGTTTTTCTTCTCGCTAGGTTCAATTTTAAAATCTACTTCATCATTAAAATATCCATAACTAGCGTACCAACGTTTTAGCCGTACCATGGATTTATCAATTTTTTGTTGGTCGATTACGGCAGGGGCTTCTCCAGATTTTTGAAGCCACTGATTGAAGTTTACATAACTACTATCAATTTTATCGACCTGTTTTTTTGAAAGAAGATTAATTAGGCGCGCCTCGCGTTTAGGGTTTTTGTGAAGCCATTTGTAATAGGTGGAGTCAGGCTGTTGGTCGGCTAGATTGTAAATGTGTAATTCTAAGGGTAAACCAATTAACGGAATGGTGGTATTTGGCTTCTGAGCTAGCTGGCTATACAGCCCAGCATCTTTAACTTTTACACTATCCACCAAAATTGTATTTTCGGTGAGCAGGTATTTTCCGTCTGGCACTCTTTTTACAGCATTGCACGAAAAAAACAGACTGATAATTACTATTATTATTGATATTTTTGTCGGGTCGCGCTTCAAGTGTACATTTTTAATCGAATTCAAAAATACTATATTTTGGTCAGCAAAAGTCAAACAAAATTAATAACGAGTCTGCAACAAAAAAAGTACCGTGCTCTAAATTGTCTTTTTGTTGCTGAAGGGCCAAAAGTAATTGCCGAATTGCAAAAAGAAGGGTTAAAACTTCATTCATTTTTTTCAACCAATGCTTCTGAAATTACTGCTGAAAATCATTTTCTTGTTACCGAAGCCGAGCTTAAAAAAATTAGTTTTCTAACAACCGCAAATACTTCTTTGGCGTTATTTGAAATTCCAAAGGCAAATGCGTTACAGAATTCAGGATTAATTGTAGCGCTGGATGCTGTGCGCGACCCCGGAAATCTGGGCACAATAATTCGTTTGTGCGATTGGTTTGGCGTGCAACAGTTAATATGTTCTGAAGATACAGCCGATTGTTTTAATCCAAAAGTAGTGCAAGCAACTATGGGTTCTTTAGCCCGAGTTCAAGTGCATTATTTGTCGCTTTTGGAATATTTCGAAAATACTACTTTGCCCATTTTTGGGGGTTTTATGGAAGGAAAAAATATATATTCCGAAAAACTTCCGAAGGATGGTATAGTGGTAATGGGTAATGAAGCGAATGGTATTTCAGAAGAAATAATTCAGAAAATAACTAATAAAATAACTATTCCCCGTTTCGGAAAAATTCAAAAAACAGAAAGTCTTAATGTAGCTACGGCAACCGCTATTCTTTTAAGCGAATTTAGAAGATCTATTGAAATGTAAAGTTTATAAAAACACCTCGAGTAGAAAGTTTTTCTATGTTTCCAGTCCACGGACTGTTAGGGTTGTCGTCGCGAATTAATTCATCATTCATCGCAAAAACACCTCGAATAGAAGGCGTAAATTTGAAGTAATATAGGTATAAATCAATTCCAAAACCTAGCTCGTAATAATTTGTGCCATTGGTCATTCGGAATCTTCCCTGCTCGTTGTCTTCCGGGTTTTTCTGGTTGCTAGAAAGATTGAGCGAAGTAGAAACACCGCCAATAAGGAACGGTTTTATATTATTTAATCGTTTGGTAGAAACCTTAACCAAAAGCGGCACGTGGATATAGGTAGATTTCACCTCGCGCAGAAAATCTCTTTCTTCCGTAAAACCAGGAAAAATTAAATCGCGCTGGGTAAAATAAAGTCCCGGCTCCAAACGTAAGTTTATATATTCGTTGATGCGCAAATCGCCAACAAGTCCTACGTTAAAACCTGAAGATCGCTCCACAAGAATGTCTGTGTTATTATCGGCATATTGATCTTTATAGTCAAATTTAAAATCGTAGCTATTAAAGCCTAAGAAGTAACCCCAAGTAAATTGTTTTTTGTCGAAATTCTCTAAATTGGCAATACGCTCTTTGTTAAAAAACCACTGCGCATTTACGCTGTTTGCAATACATAAAAAGGCAAGTAGAAAAAATAGCTTCTTCATAAATTATTTAGTAGCATTATAGATGGTTGCCACGCCAAAAGTTTGTGGTTTATTTTTCACTTCATTAAACCCAGTTTTTCGCAAAATATTGTTGAGCTTTTCACCGTAAGGAAATACCGAGGCACTTTCGCTTAAATATTTGTACGCCACTTTATCTTTAGAAAAAAGCTTTCCAACGAGTGGCAATATGTTTTTTGAATAAAAATAATACCCTTGTTTAAACGGAAATTTTGTGGGAACCGAAGTTTCCAAAATAACAAATATGCCTCCTTTTTTTAGTACACGCAGAATTTCTGAAAGTCCTTTTTCAAGATTTTCAAAATTTCTGATTCCGAAGGAAACGGTGATGGCGTCAAAGGTGTTATCTTCAAAAGGCAAGGCTTCAGAGTCTGCTTGCACAAATTCAATTTTTGCTGAAATTTCCTTTCCCAAAACTTTTTTGCGGGCAACGGAAAGCATGCCTTCAGAAATATCTAAACCAATAATTTTTTCTGCCGAAGTTTTTTCGGCAAACTGAATTGCCAAATCGCCCGTACCCGTAGCTATGTCTAAAATAGATTTCGGATTTTTTTCGGCAACCATTTTAATGACTTTTTTTCGCCATTTAATATCAGAACCCAATGAGATTAAACGGTTTAAGCCGTCATAATTTTCAGAAATAGTATCAAACATTTGTTCAACCTGCTTCTTTTTTCCGTCAGAAGAATTTTTATAAGGTGTTATTTTCTTTTCCATAAAATCGATTGCAAAACTACATATTTTTTAAGAGGTGCTACTAACTTTGTTGAAGTTTCAAACTTTTGAGTGTAATTATTCTACCAAGACTATTTGGTTAACGATGCCTTTTATTTCTATATCTTTGCTGCTGTAAAGTTTCATAAAAGATTTACTTGGAGTTGATTCCACAAAAAGTTATTCTGAAAAAACTAATCCCATCTAAATGAAGATTATTATTGCCGGGGCCGGTGAAGTAGGGTTTCACCTTGCAAAATTGCTTTCCTTTGAATCGCAAGATATCACCCTTATTGATCCCAACCGCGACTCGCTTGCTCACGCAGACACCAACCTAGATATACGGGTTGTGCGCGGAGATGCCACATCCATTTCTGTATTACAAGATTCGCGCGTTAACGATACCGATCTTTTAATTGCAGTTACTTCTAGTGAAACCACCAATATTACCGTTTGCGTACTTGCAAAACAATTGGGCGCTAAGCGTACAATTGCGCGTATTTCCAATACCGAATTTATCGATAGAAAAGATGAAGTAGGATTTAAAAAATTTGGGATTGACGAACTTATTTCGCCAGAATCTTTGGCTGCCAATGAAATTGAACTATTGCTTGGCCAAAGCGCTTTTAACGATACCTATGAATTTGAAAACGGAGCCTTAACGATGATAGGGCTAAGTTTATCGCGTACTTCGGCATTTGTTGGAAAATCTGTAAAAGAAGTTGCGAAGCTGAATCCCGAACTGCGCTACGTGCCAATTGCATTGCAGCGTTATGGTACGCAGTACACGCTTATACCACGTGGAGACACACAATTTAAAGAAGGAGATCAAGTTTATTTTACTACCTGCAAAAATGGTTTGGATCAAATATTCAAACTTACAGGAAAGGTGCGCCAGGAAATTAAAAATGTAATGATTCTCGGCGGAAGTAAAATTGGTTATAAAACAGCAAAAGATCTTTGTAAAGGAAATTTCAACGTAAAACTTATTGAAAGCAATAAAGACAAAGCATTCGAAATTGCCGATGATATTCCGGGCTGTCTCGTAATTAACGGCGATGGTAGAAATGTTGATTTATTATCTGAAGAATCTATTGAAGATATGGACGCTTTTATTTCTGTTACTGGAAATAGCGAAACCAATATTATGTCTTGTTTGGTTGCAAAATCGAAAGGAGTGAAAAAAGCAATTGCTTTGGTGGAGAATATGGATTATTTTCAACTTTCGCATTCCATAGGTATTGACACCCTTATTAATAAAAAACTTTTGGCGGCCAATAATATATTTCGCTACGTACGCAAAGGTGAAGTTGTGGCAATGACGAAGCTAAACAACATGAATGCAGAACTTCTGGAGTTTGTTGTTTCGAGCCACTCTAAAGTTTGCAACAAAAAAATTAAAGATTTAGATTTTCCTGTTTCGGCTATAATTGGCGGAGTAATTAGAGACGGAAAAGGCATTATTGCCTTGGGCGATTTCGAAATTAGAAACGGCGATAGAGTAGTGGTTTGCTGTCTTCCGCAATCTATCAGGAAAGTAGAAACAATGTTCATTTAATGAATTCACTCGCCAAACTTAATTATAAAATCATTTCGCACTTAATGGGCCTATTGCTCATGGTGAACGGTGGTTTTATGTTATTGTCTTCCATCGTAAGTTGGTATTACGAAGATGGCGTGTTTACTGAAATGATAATGGCGGGTGCCGTCGCGCTGGGCGTTGGGGGAATTGTAATGCTGCTTACCCGAAACCACAGAAAGGAAATCAAAAAGCGGGAAGGTTATATAATCGTTACTTTTGGTTGGATTTTTATGGCGCTGATTGGTACGTTGCCCTATCTTTTTACCGGTGCCATTCCGGATTTTACAAATGCTTTTTTTGAAACGATGAGTGGTTATACCACTACGGGAGCATCTATTTTAACTGATATTGAAATTATCCCGCGTGGTGTTTTGTTTTGGCGTAGCATCACACATTGGATAGGAGGGATGGGGATTATTGTTTTAGCAATAGCCATTTTACCATTGCTTGGTATTGGTGGTATGCAGCTCTTTTCTGCCGAAGCACCTGGCCCAAGTGGCGACAAACTTCATCCACGAATTACAGATACGGCTAAGCGATTATGGCTAATTTACGTGGGTTATACTTTAGCTGAAACCATATTATTGAAAATTGCTGGAATGAGCTTTTTTGATGCTATAAACCATTCTTTAGCAACGCTGAGTACAGGAGGATTTTCAACTAAAAATGCTAGTGTTGCTTATTGGAATGATAATCCGATGGTGCAATACATTATCATTTTCTTTATGTTTTTAGCGGGGAGTAATTTTGTTTTAAGCTATTTCGCCTTTAAGCGCAAATTTCAGAAAATACTTCACGATGAAGAATTTAAAATGTACACTATTTTTATAGTTGCGTTAACCATTGTGGCAGCCATATTAATCTATTTTGAAGCAGATGTAACCGTTTCAAGTATAGCGCACCCAATGGTTTGGGGTCCTTTTGAAAGCGCTTTTCGTCACGGACTATTTCAAGTACTTACGATTATTACAACCACAGGTTTTGTGAGTGCCGATTACACAATGTGGACGCCATTTTTAACAATTTTCTTTTTCGGAATGATGTTTTTGGGCGGTTGCGCAGGTTCCACAGCTGGAGGAATTAAGATAATGCGCCATTTAATAATGATTAAAAACGGCGTACTTGAATTTAAAAGAACACTTCACCCGCACGCTATTTTGCCGGTGCGTTATAATCAGAAAGCGGTGCCCAAACAAATTGTATTCAATATACTGGGGTTCTTCATTCTTTATATGCTTTCATTTATTGTTGGGACTTTAGTTTTTTCTTGGTTGGGCTTAGATTTTAAAACCGCCCTCGGTGGAGCTGCGTCAACATTAGGAAATGTGGGCCCCGCCCTCGGTGATCTTGGCCCGGTGAATAATTATGCATACTTGCCCGATGCTGCCAAATGGTGGTCAAGTTTCTTGATGCTTATTGGTAGACTGGAATTGTTTACGGTACTTATTCTTTTAACGCCTTTTTTCTGGAGAAATAGGTAGGTTGAAATTTCAAATAGAATAAAGAGACTAAGCAAAACCTTATTCACTTCGTGAATTATGTGTTCCACTAAAATCAGTCATTTATAATTTTAATCTGACGTTACTTTTACATTATTAACTAAGTTTTTCGCTCTTTCAATAACCTTATCGATATCACCATCTAAATTGTCGTACGTTAAAACTACGCCCATTCTTCGGTACGGACGGGAAGTGGGTTTGCCGAAAATTCTAAAATCTGTTTTTGGCGATGCCGCTACTATTTCAAGCCCTTCAAAATTAGGGTTTTCAGAATTTTCTGTAGCTAAAATTACCGCGCTGGTGCCTATGCGTTCTAGCGTAATTTCAGGAATTGGGAGTCCGAGTATGGCGCGAAGGTGCAATTCAAATTCATTAAAATTTTGGGTGTTCGCTAAGGTTACCATCCCCGTGTCGTGCGGACGAGGAGAGAGTTCTGAAAAATAAACCCCATCATCTGCAACAAAAAACTCAACACCCCAAATACCACAGCCTGTTAGGGCAGTGGTTACTTTTTCGGCCATTTGTTGTGCTTCTTCTAAAACAGCGCTTTTCATGGGTGCAGGTTGCCAGCTTTCCATATAATCGCCGCGTTCTTGACGATGGCCAATGGGCGGGCAGAAAAGTGTTTTTCCGGTGCGCTGGGTAACGGTGAGCAGTGTAATTTCGTAATTAAAATTTACAAATGCTTCCACAATCACTTCGGCAACATCGCCGCGGGAACCATCTTGTGAATACTGCCAGGCTTTTTCAATATCTGCTTCAGTTTTTATTGTGCTTTGGCCTTTTCCGCTGGAAGACATTAAGGGTTTTACAACGCAGGGCATTCCTATTTCTGCAACCGCTTTCTTCAAGCTCTCGGCTGAGGTTGCGTAGCGATATTCGGCAGTTTTTAAGCCTAATTCTTTAGAGGCTAAATCGCGAATGGCTTTTCGGTTCATGGTGAAATTTGCCGCCCTCGCAGAAGGGATTACCGTGTAACCCTGTTTTTCATATTCATAAAAACGTTCGGTGCGAATGGCTTCAATTTCAGGTACAATGTAATCTGGTTTGTATTTTTCAACTAACGCATCCAAAGCTTTGCCGTCCAGCATATTTATTACTTCGGCAAAATCTGCTAGTTGGGCCGCGGGAGCATTGGGATAGCTGTCTACAGCAATTACAGTTTGTCCTATTCTTTTGGCGGCAATGGTGAATTCCTTTCCTAATTCTCCACTTCCGAATAATAAAATTTTGGCCATTTTTAAAGTTTTTGTAAAAATACAGTATTAGATTTAACGAAAAAACCCAAAGCAGTATTAGTGCTTTGGGTTTTTAAACTAATAAATATTCGAAATTACTTAACGATAATTCGTTTTACTCTTCCGTTGTCTTTGTTACCAACGCGAACTAAATAAACTCCTTTAGCTACATAACTCATATCTAATTTGTAAGTGTATCCGTTGCCATTGTTTTCCAGTTTTCTGAATAACAATCTTTGGCCAAGGGTGTTAAACACCGTTAGATTCATAGATTCTGAGTAATTAATAGTTTTTAAGCTTACATCGAAATTGTTGTTTTCTAACGTTAGAATTGTAAGTCCATTTTCGTCAAAAAGGTTATCTGTAACACCAGCAGTTCCAATTTGTGCAGAATAATCTTCAGTTTCACCAAAGTTAGTTTCTTCACAAGCATCGTCTGGTACTGGTCCATTCCAGTTAGTTTTAGCTCTCATTAAATGCTGACCGAAAGCCGCACCTGCAGGAACAACTAAATCTGTTGTAGTAGTATATGATCCACCAGCCTGACCCGGTGCAATTATTATATTATCTACAACAAGCTCATCCATACTGTAAACGAAATCGTCGTTAAAATCTATCCAAACACGAACGTACTGATTTCCGTAACCTGTTGTTAAAGTAAGATCGTAAGTAGTATCTGCTTCCATTCCTGCTATAAGATTAGTGAAATCTGCATAACCTTCGCAATCTGATGTATTGTTAATGTCTGTAACACTGAAAAGTTGCAATCCATCGCCGAAAGAACAATCTCCAACAGGCTGGCAATTTTGGTGTGCAATAATTACAGTTTTAGCATCATTTGTAGTATCACTATCGCCTGGCAAAGATGTGTAAGCCGATAAATTATAACTTCCAATGGCAGAAAAATCTCCTGTTTGCGCAAAAGTGAAAGAAGCTGCCGTATCTCCAGCTAATGTGCCAGTATATACTTCAGTAACCACTGTTCCGTCTAAATCGTAGGAAACGTCAAAATTTGATTGTGACTCTCCACCAAAGTTAGTAATGGTAACAATTATATCTTCGGCAGCTGTAAGGCTAGTTCCCGATACAGGTGAAGTAATAGCACTTACACCAATATCATTAGGCTCTAAATAAATAACTGATTTTGTGCGAGCATCGTTTCCATTGTCTTCGTCGCCAACTAAATTAGTTTTTGCTGTAATAATGTACGTTTGTCCTACCGTACCTAAGTTAGCAGTAGCCGTAAATGTATATTGCGCAGTAGCGGCAGATGCGATTGTACCTGTATAAGTTTCAGAAATAACGGTTCCACCATCAACCTGAAATGTTACAGGAAAAGTGGAAGCGCTGTTTTGTCCGTAATTAAAAATAGTAACAGTAACCGTTTCACTATTAGATAGCGTTCCAGTTTCTGGAGCATCAATACTCACTACACCAATATCATCATTGAAGTTTGGTGCAATTTGAAAAACGCCTACAACATCTTTTCTTCCGGTATTCATATATTCATTAATAAACCAGAATTGTTTATCGTTAGCAGGATCTATATCAATTTTACTGTAATCGCCGTAACGAGTTCCAGGGATATTTTGATTTCCAGCAGCAATTAATTCTTCTGCAACCGTCATCGTGTTTAATGGATCGCTTGAGTAGCGCCCTGTGTAATATGAACTAACTCTTTTAGTAGTTGGATCTGGCGTTGTTGGACCAGCCATAGCCGTGTAACCCATACCTATGTTTCCTTGAACATCCATCATCATACTTGCGTGCCAAGCGTGTTTTCCATCAGGCGAAGTATATGTACCTTCCTGATAAATACTCCACGGTTGTCCGTCAGCAGGTTGTCTAAGTTCAAACCAGCGTACTCCTGCAAGTTCTCCTCCAGAAGCATCAGTATCTACAACAAAATTAAAAACTGCAGAATTATGACCTCCAAATTTTCTGAATTGAGCCTGGTTCATTACTGTAGCCTGTAGCGCATCTATGCTAGCACCACCGCCTGGTTGAGCCAAGTTTGAAAAGCTTCCACCGTCAAAAACTGAAATGAAAGGTGTAGTTGTTAATTCAACTGGAGCAGATATTGTAGAGCTTCCTGGAGTTGTCCAGTTTACATCTACAGTCCAAAGTTTTACGTGATCTTGTGCAACACCCGACCATGCATCATCTTGCAAATAAACAATTGGCATACCTCCTGCAGCAGGAAGATTGTCATTGGTTACGTTTAGTGCTTGTGGGCTATAAAAACCGCTTGTTACAATTCCAGGAAGTGGAAAACCAAGTATTTGAGCAGTTGGGTCACCAGCTAGCATCTTCGTTCTTTCCATTGCATAAATTCTATTTGCAGCACTGGTATTGTCAGTCATATAATAGCCATCACTCCAAACTGAAAGTTTTTGATAGTCATTAATTTGAGAAATAGTATAAACATACCAGCCATCATTTACTGGGTCTGGTCCATCAGAAACTGCTATTTGAGCGCCACTACCTAAAAAGGTCATAACAAATCTATCTGCAGCGTTGTCATAAGAAATGGTAAGATCGCAGCAACCTCCATTTGGAAAAATGGTTGGGTTTGGTGAAATTTGCCCGGTAAGTGGATTTCCACTTTTATCAAAAATCCTGAAACCAGTGTTGAAAACAACAACTGCATGATTTGGGCCTACACCTATTGAAGGATCTGTAGGTTGTGAGTTTGACGAAGCTGCATCAAATACTAGAGATGGAGCTCTTCCGCTAAGCATTTGCTCCAATTTGTCTGGATTTCTCTTGAAATAATCATCCTCTATTTGTGGATCTTTTCCAGGAACAATTAAGTTTTTAGAAGCTCTTCCATCTTGCATAACTTGTTCCTTCACTCTAGCTGGAGCAAGATTAGTCTGAGAGGCTATTGACGGAACGTGTACCATGGAGCCTATGGTGCCAATAAAAGTTGGCTTTGTTTTTTCCTGTGCTTGCATTCCGAAGGAAAGTGCAAAGAAAAAAAGTAATAGCGTAATTTTGGTTTTCATTGTTTATAATATGTATTAGAAGTTAAAAAATATAAACGCCCAATTTACAGATAATTTCTAACAAGAAAACGGGATTGATTTAAAATTATCAATCCCGTTTTGTTATGATGAAAATTTTTATTATTCTATAGCTTCTTTAATTCTGCGCATAGCTTCTTTTATGTCTGTTTCTGATGCAGCATAAGAAAGACGAATGCAGTTTGGATCGCCAAAAGCTTCACCAGTAACGGTGGCTACCTTGGCTTCTTCTAGTAAATAAAGTGAAAAATCTGAAGCGGTATTTATGTTTATTCCGCGCAGCGTTTTTCCGAAGAAATACGAAATATCTGGAAACACATAAAATGCGCCTTCGGGTTGGTTTGTTTTGAAACCTTCAATTTCAGAAAGTAATCCTAAGATTAATGTTCTTCGTTCTTTAAAGGCGTCGACCATAAACTTTATTTTGCTTGGCGAATTTTCCAAAGCAGTTATGGTTGCTCTTTGTGCAATACAGTTTGCACCACTAGTTACTTGGCCTTGCATTTTAGTGCACGCTTTGGCTATCCACTCTGGAGCGCCAATGTAACCAATACGCCAACCGGTCATAGAAAAGGCTTTAGAAACACCATTTACTACTACGGTGCGATCGTACATGTCTTCAAATTCTGCCATAGAGGCGTGACCTCCGCTAAAATTGATATGTTCGTAAATTTCGTCGCTAATAACAATAATGTCTGGGTATTTTACCAAAACATCTGCAAGTTTGCGAAGTTCTTTTTTACTATAAACAGAACCACTTGGATTACAAGGGGAGCTGTAGATAATCATTTTAGTTTTTGGAGTAATAGCAGCTTCTAGTGCTTCTGCAGTAACTTTAAAATCTGTTTCAATAGAGCTGGAAATTTCTTTTGGAACTCCGCCTGCTACTTTACATTGGTCTGCATAACTTACCCAATATGGGGCTGGAAGCAAAACTTCGTCGCCTTCTTCTAAAAGCACCATTGTTAAATTTGCCAAAGACTGCTTAGCGCCTGTGGAAACCACAATTTGCGAAGGTTTATAATCTATGTTATTGTCTCTTCTAAATTTAGTGATGATGGCTTTTTTAAGATCGCCATAACCATCTACGGGCGAATAAGAGTGGTAGTCATTCTCAATAGCCAGAATAGCAGACTCTTTTATATAATCTGGTATTGGAAAATCTGGTTCTCCAAGACTCAAACCAATAATATCGATTCCTTGCTCTTTTAATTCTCTAGTTTTGGCGGCCATTGCCAGCGTGGCAGAGATTGCCATCTCGTTCACACGTTTTGAAAGTCTGTTGTCCATAAATATTATGCGGATACGGCAGGTTTAATGCCCATTTCTTTTAAATGACGGAAATGTGCAAGAATAGCGCTGCGGGTAGTTTTATATTCTTTGTATGGTAGATTAAATTCTTTTGAAGTACTCTTCACTATTTTCGAAATGTTTTTATAGTGAACGTGGCTAATATTCGGAAATATATGGTGTTCTACTTGATGATTTAAACCACCAGTGTACCAATTTACAATCTTGTTTTTTGTTCCGAAATTCGTAGTAGTGAACAATTGGTGAATCGCCCAAGTGTTCTTCATTGTGCCGCTTTCATCTGGCAATAAGATATCAGTATCTTCAACAACATGTGCAAGTTGGAAAACGATACTCAGTATTAGTCCTGCTACATAATGCATTATAAAGAAGCCTAGCAAAATTTTCCACCAAACAATGTTGAAGAATAATATAGGAATTACAATCCAAAGTGAAATATAGATTAATTTAGTAACCACCAAAATACTCCACTGCGTAATTGGTTTTGGCAATTTTCCGTAAGAAAGCTTACGCGCCAAATATCTTTTAGTCTGAAAAAAATCTGTAGTAAGTACCCAGTTAAAGGTTAACAAGCCATAAAAGAAAATGCTGTACCAATGTTGAAATTTATGCATTTTGTTCCATTTTGAATGTTTTGAAAAACGTAATATTCTTCCCGCTTCCAAATCTTCATCGTGACCGTGAATATTGGTATAAGTATGGTGAAGCACATTATGCTGTACCTGCCAATTATAAACATTTCCGGCAAGTATATACATACTGCTGCCCATTACTTTGTTAACCCATTTTTTTGATGAGTAAGATCCGTGGTTTGCGTCGTGCATTACATTCATACCCACGCCAGCCATACCAACACCCATAACAACGGTAAACAACAATTGAGCCCATCCGGGGACGTTTAGCGTTAAAAGTAAAAAGTAGGGAGTAAGGTAAATTGAAAACATGATAATAGTTTTCAGATGCAATTTCCAATTGCCTGTTCGAGCTATTTCGTTTTCTTTAAAATAATCGTTAACGCGCTTATTTAGAGTCCTAAAAAATTTAGCGCTGTCAACTCTTGAAAAATTTAAATTTGTATATGTCAAAATGTAATTGTTAACTGAAATTTGTTACGGTGAAAAGCACAAAAATAATTATCTTTTGTGGAAATCGGGAGGTACAAAATCATAATTTTACCAAAGATAACATACTTTTGCCTCTTAAATATAATTATGGAACTCATATTAAAATATTTTCCGGAGTTAACTGACCATCAAATGAGTCAATTAACCCAATTGCAAGCGCTTTATGAAGATTGGAATTTAAAAATAAATGTGGTTTCCCGAAAGGACATTGAAGAGCTTTACCTTCGGCATGTGCTCCATTCGTTAGGAATTGCCAAAATACAGCCTTTTCTTCCTGGTTCAAAAATTTTGGATGTGGGTACGGGAGGCGGTTTTCCTGGTATTCCGCTAGCAATTTTATATCCAGAGGTAAAGTTTCATCTTGTGGATAGCATCGGAAAAAAAATAAAAGTTGTTGAAGAAGTTGTTGCAGGCTTGGAATTACAAAATGTAAAAGCCACTAATGCGCGTGTGGAAACGGTTTCTGGAAAGTACGATTTTATAGTAAGTCGCGCCGTGGCCCAAATGGAGACTTTTGTACATTGGGTAAATGGAAAGATTGCCAAACAAAGCATGCATGAGCGTAAAAACGGAATCCTTTATTTAAAAGGAGGTGATTTAAGTGAAGAATTAAAGGTTTATAAAAATGCCGCAATCTTTCCTTTAAGTGACTTTTTTGAAGAAGAATTTTATGAAACCAAAAGCGTGGTATATCTACCTATGAAATTTAAGGGCTAATGTTTAAAGTCTTTAAAAGGAGCTCTTTTTGAAGCAAATACCATTGCAACGCAAGAATAGTTTTGGCGTCTTTCAATTCTGAAATTTTAGAAGCTATTTCTGAAACAGGAATTTTTACTAGTTGAATATCTTCGCTTTCTTCTGAATTACCGCCACCATTTCCAATTTTATCATTCTCAGAAACTTCCGAATAATATAAAAATATACGTTCCGTTGAAGCACCTGGTGAGGTGTAGAAGGTGCTTATTAATTTTGGATTTGCTATTTGGTAGCCCAATTCTTCCATTACTTCGCGTTTTACACAATCTTTGGGCTCTTCATTTTCTTCCAGAGAACCTGCGGGTATTTCTAGCAGCCAGCCATCTTGGTTTTTACAACTTGGATAACGGAATTGATTGGTTAATAAAATACTTTGGGTTTCCTTTTCAAAAAGAATAATAGCCACCGAATTGCCTCTCTCAAAAGCTAATCTTTTTGCTGTAATCTGCTTTCCGTTAAAAGTATCGTAAGTTACTGTGGCTTTTACCATTTTATAATGGTCGTTAAAAACTATTTTTTCGTCTTTAATAGCGTATTTCATCGTAGCATATTTTCATTTAAAGTAATAAAAAAACCCCGAACGAGTCGGGGTTTTTAAAATGTTTAAGAAAAACGATTTATTTTGAAATCAAGAATCTTTTTGTTGCAACAGTATTGTCTTTAGAAATTTTCATAAAGTAAGTTCCAGTCTGAAGATTAGCAACATTTATTTGTGCATCCATAGAAATGTTTTCTTGTGAAAGAATCAATTTTCCAAGAACATCGAATATTTGAATATTTGCGTTTTCAGCATTTTTAAGATTTAGTACTGTACTAGCAGGATTTGGATATAAGCTAATGTTTTCAGTGTTGAAATCATTAGTTCCTAATACACCATTACTGCTAAAGTTACCTAGTTTTTCAGAACCCCAGTCTCCAACTGCTCTGAAAAGCTGAGTTCCTTCGTGATCTGTTAAGGTAAATCTTGTTCCTCCATCACCGAAAGTATCTAGTGCTGAAAATGTGTAACAATCTGAATCTAAGTTAAAACGGAAGTTTAAAGTTTGGTTGTTAGAATAAGGTCCTCCTTGTTCAATAATAGTTCCGCTTCCGTCCTTTAAATTCCAACGACATTCTGATCCATAAGCATCAGTAATTATTTCAAGATCTACAGTTCCTGTACCGCCAATTGATTCATCAAAAGTAATTGACTGTGAGTTGTTGTTGTTGTCATCATCAGAAGGAACATTTACTTCTAGTGTGTTTGTACCGTTTAAAGTATATGGAACAGCAGGTAAAGTAATTGTTTCTTTTCTAAGAGAAGTAATGTTTCCAGTCCAGTTATACGTGTTCGATTGACCATTTATAACATACTCAATAGCTAATGAAGTTAATGGATTTGCTCCTAAGTTTTGGATAACTACATCTGGTCCAAGTTCTGCAGCACAAGTAGGTAATATCTCTAAAACCTCATCAACAGATGCATCATTGTTAGTTGTAATTCCAGTATAAGTTGGGAAAGCACGAGATCCACTAGGAATTTCTTGTTGGGTGTTACTAATAAAAACAACAACTTCCATATCGGCTAGCTCAGTTGGTACGTTGTTATAAGCTGCAGGAATTGGGTATGTATACGTGCGGTCTACAAATGTACCTGCAGTTGTTGTATTGATAACTTCACCCCATTGGCCAGTAATCATTTCAACAAGTCTGTGCATGTGGATGTAATTATTTCCTTGTCCACCACCAGTTTGTGGTCCTGCAGTGTTGTTTTGTAGAAGAGCAACATTTAATAAATTTGTACTTTCTGGGCTGTTGCTAGTGTAATATCCTTCCACGTGAATGGTTAGAACATTTGTTTGTACATCAATTACAGCTTCAATAGCTACGTTTACTTCAGAGGCAATTGCCAAAGTTTCGTTAGACGAAACAGCCCAATTACTTCTAGACATAGCAGTACCGCCGCCAGTAGCCATAGAGCGACCTGGAAAGACGTGTCTGTTTACTGATCCAGATGGATAACCAAAACCTGAGCCAGAATATGATTGTGCTACAATTGCATTACCATAAGGAGTTCTGAAATCTGGTTCGTTTCCATTTGGAGCTGCATAACCTCCTTGGTGGATGTTGATAAGCACTACGTCATCTGGGTGAGCGTCTTGAATAGCTTTTGCAATTGCATGACCTGACGGACAATACACGCAATGGATTCCTGTATATTCTTCAAGAACTACATTTTTGTTTTCTGGTGAAGTTGATACAATTGTCTGCCCGTATGATGCGAGAGCAATTAATGAAACAACTAGCGTGAAGGGTAGTTTTTTAATCATGATTTAAAAATTTAGGTTTAGAGTGAATTGAAGTTTATAAAATTAGAAATAAATATTATATCTATGTAATTTGAAGTCAGTTAGTTGCGAAATTAATTTTTTATTTTCTATGTATAAATAAATGATTCTTTGTTTTAAGTTTAAAATCTATATAAAGCCTTGAGCAATTCTGTGGCGATCATTTCAAAAAACACATTATATATCTTATAATTATTCGAGAATAAGATTTTTATTTTCTGATGTATACATCTACACGTTTACCCGAAATTATCTTACCCTAGCCAATGTCAAAACCTTATTAAGACGTATTGTTAATTTAAACTTACTAAATTTAACAATTATTGTGAAAATAAGTTGGCGGTAAATGTACTTTTTTATATTTAATTTTCGAGCTCCAACAAATCAAATATTTACGTAATTTATGTTAAAATTTACTAATTTCGTTTTATTATTTCAAATAATCAACTGTGAGGCACTAATTTCACTATTAATTAGGCAAAATTAGCATGAAGTTCACAATGATTAGGAGATTAGATGGCTTTTTAGCTCTATTTGTACCAGTAATCAATTTAATGAAATTATAAATGTCTGAAAGAGAAATAGTAAAGAATCGATAGGTTTTAATAATTATCTTTACTTTTGCTTTTCTCAGTAAACTTTTTAAAATATTTAACCTAAAAACAAAAACAATGAAATTTAAACTACTACTCTTAAGTGTTCTTGGTTCAGTTGCAATGGCAAATGCTCAGTACACAGTTATGGACAGATCAGGTAATGTGTTGAATAATGGTGATGTTATTCAATTCGGGACGCTAAGCTATCCAGATGCTTCTTACGAATTTTTCGTAACCAACGACAATCCTGCTGAGGAAATTTATACTAGAATTGAGTATGTATCTGAAACAAACTCAACTAATGGACAGTTTGAACAATTATGCTATGGTTTATGTTATAACAATCTTCTTCCTGGTGCAACAGTGCCTCCTTCAAACGAAGATGCGCTTCCTATAGCTATTGGCGAAACTACACCTATGGGTAATCACTTTTGGAACGATGATCCAGGAACCGGTGCTGGTAGTGTTGATTTTGTTTTTGCTTTCCGTCAATATGAAGATGCAGCAGGAACGGTTGAAACAGGTACTCCTTTATTATTTACGTATCGCTACGATCCAACGGGAGGTGTAAAAGATAATACTTCGGTAAACCTTACTATTCAATCTACTTTAGTTTCAAACGAATTAGTTTTGAATGTAAACGAACCAGTAAATATGGTTGTTTATAATATTCAAGGTAAAGTTGTTAAACAAGGAAACTTTGAAATTGGCCGTCAGGTTATAAATGTTTCAGACTTGAGCCCACAAACATATATTGTTCAGTTTAAGAACCATAATGGTGGTGTGCAGACTAGTAAATTTTTAGTTCAATAAGACTTTAAAATACCTAACATAAAAAGGCCCCGAAGTTCTCTTCGGGGCCTTTTTGTATTTAAAACTTATGGTTTCTTAAAAAGTAACTACAAGGTTTGCTGTTACACCTGTACTTGCAGGAACTTCTCTACAAACGCCACCAACGCAAATTAAACCTCCGCGTTGTCTCCCGTAGTTCATTGCGAAACGAGCTCTTCCTTTTGTATAACTTCCACCTACACTATAATAATGAAGTTCTTCTTCTCCACCATAGTTCCAAGAGTCTGCGGCATAAATAGTAAAGGTAGGATTGAAGTTGTATTCCAAAACACTGGCAGCCCAGTTTTTATCGTCGTCTTTAGTCCATAAATGTTGAAGTTCAAGACGTAATGCTTTCCCTTTTTCAAAACGACGCGTAGCTTCAACAACTGCAACTTGTGCTCTAATATCTCCTTCAGATCCTAGAATACCACCTTGAGAAACTCCTTTGTCAATAATTACATCTTGGTAAGATGCAACAGTGCTCCACTTAGATGTCCAACGGTTTTTTATTTCAATATTTAAATCGCGGAAATAACGATCTCCGGCGCCAATAAATTTAGCGTCGTACGTTAAATCGTCAACATTATAGGTTGCTTCTAAGCCAGCCCAGTATGCAAAATTTCCTGCTACTTTGGTTCCATATTTTCCTAATACAGATTCTTTGTCAAAAGAAAAATACACATCTACCTGTGCCCCAACTTCACCGGCTCTTTTTTCGTTTTCGGAAAAAAGAAGACGTGGTTGTGAGTTGTAAACGTAGATGTTAGAAAGTAGGTAATCGTGTTGTTTGGTAATAGCAGGAACATAGTTTACTAATTGTTCATTGAATTGATTGCCTTCAGCATATCTATCTGCATAGAACGTGAAATTTTCCAATCTTCTAAATGTAGAATTTATACCTAATCCCTTTTGGGCATAACCCATATTTAATTGTAATGCTGTACCGTCAAATAATTGTGGCGTAATAACTTCTCCTTCATTTATTAATACATCTGGGTCTTTCGTAATTGCTTCAATACTTCCGTAGAAATTTGAAATCACAAAATCTAATCTACCACCGTAAGCGTTAATGTTTGCGGGAATAGAATCGCCAGAGCCGTTATCTTGGTAACGACCTACATAACTTGCGCCTAATTTTAAATCTACAGCTTCTATTTTCATAAGCTCGCTTAAATCTAAGTTTGCATCAAGCCCTTGAATAACACCTTCTGAAACATCAAAACCGTTTCGTATTTGGCCATAAACACCTGTTATGCCCAAGGTGGCTGTTGGATTAAACTTAACGCGAACTCCTTTCATTGCGTTGTTTATTCCTAATTGTCTGTCTTCCCATGAGCGAAGAATTAAACCGCTACCAAATTGCTCATAAAAATAACCTCCAGTAATGTCTAAGGTTTCATTTCTGAAATTAAGATAGTAGGTTCCTACTCCGTTCTGTCCATCCCAAGTTGGAGAATATCCCAAAAGGGCAGAAGGCAAGTAGGATTCGTATTGAACGCCTGCAGTAAATTTTCCGAGTGAATAGTTAAGTTGCAAATAATTATTGGCTCTAAATTGATCTTCAGGAGCGA
This sequence comes from Aequorivita sp. IT1183, assembly GCF_058068265.1. NCBI lineage: Bacteria > Pseudomonadati > Bacteroidota > Flavobacteriia > Flavobacteriales > Flavobacteriaceae > Aequorivita > Aequorivita sp. IT1183. The sequence continues at coordinate 328,376 of NZ_JBYRHS010000006.1, read as the reverse complement.
TGAAATTAAAATCTTCATCGTCTAAAAGCCATTGAGAGTTGGATTCTAAGCTACCAAAAAAGTAGCCATTGTCTTGCGAAAAGCCGATGGCGCCCATACACATAAAGGCGCCGAGTATTAGTTTTTTCATTATAAAAGTTTGGTTGATTGGTAATTAGATTAGTTGGAATACTCCTTTATTTTTTCATAAAGTTCGTATTCAGCGCCAGGACTGTAACCAGAATGGCGGTATACTATTTCGTTGTTTTTAACCAATAAAGTTAATGGAACGGTAGCTGCACCCAAGGCGCGTTTGAAGTCGTTATTAGTATCTAAAAGAACGGTATAGTCCCAGCCTTTTCCGTTTATTAGTGGCTTTACTCTTTTTACTGTACGGCTGTCGTCTACTGAAACAGCAAATAGTTCAACACCAGTTTCATCTTGCCATTCTGGGTAAATTTCACTGATGGCATCAAGCTCCTTTAAGCACGGAACACACCAAGTGGCCCATAGCGAAATTACAATTACCTTATTTTCCTTTGAAAGGTCGTTGGAGTTAATAGTGTTTCCATCAACGGTAGTTAAATCTACCTGGGGTAATTCACTTTGAGAAAATCCGATGAGTGAAACGAATAAAAGAAGAAGTGGAATAATTTTTTTCATAAGTAATAAGATTTGTGATTATTTTAAGTGAAGCAATATTAAGATTTTTTTAATGAAAGTTGAATTAGTTTGAGCGAAAAATATTGATTTAACAAATAATGCCTATGCATTTTTAAGATTTAAACTATATTAGCGCTCATTTTTATATCTAAATAAACAACCTTAATATGAAAACTAATACCTATTTAAAAGCTTTACTGTTCTTTGCAGTTATAGCAATTGTTTCTTGTAGCAAAAAAGAAGACCCTTTTGTGCCGGCCGCTGCAGATTTAACTATTGAATTAAAAAGTGATGCAGGAACGGGAGAATTAGAAGTTTTATCGCTTAATGATGTAGTTGTATTTACTGTATTAGGAAGTGATGGCGAAGATTATTCAGAATCGGCTACCTATTATATTAATGACGAACCAATTACAGAAAGAACTTACACATTTGATGCTTCGGGTGCCTTTACCGTTAAAGCGGTTTATGACGATAAAAACAGTAATATTCTTAATTTTGAAGTACTTACCCCAACAGAAAGAGCATTGACAATTGACGCACCTAGAGCGATGAAAAATCAAACTATAACTTTTGGATTGTTTGATAATAACGGAATTAATACAGCTTCTGAAGCAACGTTTTATGTAGGCGGAAATGCCATTGCTGGTTTCACCTATTCCTCTGCAACCGATGGAAGCTTTGAAGTATATGCAGAATATGTGGTGGACAACGAAACATACACTACACCTGCTAAAGACTTTTCAGTATACACGCCTAAAAGAAAGGTAGTAATAGAAGATTATACAGGTACATGGTGCGGCTTTTGCCCTGCTGTAGCACTTGCAATAGATGCTGCTAAATTAGCGACTAATGATATTTCTGTAGTAGCTATTCACGAAACTGGTTCTTCACTACCAGACCCAATGCATTTTGATAGAGTGCTAGAGATGAAGGATGCCTTCGGAATTGGCGGACTTCCTCAAGCGCGTTTAAATCGCACTCAAAAATGGTTAGATCCTTATAACACGGCTGATGTGCTTGCAATGGCTGGAAATGAAACCAATCTTGCTATCGCTATTGATTCAAAAATGACAGGAGTAAACCTAACTGTTGATGTAAAGGTGGTATATGCTGGCGGATCTGAAGTTGGCGATAAACTTGTTGTTTACCTTGTTGAGAGCGGTATAGTGTATGCTCAAACAAATTATTTCAACAATACAGCAGGACACCCATTAGAAGGGCACGGAAATCCAATTCCAGATTTTATTCATAACGATGCACTTCGGAACTCACTCACTGATATTTTTGGAGATGCAATTGCTGAAACGTCTGCTTATTCAGAATACAAGAAGCAATTTAGTCTAGCTATTCCTTCAGAATACAACGTAGATAATTTAAGTGTGGTAGTAATGGTTGTTAATTCTAACGATGAAGCCAAAAACTCACAGTTCGCGGAAGTTGGAGAGAATAAAAAATACGATTAATAAACAAAGTTTATAAAACTAAAAAACCCATCTTGAAATTTTCAAGATGGGTTTTTTTATGAATGCAATTGAAAATCTATCCTAAGAAAGGATATCTATAATCAATAGGAGAAACAAATGTTTCCTTCACCATACGTGGCGAAATCCATCTGTAAAGGTTTTGCTTACTTCCAGCCTTATCGTTAGTACCACTAGCTCGGGCACCACCAAAAGGTTGTTGGCCAACAACAGCTCCCGTAGGCTTGTCGTTTATATAGAAGTTACCTGCAGCATTTTCAAGAATCTTAACCGCTACTTCCAAGGCATATCTGTCTTCACTAAAAACAGCTCCGGTTAAAGCGTATTCGCTGGTTTCATCTACTAAATGAAGGGTTTCTTCCCACTTTTTATCGTCGTAAATATAAACGGTAAGTACAGGGCCGAAAAGTTCCGTACACATTGTTGTGTATTTTGGATCTTTAGTAACAATAACTGTAGGCTCTATAAAGTAACCTTTGCTCTTGTCGTAATTACCACCTGCAATAATTTCAGCGTTTTTGTCTTTTTTGGCAGCATCAATATAGCTTGCAAGTTTATCAAAAGAACCTTCGTGGATTACTGCATTTATAAAATTGCCCATATCTTCTGGAGTTCCCATTTTGAAAGAACGCAGATCATCAATCAAATACTGTTTAACGTCTTTCCAAATACTTTCAGAAATATAGCATCGGCTGGCCGCACTACATTTTTGTCCTTGGTATTCAAAGGCACCACGAGCCATTGCAGTTGCAACTTGTTTTGCATCGGAAGTTTTGTGGGCAACGATAAAATCTTTTCCACCAGTCTCCCCAACAATACGTGGGTATGTTTTGTAATTAGTAATGTTATCACCAATTTTTTTCCAAAGTCCTTGAAAAACATTAGTAGAGCCTGTAAAGTGAACACCGCTAAAATCTGGACTCGCCATAAGCGTGTCCGAAATCATAGCAGGATCTCCCATTACCATATTGATAACGCCAGCAGGAACGCCCGCTTCACGGAAAACATCCATAATAACTTTTGCAGAATATATTTGCGAGTTACTCGGTTTCCACACAACAACGTTACCCATTAATGCAGCACTTGAGGGAAGATTTCCAGCAATAGCAGTAAAGTTAAAAGGAGTAATTGCATAAATAAAACCTTCTAGAGGTCTGTATTCAACGCGGTTCCAAGCTGCAGAAGTAGATTCTGGTTGCTCTGCATAAATTTCAGTCATATACTGAACGTTGAACCTTAAAAAGTCAATAAGTTCACAAGCAGAATCAATTTCGGCTTGATAAATATTTTTAGACTGGGCCAGCATAGTAGCTGCGTTTATTTTTGCTCTGTAAGGACCAGCAATTAATTCGGCTGCACGAAGAAAAATACCAGCGCGTTGTTCCCAAGGCATTACTGACCATTTTTTTCTAGCCTCTAATGCAGTGGAAATTGAGTCCTCAACATTTTTTTTGGTAGCTTTATGATAGGTTCCCAACACGTGTTTATGGTCGTGCGGAGGAGACATAGTAGCGGTGTCTTTGGTTTTAACCTCTTCGCCATTAATAAATAAAGGTACATCTACCTTTGCCTTATACATTTCTCTGTAAGTCTCAAGTACTTCTTCGCGTTCTGCAGAACCTGGCGCGTAGCTTTTTATAGGTTCGTTAACGGCGATTGGCACTTCAAAAAATCCATTTCCCATATTATTTTATTTTTTCTGTTTATGAAGTGTGCAAAGGTACAAAAATGGAATCACCAAACCTTGAAATTCCAAATTCCAATTGGAATGCCTTTTTTTTGAAGTTTGGAATTTGTATTGTGAATTTTATTTGGAATTAGAAGCTTGTTATATAGAATTTTTAAATTTCCTTTTGTAGTTTCGGGAAACAACTCTAAGCTATGTGTACCGTAACTTTTATTCCGAAATCTAATAACGATTTTATATTAACTTCCAATAGAGATGAAGCACCTGGGCGCGAAACATTTTTACCAGAAATATATGAAGAAGAAGGCGTGCGTTTACTTTACCCGAAAGATGCTGTTGCAGGTGGAACTTGGATTGGTTTAAGTGAAAAGAAAAGAGTTATAACCTTAATGAATGGTGGTTTTGTGGCGCACCAACGAAAAACTTATTACAGAAGAAGTAGAGGTTTGGTGGTGAAAGATTTGCTGAAAAGCGATGCTTTGAAAGTTGAAATTGATAACTATAATTTCAACGATATAGAGCCATTTACAGCAGTTTTAGTTGAATGGAAAAACGAAGTACAATTGTTTCAATTGGTTTGGGACGGGACAAATTATCATTTTTCTGAAGAACCACTGGCGCCAAAAATATGGTCTTCTTCACCATTGTATCCAGTAAAATTGAAGAATAGACGGGAACATTGGTTTTCAGATTTTTTGATGAAAACTTTAAAGCCTTCCGAAGAGGAAATTCTTCACTTTCATAAAACTGCGGGCGAAGGCGATTTGAATGACGATCTTATAATGGATCGAGGTTTTATAAAAACAAAAAGTATAACCCAAGTTTCTAAAAAGGAGGATATTGTTGAAATGCGTTATGAAGATTTGCAATCGGGTAAAAGCAGCAATTCGTTAATACAGTAGACTCGCGATTTATCGCGTGCAAAGTATATTTTTCTGTTTTCCAATGCAGAGATTAATTCATAGAAAACGGTGCGCTCAAATTGAAAAGAGGAATAGAAACCCTAAACTTCCGGGTAGTAGCAAAATTCACCATTTTATAGTAACCCTTCATCGACCCAAAAGGAGAGTGGAGTAGGCAGCCGCTAGTGTAGGAGTGTTTTTCTCCAGGAAGTAGAATTGGTTTCTGGCCAATTACGCCTTCGCCTTCTACAATTTCGGTATTATTTAAGGAGTCTTTTATTTTCCAACAACGGGAAGTTAGCTGTACGGTGTCTTTACTCTGATTTTCAATAGTAATAATATATGCAAAGGCGTATTGCATTTTACTGTTTTTGTAAAACGTGCCGTCAAATTCGGTCTTCACCGAGATTTTAATACCCTGTGTTACTTGCTGTATCATTTCTTAATAAATTGCCGCGCTTGCTGCTACAAAAATTATTGTGGCAAAAGTCAATCCAATTACAAATACGGTGTTTAAAAATACGAATTTTATTAAAGTTACCGCTCTGCTTTGCTGGTAAAAATTGCGTAAAGCTTTGTAAAAATAAATTGGACCTATAAAAGTAAACAGACATCCCACAAAAAATTGTGTTCCAATTATAAGATCTGGAATAATAGAAAGGAGCATTACCAAAAAGATAAAACTGAAAATATGAAATATAAAAACCATATGTTCCATATAGGTATATTTTTTTCCAGAATAAATAAGCCAGAAAAACAATGCGAAAAAGGGTGCGAAGAAAAAGAGAAAAAAAGGTGTTTTGGAAATAATATAATTTATAAATGCAGTTGGATTTTCCCGAATTTTTTCAACTGTAATGTTTTTTGAATATACCCATCTGTTAAACGAAGAATTTTTGTGATGCATACTGTCTAGGGCATTTGCAGCATTTTTCATTTTATTTTTTTCATAAAAACTATTATATAAAGTAAACCTTTCAGTATAACTTTTTAAAAAGGGCATTGTGTCTAATTCTTTTTCTGAAATATATTTAAGTGGTTCAGTTGGCTCTTTCTCTTTTACAGAGTCGGCAAATTTAATTGCTTCTGTGGTTGTCATTGTAATATTCTGCTCTAAGGAATCTAAGCCCGCATTTTCCATTATTTTAGAGCTAAAGTTAAGCTCATTGTCAATGCTTGGATTTATAATATCCATTAAACTAATCAACAAGAAGTAGATAATAGAAACACTTAAAAAGAAACGAAAAGGGTTAGCGTATTTTAACCGCTGACCTTTTGTATAATTTCGAGTAATTCTTCCCGGTCTAAAAAGAAGATCTTTCAGTGTGTTTCGCAAACGTGAATCGTAAACGAGGATACTGCTTATGAATTCAGAAAAAAAATCTGTTGCAGAAAGCTGTTTGTCGCTATTTAATTGCGAACAATAAGAGCAATAAACATCGCTAATATCTAGCGGTTGACCGCAATTTAAACATGTATTGCCACGGAATCTCAACGACTTTCTTCCGGTGGAATTTTCGCTTCTTTTACGTTTCATGGCTAGCCGAAAAAGGGTTAATGTTTAAACTTAAGTTTTGGAGATTTAGTTGCTATTTATATTTGTAGAACTAGCGTTGCCAGTACCAATTATACGATCGTATCTAGCGCCTAAATCGCGGAAATATACGATTACCGTATAGTCATTTTCGGTCTGCCAAAAATCACCGCCCACGGCGCCTTGCTCTATAGTTCCGTCTCTATTTACAACCACATATTTATAGTTGTAAAATCCTTGTTTGAACAAACGGGCATTTCTGTAGCTACCGCTATCAGCGTCGTATTTCATGTATGTGCTACCGTCAATAGTCCAATTGTTGAAATTTCCATAAAGGTGTAATTCCTTGTCGCCAAGATCGTCATAATACTGAAGGTTAAAGTGCATACGCACGTATTCTGCTTCAATATCTTGGTTTTCAGCATCAATATTTCGCACTACAAAATTTCCATTAATGTCTGGATTGTATGTGTAAGGTCTGTTGTATCTTGGAATGTCTGTGTACAAATAATTTTCATAAACTTCGGTAACGCTAATGGAGCGCACACCGTTTGAAGCAGAGCGCTCGTCTTTATTGTCGAACGCGAGAAATTCATTGCCGCCACCAAAATAAGCTTCTTTGTCGTACCTATATATTAGCTCGTTGCCCATGGTGTATTGGGGGATGAGATCTGTGATAGCCGTTTTAAGATTGCTATTCTGCAACACCAATGTTTTAACCGTTTGCTTTGGGTTTACCAACAATAAATTTGGTGAGTTTACGGTGAAGTTAACAACTTGTTTTTCATTAATAAGTCTTAGATCGCGTGCACGTTTAATTTCAACGCCAACTGTTGCTATATTTTCTATTACCAAAAATCTTCGTGTGAAAATAAGATCACCATCGCTATTGAAAATGCTGATTAGGTAGTTTCCGCTTTTTTTAATAGATCGTGTATCGCGATTGGGAATCGAGAGTTCGTAATGCGAAAATATCTGAAGCGTATTCAGCGAGTTTTGGTAATTCTGTATGCGTACATCGTCAAAACCATCTAAATATTCACTTTTGGAAAGGTCGCTGGGAGTCCAATCAAAATCGTAGTGCGAAATGGTATAATAAAAGTCTTCCTCTTCACCATTTAGAGCATCAAACGAAAGTTGCAGTTGCCCGCCCAATTGAATTAGCGGCAATTGGCTGAGGTCTGTTGCGCCACGAAATTGGATAGTACTTATGTACGATGGTTCTACTTTTTCTACAATTTGAGAAAAGATTGGTAAAACTGTAAATAGAAGAATAAGGGTAGCCGCAAAAGTTTTTGACATAATATCGTTTTAAAAAAGCTAAGATAACAAATTTTGTGCCTCGCCCATTGAAGGGTTTTAGAAAGCAATTGATGTTTTCGTTTCTTCAGTATTTTCAATGTGGCAATTTGCAGCTTTAGAAGTTTGATGTCTTTCCAATTTTGGAGTTTGGAATGTGGAAGGCTATGCTAAATATGAATTTAGAGTGACTAGCATATCACATATTTAATCCACCTGTCCTTAAGTGATTTATATCATATAAATTCTGTCATTAGTAACTTAAATTTGTCTTAAATTAAATGTATTATGAAAAATTTAGTCATTCTTGGAGCAGGTACTTCTGGAACCATGATGGCCAATCATCTAGTTTCTAAACTTGATAAAAAAGATTGGAGCATTACTATTGTAGATCAGTACGAAACGCATTACTACCAACCTGGTTTCTTGTTTTTACCTTTTGATATTTATACCACTAAACAAGTAAAAAAGAAGGGTCAAAAATTTATTCCGAAAGGAGTTAATTATATACAAGAAAAAATAGAACTCATTGTGCCAGAGGAGAACAAAGTGACTCTCGAAAGCGGAAAGGATGTTAATTATGATATTTTAATTGTTGCCACAGGCACTAAGACTGCACCGGACGAAACTGAAGGTATGAACGGTCCAGAATGGTATAAAAGCATTTTCGATTTTTATACCTATGAAGGCGCCAAAGCCTTACGAAATAAATTACGCGAATGGGAAGGTGGTAAGTTGGTAATTCATATAACCGAAATGCCAATTAAATGTCCGGTAGCTCCTTTAGAGTTTGCTTTTTTAGCAGATTCATTCTTTAAGAATAAAGGCATGCGAGAAAAAGTAGATATCACTTTTGTGACTCCTTTGGATGGCGCTTTTACAAAGCCTAAAGCAACTCAAGCGCTTCATTATTTATTGGAAGAAAAAAATATAAAGGAAGTTACCAATTTCAATATTGAACGCGTGGATTATGAGAATAACAAAATCATAGATTACGCAGATACTGAAGTAGAATACGATTTACTTGTTACCGTACCAACTAATATGGGCGATGCTTTAATGGAGCGTTCTGGCTTGGGCGATGATCTTAATTATATTCCAACAGATAAAGCAACGTTGCAATCTAAAGAACATGAGAATATTTTCGCCATTGGAGATGCTACTAATTTACCAGCATCTAAAGCAGGCTCTGTGGCTCATTTTGAAGCTGAAATTTTAACCGATAATATTCTTCGATACATAAATGGCGAACCATTGAAGGAAGAATTTGATGGTCACGCAAACTGTTTTATTGAAACAGGAAACGGGAAAGCCCTTTTAATAGATTTTAATTACACTCACGAACCCGTGGAAGGCTCGTTTCCTTTTCCTGGCGTTGGACCATTGAGTCTATTAAAAGAAAGTAGAATTAACCACATGGGTAAAATGGCATTTAGATGGATATACTGGAATATGCTTATTAAAGGAATACACATTCCATTTGTTTCAGCAACCATGTCTGAAAAAGGAAAAAATTACGAAGAAGTAAAATAAAACAAACATAAAACATAGCATCATGAAAAAAGTAATAGCAAGTAAGGAAATTGACGTGAACGAAGAGGGGTATCTCTTAGATTTTAATCAATGGGATAAAGAAGTTGGTAAGTGTATTGCAGATGATTGCAATATAGATTTAACAGATAGGCACTGGGAGGTTATTGATTATATACACGATAAATTCAAAAAAGAAGAGCCTTTATCCATCCGCGGTATTAAAAAAAGTGGGGTGTTTGATGTGAAAGAATTTTACAGTCTGTTTCCTGGAGGTCCACTAAAAAAAGCGACACTTATCGCTGGAATCCCGAAACCAAAAAGTTGTATTTAAACCTATAAATTAAAAGAAAATGGCTACAAAAGTTAGAAAAATGCTTTTTATCTTATCAAAAGCAACATTAGAAAACGCATATGCTGCATTCATAATGGCGAATGGCGCACGTATGGAAGGCATAGAGTCTGAGATATTTTTTACGTTTTTTGGTTTGGAAACTATTCAGAAGAAAAAACTAGAGCATCTACGTGTAGCAACGGTTGGTAATCCTGCTATGCATATTCCTACAATGTTGGGAGGTTTGCCTGGTGTAGAAGCCTTGGCTACAAAAATGATGAAAAAAGAAATGGAGAAGTTAGATATGCCACCCATTGGAGAGTTTTTAGAAATTCTTTCAGATTCTGGATGTAAGCTTTGGGGCTGCAAACTCGCGGTGGATATGTTCCATCTCAAAAGAGAAGATTTAATAGACGAATTAGATGGTATTCTAACTATTGGCGATTTTTACAATAGGGCAGATGAAGAGGGCTGTCAGCTTCTGTTTATATAAACTAACTATATTCAACGTCTAATTTAAAATACTCATCTTGTTAAATAGATTGGTGCGAATATTTCAAAAGTTTAAACTTTAATATAGTTTTTCGGACATAAACTCATGCCCTAATTTATAAACGTTTTAAAATACTTCTTCTTCGCTTTTTAACACATAAAATTATATGGTTTTATTGGGCTATGGAGGTTTTAATTTATAAATTTGCACGCCCATAATCCCTGTCAATGTAATTTCAAGGATTATAGGGAGTTAAAAAGGCATTATTAATATCCATATTTATGTCCAAAGACATTAAGATTAAAAAAGGTCTTACCATTAATTTACAGGGCGAAGCAGACAAAACGCTTGCTAACGCTCCGCGATCCAGAACTTTCGCAATTAGACCTTCAGATTTTCACCTCGTGACACCAAAAATGGTGGTTAGAGAAGGTGGAAAAGTTCAGGCTGGTGATACCATTTTCTACTCTAAGAGCAATGAAATTGTAAAGTTTGTTTCGCCTGTTAGCGGAACCCTTACAAAAATTGAGCGCGGTGCAAAACGTGTAATCACAGAAATTATTATTGAAGCAGATGCGCAGGATTCTTTTAAAGATTTCGGTATTCTGAGTCCAGATTCTTCAAGTGCGGATGCAATTAAAACCCGCCTGCTAGAAGCTGGCTGCTGGCCATTTATTTTGCAACGTCCCTATGCAGTAATTGCAGACACAGAGCAGGCGCCAAGAGATATATTTATTTCTGCATTTACTACCGCCCCATTAGCGAACGATTTTGATTATTCACTTCGTGGTAAAGAAAATGAGTTGCAGGCAGCTGTAACGGCACTCGGCAAACTAACCAAAGGGCAAGTGCACGTGGGTGTTGGCAAAAGTGGAAGCTCTCCTTTTAAAGGAATGAAAGATATTGTGCTTCACAATGTATCTGGTCCGCATCCAGCAGGAAATGTTGGTACGCAGATAAACAAAATTGGCCCAGTTAATAAAGGAGAAATTGTTTGGACTATTGCGCCACAAGATCTTGTTATTATTGGCGAATTGTTACTTACCGGTAAGTTTAACGCCGAAAGAATTATTGCACTTTCAGGTTCTGAGGTAAAAACTCCAAAATATTATAGAACCCGAATTGGTTCAGAAGCTTCTACATTCTTGTATGATTCTGGATTGAACAACGAAAACGTTCGCGTTATTAGTGGTGATGTGCTTACAGGGAAAAGGATTTCTCCAAAAGGACATTTGGGTTATTACACCAATACTGTTACCGTAATTCCTGAAGGTGACGATTACGAACTTTTTGGTTGGAACAAACCAGTTTTCGATAAAATTTCTACTTCAAGAGCACTTACTTTTTCTTGGTTAACGCCAAATAAGAAATTTGACTTAAATACCAATACAAACGGAGAGCACCGTGCTTTTGTGGTAACTGGTGTTTACGAACAAGTATTTCCGTTAGATATGTATCCACTACAAATGCTGAAATCTTGTATGGTTCAAGATTTAGATGAAATGGAAGCTTTGGGAATGTATGAAGTGGCTCCGGAAGATTTTGCACTTACCGAATTTGTTTGCGTGAGTAAGCAACCACATCAACAAATTATCAGGAACGGTCTTGATTTAATGTATAAAGAAATAGGATAACCGCTATGGGATTGAAACAGAATTTACATAAGCTAAAGGAAAAATACAAGGGTACAAAAATGGCCCCTGCATTCAATGCATTGCATACCTTTTTGTACACGCCAGACGAAACTACGCATTCTGGTTCTCACGTGCGTGTGGTTGACGATTTAAAGCGTACAATGAACACCGTTATTATGGCGCTTGTTCCGTGTTTAATCTTCGGAATATTTAATGCTGGTTTTCAACATTACGCAGCTATTGATGCAACTTTACGTTTAGACCCATTGGGTAACTTCTTTACTTGGGATAATTTTATTTTAGGAGCTTGGACAGTTTTGCCACTAGTTATAGTGTCGTATGTTGTAGGTCTTGGGGTAGAATTTATTTTTGCCGTAATAAAAGGGCACGAAGTAGAAGAAGGGTATTTGGTAACGGGAATGCTCGTGCCGCTTATTGTTCCTATAGATATTCCACTTTGGATGCTTACAGTTGCAGTAATCTTTGGAGTTGTTATTGGGAAAGAAGTATTTGGAGGAACGGGAATGAATATTTTGAATCCCGCACTTACCATTCGCGCCTTTTTATTCTTCGCTTATCCTACTTGGATGAGTGGCGATAAAGTTTGGGTTCACGGTGCAAAAGCTATGGCTGGACAGCCTGATGCTATTTCAGGTGAAACAATATTAGGAAGTTTAGCAGCTAACGCTGAAACTGTCTATAGTACGTGGGATATGTTCTGGGGCTTTATCCCTGGATCGGTTGGAGAGACTTCAACCTTCCTTATTATTTTAGGTGCTGCTTTTCTAATTTTTACAAAAATAGGAAGTTGGAGGATTATGCTCTCTGCCGTCTTGGGTGCTCTTACAATGGGATTAATATTTAATGGTGTAGTAGAAGCAGGATGGATTCAGAGTAATAGTAATTTCTACAGTTTAATGAGCGAAACTTTCTGGCATCACCTTATTATTGGTAGTGCAGCCTTTGCAATTGTATATATGGCAACAGATCCTGTAACTGCCTCACAAACCAATAAAGGTAAATGGTTCTATGGTTTCTTTATAGGTTTTCTGGGAATTATGATACGTGTTTTCAACCCAGCATATCCTGAAGGATTTATGCTTTCAATATTGTTGATGAACGTATTTGCACCAACTATTGATCACTATGTGATTCAAGGAAATATTAAAAAGAGAATGAAACGATTAAAAGTTAAAACAGCGTAATAATGGCGAAGTATACAGATAAAAATTCATACACCATTATCTTTGCAATTGTTATGGTGCTTGTAGTTGGCTCTCTTTTAGCGGGCGTAGCGCAAGGACTTAAAAGCAAGATAACACTGAATGAGCGTTTTGAAAAAATGCAAAACATTCTTTACGCTATGGGTGTAAATGATAATGAAGGAGATGGCGACATCGTCTTTATTTCTACCGAAAAGGTTGAAGCAGCGTTCGCTACAAATATTAAAAAGCAGTTGGTTATTCAAGGCGATAAAGTAACTGAAGACCCAGAAGCTTATTTAATAGATGTTAAAAAGGAAGAAACAAAAGCAAAAGACCCAAGTTACCAACGTAGACTTCCGCTTTTTGTGGGAGAAAAAGATGGTGAAACGCTTTATGTAATACCAATGCGCGGTAAAGGGCTTTGGGATGCTATTTGGGGTTTTGTAGCTATAGATAAATCATTTACTGTTCAAGGAGTGTTTTTTGATCACAAAGGTGAAACTCCAGGTCTTGGTGCTGAAATAAAGCAGCGCTATTTTATGGACGATTTTGAAGGTGAGCAAATTATGGACGGAGATGCTTTCGAAGGTATTACCGTTGCAAAAGGTAACAACGACCCTCTCAACGAGAATAAAACAGACAATAAAGTAGACGCACTTGCCGGAGCCACTATTACTGGAAACGGTGTAACGGCAATGATTAAGAAAGATGTTAGAATGTACTTGCCGTACTTAAAATCATTAAATCAATAAATTATGGGATTGCTATCAAAAAAAGACGGTAAATTAATACTAGACCCATTAGCGGATAATAACCCTATTACCATTCAGGTTTTGGGTATCTGTTCTGCATTAGCTATTACAGCACAATTAAAGGCATCTATTGTAATGGCCATTTCGGTTATTGCGGTTTTAGGAATTGGTAACGTAGTTATTTCGCTTATGCGGAATATTATACCTTCAAAAATCAGGATTATTGTTCAATTGGTAGTTGTAGCTGCATTGGTAATTATTGTAGATCAAGTACTAAAAGCTTTTGCTTACTCTTTAAGTAAGGAACTTTCGGTTTTTATTGGTCTAATTATTACTAACTGTATAATTATGGGACGCTTTGAAGCTTTTGCTTTGGGTAACGGACCGTGGCGTTCGTTCTTAGACGGTATAGGAAACGCAGCTGGATATGGAGTTATACTTGTAATTGTTGGTTTTTTCCGTGAGCTTTTAGGTTCGGGAACATTGTTGGGCTTTCAAGTATTAGGAGATCCAATTACAAAAACTGGTCTTTACTCCATAGGTTATGAAAACAACGGATTTATGTTGCTTTCGCCAATGGCATTGATAGTTATAGGTATCATTATTTGGGTACAACGTTCAAGAAACAAAGCATTAATAGAGGAATAACAAACTTGGCAGTAGCCCTTAGTAGTAGATAATCCTACTGCAAACTGGAACTGCAAACTGAACACTGAAAAAATGGAACACGTAGAGTTATTTTTTAAATCGATCTTTATTGACAACATGATCTTTGCCACTTTCCTTGGAATGTGCTCTTATCTTGCTGTTTCTAAAAAAGTAGCAACCGCTGTAGGTCTTGGAGCTGCAGTAATTTTTGTTCTTGCTGTAACTGTACCGCTTAACTGGTTGTTAGACCAGTATATTTTAAGAGACGGGGCATTGTCTTGGTTGGGAGAAGAATATGCTTCTTACGATCTTGGCTTCCTTTCTTTTATACTTTTTATTGCAACGATTGCAACAATGGTACAATTAGTTGAAATTGTGGTCGAAAAATTTTCGCCTTCACTTTATAACTCACTAGGTATATTTCTTCCGCTTATTGCAGTAAACTGTGCAATTTTAGGGGGATCATTATTTATGCAATCTAGAGATATTCAAACTTTAGGTTTGGCACTTAATTATGGTATTAGTTCGGGAATTGGATGGTTTTTAGCAATTCTTGCAATTGCCGCAATTCGCGAAAAAATACGTTACTCAAATGTTCCTGCACCTTTACGTGGTCTGGGCATTACCTTTATAATTACAGGTTTAATGGCAATTGGTTTTATGAGTTTTGGTGGAATGTTAACAGGTGGCGATGAATCTGCCCCTGCTTTAGACGGAAATCCTGAAAACGTAGGAATGCAAACTGAAGAAATTCAACAAGAAAATATAGAAACCGCACAAACGGTTGAAGTTTCAACTATAACGAAGCAATAGTATGTTTTTAGCAGTAAGTACACTCGGAGTTATTATAGTAACGGTTATTGCCTTTTTAATCTTAACCTTACTACTGGTATCATTATTACTTTTTACTAAGCAGAAGCTTTCGCCATCTGGCCCGGTAAAAATTACTATTAATAATGAAAAAGTAATTGAAGTAGAAAGTGGTGGCACACTTTTGTCAACCTTAAGTGGTGAAAAAATATTTTTACCATCTGCCTGTGGTGGTGGTGGAACTTGTATTCAATGTGAGTGCCACGTCAATGATGGTGGTGGTGAAGCATTGCCTACTGAAACTCCTCACTTTACACGTAAAGAATTAAAGGATGGTGCCCGTCTATCTTGCCAAGTAAAAGTAAAGCAAGACATGAATATCACAATTCCTGAAGAGGTTTTTGGTATTAAAAAATGGGATGCTACCGTTGTTAGAAACTATAACGTTGCTTCCTTTATTAAGGAATTTGTAGTTGAAATTCCTCAGGATATGAATTACAAGGCTGGGGGTTATATTCAGATTGAAATTCCACCTTGTGAGGTGAAATTCGAAAACATGGATATTACTGCACACCCTGAAGAACACGAAACACCAGACAAGTTTAAGGATGAGTGGGAAAAGTTTAAGCTTTGGCCGCTTACAATGAAAAACACTGAAACTGTTGAAAGAGCATATTCTATGGCTTCTTATCCAGCAGAAGGACGTGAAATTATGCTTAACGTTCGTATTGCAACTCCTCCATTTGACCGTGCAAAAGGCGGATGGATGGATGTAAATCCAGGGATTGCTTCTTCTTATATTTTCAATTGTAAAAAAGGAGATAAAGTAGTTATTTCTGGACCTTATGGTGAATTCTTCATCAATCCTTCAGAATCAGAAATGCTTTACGTTGGGGGTGGAGCAGGAATGGCACCTATGCGTTCGCACCTATATCATCTTTTCAGAACCCTTAAAACAGGAAGAAAAGTTACGTATTGGTACGGTGGACGTTCTAAAAGAGAACTTTTCTATTTAGACCACTTTAACCAACTTGAAAAAGAATTTCCAAACTTTAAATTCTATTTAGCACTAAGTGAACCTGCTGAAGAAGATAATTGGAAAGTAAAAAAAGACATACACGATGAAGCTGGCGATGGTTTTGTTGGCTTTATCCACCAAGTGGTTATTGATAATTATTTAAGCCTTCACGATTCTCCAGAAGATATTGAACTATATTTCTGTGGTCCACCATTGATGAACCAAGCGGTTCAAAAAATGGGTGAAGACTTTGGAATCCCAGACGAGAATATCCGTTTTGATGATTTCGGAGGATAATCTCAATTTCTAAGAATATTTAAAAACCGTTTCATTTTTTATATGAAACGGTTTTTTTTATAACCAGTAATTAGAAAAATTGCATTCAAATAATCGTAATTTTGTTGTCAATTATGAACGAGAAACTTAGCAAACAAGAACTTCACAACCTTGCGATGAATATCGTAGGGAAACAGCTGGAAGCAGATGGCTATGAATTTTTGGGCGTCAATTCTAAATTGAAACGCGATCCACAATTCGTAGCGTTAAAAGATAAAATTCTTCATTTTGTTATCGTGCGCGCCATCACATTTCCTCAAGACGCACATGCTTATGATCCGCTTTTTATGCAGACCATAAAAGATCACGCCGAAAAGTTTGAAGCAAAAACATTTTATGCGGGCGTTGGCCTTGGGCACGGAAGCGATTACGGCAACCCAGTAATTAAGGACGAAGATTACACCGTTGTTTATAAAGGTTTACAAGCTATTTTATGAAGAAATTACTTTTTTTACCCGTGTTACTACTATTTCTTTTTTGTGAAAAGAATGAAGAGCAACCTACGTTTTTGCAAGGCGAAGCATTCGGAACAACCTATAACATACAATTTTATTCAGATAAAGACATAGACTTTAAACAAGGCTTAGATTCTGTAATTGATGCTGTGAATCATTCAGTGAGCACCTATATTCCCGAAAGTGATATTTCCAAAGTAAATCGTGGCGATTCCACGGTAAAGGTTGATTCAATTTTTAGAGAAGTTTTTGAAATTTCAAAAGAAGTGAATCAAAAAACGAATGGTTATTTTGATCCTACCGTTGGCGTTTTGAGGAATGCCTATGGTTTTGGCGACGTAAAACCACTAAAAAATATAGACCGCCATACTTTAGATTCATTGATGAAATATGTAGGATTTCAAAAAGTCAGCATCAATAGCGACGGTACCATTTCCAAAGAATATCCAGAAATTTATTTCGACTTTAATGCCGTAGCAAAAGGCTTCGGAATTGATTTATTAGGGCGCTATTTGGAATCTAAAGGCGTAACAGATTACTTAATTGAATTGGGTGGTGAAATTCTTACTAAAGGTGAAAACCTTGCTAAAAACCAAGAATGGGTAGCAGGTATTGAAGCTGTAGATTCAGAATTAGAAGACCGAAGTATTGAAGCCACCGTTAAATTGAAAAATGTTGGAATGGCCTCTTCTGGCAATTATCGTAAATTCAGAATTGACTCTGCAACTGGAAAAAAATACGTGCATACCTTAAATCCATTAACTGGTTCTGCGGAAAAGAGTGATGTTACAAGTGCCACCGTGCTTGCTTCCACTTGTGGATTTGCCGATGCTTATGCCACTTCGTTTATGGCTTTAGGTTTAGAAAAATCGAAAGAGTTATTGAAAAATCTACCTAATATTGAGGCGTATTTAACCTTCAACGATACTCTCAATAATCATCAGGTTTTTATGACTGATGGTTTCAAAAGAAAAATGCCAAAATAATTTATCTCTTTAGTGTAAAATGCCCACGGTATTTGGGTCTGTTTTCAATTTCAATTGTGAACCAATAATCACTTGAAGGTAATGGAGTTCCTTTTTGATTGGCGCCGTCCCAACCCATAGAACGTGGTGGGATTGCCTTTAAAAATTTTCCAAAACGATCAAAAATATAAATCTTCGCCCTTGGAAATTCGTCCATTCCTATAATTTGCCAATAATCATTAAAGCCATCATTATTTGGTGTAAAAAACCGCGGATAGTCTAAAATTAAAACCTCTTGCGAAACTGTACCGCAACCACGCCTGTCGCGAACAAATACGGTGTAATAACCATTCGTAAGCCCAGTAAAAATGTTGCTTTGCTGGTATATTAAATCTGTGTCGAGCGCATACTCATAAAGCCCAGGTCCTTCTACAATTACTTCCATAGAATTGTTAGAACCATTAAAATCGATAACTTTTATATCAATAATCGTGGCAACATCTGAAGCTAAAACCTGTACGCTTACGCTATCTTCACATCCGTAATAATTTGTAACGGTAACAGTATAAGTTCCTGGAGCGTCCACAAAAATTTTATTCAAATTGCCGCCGTCTTCACCAGTATTCCATACATAATTTTGAAAACCCGCTTGCACAGAAATCTTCAAGGGTTCTGTTGCGTTTAAGCAGTAGATATACATTTCCTGATCAAATAATGGTTCTGGCATTGGATTTACAACTATATTGAATTGGGTATAATCAAAACATCCCGTAGCTATTTCCAACATAGTCACATAAATTGTCTGCGGGTTTTCGGTGTTTTGAAAACTTCCAGAAACAGGATTAGTACCATTTAATCGGTCCTCAGCAGAGGTGTAATAAAGTATCTGAAAATCGCTAGCCGGAAGTCTGTTCAGGATTTCAGCATTCTTCTCAGTAAGGTTTACTGTAGTTTGACCATCAAAATCATCATCACAAATAATAAAGCCTTCGGGTTGTGTAGCTCGTGTAATTATATTTATATAACCTTGAAAAGAAGTTACTGCGTAACACAACGGATCGTTTTCATCTGAAACCCGAACAAATACAGTGGTTGGGGTTTCGGTGAAATAGATAGTTCTTCCTATCGGATTCGTATTATTATTGGCATCAAGATCAGTTTCGTGATAACTAAAAACATATCCCTCTGGATCTAAAATTACCTCTGGAATTATAGCGTCCAAAAAATAAAGCGAACTAAAACCGTAATCACAAAGAACAACATCTTCAGGAGTCAATAATTCGGGACTGCCCACCTCAATTGTGAATGTGGTTAAATCTGTACATCCGTTTGATCTTTGAATACGTGCATAAATAGTTTGCGGGTTTGCAATACTATGGTATGGACTCGCCAATGGGTTTATACCAATACTAGCATCGTTTAAAGTTTCGTGATAAGTAACTGTCACATCAGTTTGTGAACCAATTATATCGGCTGTTTGTAACTCGAGATCGAAATCGGTAAAACCATCTTGATTGCCATCTGTATCACAATTAGCCAAATTTTCTGGCTGATTAGCAACCACGCTATTTGGTAATTTTGCAGTTCCTGTATAAAATAGGCTCAAAGGCCCAGATCCAACAGCGCGATCTACTAAAAGATAATAAACATCGCCCACTGTGGCATCTATATATTGTAAGTATCCATTGCCATCCTCTCCGGGACCTTCGTTTACATCTGTCTCATCCATGTTCAATCCCGTTGCAACTTGCACACCTGCCGCCAGCGGATTGGTGCTGGAACATCTAATTGAACTACCTAAAGTAGTGCAGGTTACAACAGGGCCATAAATAGCGAAGTCATAATCGTCTTCGCCGTTGTCGGGTACAAGATCGAAGGTGAGTGTGCCAGACCCAATTATGATAAACTTAAACCAAATGTTATGTTGATCGAAATAATAACAGGGAGGAACTTCATTGTCAGGTAGTGAAAATTCATCAAAACCTATTCCGCTGGGATCAATTCCCAAACTTGAATCGCCACAGATAACTATTGCATTTACACAATCGTTCGGATTTTGAGCTATAGCATTTAAAGTAAACCCAAGAAAAAGGAAGAGTAATTTTATTTTCATTAATTCGAAGTTTCGAACAAATGAACGTATTATTTTTTACATACGGGAATTAATTCGCCTAACGGAAGTCGAAATTTTTCAATTTCAGAAGAAGAAATTGTTTTTGTATAATCTTCAGCTTCCACTTTAAAGCCAACACGCTCTAATTTTGTGAAATAATCCATTCCATAAACTCGCACGTGGTCATATTGTCCGAATATTTTTGCGCGCTCTTTTGGGTCTGTAATACTATTGTCTTCAAATGTTTTTTCTAAATTTGCTTTGTAGGGAACCTGAAGAATTGCTGTTCCGCCGGGTGCTAAAACACGATAAATTTCCTGCATCGCCTTTGTGTCATCGGGAATGTGCTCCAAAACGTGATTGCAAATTATAAAATCGAATTCATTATCTCCAAAGGGTAAATTGCAGATATCGGCTTTTACATCGGCAATTGGCGAATTTAAGTCGGTAGTAGTGTAATCCAGATTTTTCATTTTTCTGAATTTCTTATAAAAAGCCTGCTCGGGAGCAAAGTGAAGTACTTTCAGATTTTTTGTGAAAAAATCAGTTTCATTTTGAAGATAGAGCCAAAATAATCTGTGTCTTTCCAAAGAAAGCGTTCCGGGAGAAAGTACATTTTCGCGAACCACTTCATAACCGTACGGAAGAAATTTCCGGTACGACTTACCATCAATTGGGTCTGTGTGTTTATTTCCTTTTAAAAAGAAAGCCAGAATTGGCCTGCCAATAATACTCAATCTAATGAGTAACGGCCGCGGGATGATATTTAATATTTTTTTGAACAATGATCTTAAGTTATTTCGCAGAGTTGCACAGAGGTTTCGCGGAGTTGCACTGAGAATTTATAAATCTTTTTAAGCCGTTTTTTAAAAGAATTGTATGAAAATTAAGTAATAAGCCTAATGGATAATTACCTAATTTTAAATAAATTAAAACTTGAGCAGAATGTACATCTGTAAAACTTTCAACAGTTTTAATTTCTATCACAACTTTGTTCTCCACTAATAAATCAATTCTGTATCCGTGATCAAGTTTAACGTCTTTATAAACGATAGGTAATGCTTTTTCCTTTTCAACGAGCAAACCTTTTGACCGCAACTCGAATAACAAACATTCTTGATAAGCAGACTCCAATAAGCCAGGGCCGAGGCTGCGATGTACCTCTATTGCTGAACCAATTATAGTTTCTGTTAATTCGTTATCCATTTCTCTGTGAATCTCTGAGTTTCTCAGCGTAACTCTGTGTAATAGCTTTTTTAGCTTGCGCGAAACTCTTTTTCCTCGTCACTAACAATTCCCAATGCTTCATATACATATTTGAAAGTTGAAAGCAATTCTGGTTTTCCGTTTACCAAAGCTATATCATGTTCAAAGTGTGCGCTCGGTTTTCCATCTTGAGTTACAATGGTCCAGCCGTCGTTTAGTTGCTTCACTTTATGAGTTCCTAAATTTATCATCGGCTCCAATGCAATGGTCATTCCTTCAATAAATTTCTTTCCACGACCACGACGCCCGTAGTTTGGCATTTCAGGATCTTCGTGCATTTTTCTTCCTAAACCATGACCCACCAATTCACGCACAACACCGTAGCCGTGTGCTTCGCAATACTCTTGTATAGCAAAACCAACATCGCCCACGCGGTTCCCAGATTTAAATTCGCGGATGCCGATATAGAGTGATTCTTTTGTTATTTTAAGTAGTTTTTTAGTTTCAGCATCCACTTCGCCAACTTCAAAAGTATAGGCGTGATCGCCATAAAACCCGTTTTTGATAGAACCACAATCAATAGCCACAATATCGCCTTCTTTCAAAGGAATATCTGTAGGCAACCCGTGAACAACCGCTTCGTTTACGCTGGTAAGTAGGGTAGAAGGACAGTCGTATAATCCTAAAAACCCCGGAATAGCGTCTTGGCTTCTAATGTACTCTTCCGCCATTTTATTAAGTTGATTGGTGGTAACGCCTGGTTTTACTTCCTTTGCAAGCATTCCCAATGTGCGGGATACTACCAAAGCACTTTCACGCATTAATTCAATTTCTTCTCTTGTTTTGGGTATTATCATAAGTGCTATTTTAAAAAGGAGAAAAATCCTTTTTTCTGTGTTTTAGATTTTGCTGGCGCAGCTTCGCCAATAAGTTGCTGATATATTTCGCCCCAACTTTTAAGACCGCCAATATTTCGGTCGTCTATAAAAACATCAGCGTGAATTTTTCGGCTGTGGTTGATATCAAATTCTTCTTCAGGAAAACTGTTGTTTACGGCATAAAAAACAATTCCATTTTCTTTGCAAAAAGCTACTGCTTCTTCCAAAGTTTGGCCTTTGCGATAGGTCCATAAAATAAGCCGATGCCCTTCTTGTTGCAATTTCTTTAATGTATCAAAAGCAAAAATAATAGGGCGACCAATGGATGGATAAGCATCTTCTACAATGGTGCCGTCAAAATCTACGGCTATGGTGATTGTTTCTCTAATCATCGTCTTTTTTCAAGCCGCAAATTTACAAAGAATTATACCATTGCTAAAGTTTTATTCAGAGTATGCGTGCTTGTATTCCTTTCCGCTCAAAATGGCGAGCATATCTTTTTCAAGGCTTTCTATCGGGTACTCTACAATACGGCCCAATTCATTTCCGTCTTTGTAGAAAATAAGTGTAGGCACGTTGGTTATATTTTTTCCTTCCTCAAACCCTTGAGGCGTTGTTTTTTCTGCGGAAACAGTATATAAAGTGAGTTTAGATTCATCAAATCCTGCATCGTCAAGAATTTTATAAAAGTGCGGTGTTTCGCGTTGGCTATCTTCGCACCAAGTTCCCATAAAAACGGTAATGTTTACGTCTTTTAAAAGTGGTTTTAGCTTTGCCATTGCTTCTGAATCTACCTTATAATCTGCATAACCCGTATTAAACCAACCTTTAAAAGCATCCATTTTAAAACCTTTACGGTTAGCTTTTCCTAAAAGCATTACAGAATTTTCGTAAGGCACGGTGTCGTTTATTTTCTCTTTTGAATTTTCTGAAATCATTTCCTTTGAAGCGTTTTCGTTTATTTGGTTTTTTTCTTTTGAAGAATTGCAAGCAACTATCGTAATTGCTGAAATGATTAGAAGTATTTTTTTCATTTTTTCTATTTTGAAATTGATGTGAAATTTACTGTCTTTAAACAGCTTTTTTATGAAAGAAGGAGTCTAATTCTAAATATTTCTCCTTCATTAAACTTAAGGCAAATGCAGCCGCAGCCGCACTAAAAACTGAATAATCGAAAACGCCTTTTATCCCCGTCGAAAAAGTCATGGATAAAGCGAATAGCAACAAAAGAAACCCGCTTAATTTTGCGAAAAGCTCCGTTTTAAATCCAATTATAAGAAACAGTGCAAAAATAACTTCGGCGGCAGTAGCTACAATTGCTACTGTAGGAATTAATGAAATAGGAATCCAAGGATTTATTATTTCGGTGTATTCTAAAAAACTGTTCCAATTTCCCCAAGCCGAAATATCTTGCGGCCACCAACCAAATCGATCTGCGGAGGCAGACAAAAAACCTGCTGCAATTGCAAGTCTAAGAAAGAGTTTGATTATTTTTTCGACCATAATTTAGACTTTAAGTCGTTCACAATTATAAATTCTTACCACAGTTTAAATCAAAGATTGTTGCGTCATTATTTCGGGTTTTTCAATGCCCAAAATATCGAGAATCGTTGGAGCAATATCTCCCAAAATTCCGTCTCTAACTTCCTTAATTTCGTTGTCAACAATTATGATTGGTACGGGATTAATCGTGTGTGCGGTATTTGGCGATCCGTCGGGATTGCGCATTGTTTCACTATTTCCGTGATCTGCAATTATGATTGTAACATAATGACTTTCCAATGCTTGCTCCACAATTGCGCGAGCGCAGTTATCTACAGTTTCACAGGCTTTTACAGCAGCTTCAAAAACTCCGGTGTGGCCTACCATATCTGCATTGGCAAAGTTTAAACAAATAAAATCGGCAGTTTCTTGTTCAATTTCTGGCAAAATCATATCCCGTAGCTCATAAGCGCTCATTTCGGGTTTTAAATCGTACGTAGCAACTTTGGGTGAGGGACAAAGAATTCGTTTTTCACCTTCAAAAGGAACTTCTCTTCCACCGGAAAAGAAGAAAGTTACGTGTGGATATTTTTCAGTTTCCGCAATCCGGATTTGCTTCTTTCCGTTTTTCTCCAATATTTCACCTAAAGTGTCGTGTAGGTTTTCTTTGTTGTAAACTACGTGCATATTTCCGAAGGAATCGTCATAATTGGTAAGTGTTACAAAATAAAGCGGAAGTTTTTTCATTCCCAAAGCGTCGTGATCTTTTTGGGTTAAAACCTCGGTGAGTTGTCTGCCGCGATCGGTTCTAAAATTGAAGAAAATTACAACATCATCTTTTTCAATAGTTGTAACTGGCTTGCCTTCAGAATTCGTCATTGTAATTGGTTCGAGGAACTCATCGGTAATTCCTTCGGCATAACTTTCATCAATGCTATTTAGGGCATCTGTTGAAGGTTTTCCTTTTCCGAAGACCAATAAATCATAAACTTTTTTTACACGTTCCCAACGTTTGTCGCGATCCATAGCGTAATAACGCCCAATTATAGAAGCCAATTTCCCGCCTGTATTTTCTAAGTGATTTTGTAAATCTGCAATAAATCCTTTCCCCGAATGTGGATCCACATCGCGACCGTCTGTGAAAGCGTGAACATAAACATTCTCTAGTCCGTCTTCTTGTGCGGCAGTTAACAATCCTTTTAAATGATTAATATGCGAATGCACACCGCCATTAGAAACGAGGCCTAAAAAGTGTACGTTTTTATTTTGAGACTTTGCATAAGCAAATGCTTTTTGAAGTTCAGGTTCGTTTTTCAACGTGCCTTTTTCAACGGCAATATTTATTTTTGCGAGGTCTTGATAAACAATTCTTCCTGCACCTAAATTCATGTGGCCCACTTCGCTATTGCCCATTTGGCCTTCGGGCAAGCCAACATTCATGCCGTGCGTAAGCAATTGTGCGTGTGGATATTTTTTGTAAAGTGAATCTATAAATGGTGTATTGGCTTGGGCGACGGCAGAAACCGAAGCATTTTGCGTAACTCCCCAACCATCGAGAATCATTAAAAGGACTTTTTTATTCATCGGAATTTTTAAGGTTCAAGGTTTAATATTCAAAGTTAACCAACATAGGCTAAACCTTGAATTTTAAACCTTAAATTTTGAATTATTTAAAGCAATTTCGGATTAATATCCAGAATATTATCTTTTACATATTTTGAAATAAATGCTTCAGAAAAATGTTCGTTCCCCATTATTTTTTCTTCAGAAAGCATTTTCTTTACGTCAATTCTTTCTTTGTACTCCTTCAACATTGGGATGGAAACTGGAGCATAACTAAAATGCCAAGGCTCGTATTTAAAGCCTTTGCGGTTGCCGTTGTCTGTGTAAACTTCGTAAAAATCAAATTTAGCTGCATTGTCGTTTAGCCACATTTTTAAATTACAAAAGGGGCCCGTGCCGTGAAAATTTTCTGGCATTAATACATTCGCAGGTCGTGGCGCGTTGGCGTCAATAATATCTATATCTGTTCCCCAATGGTGGCGTGAGGTGCCGGGAATGGTGGAATATTCTATAATTTTTTCAATTGCCTTTTCGGGTGAAAGTCCTTCGGAAGTGAAGCGTTTGTATTTGCCTTCAAATATTTCTTTTTGTCGTTGAAAGCTTCGATACGAAGAAACTACTTCAATTTTAATATTATCTTTGGCGGCTGCAGTTTTCATTCTGTTAAATGCTTCCTTGGCTGTTTTATGCATTTTGGAAGTATAGCTATCGCCCACTATATCTGGGTTTCCTTTGCCAATTAATTGGTTTCGAGTAAATTCTTCTGAAAAGTTTTTGAAAGAAAACTGTGGAAAAATGGCCAAACTTAGCCCCGCAATACCTGAAATTTTAATAAATTCGTTTCGCTTCATTTTATTTTTTAGTGAAGTTTTAAAATTACCATTATTTTGAAAGATAACGCCATTTCAATCCGTATTATTGACCCCGCAGAAATTTTTAGCATTATCCCTTTAATGCAAAAACTTGGAAATTTCTCAGTTTCCGAAACCATTCTAAAAGAGCGTGTGCAGGAAATGACGCAACAAAATTATGAGTGCCTTGGAATTTTTGATGCTGAAAAGTTAATTGGAATCTGCGGACTTTGGTTTCAAACGCGTCACTATGCCGGTAGAAGTATTGAGATGGATCATGTAATTATCGACGATGCCTACCGAGGTCATGGGATCGGTAAAAAACTAATTGATTTTGTTAGCAATTACGCAAAAAACAAAGCTTGTAATTGGGTTGAACTAAACAGTTATGTGCATAATTTTCCTTCACATAAATTTTTCTACAATCAAGGTTTTGTGGCGAAGGGGTATCATTTTGTAAAAGAACTCAAGTAATTCTGAATTCAGAATTCTAAATTCAGAATAGTTCCACTTTCCACTTCAAAAGGATCTTTCCCTTGTTCAAAGACGCGTGCTTTTAATTCGCCATTCAGAATAATTTCTTCTCCTTTTACGCGTAGCCAGCTGCCTTCGCGTAGCCCAACAACGGGAACAGTGTTTTGCGTATGAAATTCTGCAATGCGAGTTTCGCGGGTTTCACCCATATGCTTACTACCGAGGTCTGGATCTAAATAATGCGGATTTAAATTGAAAGGAATAACCCCCAAAGTTTTAAACGAAGGCGGATACACTATAGGCATATCGTTCGTAGTTTGCATAGAAACTCCACAAATATTACTGCCAGCACTGGTGCCCATATACGGCAGACCATTAAAAATAGCTTCGCGAAGCGGTTGCATTAACTCTAATCGGTAAAGCGCGCTCACTAATACAAAAGTGTTTCCGCCGCCAGTGAATGCACCTTTCGCGTTTTTTAGAGCTTCAACTGGATTGTCAAAAGTGTGTAATCCAATTAGTTTTTTGCCAATTTTATTGAATGCTTTAGCAGCTTTTTCAGTGTACTCGTCGTGGCTAATTCCACCCGGACGCGCGTAGGGAATAAAGATAACTTCTTCGGTATTTTTAAAAAGTTCAGTCATCTCTTCTGTAAGATAATCGAGGTATTCGCCGCCGTAAACGGTGCTTGTGCTTGCTATAATTAATTCCCTTGAAGCCGGGAATCTCTTTGAGTCTGTATTATTCATTTATGTTATTTTTCAGAATTGTAAATTTAATCATTGAGATTGTAAACTTTAAGTTTTCGCTATCAAAACAAATATGTATTTTTAGTGAATGACAAAAAAGCTACTTCTACTTTTATTAATCGTCGCTGCGCCCGCAATTTTTGCGCAAGAGATTGACCGCACAAAAGTTTCTGGAAAAATACATGTTCCCCAAGGTGAAGATGCGGAAGGAATTTCTGTTTACAATATTTCTTCACAGAAAGGAACCATTACCAATGTCGATGGGACTTTCGTAATTGATTTGGCCGAAAACGATCGGATACAGATTACAGCTCTGCAATACCAATCGTTTACCGTTATAGTGGATAAAGGCGTTGTGGACAGAAAACTGATGAATATTTTCCTAAACGCTGCCGTAAATCAGCTGGAAGAAGTTGTGGTGCGACCGTACGATCTTTCGGGAAACATAAATGTAGATGTAAAGAAAATACCGACTTATAATGTAACGAAAGATTGGGATCTTAGTTATGGTAATTTGGAATACGGTTATACTTTTGTGCCAGACGATAAAACTTCTGTTTCTGGCAACGCTGCAGAGGAGGCTCTTCACGGCAATGCGCTGACGAATGGCGCAAATGTTTTAGCGCTTTTAGGCGGGGTGGGACAGTTACTTTTTCCGAAAGGTAAGAAGATTTCTCCTGTAGAAAAATTAGAAGATCAAAGCACTGTAAGCAATAATATCCAGCAGCGTTTTAGTAAAGATTTTATTGTGGCAAACTTTGGAATTGCTGAAGATAAGGCTGTAGATTTTCTGTTCTTTGCTCAAGAAAACGGTTTAGATAAGGAATTACTAAAGCCAATTAACGAAATGCAGTTGATGGAATTTCTTATCAAAAAAAGTAAAGAATACAAAGCACGAGGTGAGTAAAAAGTGCTTTGGTATGTTGCTGAAGAATATTTCAAAAGCAATAATCTAAAGACATTTGTAACAAACCATTTTATAGACCGTCTAATGTTCCATTAGCCTCCCTTTTTAATATGAAGTATTTTAGAATTCTCCTTTTAATAGTAGTATTACCGTTAATTTCGGGCACTTCTGCGCACAAATTTTATGTTAGTATTACCAAGATTGAATACGTAAAGGAGAAAAATTCTCTTCAAATTATTACTAAAATTTTTACTGATGATATTGAAGATGCGCTTCAGCAGCGTTATGATGCTTCAATTTCGCTGAATACCAAAAAGGAAACTGAAGCCGCAGACGAAGATTTAGAAAAGTACCTTCTTCAAAAGATAAATATAAAAGTGAACGGCAAGCCTGTTCAACTAAATTATATTGGCAAAGAATACGATACCGATATGCTTATTGCTTATATAGAAGTAACGGGCGTGAAAGAATTAAAAAATATTGAAATTGAAAATAAGGTGTTGCTGGATAAGTTTAGCGAACAGCAAAACATAATTCACCTAAAAACCGAAACGAGCCGCCGAAGTTTAATCTTGGACAAAGACGAACCTAGCGGAAAATTAAAATTTAATTAATACATTGCCAATCCATTTTTTAAAATTTCCTAATACATATGCGATTATTCAATTCTCTTCTACTTACGGGGCTTTTCCTGTTTGCCGGCGCAGTTTCAGCACAAGATGAAACAGAGTCTCAAAAGCGTGACCCTGGCCATTACAATATCAACCGTTTTAAACAGCTTTACGAAGAGTTTTCTACACCCAATATGTTCCGTACTGCCAGTGGAGCGCCAGGTCCAAGTTATTACCAACAACAAGCAGATTATAGAATGGACGTGGAGTTGGATGATAAAAACAACAAACTCACAGGTTTTGAAACCATAACTTACACTAATAATTCTCCAGACCAACTAGAATATTTATGGGTTCAGTTAGATCAAAACGTACGAGCTAAAGATTCTAAATCGCCTTTGATTGAGCCATCAAGTGCCGTTCCCGCAGATATGGTAAATAGCTTTGTAAAAAACCATATGGGCAATTCTTTCGACGGTGGTTTTAATATACAAGAAGTAAAGGACGAAAAAGGCAATCCGCTGAAGCATACCATCAATCAAACTATGATGCGTATTGATATGCAAAAACCTTTAAAGCCAGGCGAAAAATATGTGTTTTCAATTAAATGGTGGTATAATATTAATAACCACGTTTTAGACCGTGCTCGAAGTGGATATGAGATTTTTGAAGATGGCAACAAAGGGTTCGTTATTGCACAGTTTTACCCAAGAATGGCCGTTTATAACGACGTTGAAGGCTGGCAGAATAGTCAGTTTTGGGGAAGAGATGAGTTTGCACTTCCCTTTGGAAATTTTGAAGTGAATATTACCGTTCCTGCAGATCATATTTTGGATGCAACGGGAAACCTTCAAAACACAAAAGATATTTTTACAAAAGAAATGATGAATCGCTACGAAGCGGCGCAGAAATCTTTTGATAAACCAGTACTAATTGTTACCCAAGCGGAAGCTGAAGCTGCTTCAAAAGGATTTGCAACTAATAAAAAGACTTGGAAATTCAAAGCAGAAAATGTTCGCGATTATGCTTTTGCTACTTCCAGACGCTACATTTGGGATATGATGGCTGTAAAAATGGGCAACCGAACAGTGATGGCAGTTTCAATGTATCCACCTGAAGGAAATCCGCTGTGGGAAGATTGGTCTACAAGAGCCGTGGCGAGTACTTTGAAGACGTATTCAAGAATGACTTTTGATTATCCTTATCCGAAAGCTATTTCGGTTAATGCGAAAAATCAAGGGATGGAATACCCAATGATTTGTTGGAATTACGGAAGACCAGACAAAGACGGAAACATTAGCGACCGCACAAAATACGGGATGATGAGTGTAATTATTCATGAAGTTGGGCACAACTATTTCCCGATGATTATTAACAGCGATGAACGCCAATGGACGTGGATGGATGAAGGCTTAAATACTTTTACCCAATACGTGGCTGAGCAAGATTTTGCCGAAGCGTATCCAAATGCTATTGCGCCAAATACTAAATATCCGTCTCGTCGCGGTCCTGCCAATAAAATTGTGGATTATATGGCTGGCGATCAAAGTCAGTTGGCGCCCATTATGACCAAAGGTTTAAACACTTATAACTTTGGCGCGAATGCCTACGCTAAACCAGCTACAGCGCTCAATATTCTTCGCGAAACCATTATGGGTCGTGAGCTTTTTGACTTCGCATTTAAAACCTACGCAAACCGATGGATGTTTAAGCACCCAACGCCCGAGGATTTTTTCAGAACTATGGAAGACGCTTCAGCGGTAGATTTGGACTGGTATTGGAGAGAGTGGTTTTACACCACAGATTATGTAGATATTGGGGTGAAGGATGTTAAAAAATTCTACATTACTTCAAAAATGAATAAAGAGGTGAAAGAAATGATGACCGCTCGCGGAGTTTCTGAAAGTGATTTGCCGCCAATGGTTTATTTAATTGAAGAAGGAAGTGAAGATTTTGAAGAAAGTATGCGTAATTCAAAACTAGAAGACATCACTTCGCTTAATGACTATTTAATGGAAAATGTTCCAGCCGAAGAGCGTGCGAATCTAAAAAGCCCTAAATATTTTTACGAAGTTACTTTTGAAAAACTTGGTGGGATTCCAATGCCAATTATCGCGCAGTATACTTATAGCGATGGCACAAGTGAGCGCGTAACTTATCCTGCTCAAATTTGGAGAAAAAATGACGAATCTGTAGGGAAAGTTATTGCTTCTGAAAAAGAAATCACCAAGATTGAAGTAGATCCCGATGAAGAAACCGCAGACATTGATACTTCAAATAATTTCTGGCCAAAGCGCAAAAAACTGGGTGCTTTTGATAAGTTTAAAAAGAATTCACAGACAGATTAAATCTGTTGCTATATCTTGAGAGAACTGGGCTTATAAAAATGAATAGGTTTTTAATTTATATTAGGCCTAGCTGTAAAGCATTTTGAAGAAAATCTGGGACATATTATTAATACTCGTCGGAATAGGAAGTCTATTGCTTATCGCCTTTACAATTTTAATTGCAACCGTTTTGGGAAAAAGGACTGATAGTGATGATATTATTCACAAAGAACAAATAAGTTTTAATAAACAGAATCGTAAAACTGAATTAATAGAAACCGACAGTATTCCTCAAGGAAAGATGAGATATGAATTATACTTTGCGGAATTTGATGGACGAATGGAAAACCTTCCAGTTCAGATAGAAATTGATGGAAATAGAATCACCGTATATAATAACGAAATAA
Source organism: Aequorivita sp. IT1183 (assembly GCF_058068265.1). Classification (NCBI taxonomy): domain Bacteria; kingdom Pseudomonadati; phylum Bacteroidota; class Flavobacteriia; order Flavobacteriales; family Flavobacteriaceae; genus Aequorivita; species Aequorivita sp. IT1183. Next base: position 297,080 of record NZ_JBYRHS010000006.1, on the reverse strand, counting down.
ATCCTCTGACTGGCGAAAAAATAATAATCAATGGAATTTTGTTAAAACATAAGTCTGGCAAATGGATTATCGGAGAAACGGAAACGGACCGAAATGCAGCGGAAATTGGGGGATGTTCCGGCGGACCAATACCAATCAATTTTGAAACAAAAACAATCGAATGGTGCTAGGGAAACGTTTTGCAAAAACGTATAAACGCAAGTAAAAAGAAATTTTCTACGCAAAAATTCACGCCTGTGCTTCTTTCCCGCCACATACTGCAAGAATTTGGAAGTGTGATTGCCGAGTTTGTGATTAAGCAAAATTAATTTTAAAATTTTGGGTCAATCATAACGTTGAAAATAGTAGTCCTTCAATGTACTATTATTACAAATAAACCATTAATTCCGAAGATTCCATAAGGCGAATCAATTAACCGTATCTTCTAAATTCAATCAATCTCATAAAACTTTTAGTTTCATAAAAACTCTTCGCTCAACACCAATAACTCATAACTCATTACTATATTTGCATCATGATTTCACAGGCAATTTTTCTTTTTATTAGTGGTGCCGAAATAGGGTTCATCATGTTTATGATTCTGTTGGTTTTTGGCGCAGATAAAGTGCCAGAGATTGCCCGTGGTTTGGGTAAAGCAATGCGACAGGTTAAAGATGCTACGAACGATATAAAATCTGAAATCACTAAAAGTGCCGAAAAACAGGGGATTGATATAGACATTACCAGCGACGTCCAAAAACAGATAGATCAAGTTAAAGAAGATGTTGATGAGGTTACAGGCCCTATTAAAAGAAAGTTCTAAATTTTGATCTGTTTAATATTTCTATAAAACACGAGAAATAGTTAATCCATCGCGGATAGGAAGCAATACAGTTTCAAGTCGTGGATGCTCGTTTAATAATTTATTATATTGAATCAGCGCTTTTGTATCAATATCATCAGCTTTCACTTTTTCAACCACTTTTCCACTCCAAAGCACATTATCACTCAAAATAACCGAGCCTTTTTTTAGCTTCGGAATAATTATTTCCAGATAGTTTGGGTAGTTGCTTTTATCGGCATCAATAAAAACCATATCGAATGTTTTATCGAGCTTCGGAATTATTTCCAAAGCATTCCCTAAATGCTGAAAAATCTGTTTTCCGAAAGGAGATTCATCAAAATATTTCCGCTGAAAATCTACCAATTCTTCGTTGATGTCAATAGTGTGCAATTCACCATCTTCCCGCATTCCTTCAGCCAAACATAGAGCGGAATACCCTGTGTAAGTGCCAATTTCAAGAATATTTTTTGGTTGCATTAATTTAGATAGCATACTCAAAACACGTCCCTGTAAATGGCCGCTCAACATTCGTGGTACTAGTACTTTTTGCCAAGTTTCACGATTTAGTTTTGCAAGTAATTCCGGTTCGGGTTGCGAATGTTTTTCTACGTAATCGTTTATTTTTTCGGGAAGAAAATCCATTTTGAAATTTTTAGTGAATGCCGACCATCATCTTTTTTATAATTGGCGAAATGAGTATTGCAAATATACCCACAATCATACTAATTACGCCAAAACTTGCATAAACAGAAACGTACGAAAACAATTGTTGAAATCCCTCACTTTGTCCCGAAGCAATCTGTGGTGTCAAGCCAGTAATGTATTCCGTGATTGTCCCGAAAATTCCTTCTGAAAAAACATTTGAACCACTATCGGAAACGGTAGTCAGTTTCGCAATTTTTCCGGCAAAAAAGTGTCCGTAAAAGTTCGCCGAAAACCAAACCCCCATTATAAAAGCTACATATTTTATGGGTGAAAGCTCCGTCATTTTTGAAAGGCCAATTGGAGATAAAAATAATTCTCCTATGGTTAAAACCAAATAACCAATTACCAAATAACTCATCGAGGTTTTTGCAAAATTGTCTACACTATGCGCAGAAAGTGCAAAAACAATAAAACCGAGACCGAGAAATAGCAGCCCAAGCCCAAACTTTACAGCAGAATTTGGATTTGCTTTTCTTCGGCTTAAATAGGTCCAAAGCATTGAAAACGGAATGGCGAAAAGAATAATGAACCCCGCGTTTATACTATTTGTACCCGCGGCATCCATACCAATTAAATTCACATTTCTATCTGCAAAAAGTGTTAGTGAACTACCAGCCTGTTCAAAAATTGCGGCGAACAAAGTGTATAAAATTGTAAAGTAAACGGCGACTAATAATCGCTTCTTTTCTTTTGAGCTGACTGTAGAAATAATGTAACCAATATAGAAAACCAAAAAGGCAGAAACAATCCAAACCAGATACCCTTCAAATTCATTAAAGCGAACAAGAGTTGCAAAAACTCCAACTGATGCAACTGCCGCCAAAACAATCAATTTTCCTCGATTTAATCCAAACGATTTGCGGTCATAAATTTCCTGATTCGGTACATGACCTTTATTTCCAAAGACATTATTTTTCAATCCATTTCTAAATACCAAAAGCCCTGTAACCATTCCAATTCCTGCCAAAACAAAACCGTAATGCCAGCCGTAAGTAATCGCGAACCACGCGCATAAAAGTGGTGCAATAGCGGCACCTAAATTAATTCCAAGGTAAAAAATAGTGAATCCTGAATCGCGCCGAGCATCTCCCTGGGCGTAAAGTTCACCTACGAAAGACGAAATATTTGGTTTGAAAAATCCATTACCAACAATTATCAATCCGAGCGAACCATAAAAGAAAATAGGCATTTCAATTGAAAGGAAAAAGTGACCAAACACCATTAAAATACCGCCAAGAATAATGGCTTTCCGGTAACCCAATATCTTGTCGGCTAAAATCCCTCCAATCATTGGCGTAACATAAACTAGCGACATATAAGCGGCGTAAACGCCAAAGGCCATATCGTCATCATATAAAAGATGTTTGGTCATATAAAGCACCAAAAGAGCGCGCATTCCATAGAAGGAAAAACGTTCCCATAATTCGGCGAAAAACAGATAAAGAAGTCCTTTAGGGTGGCCAAAAAGTTGAGGTTGTTCCGCCTCAGAAATTACATTGCTCATAGTTGGGTTTTTAATTTGGGGCAATGTAGAACAGATTATAAATGGAGCCTTTCTCTGTTTTAAATTATATTAAAAAATAGCGGATTGTGATTAATTGTGTACGCGGTTACAATGAGTTACAAAAGGCTTTGTAATCTTTGTTTTCGGCACTTTCGGAGAATTCTTCAAGCAATCGTTTATCGATTAAAATATTATTCGGGACAATACGCAGTCTGTATTTACTTTCGCCAATAAAGGTGAAAAGATCGCGCCGATCTAGTTTTTGTGTAGTGTTAAGCTGAAGAATATCGTTGATGTTTTCGATTATTCGGGTAAGGTAAGTTTGGTTTTTTATTTCGCCTCCTAGATGTACAGGAATGGTTTGCAAATCGCCTTCCGTATATTTTCTTCTAATGGCAAATTTCAGCAGGTTTTTATACTGCGTGGTTTTGGACCCGAAATCAATAGTTTGGTCGTAAATATTTTTGGTTGGAATGTTCAATTTCACCAAGCCCCAATCCATAAAGTGAATGGTAATTTCGTTTGGCTTTGGCATGCTTGCAAGCCTAATTACCCACGTTGTAGCCAAAACTAAAAAGATTGAAATCAACGAAGTCTTTGCGATTATTTTTATGAAATTGTTGCTGAAATCATTTCCGAAAGTCAAGAAAACTTCAGAAATCTGCGAAACAAAAATTAGCAGCATTACCAAAACAGAAATATAGCCGATAATCTTTAAACCTCGATATACAAACGTTCTGTAGAAGGAAATTCCCAATATATACGAGAGAAAAGCAGAGATTAATAAATCTGGAATTCCGCTTATGTGGATCCCGTTTATTACATTATTTTCTTTTAAAATGAAAGGAAGCGCAAAGGTTACAATTGAAGTGAAAACAATAACGACAACAATTTTCTTAATGTTTTTTTTGTTGTGATAAATAAATCCCGGAGCGTAATAGAAGTAAAAAAGCGCCAAAAGCAGAAACATGTTATTGACAATAGAAAATAGATTTATTCCTAATTGGTACCCTTGTGTTTCCGTAAAATTGAAAACGGTTCCGCAATAAATCCAACATCCAGAAATTACCCAAATAAACATAGAAAAACTTAGGTAAAGCATTCCTTTGTCCACTCTTTTCTGCGAATCGTCTTCTTCTAAAAGTTGGCTAAAACGCGCCCGAATATTGAACCAAAGTGCAAGTAGCAAAACCCCGCCCAGAAAAGCGATACAGATATGAGAAAGGATATAAAATTTGGCTACTTCGGTCATTATTCACCAAGAATTCTTTTAACGAGTTTATCTTTTGCAGCTTCATCATCGCCACAAAGCCATTGAATAACATTTTTATCCCAAATGTCATCACATTGTTCAGAGGTTATAATCTTTTGCTCAACGGCCAAATCTAAAATTTTTCCGGGATAGGAAGATTGCACTGCGCTTTCCATTTCGCCTAACGGATACGGATCGTCTAGGCCCATAAGCACTTGTTTGCTTCCTTGATTTTTCACCAATAATTCCAAGCCGCCAGTATCGTGTAATAGCGTATCGAAGAAAATATTTTTGTGCCCCACAGCTTTTCGTGGATGTGTTTTTCCTTCAAAAAGATCGGGACGTCCATCAAAACCTTGAATTCTTCTTCCCAAATTAATTTGCGCTAATTGTCCGCCGTGGGCGAAACATGTTCGCATATTTGGGTATTTATCTGCGTAGCCATTCAAAGTTAAAAAGTGATAGGCATCTGCGCATTGTGCCAGCATCCAGATTAGATGAAATCGCCAAGAGGTATTTTCAAGTTTTATAAATTTTTCACCGTCATAGGGATGAATTTCAACAGCGAGGTTATATTTTGAAGCCAATTCAAAAATAGGCTCATTTTCTTCGTCAAAAATGCAGCGCCAAGTACCAATGGTATCCATATAGTGGGTTGGCAAACATAATAATTGAAGCCCTAAAGTTTCCACACAACGCTCAATTTCCCATAATGCACCGCGGACAAAACCTGGATGCACAACAAAACCGCAGGTAAATTTGGAGGGATGGTCGTGCTGTACCTTAGCATTAAAATCGTTTTGAAAACGAAGCGCTTGTTTCATTTCTTCCACACGCAAACCATTTCCATAGAGTTGAGAAAGATTCAAAACCACGGCGTGATCTATTTTGAAACGGTCCATCCATTCCAATTTTTCGTCCAAAAAGAAACTAGAGTCGGTTACAGGACGGCTCCAATCTTTTTGAAGCATAAATTTTCGATCTTTATCAACCCAAAAAATTCCTTTGTCCTGCATAAACTGTGGAATTTCCTCGGGATAAGGAAGAAGGTGTGAATGGCCGTTAATGCGTAGTTTTCGTCTCATATTTATTCCCCGCAAAGGCGGAGATCTCATTAATTAATTCTCTAATTGAGTATAAAGTTACAAACTTTTGGTGCGTCCTCCATCTACCGGAAGATTTATTCCGTTTATGTAGCTGGCAGCTTCACTCGCCAAAAAAGCGACTGCGTTGGCAATTTCACCAGGTTGCGCAAAGCGTCGTGCAGGGACTAGACTTTGCATAAACTCGCTAGCTTCTTTTTCAGTTTTGTTCATTTTTTTTGCTGCGTTACCAACGATATCTTCCAATCTGTCTGTAGCAGTGAAACCTGGTAAAACATTGTTTACAGTTATACCATATTGTCCCAACTCATTAGCCAAAGTTTTACTCCAACTGGCAACGGCACCACGAATAGTGTTACTTACGCCCAGCCCATCGATAGGTTGTTTTACCGAAGTAGAAATAATATTTATTATGCGACCGTAATCCGCCTCTTTCATTCCCGGAACAACTGCTTGCGCCAAAATCTGGTTGCAAATTAAATGCATGGAGAATGCTTTTTCAAATTCGTCCGTTCCAGCAGAAAAAATAGGCCCACCTTTTGGTCCGCCGGTATTATTCACCAGAATATGAAAAGTCTTACTTGAAGCTGCCAATTCAGCTTTCTTTTTTACCTCTTTGGGTTTGGTGAAATCTGCCACAAAATAATTGTGCTTTTGGCCTTTGTCGTGTGCAAGTTCAATTAACGTTTCTTCGAGTTTTTCTTTATCTCGGGCAACCAAAGTTATCGTAGCGCCAAGTTTGGCTAATTGTATAGCTGTAGCTTTTCCTATGCCGGCGGTGCTGCCGCATACTAATGCATTTTTATCTGTTAAATCTATATTCATATTTTCTTGTCAGGTCGAGCACAGTCGAGACCTATTTAATCATTATTTGTCTTCAAATAAAACCCCTCGACTGCGCTCGGGGATATTTTTTTTAGTGTTCAGTAATCAGTAATCAGTATTCGTTTTTCGATTTCAAGTTCGATTTTGTTTTCCATTCCCCCTTCGGGGGTTAGGGGGCTTATTCATATTTAATACACACATTCTTCGCCTCCGTAAAAAACCGAAGCGCTTCAAAGCCACCTTCACGGCCTACGCCGCTGTCTTTCATTCCTCCAAAAGGCGTGCGTAAATCACGGTTTAGCCAAGTATTCACCCACACAATTCCCGCTTCAATTTGTTTTGAAATGCGCATTGTGCGATTTAAATCTGAAGTCCAAAGCGTAGCGGATAAGCCGTATTTAACGGAGTTTGCCATTTGCAATGCTTCTTCTTCGGTTTCAAAAGGCATAATAGTTACAACTGGTCCGAAGATTTCTTCTTGGTTTACTCGGCACTGATCGTCAAAAACTTCGATAACCGTTGGTTCTAAATAATAACCGTTTTCGAAATCTTTCACCGTAACTCTATTGCCGCCAAAAAGGATTTTTCCACCTTCTTTTTCAGCGAGTTTTATGTAAGATTCTACTTTTTCTAAATGTGATTTAGAAACCAAAGCACCCATATTTGTTTTCGCATCAAAAGGGTTTCCAACTTTAAGCTGACTTACTTTTTCAACGAAATCTTTTTTGAATTTTTCATAAATAGGTTTTTCAACAAAAATCCTGCTGCCGCAAAGACAGATTTGACCTTGGTTGGCGAAAGAAGAACGAACAGTTACTTCCAGCATTTTTTCATAATCACAATCTGCGAAGATGAGATTTGGGTTTTTTCCGCCAAGCTCCAACGAGAGTTTTTTAAACATTGGCGCAGCGGTTCGGGCAATGTGTTCGCCAGTTTTTGTTCCACCAGTAAATGAAATTGCTTTTATATTTTCATGCTCCACAATCACTTGCCCTGCGGAAGGTCCAGTGCCGTGAACAATATTTAAAACACCTTTTGGCAAACCAGCTTCCGTGCAGATTTCACCTAAAAGAAAAGCCGTCATTGGCGTAATTTCGCTGGGTTTTGCAACTACTGTGTTTCCTGCTGCTATTGCTGGGGCGATTTTCCAAGTGAATAAATAAAGGGGAAGATTCCAGGGCGAAATACAGCCTACAACCCCAAGAGGTTGCCGTAGCGTAAAATTCATCGTGTTCAAACCAACACTTTCGTGTGCTTCGCTGGAAAATTGTGTGATTGCATTACCAAAAAAACGAAAATTTGAAGAAGCTCGCGGAATGTCAACAGCCAGTGCTAAACTTAATGGCTTACCATTGTCTTTTGCTTCGGCTTCGGCTAAATCGACCAATTTTTCTTCAATTAAATCTGCAATTTTTAGAAGAATACGGCTACGTTCGTCGATGGTTGTATTGCTCCATTTTGGGAATGCTTCTTTCGCGGCCTGATATGCATTTTCAATATCTTCTTTATTTGAATTCGCTATCTGTGAATACACTTCGCCATTGGATGGGTTATAATTGTCCAACCATTTTTTTGATAGTGGTTCAACGTATTCGCCGTTTATGTAGTTTAGGATTTTTTGCATATTTAACAACTTCCTTGAATTTCGAAAATCAAAATGCCTTCAGTAAGCAACTTAGTTTTAAGTTCATTTAAATAATCGAAAAATGGTTTTATGTTTTCTGAATTAATAGATTTTTTTTCCGGAATTGATTCGATTAATTTTTTTGAAATACTCCTTTGGATCTCTTGCAAATCTTTATCTTTTTTCCAGGATAGGATTAAAAAGCTTGACATTACTGAGTAGGATTCATTATAAACAAATTGAACATTAGGTTGGTGAAATTTTAGGAGTTCCATTTCTTTGGGTTCTAACTCAATAAGTCGTTGACCCATCGGATACTCCAAAATATCGCTATGGGAAATCGTTGAAATGTTTTTAAATGCTACTACTTTTTTATTTTGTTTTAGTGTAAAATCGACATCGCTAAACCCTAATTTATAAGTTGAAACAAAAGGATAAATCGGAATAGAATCCATTGGTTTGGCTTCTAAAAAAAAGCGTTTAATATCACTACCGTAATTTTGGACGTCAAATTCCTTATAGCTTCCAATATAAATATAGCCAGATATAGAATCTGAGCTATTTGTTACAACTACAACGCTGAATCGATATGTATTACCAGCATCTGCAAACATAGTCGAGATTGAAAAAATAAAAAATAGTATAGTAAATAGCGTCTTCATAAATTCAATTGTAACTGCATACTGCTACTGATTTCTGCGAACTGGTTTATACGCCATAGCCTTAATTTCCACCACTAACTGCGGATGTGGCAATTGATGCACCGCAACAGTAGTTCTGGCTGGCCCAGTTTCTTTATTGAAGTATTTAGCATACACTTCATTATAACCAGCAAAGTCATTCATATTCACTAAAAAGCTAGTTACATCAACTACGTCGGCCAATGTTGCGCCTTCGGTTGCAAGATAATCCTTGATGTTTTCCAAGACCACGCGAGTTTGTTCTCTAATATCGAAATGCATTGTGCCCATTTCATCAATTTTATTTACGCCTGCAATGGTATTGTCGGGCAAGCGTGAACTTGTGCCGCTGATAAATATGAAATCGCCCACGCGCTTTACGTGAGGATATGCGCCACGTGGCGTTGCTTTTCCTTCTACCACATTCCCGCGGAGGTTGGAATCTTTTTGATTGTTAGCCATAGTTTATTTTTTTCAAATTAGTTACTGGAAATTACCCCTTCCGTCTTCCAAATCGCTTTGGGCGATTTAGAATCCACCTTCCCCTGAAAAGGGGAAAGAACCATTATTTTTATCCAAATGCCACTTCATCATCGTGAAGGATGGCTTCGGTATGTTTTTTTACTAGTTCTAGTTTTTGTTTTAAAGACATTTCCTCTGTGATTTTACCATCGTCCAAAAGGTTTAAAATTGCTTTGTCTTGGGCTCTTCCGCGTTTCATTGCTTCGGAATATGTTATTGATTCTTTAAAGGTAACCAAAGAATATTTGCTGTAATAATCTTGTGGAAACTCTGCCTCAAAAGCTGTTTCCAGTTTTCGTTTTTTCTGAAAGATTTCCATCGCCGTGTGTTCTTTCATTTCGTGGAAATTATCTACAGCCAAATCTGCAATTGCATCGGCGTCTTTTTTCCGAAGTGCTTCATATTCATTAAATATAGCTTCCCAGTTTATCTCCTTTTCAGAATCGTATTTTTCTAAAACTTCGTCAAAAACCACAACATCTTCAAAAGAAGCATTCATTCCTTGTCCGTAAAAAGGCACGATTGCGTGAGCCGCATCGCCCATTAAAAGCACTTTTCCGAAGCTATTCCACGGAGCGCATTTTACAGTGCCGAGTGGACCAATTGGGTTATTGAAAAATTCTTCGGAAAGGTTTGGAATCATTTCTACTACATCTGGAAATTCCTTTTTGAAATATTCGTTCACCATTTCTGGAGTGGTCAAATTCGCGAAACAATATTCGCTGTTTTCATACGGAAGAAACAGTGTTACGGTAAAACTTCCATCTAGATTTGGGAGCGCAATGAGCATATCTTCGCCACGTGGCCAAATATGCAAAGCGTTTTTATAAGTTCGGTATATAGCATTTTCAGCTGCTGGAATTTCAAGTTCTTTATAACCGTGACTAAGCCATTGTTGTGAAAAACTAAAAAGAAACTTATGACTATCGAACATACTTTTGCGAACTGAAGACCCTGCGCCGTCGGTTCCAAAAACAATATCTGCAGTAATCGTAGTTTTTTCTTTGGAATTGTAGTCTCTAAAAGTTGCCGAAGCATTTTCCAAATCAACACTTTCGCAACTCTGATTGAAAATGATACTTACATTCGTCATTTTTTCCGCTTCATCTAACAGCAGCATATTTAAGCCAGGTCGAGAAATGGAATTGATATATTCATCTTTACGACCGCTATACGGACTCAAAAATGTGTTTCCTGCTTTGTCGTGAATCATGCGCCCATTCATTGGGATACATTGCTTTTTAGCAGCTTCCTCAACTCCCGCTAAACGCAAACCGCGAAGTCCGCGATCACTTAGGGCGAGATTAATGGAGCGTCCGGCGTCTTGTGTGATTTTTCGTAAATCGGGACGCTTTTCTACTAAAGTAACTTGATAGCCACGTTGCGCCATTCGCAAAGCGAGTAAACTTCCGCAAAGGCCGGCGCCGATGATAAGTATATTATGGTTTTTACTCATATAATATTTCGTTGGACATTGGACGGAAAGACTTAAGACGTAGGACAAATATTGCAGAGTATGAGTCTTACGTCTTATGTCAATCAGTCCTGAGTCAATTTTTTAAAACTTCTTTTAATTTTTCCGAAAAGCGAAACACATCCTCGAAACTATTGTAAAGTGGGGCAGGGGCAACGCGAATTACATCGGGCTCGCGCCAATCGCTTATTACACCAGCTTCGGTGAGTTTAGTGTGTAACCTTTTGTCTGCATTTTTAACTTGAATTGAAAGCTGGCAGCCACGGTCGTCTGGATTACGTGGAGTTATAATTTTAATTGAATCATTTTTCATTTCGTCCAACAAAAACTCTAAATAGCCCGTTAGTTTTTCAGATTTCTTTCTAATATTTTCAAAACCTGCTTCGGAAAACGTGTCTAAAGAAGCACGAATTGCAGCCATTGAAAGTATTGGCGGATTGCTTAATTGCCATCCTTCAGCGCCGGGAAGTGCATCAAATTCATGGCGCATATTGAAACGTGTTTTTTTATTATGACCCCACCAACCCGCAAATCTATTTAGGTTTTCGTTATTTGCGTGGCGTTCGTGAACGAAGCTGCCGCCCAAACTTCCGGGGCCGCTGTTTAAATATTTGTAAGAACACCAAACAGCAAAATCGGCTCCCGTCTCGTGCAGATTTGGCTGGATATTTCCCGCACCATGCGCTAAATCGAAACCGACCATACAGTCGTATTTATGCCCCAGTTCTGTTATTTTTTTCAGTGGAAAAGATTGACCCGTGTAATAATTGGTGCTACCAATCATTAACAAAGCAATTTCATCTCCGTGGTTTTTCATTATTTCTTCCAAATCCTCAAATCGGCAAAGTTCTTCGCCTTTTCTGGGTTTCCAAAGAATTAAGCCATCTTTTGGGTCTATTCCGTGAAATTTCAACTGACTTTCAACGGCATATTTATCGCTCGGAAAAGCATCGCTTTCCACTACAATTTTATATTTGGTTTTTGTGGGTTGGTAAAATGAAACCATCATTAAATGAAGATTGGTTGTAAGGGTGTTCATTACAACTACTTCCGAGGGTTTTGCGCCCACGATTTTCGCCATGTTTTCGGCTAAAAACTCGTGATACGGTAGCCAAGGATGTTCACCTTCGGTATGCCCATCCACACCAAAATTTGCCCAATCTGTAAGTTCCTCTTTTATGTATTCTGCAGTAATTTTTGGTTGTAAACCAAGTGAGTTTCCGCAGAGATAAATAAGCGGTTCGCCTGAAGCATTTTTTGGAATGTGAAATTTATTTCTGAAAGAGGCCAAAGAATCTTCGGCGTCTTGTGTTTTTGCGTATTCTAAAGAGTTTTGGAACATTTGGATACGTTGTATTTTATAGGCTTTTTACAAAAATAGGAATTTATATTCGTTTAATTTTCAGTTTCTTTTTTCACTGAAATGTTGGTGAAATACAGCTTAAAACCGGCTGTGCTATCCTTATGCATTTTTGCAATTTCAATTCCGTTGAAGTTTTCATAATCTTCCCAAGTGGTAGTCATAGAAGGTTTTTCGGTATTTGCTTTTCTATAATTCCATTCTTTTATTTTGAAATTTTTATCATAAAAAAAATCGTAGGCATCGCCTGGAGTGTATCCACCTTCGTTTTTGTAAACAATTGTAAGTTGGTTTAACGTGTCTTTGGAAATTGGAGCGACAACATTTTCCTTTTCAGAAATCGTAATACCTTCATCCCAAATTAATTGAAAAGGTGCCAATAGCCAATATTTATCGTTAATAAAAGAAGCATCGGTTTTCATGATAATGCTGTCCATATTTGAATGGTTGTAGCTAACATTTTGTGTGGCGGTCCTCATTAGCACATTACCCGTTTTTGGTTTCCAAACCCAAGAGCGATCAAAATGATTTTCTCCCCGGTCTACGTTGAATGTAAACGCAATTTCTGAAACGTCTTTCCAATTTTGAAAGCCGTTGGCCTTTGCAATTTTATACCGAATATCTGTTTTTTGAAGTGAATTATTACCTTCCAATAATTCGTTCGAAGTAGATTTTTCAGTGTTATTACAGCTTATAAAAGTGAAAAATGTAAATAAAAGAGTGATAGTAATTTTCATAAAAAATATGTTTCTTGTAAAAGTAAGGAATACTTTTGGCTTTCATATTTTTTGTATTTTTAATCTGTAGAAACAATATAACTTCTGATTGGTATGCGAGTGATTGATAATAAAGAAAAGCATCGGTTTGAGGCCGAAGAGAATGGCTACAAAGCCATTATTGAATATTCTGTGAAGCCTGGCATCTTATCTCTTAACCATACCGAAGTGCCAAAAGAACTTGAAGGACAAGGTGTGGCCAGCGAAATGACCGAGAAAGTTTTATTGCAAATAGAACTTCGGGGTTTAAAAGTAGATCCCGTTTGCGCTTTTACTAAAAATTACATTGAAAGGCATCCTGAATGGAAATCTATTGTAGCCGAATAGGCCAAAATTAAAAGCCCTCTCAATTTTCTTGAAAGGGCTTTTGTTTTAAATGTTTTGTATTATTAATCAACGGCGTCTTCTATATCGTCCGCTACGTCTTCAATTTTGTCTCCTACTGATTCCTTTTCTCTACAGCTAATAAAGCTAGTGCTTACTAATCCTGCTGCAAATAAAATTAAAAATACCTTTTTCATAATAGTTTGAGTTTAATAATTAATGGATAGTTTTTATTTTAATTATGGTCTGCGGCCGGTTGCTAATCGGTATAAAATACCAATAATTGCTAAGACCAATAAAATGTGAATTAGGCTTCCTACAGCGTCACCGAAACCGAAAAAACCTACGAGCCATCCTATAATAAGGAGTACTACAATTAACCAAATGATGTCACCCATGATGTTAGTGTTTAAATGTTAGTGTGATTAAAACTACAATAAAAGCAAATATCTTTTAAATTTTTAACCGATGTTTAACGAAAACAGTTCATAAATGTGAAAAGCATTAGTAAATGTGTTTTTTGAGTTAATTATATACCTTTATCAAAAACTAATATTTTGGATCATTCAGAAAAATTTGAAACTAATAGGAAAACATGGAATACTAAAGTCGCAGTTCATGCGAAGAGTGATTTTTACGATTTGGAAAATTTCAAAAAGGGTGAAACTTCATTAAATAAATACGAATTGAATGCTTTAGGCGATATCTCAGAGAAGAGCATTCTTCATCTTCAATGTCACTTTGGACAAGATACGTTGAGCCTTTCTAGAATGGGAGCCAAATGCACTGGCGTTGATCTTTCTGATGACGGAATTGAACTCGCACAGCAATTAAATGCAGAATTAAAGCTTGACGCAAAATTTGTTTGTTGCAATGTTTTGGATACTTCGGAATATGTTTCAGAAAAATTCGATATCGTGTTTACAAGCTACGGTACTATAGGTTGGCTGCCAGATTTAAGACCATGGGCAAAAATGATTTCAGAGAGATTAAAGCCCGGAGGTTTCTTTTATATTGTGGAGTTTCATCCAATTGCTTGGATGTTTGATTATACTGTTTCTCCACCCGTTATGAAATACGGCTACCATCAAAAGGATACTATTTATGGAGAATATGAAGGAACTTACGCCGATGCATCTTCAAAAATGAAAAGCAAGGAATACGGTTGGAATCACAGTTTGGGTGAAGTAATTACGTCGCTTTCAGAAGCGGGACTTCAAATTCAATATTTAAAAGAACACGACGCCTCGCCCTATGATATTTTTCCGGGTTTGGTGAAAAATGAGGAAGGCATGTTTGAGCTTAAAGACAAGCTTTATCCATTGATTTTTGAAGTAAAAGCAATAAAAAATTCCACAGTTTGAAGCTGTGGAATTTTTAAAAATATATGATTTTAGTGAAATTTAATGTCCAGAGTTTTTCTTTAACAACTCGGGTAGTTTTGCCTTAAACTTATTCAATCTAGGGATGGAAACATTCTGGATATATGGATTTCCGGGATTGTTGCGTTCGTAATTTTGGTGATAAGCTTCGGCTTCCCAAAATTTTTGGAACGGTAAAACTTGTGCCGCCACTTTATCTCCGCCTAATTCCTTGCTTAATGTGACTATTTTTTCATCAATTATTTTCTTTTCAGCATCATTTTGATAAAATGCGATGGAACGGTAAGAGGCGCCGTGGTCTGGTCCTTGTCCGTTTACTTGCGTAATGTTTTGTGAAGCAAAATACACATCTACCAATTGGCTGAAACTTACAACTGCGGGATCATAAATAACCTCTACCGCTTCGGCGTGGTCTGCGTGATTTTTGTAAGTTGGGTTTTCTGTTTTACCTCCGCTATAACCAGAAACCGCTTCTTTAACTCCGTTTACACTTTCGTATACTGCTTCTACACACCAGAAACATCCGCTGGCGAAATAGGCTTTTTTTAATCCATCTGCCGCGTCCGTCTGAACTGGAGTTTGTTCTTTTAGTGCCAAAGCTTCTTCTTTCTTAGAATCATTGGAAGGTTTGCAAGCAGCTTGAAGAGAAAATAGAAGAATACTTGCGATTAAAACTGTTATCTTTTTCATACGTTTTTTTTTGACGTTGGTCTTTTATAAAATAAAAACCTTGCATTTAAGGTACAAAAAAAGCCTTCACTTTATGTGAAGGCTTTGTTATAATAAATTTTAGACGCTTATTTAAGCTTGGTAAACAAAGCTTCCATTTTTTCGCGTTCTTCTGTAGCTAAATCTGGATCAACCAAAATACGGCCACTGTGTTCGTCTGTAATAATTTTTTTACGACCAGCAATTTCCATTTGCACTTGTGGTGGAATGGTAAAGAAAGAACCTCCAGATGCACCGCGCTCTACAGCAACTACTGCCAAGCCGTTTTTTACATTTGTACGGATTCTTTTGTATGCTTTTATAAGGCGTGGCTCGATCTGAGTTTCGTAATTTTCAGATTGCTTTAGTAGCGTTTGCTCTTCCTTTTCAGTCTCTTTTAAGATTTCATCAAGCTCGCTTTGTTTGTGCTTCAAGTGCTCAGAGCGTTCGTCGAAACGTGTTTTAGTTTCTTCGATTACCTGACTTTTTTGCTCAATCTGTGCGCGATATTCTTTGATATTCTTATCTGCAAGTTGAATTTCAAGTTCTTGGAATTCAATTTCTTTGGTTAAGGAGTTGTATTCGCGATTATTGCGAACGTTGTCCTGCTGGGTAGCATATTTTTTCATCAGAGTCTTAGACTCTTCGATGTTGTTCTTCTTTTCTTTAATTTGATCTTCAATAATTTCAAGATCAGATTTAAGTTTTTCCAAACGAGTGTTCATTCCTGCTACTTCGTCTTCAAGATCTTCTACTTCTAGAGGAAGTTCACCGCGAACATTTCTAATTTCATCTATTCTTGAATCAATAAGCTGAAGGTCATAAAGTGCTCTTAACTTCTCTTCAACAGTAACTTCGGTTTTTGTTGCCATAAATTATAAATAGCTAATAGGATTGGTATTTGTTTGTGATAAAAGGACTGCAAAATTAGTCATTTTTTTCTTAAGGAAAGAATGTAAAAGATCTTTTGTGTATTGTTCACTTTCATAATGCCCAATATCAGCCAAAAGCATAGTGTTTTCAGCCTTAAAGAAGTCGTGATATTTGAAATCTGCCGAAATAAAAGCGTCAGCTCCAGCGTTTTTTGCACTGTCAATAGCAAAACTACCGCTTCCGCCGAGCACAGCAACCTTTTTAATAGGCTTATTTAATAGTGCTGAATGACGTACACAATCTGTTTTCATGGTTTTTTTCAAAAATTGCAGAAATTCAGTTTCATCCATCGCATTTTTAAATTCACCTATCATTCCTGAACCCAAATGTTGATTTGAATTTTCTAGTGTAGTAATCTCATAAGCAACTTCTTCGTATGGATGCGCTTCAAAAAGTGCCTTTAAAATATGGCTTTGAAGATGTTTCGCATAAGTAATTCCTATCTGTGTTTCTTCTTCAAAGTGAATCTTCCCTTTCGTGCCAATAACGGGGTTTGAATCTTTATTTCCTTTAAAACTTCCGCTGCCTTGAATATTAAAACTGCAGTTTTCATAATTGCCTATGCTTCCGGCACCAGCTGCAAATAGTGCATTTCGCACTTTTTCAGCATTTTTTGACGGCACAAAAGTGATGAGTTTTTTAATCGTTTCTTTTTGTGGAATTAAAACCGATCCTTTAATTAGTCCGAGTTTTTCGCAAATCATTGCATTCACTCCATTCCAGGAATTGTCCAGTGCCGTATGGTTTGAAAAAATGGCAATATCGTTTTTTATTGCTTTTTGAACTACCCGTTCAACGTATGTTTTGCCTGTGATTTTTTTCAATCCAGAAAAAATAATTGGGTGAAAGCTAACGATTAAGTTGCAGTTTTTTTCAATGGCTTCATCCACCACAGCTTCTAACGTATCGAGCGTTACCAATACTCCTGTAATAGTTGCATTTGCATCGCCAACGAGCAAACCCGTGTTATCAAAACCTTCGGAATAAGAGAGTGGTGAGAGTTGCTCGAGGAGCGAAATGACTTCCTTTACCTTCATTTTTTTATAGTTTCAGTAAAGATAGTAGTTTAAATAATTTTTGAAGAAAATGGGCTCCACTTAAAATTTCGAAATGTTTGCAGTGTAGATTTCCACTTTCGTGGGAATTTGTACTTTCGTGAAATGAATTTGCTCCGAAAACTTCTTTTTCCCTTTTCGTTGTTATACGGTGGTATTACGGCGCTGCGTAATTGGCTTTACGATAATAACTGGCTTAAAAGTAAAGCATACGATATTCCAGTTATTTGCGTGGGAAACCTATCTACGGGCGGAACGGGAAAATCGCCGATGATAGAATTGCTCGTTTCATTTTTAAAAAATGACCATAGAATTGCAGTTTTAAGCCGTGGATATAAAAGAAAAACTACGGGATATCGTAATGTTTTATCATGCGATTCTGTAGAAGAAGTGGGGGACGAACCACTTCAGTTTAAAAAGAAATTTCCTGAGATTAGCGTTGCTGTCTGCGAAGATCGACAAACAGGTATTGAAAAATTGCAGAATACCGCTGAGGTAATTTTACTCGATGATGCTTTTCAGCATAGAAAAGTTAAGGCTTCGCTGAATATTTTATTAACGTCTTTTGATTCGTTGTATATAAAGGATTGTATGCTTCCAACGGGTAATCTGCGCGAACCTAAATTTGGAGCAAAACGTGCCGATGTAATTGTGGTAACAAAATGTCCAGAAAATATAAGCGAATCTACAATTGACACAATAAAACTTAATCTAAAACCCAAAAACAATCAAGAAATCTATTTTTCAAAAATTGGTTATGATTCTGAAATTTATAACGGCAACGAACAAAAACCGCTATCGTATTTGGCCCACCGAGAGTTCGTTTTAGTAACTGGAATTGCCAATCCGAAGCCTCTGATTTCGTATTTAAAAAATGAAGGGTTGCGTTTTGAAGAAAAGACTTTTGCTGACCATCATAATTTCACTATTTCTGAAATGGATGAGTTGAAAAAACAACCATTGATACTTACTACCGAAAAAGATTTTATGCGGTTGCAACCAATTGCTAGCACAACGGAAATTTATTATTTACCAATAAAAACGGTGATTCTAAATGATGCCGAGGCCGCTTTTAAAAGTAGAATTAAAAGTGCGGTAGCGTTGAAGAAGTAGTTACTTTATTAAAAATTCATTGCCGCGAATGGCGCGATTAATTTTTTCGAAGAAATCTTCGGCGTTGAAGGGTTTTGGGATAAATTCATTGAAACCTGCTTTGTAGAAATCTTCCAAATTTTCCTCAATAGTTATTGCCGTTAATGCAATAATAGGAACAGTTTTATTGAACTCACGAATCTTTCTAGTAGCCTCAATTCCGCTTATTCCAGGCATGTGAATATCCATTAATATAACGTCGAAGTCGGTCTCTTTTACATTCGCTATTGCATCCATTCCATTATCTACAACGGTACAGATCATTTTCTTCTTCTCGAGAATTTTCTTGGTAATCATTTGGTTAATTTTGTTGTCTTCAACAATCAAAACCTTTTTATCTTCGAGCATATTACTTTCAACAACTACTTCTAAGTTTTTAATGTTTTTACTATCCTTTTCAACCTCGGCGATATCATAACTTATATTAAACCAAAACTTGGAACCTTCACCCAATTTACTCTCCAGAAATATCTTACTTCCCATAAGTTCTAAGAGGTTTTTCACAATGGAAAGTCCTAATCCGGTGCCGCCGTATTTTCTATTTATTTGAAGTGATCCTTGCGAAAATGATTCGAAAATTGTGTTTTGTTTCTTTTTTGAAATACCGTCTCCAGTATCTTCAACTTCAAAATGAACTACTACTTTCTTTGCAGATTTTTCGGCGCTTACTATCCGAACCCATATATCACCGTTTTCTGTAAACTTGATTGAATTACTAATAAGATTGATTAAAATCTGAGAAATTTTTAAAGAATCGCCTAATACTATATTTGGGAGTGTAGTGTCGTAATCATAGTTTAGGTTGTTGTTTTTGGCCTCGGCAGATTTTTTTAAAGCTATTAAAACGCCGTCTATTCGCTTCTTTAAATTGAAAGGAACTTTTTCAATCTCCACTTTATTTGCCTCCAGTTTGTTGAGGTCTAAAATATTATTGATTAACGAAAGCAAATATTCTCCAGAAAATTTAAGGGAATTTAGGTGTTCTTTTTGTTCTGGTTTGGGGTCTTCTTCCAAAAGTAAATGGGTTAAACCAGTTACAGTGTACATTGGGGTTCGTAATTCATGCGTAATTGTAGAGAGAAACTGAGCTTTGGCTTGCGAGGCGCGTTCTGCATTTTCTTTTGCTTCTTGAAGTTCAGTATTTTTGTCTTGTAAAAGTTCGTTAGCCTTCGCTCTTAGATTGTTGTTTTTATAAAGTGAAAGCGTTAAAAGTGACAAAATTAGAATTAAAGCTATACTAAGCCAGCCTGTAAGTTTGCCAAAAAACAACGATTTATCTTGCTTCTTTAAATCGTTTTGCTGATTTTCAATAATTAGATTTAAGTCGCCAATGTCAGATTCTTCCTTTAATCCACGCTCAATTGCTTTTAAATGTACTTGACGCAGCGAGTCTTTTTGAGCTAAATAAAATTTAAACTCCTCTTCAGCTTGAGAACTCTTTTTCTCTGCAATAAAAATTTGTGAATTGATTCGGTGATTTTCTATCAGTATTTTTGTGTACCCTTTATCGGATGCAATATCAGTAGCATACTTTAAAAGTATTTTTGCTTCTGTCAAAGGAGATGGGTAGGTGGACGGATCTATAAGTGAAAGTGCGTCTGCAAGATTGCAATACGCAATTGCCTCTTGATAAGGCAATTGTTGAGTTTTAAAATCATTTGCTGCGCTTTTTAAATACTTAATGGCCTCGGCGTAATTTCCAAGACGGTGTTCTAGTAATCCTTTGCCATAAAGAAAATCTGCTTTACTATTTCGGGCGTTAAGTACAGTGTAAATAGAATCTGCTTTATCTAGATATATTTCAGCTTTGGCAGTCTTACCTTGAGAAATTAGAATTAAGGCATAAAGATTATAAGCTTTTCCCTGCTTAAAAGTATTTTTATAAATTTCTCCGTTCGCAATCGCTTTCTCGGTCTCTTCTTTTGCCTTTTCAAAATACTCCAATTTATAATAAAGCTCGGCTATATTAAGCTCTACATCTGTTTTGTAACTTTTATATTTCGGAATAGATGCAAGCTTATTGGCATCGTTAAGATGTTTAATAGCCTCCATAAATTTTTCAGCTTCCACGGCTTTACTTGCCGAAAACTGCAACTGTTTTATGGTTACAATGGTATCTTCTATTTGAATGGAAAATGACTTAACTGAAATCAGTAAACACAAAATAAGAGGCAAGAAGATTTTGTATTTTAGAATCAATTGGCGCATTTGTTGGTTTAAGAAGTCAATAAATATAGTTATTTCACAGAAATTCTTTCTATTAAATCAACAATTCTAGCTGAATAGCCGATTTCATTGTCGTACCAACCAATTATTTTCACCATTTTCCCAATTACCGAAGTCATTCCTGCATCAAAAATACATGAGTGTGGATTGCCAACAATATCTATGGAAACAATAGGGTCTTCGGTATATTCAAGTATTCCGGCTAAAGAGTTTTCAGCAGCTTTTTTAAAGGCTTCGTTTATCTCTTCAATAGAAACTTCTCTTTTTACGTTTAGTGTTATATCTGTTAAAGAGCCATCCGGCACTGGAACGCGAATTCCGCAACCCCCAATCACGTCGGATAATTCTGGGAAGATTTTCGTTAGCGCCTTTGCGGCTCCCGTTGTAGTAGGAACAATGGATTGTCCAGCTGCACGAGCTCTGCGAAGATCTCGATGTGGCTGATCGTGCAAACTCTGATCTGTTGTATAACTGTGAACCGTTGTAATATACGCCTGCTCAATACCACAAAGCTCGTTTATAATTTTGAGCATTGGTGCGGCATTGTTGGTGGTACAAGATGCATTCGAAATTATTAAATCGTCTGGTTCGAGAATAGAATCATTTACGCCAAGAACTACTGTTTTTATGTCATCATCCTCGGGTGGGACGCTAAGAATAACTTTTTTAGCGCCATTTTTTAAATGATTTTCAAGCTGACTTTTGGTCTTAAACTTGCCCGTACTTTCTATAACAACATCTACGTTGCCCCATGAAATGGCTTCAATGTTTTTTTCTGAAGTAAACGTGACTTTATTTCCGGCAACGATAATTTGGTTTTCAGTATGTACAATTTCTTCCTTTAAAACGCCGTGAATGCTGTCGTATTTTAATAGATGGCTCAACGTTCGAGTATCTGCCAAATCGTTAACTGCCACAACTTTTATGGAAGGATGGTTGAGCAATAATCTAAACACATTGCGGCCAATGCGACCAAAACCATTGATACCTACCGTTATTTTTTTGTCCATTTCAGAAATACTAATTAGGTAAGATGTTTTTGCGCTTTATACGAAGACCGCACTAAAGCACCACTTTCTACGTGGCGGAAACCCATCTCTAAACCTACGGTTTCATATATTTTGAATTGCTCTGGGGTAATAAATTCTTTTACCGGAAGGTGTTTTTTTGAAGGTTGCAAATATTGCCCGATGGTTAAAATATCTAAACCTATGTTTCTTAAATCTTCCATCGTTTGGAAAACTTCGTCTTCCTTTTCGCCCAAACCGAGCATAATACCACTTTTGGTTCGCGGCAATCCAGATAGTTTCAAATAATTTAAAACCTCAAGGCTACGTTCGTATTTAGCTTGTATCCGCACTTCGCGGGTTAGGCGCTTTACAGTTTCCATATTGTGACTTATCACTTCTGGTTTTACTGCAATTATTCTATCTATGTTGCGAGTGTTTCCTTGAAAATCTGGGATTAAAGTTTCCAAAGTAGTTTCAGGATTCATTCTGCGAATCGCCTTTACTGTTTCGGCCCAAATTATAGACCCCATATCTTTTAAATCATCACGATCTACCGAAGTTACAACCGCGTGTTTAATTTTCATGATTTTAATAGAGCGTGCTACCTTTTCAGGTTCGTCCCAATCCACAGTTTCGGGTCTTCCGGTTTTTACGCCGCAAAATCCACAAGAACGAGTACAAGTATTCCCTAAAATCATAAAGGTTGCAGTACCCTCTCCCCAACATTCGCCCATGTTTGGGCAACTTCCAGAGGCGCAGATGGTATTTAATTTATACTTGTCTACCAAGCCGCGGAGTTCGGTATATTTTTTCCCGGTGGGAAGTTTAACGCGTAGCCATTTTGGCTTCGGTCCCGAGGTTCCGGGTGTCTTTTGAATTTCCAAAGTTTCTGTGCTCATATAGGAAGCAAAAGTACGAAAAAAAGCCCCCTAACGCCCCAATGGATTACGCCATTTTTTTGGAATTAGAAATTTGAATTTTTATTCGGAATTTGAGTGTTTTAATCTTTTTGCGTAATAATTTCTGCAAGAAGTTTTCGAGCTCTCAATAGCCGTACTTTTACGTTATTTAGCGGCTCTTCAAGTGATTCGGAGATTTCATTATAACTCATTTCCTGAAAATAACGAAGATTAATTACTTCCTGATAATGTGGTTTTAATAACTTAATGTAACGTAGAAGTTCTGCGAGATTTTGCTCTCGTATTAATTTGTCTTCTGGAGTGGGAGCGTGGTCGGCAATTTTGTGAACCTGTTCGTTAAAGGCATCTGTGGTGTTTGAATAAATAGAGGCATTTTTTTTTCGAGAGCGGTCTATCTGAATGTTTTTTGAAATCGTAACAAGCCAAGTAGAAAATGCGTAGTTTTCGTCAAATTTTTCAATTTTATCGAATGCTTTTGCAAAGGTTTCAATAGTTATATCTTCGGCTTCGTGCTCATTGCGAACTCTTTTAAGTTGAAAGCCATAAACTTCGTTCCAATAATAATCTAAGAGAAATTTGAAAGCACCCTGCCTTCCTTTTTTCGCCTTTTCAATTTGGAGCCCTATTTCTTCTGAAGTCATTTCCATCGCGAATTTTTTTCGCCTCTGTTGGAAATAAAGATACTCAATTGTGTTACAACCAAAAACAATTCATATAAAGGAATAAAAGGAACCAAATCTTGTTCTTTTAGTTTTTTTGCGGCGTTGCCAATAATAATATATTGCACTAAAAACCTGATAAAGGTTATTGCAAGTCCAAAAATCCAATATTCAGTAAATAGCGTTATAATTGCTAGCGGCCAGAAAAGGAAATTAAAAGTATAATAGGCGCCTAAAAGTATACGGTGCTTGGGTTTGTAAAGTTTGGCAGTAGAATAATGTCTCTTTTTTTGAGTGAGCCATTTTTTCTTTTTCTTCTTCGGAATTGAATATGTAAATGCTTCTGCCTCGGTGCAAATAGCAACGTTTTTTGAAGTTGCTGCTTCATTTACAAAAAGATCGTCATCGCCCGATGGAATTTTCATATGGCTCATAAAACCTTTAGTGTCGTAGAACAATTCGCTTGTATAAGCTAGGTTTCTACCCACGCCCATATATGGATTTCCCGCTTTTGCGTACGAGAAATATTGCACTGCTGTCATCAGCGTTTCAAAGCGGATCATTTTATTTAGAAATCCTGGTTGCTTTTCATAAGCTCCATAGCCTAAAACCAATTGATTTTCGTTTGAAAATTTACTGGCCATTGTGGCTAACCATTCATTACTGGCGGGATAGCAATCGGCATCGCTGAAAACGAGTCGTGTGTTTTTTGAACGTTTTATACCCAATGTAAGGGCATATTTTTTGTTTGCCCAAAAGGCTTCGTTATTTTTTACGTTTACAATTTGAATGCGGGTATCATTTTCGGCAAAAGCTTCCATTACTTCTAAGGTGTCGTCCACTGAAGCATCATTGATAAGTATAATATCGAAGTTTGGATAATTCTGTTGTTGCCAAAGCGGAATGTGCTTTTGAAGATTTTCGGCTTCGTTTTTGGCGCAAATTATTAATGAAATAGAGTGGTTATCCGAAGTAATTTTCTTTGCAGTTTTTAGAAAAGCAAATTTCGAAAAGAGGAGGTAGTAAGCGCAGTTAATCAACGCAACTGCGCCGAAAACGTAAAGTAGCACCATAAAGATTTACGATTGAAGTCCCAATAACTTAATCGGGAGATGATTTTAGTTAGGCGCGTTTGCGCTTTAATTTATATTCTTGAAATTGATAATTATTCTGACGGTGCTTCTGGTTTGTGGCTTTCCTCTGCACAGTTTTCAAACTGGTCTGGGGTTTTTCCACAGAATCCGCAAGCTTGGCCTTCTTTATTCAAAAACGGACTTTGGCTAGCGCAAGTTCCAGCAAATTTTCCATCTTTTTTAGCCCAAATTTTTATTGCAATACCTGCAACGCCAAGTAATAATAATACTAATGTGATAAGTAAAAGTTTCATATCTAAAGATATTTGATAAAAAGTGTAGCTGTTATGCCCAAAAAATAACCGTCTATAGATTCAAAATTGTGATGGGCATTTCATCACTTTAAATTAGGCCACAAAAATACAATCTTTCTTGTCGTTGTCCTCGGAATTTAAGTATTTTTAGCCTTCATTTTAAATATTTTAACGATGCTGAAATCAATTACTTTCTTATCCATAGCAATGTTCACTCTATTAACTATTTCGTGTAAAAACGAAACGCAGGATAGCAAAAATAGCGATGTTGAAAATGTTACTACACAGGTGCCGGTAGATACTACTATAAGACGCGCAGCGAAAAAAGATTTAACACCGGCAGATATTGCATTGCTACAAAGTGTAATGGCGCGCGTAATGAACGAACCCCAATTGAAGAGGTTTGCGAGTTATCTTGTAACGGCTGCGTTGACCGATCAATTGTCAAACGAAGGAGCATTTACTGTTTTTGGACCATCAAATACAGCGGTGGAATCCTTAACTGCTGAACGCACAAAGTTCTATTCAATTCAAGAAAACAGAGCAAAGTTAGAAGAAATGCTGAAATCGCATATTGTTGTGGGAAAAATGGATAAAGAAACCTTGCTGCAAGCTATTGGAAAAAGCGGAAAAGCAAAACTAAAAACTTTGGCAGGAACTACTTTAACAGCAACGAAATCTGGTGAAGACATAGTTCTTTCTGACGGGAAATCAGGAAGTGCTAAGGTTACAAGTGTTGGTGTAGAGGGATCGAACGGAATGGTTTATATTATTGACGGTGTGCTAAACGCGAACTAAAATACATTTACTTCGGGCTCAATAAAAATACCCGTCATTTCCTTTACCTTTTTTTGAATATCCATTGCGAGCTGCCATATTTGTTTTCCGGTGGCGTTGCCATAATTTACCAAAACCAAAGCTTGATTTTTATGAACGCCTGCCTCGCCAAAACGCTGGCCTTTAAATCCTGCTTTTTCGATTAACCAACCTGCCGGAATTTTAAATTCGGTGGGTGAAACTTCGTAAAATGGTGCTTCTGGAAAATTTCTTCGGAATGCTTGAAATGTTTCAGAATCAACTACAGGGTTTTTAAAAAAACTACCACTGTTTCCCAAAACTTTCGGATCTGGAAGTTTTGATTGGCGAATTGCAATAACCGCTTCTGAAATATCTTTTATAGTAGGAACTTCAATTTTTCTTTCAGCTAAATTCTTTTGAATGTCGCCGTAAGAAATACTCGTTTTATGATTCTTTTTTGTTAGCCGAAAAGTTACGCTAGTAATAATATATTTTCCCTTCGCAGCATTTTTGAAGATTGAATTTCGGTATTCAAAAGCGCATTCGGCTTTGCTGAATTTTCGTTCTTTTAAAGTGTCTATTTCAACCGTATTACAGCTTTCGAAAGTGTCTTTCAACTCCGCGCCATAAGCTCCAATATTTTGAATGGGCGCTGTACCCACATTTCCAGGAATTAAGGAGAGGTTTTCTAACCCGCCAAAATCTTTCGCGATGCAATACTGAACAAACTCGTGCCAGTTTTCGCCAGCCATTGCTTTTACGAAAACTTCAGTTTCGGTTTCTTTTAGAATTTCAATTCCCTTTAAATTTACGTGAAGTACAAATGCATTTAAATCGGCGGTGAGCAGCATATTACTGCCACCGCCGAGTATAAATAGTTCTTCAGAAGGTTTTTTGGAAAGTACCTGTTTAAGTTCTTCAATGGTTTCCACCGAAGAGAAATAGCGCGCATTGCTAGCTATTCCAAATGTATTGTAAAGTTTAAGCGATTTGTTTTCTTCAACCCGCATTAATCCTTATATTTTTGAAGCGCAATTTTTAAGATTTTTACCGCTCTAATAAGGCTTTCTTTTTTCAGAACGTAAGCAATACGTACTTGGTTTAAACCAACGCCCGGGGTAGAGTAAAACCCTGCCGCTGGAGCAACCATAATAGTTTCGCCGTTGTCGTCAAAATCTTCTAACAACCATTGCGCAAATTTATCACTATTTTTTACGGGCAACTGAACGATGCAGTAAAAAGCGCCTTTAGGCTCGCCAACAACAACGCCAGGAATTTCTTTTAATGCCGCCACTAATGTATTTCTGCGATCTTGATATTCTGTTTTAACATTGTCAAAATAGCTCTGCGGGGTTTGTAGTGCTGCTTCACTGGCAATCTGTGCAAAAGTTGGTGGACTTAAACGTGCCTGTGCAAATTTAAGCGCTGTAGCAATTACCTCTTTGTTTTTGGATACCAAACAACCTATACGGGCGCCACACATACTATATCTTTTGGAAACAGAATCGATGATGATTCCATATTCTGCCAAGCTTTCTTCTTCAAGAATTGAGTAGTGCTTAGAGCCATCGTAGGTAAACTCACGATATACTTCATCTGCAACCAAGTACAAATCATGCTTTTTTACGAGTTTTGCTAAGGATTGTATTTCTTCTTTAGAATAAAGATAACCTGTAGGATTTCCGGGGTTACAAATTAAGATAGCCTTTGTTCTCGGAGTAATAAGTTTTTCAAACTCTGCAATAGCAGGTAAGGCAAAGTTGTCTTCAATTTTTGAAATAACGGGAACAATCTTTACATCGGTGGCTGTTGCGAAACCGTTGTAATTGGCATAAAATGGTTCTGGAATAATTATTTCGTCGCCAGCATCAGCGATGGTGCCCATTGCAAACAATAGTGCTTCACTTCCGCCTGTGGTAACTATTAGATCCTGCGCTTCAACGGGGATGTTGTTTTTTTGATAATATTTTGCAATTTTCTCGCGATACTCCTGCGAACCTTCGGAACGAGTGTATGCAAGAATCTCCAAATTATGGTTTGCCACAGCTTCCATCGCAATTTCTGGCGATTTAATATCGGGTTGACCAATGTTTAGGTGATAAACGGTTTTGTTTGCTTTGTACGCTTTTTCGGCGTAGGGCACCAACTTGCGGATGGGTGATTCCGGCATGTGTTTCCCTTTATTTGAAACTGAAGGCATAGTGGTTTATTTTGAGGCAAAGTTGCGAAATATATTTTATAATTCCATAGTGCCCAATACAACATTCGCCTTTTTTTTATACCTTCAAGTGTTTTCAAGGTAATTCTTAAAATTTTGTATAAATATCTAATCTTATGGTTTTTATTTAGTTTTTCTGCTTCATTAGTGGCCCAACCTGGATTTTTTCTTCTAAACAATAAAAAGAAAGATCGAATTCCTTTTAAATTGGTTAACAACGTACCAATAATTCAATTAGAAATTAACGGCACCCCACTTTCCTTTATACTCGATACTGGTGTAAAATCTACCATACTTTTTAGCTTAGAACAGGCAGATAGTATTCAACTTCGTAATACTACACCAGTGCTTTTGCAAGGTTTAGGTTCTGGGGGCTCTGTGGAAGCTTTAAAAAGTTTGGAGAATAAAGTGAAGGTGGGTAACGCGATAGACACGAACCACAAAATATATATAATTTTTGATAGCTCGCTGAATTTTTCACCAAGAATGGGAATTCCGGTGCACGGCATTTTAGGTAATGAGTTTTTTAAGAATTTTATTGTGAAGATTAATTATTCAACGCAAATTATAACTATTTATAATTCTAAGAAATACACGTTGAAGCCTTGCAAAAAATGTGAAGATTTACCGCTAAATTTTGTGGGTGGGAAACCCTATATTTCGCTATTAATTGAATCTGAAAATTTAAAGGAAAAAGTTACGCTATTAGTAGATTCTGGCTCGAGTGACGTAATGTGGATTTTTGACAATCGCGATTTTATAAAAGAATCTCCCAAGAATTATTTTAATGATTTTTTAGGCCTCGGACTTAGTGGTAACATTTTCGGTAAGCGTACTAGAATTCCAGGTTTGTCCGTTGGGAGTTTTCACTTAAACGATGTAAACACCTCCTTTCCTGAAGAGGATGCTATTCGGAAAGCGCGTTATTATGAAGAGCGTGATGGCAGTGTTGGTGGTGGTTTTCTGAGTCGGTTTACAGTAACTTTCGACTATGGCAACCAGTTGGTGCGCTTCAAGAAAAACCGAAAATTTAATGAACCTTTCAATTATAATATGAGTGGTTTAACTTTAGAGCACGAAGGTGTAGAACTTATAAGGGAAGAACGCCAAGCCTCTGTTAATACAAATCGGGAAAACTATAATGAGAGTTTAACAATGAATAGTATTTCCATTACTACGGAAGTTCACTTTTCACTTGTGCCGAAATATGTTGTGGTAGATGTGCGCAAAGACTCTCCCGCGGCATTAGCAGGGATTCAAAATGGAGATGAAATTATTACTATTAACGGGAAGCCTTGTTATCAATTCAAATTATACGAGTTAATAGCCATGTTTTCCACAGATGAAGGTAAAAGAGTATCTATGGAAGTAAAAAGAGGGGGTTACATTAATAAGGTGAAGTTTTATCTAAAAAGTGTATTCTAAAAAAAATCCGGTAAAAGCAATTTGCTTCCACCGGATTTGATTTATAATAAGTAAAGTTTTCTAGCTTTTTTCCAGCACACTTGACGAATCATTCATTACTTCACCTTTAATTTTTAAAGCAACCATTGGTTCGCTGGCGTTAGAATAAACTGTAATAGTTTTTCTAATCGGCCCAACACGGTTTGTGTCGTACTTTACTTGAATGGTACTACTTGCACCGGGTGCAATAGGTCCATCTGGTTTTTTAGGTACCGTACAGCCACAGCTGGATTTTACATCACTAATAATAAGCGGGGCATCGCCAGTATTAGTGAATTCAAATACACGAACTCCGTCACTACCTTTTGCAATAGTACCGTAATCCACGGTGTCTTCCTTGAAACTGATTTTTGCTTGTTGCGCCTGAGCGGCAAAACCGATAAAGGCAACAAGAGCCATAAGAGCTAATTTTTTCATGATTTTATATTTTTAATATCTGCTAAAGTATATAACTTTTGAACAATGAGCAAAATAACTTATTCACTTTTATTATCCTTTAGTTATAATTACTTTTGCAGCATATTACACAAATACCAGACCAATGTATGGCTTTAGAAGCAAAATATAATTCAAAAGAAATTGAAAACAAGTGGTATAACTACTGGATGGAAAACCGTTATTTCCATTCTGAAGTTGACGAAAGAACGCCATACACCATCGTCATACCTCCACCGAACGTTACAGGTGTCCTACATATGGGGCATATGCTCAACAACACCCTGCAAGATGTTTTAATACGTCGAGCACGTTTACAGGGCTTTAACGCTTGTTGGGTGCCTGGTACAGATCACGCTTCTATTGCTACAGAAGCAAAAGTTGTTGCGAAGCTAAAAGCAGATGGAATAGATAAAGCGAACCTTTCTCGCGAAGAATTTTTAGAACATGCTTGGGAATGGACGCATAAACACGGCGGAATTATCCTAGAACAATTAAAAAAACTTGGCGCTTCCTGCGATTGGGAACGAACTAAGTTTACCATGGATGAAGAAATGTCAGCCTCGGTGATAAAGGTATTTGTAGATTTATACCGAAAAGGAAATATATATCGTGGTTTCCGAATGGTTAATTGGGATCCGCAGGCAAAAACAACGCTTTCTGATGAAGAGGTTATTTACGAAGAAAAACAAGGTAATCTTTATTACTTAAACTATAAAATTGATGGTAGCGACGACACTTTAACAATCGCCACTACGCGTCCAGAAACCATTTTGGGCGATACTGCAATTTGTATTAACCCGAATGATGAACGCTTTGCACACCTTCGCGGTAAAAAAGCAATCGTTCCTGTTTGCAACCGTGTTATTCCTATAATTGAAGACGAATATGTAGATGTTGAATTTGGAACAGGTTGTTTAAAAGTTACTCCCGCCCACGACGAGAATGATAAAATGTTGGGCGATAAACACAATCTTGAAATAATAGATATTCTTAACGATAATGGAACTTTAAACAGTTTCGGTCTTCATTATGAAGGCAAAGACCGTTTTGTGGTACGTAAGGAAATTGTAAAGGAACTTGAAGAAATGGGCGTGGTTTCAAAAATTGAAACCCATATGCACAAAGTAGGTACGAGTGAGAGAACTGGTGCTGTTATTGAACCAAAATTGAGCGATCAATGGTTTCTTAAAATGAAGGAACTAGCGCAACCAGCATTGGATGCAGTACTTGACAAAGAAGTGCATCTTGTTCCCGAAAAATTTATAAATACCTACCGCCACTGGATGGAAAACGTGCGCGACTGGAATATTTCTCGCCAGCTTTGGTGGGGACAACAAATTCCCGCATATTTCTATGGCGACGGAAAAGAAGATTTTGTGGTTGCTGAAAATATGAACGAAGCTTTAAAGCTAGCTCAAGAAAAAACCAACAACCCACAACTTACGGCCGAAAACTTAAAACAAGACCCAGATGCACTAGATACTTGGTTCTCATCTTGGCTATGGCCAATCAGCGTTTTCAACGGAATCTTGGAGCCTGACAATAAAGAAATAAATTATTACTATCCAACCAACGATTTGGTAACCGCTCCCGAAATATTATTTTTCTGGGTAGCACGAATGATTATCGCGGGTTATGAATATAGAAACGAAAAACCATTCACAAATGTTTACTTAACCGGAATCGTTCGCGATAAGCAGCGCAGAAAGATGAGTAAATCTTTGGGTAACTCTCCAGATCCAATCGATTTGATGGAAACCTATGGCGCCGATGGCGTACGTGTAGGGATGCTTCTTAGTTCGCCAGCGGGAAACGATTTAATGTTTGAAGAAGACCTTTGCAAACAGGGGAGTGGCTTCGTAAATAAAATTTGGAACGCTTACAGATTAATTGATGGTTGGGAAGTTTCATTGGAAAAAGAACAATCGCAAAGCGACATAATTGCATTACAATGGTACCGCAGTAAATTTCAAAAAACCCTTGCCGAAATTGAAGATCATTACGGTAAATACCGAATTAGCGATGCTTTAATGTCTACTTATAAGTTGGTTTGGGACGATTTCTGCTCTTGGCTATTAGAAATGGTAAAACCACCTTTTGGCGAAAAGATTTCAGAAAAAACTTATTTGGAAGTTATTTCAGTTTTGGAGGATAACTTGAAAGTGCTTCATCCTTTTGTTCCTTTTATTTCTGAAGAAATTTGGCAGCACATTACCCAGCGCGATATTTCGGAAGCGTTGATAATTTCTGAATGGCCAAAGTTTGAAACTTTCGACGAAAAGATTATTAAAGATTTCGAATTTGCTTCCGAAGTTATTTCTGGAATTAGAACTATTCGAAAAGAGAAAAATATTTCATTTAAAGATACAATTCAGCTTTCAGTTTTAAATAATGATAATGCTTCAAAGGAATTTGATGCTGTGATTTCAAAACTCGGGAATATTTCAGAATTAAATTACATTTCAGAAAAACTGGATGGCGCATTAACTTTCCGTGTAAAAAGTAATGAATATTTCATCCCAATTGCTGGCGCTATAAACGTTGAAGAAGAAATAGCAAAACTTTCTGAAGAGTTGAAATATACTGAAGGTTTCTTAAAAAGCGTACAGGGCAAGCTTAAAAACGAACGTTTCGTAAGCGGTGCTCCAGAACAAGTTGTAGCCTTAGAAAAACAAAAAGAAGCAGATGCTTTGGCGAAGATTGAAACGTTAAAGGCAAGTCTCCAGGGATTGAAATAAAATAGCTAGCTATTTCTTTTCTTGGATTTCTACTGGTGTGAAGAATGGCCAATACGTATATGGCATTTTCTTCAATTATATAATGTATCCCGTACGGAAATGTTTTTGTGAAGCAAATCCTGATATTTCGATATTTTTTTTGAAAGTTCTCAGGCTGCAATTTAATGTAGTGAAGTGTGCTTTTTAATTCTGCGGCAAACCGTAACCCTAGATTCATGTCTTTGTTCACGTACCAATTTATAGCTTCGAACATTTCGAAATCTGCTTCCGGTTTTACGATCAATTTATAAGCCATATTTTTGGCTAAGTTCGGTCTCTATTTCTTCAATTGATCTGCCAGTTTGGGGATTATTGTTGTGCTTTTTAAGCCGCTCGTCTAATATTTCTTTATGCGCTTCAGAAACAATATAATCATCTTCGTTGAATATTTCAGCTGTTAGAAAATCATCAACTTTTTGTAATTTTTCGGGGCTCATTACGGTCATTAAGCGTTCTATCAATTTATATTTTTTAGCCGCGATATCCATAATTCACAATTTTATTTAGTTGTAACCGATCTTTCCACCTGTTATTGTGCTTGCTAATTTAAGGCATTATATTTATTTAATCTCAGTTAAAAACTCCTAAATTACTCAAAATGAAGGTTAATTATTTTTAAAAGAAGCGTGCTTGTTCGTAACTTGTATGAAAATAAAATAATTATGGATCAATCAAAGTATGACGAAATGCAATCTATGCTTCACAAATTGGAAGACATTAAAAACAGTCAGAGAAGTATTATCGACAAAATTAACCACGTAATCACAGACCTTTTTCAGCATCCGGATTCCGACCTTGAAAAGGCTATGGAAGCAGCTCATCAAAAGTCTTCAGAAAATGTGGAGAAAATTAAAGAAGCAATCGAAGATTACGAAATAAAATTCAACAAGGCACAGCAGGCCTAGTTTATTTTCGGTATAAAAAATATTGATTTACAGCTTCAATATAAAGCTCTTTGGCCTCATCTGTCGTTAGTCCACGAGTTTGGAAAAGCGCATTGGTTTTAAATGCAGAAATGTGCGGTTTTCTGCCGCTGGGCTGGTGGGCTTCATTTGTAGCGCGTTTGTAATACGCATACAGTCGTAACAAAACATCAGCAGGAAAAGGGTCCTTGTGGTCGTTAATGCTTTTTACAGCATTTTTAAAAGTGATATCTAACTCTTCAGAAGTCATTATTTTTCAGCGATTATCGAGATTCCTCCTTTAACTTTTTGGTTTAGGACTACTTTTATTTTTGCGTCTAGCGGAAGAAAAATATCTACTCGCGATCCAAATTTTATAAAACCACTGTCCGACGCTTGATCTACTTCTTGGTCAACTTCGGCATAATTTACAATTCGTTTGGCCAATGCGCCTGCAATCTGACGGAATAAAATTTCGCCAAACGCATCATTCTTTACCACAACTGTGGTACGTTCATTTTCTTCGGAAGACTTCGGGTGCCACGCCACTAGATATTTTCCAGGGTGGTACTTGCTATAAACTATTTTTCCAGCTACAGGATAGCGCGTAATGTGAACATTTATTGGACTCATAAATACAGAAACCTGCATTCTTTTATCTTTGAAATATTCCTTTTCAAATACTTCTTCAATAACCACAACCTTGCCATCAACAGATGAAATCACTTGGTCTGGATGGATTAAAAAATTGCGTTTTGGGTTTCTAAAGAACTGCAAAACCAGTAATAAAAGAATAATTAAGGAAATAATAACTCCGCCACGAATTGTAGGGTGTTCAACAAATACATTTGCCAAAAGGCTTAGCCCGATAACTACTACCAGCGCTATAAAAATAATTTTGAATCCTTCTTTATGAAACATTGTCAACAATTAATAAAAATGCATAAACAAATGGACTGGCGTAAATAATGCTGTCAAGCCTATCGTACAACCCGCCGTGACCGGGCATAATAATTCCGCTATCTTTTACCCCTGCCTGTCTTTTAAACTTTGATTGGATTAAATCGCCAATTGTGCCAAAAACGGCTACAATAACTGCCAGCGTTATCCAAACCCACAACGGGTAATTTTGAGCCTCGAACTGGAAGTTGATTTGCAATACTTTAAAGATAATAAATCCTGCCAAAAGAGCCCCTATTAAACCGCCTACAAAACCTTCAATAGTTTTCTTTGGTGAAATACGTTCTAAGAGTTTATGTTTTCCAAAGTTCTTGCCAATAAGGAAAGCAAAAGTATCATTACTCCAAATTAGTATAAAAACTGCCACGATTATTTCGGGCATAAATTTACCGTTTATATTCATTATAGGAATAAGCGTAAGAAACACAAAGCCGCTAATGATGTAGAAAATTACAGTTATGTATTTTTTCTTTTCGAACATTGGTATTTTACTTGTCCAAAGTACGTCCTTTAATAGAAACAGATTTACAAAACCACTTAAAATTAGGAGTAGATAAATTGCATTGTCTGAAAAAACCGAATAACTTAAAAAATAAAATCCCGCGGCAAGTAGAAAGTACGCGAGATAACTGGTTAGATGTACAAGCTTTAAAAATTCGCTTAAGGTGATAATTCCAAGTACAAAGAAAAGCCCCATAAACCACTCGCGCGAGGTGAACATTGCAAAAATGATGATCGAAATGTATAATACGCCCGACAGGGTCCGTATGAGAATTTCCTTCATATTATAAGTCTTCCAGTAGCAACAAATATAGGTTTTTTGTGCTACTTCCATAACTCATAAAATCCTTTTCTTTTTCAGTTTCAAAGTCTTGAATAGTAGTGATGTTACTAGGAATATAGTTAGAACTTTGGTTTTTAATGGTTCGCAATCCTTCACTAATAGTGTCTACAAACTGACTAGTGGTTGCAAAAATAATTACGTTGAAAGGTAATTCTTTCAACTTCTTCTCCTTTATTTGATTTGATGAAAGTAAAATGGAGCCATTGTTCGCAATTAGCGATTCGCAGCTAGATAGAAAAAATGTAGACTCTGCAGACTTGCCAAAGTTGAGGTTGAAACCATCAAATTTTTGACACAGCTGTTCGTTGACACAGAATACATCTTGTTCGTACCAATCGTTTTCAAGCAATATATTATCAAAAGCTTCGGTAACTTCTTCCCAATTTTCACAGTAAATAAACTTGCCTCCATTGTTTTTGAAGTTGAAAGTGAATTTCTCGTCGATCGGAAGTTTTTGCTCTGGGTAATAACTACTTTGGTCGGTTTTGTCGGCTTTCTTAGCCTTCTCTTCCGACTTCTTATAATTGGGATTTAAAAGTCTTTTAAATAGACTCATTTATAGTGAATTGAGAAGTTTTTATACATGTTATACTTCAAATATATAAAATCTATATTGAAGTAGTAACACCTGCAAAGTAAAGTTTCGACCGCAAACTGAAAATGGCAACAATTAAGTTGTTGCCACTCTCGGTACTTCTTCTGGCACATCGAACGGACGGTCTCCAAATATTTTTTGAAGATTGTCTTTGAATATTACTTCTTTTTCAAGAAGCACGTTGGCCAACTCGGTCAATTTATCTTTGTTGTCTTCTAAAAGTTGTACAGCACGTTGGTACTGACCTTCTATTAGTGCAGATATTTCTTTGTCTATTAATTCTGCAGTTTTCTCGCTGTAAGGCTTAGAGAAATTATACTCATTCTGTCCGCTGCTATCGTAATAAGTTAGGTTACCTATTTTGTCATTCAAGCCATAAATAGTTACCATAGCGCGGGCTTGTTTGGTTACTTTTTCAAGATCGCTTAATGCACCGGTAGAAATTCTATTAAAAATAACTTTTTCTGCAGCACGACCACCAAGAGCTGCACACATTTCGTCAAGCATCTGTTCTGGGTGAATAATAAGTCTTTCTTCTGGTAAATACCAAGCTGCACCCAAAGATTGCCCACGAGGAACGATAGTTACTTTTACCAATGGAGCAGCGTGCTCTAGCATCCAGCTTACCGTTGCGTGACCAGCTTCGTGATATGCAATGGCGCGTTTTTCGGCCACTGTCATTATTTTGTTTTTCTTTTCAAGTCCGCCTACAATTCTGTCAACTGCATCTAGGAAGTCTTGTTTACCCACAGATTTTTTACCGTTTCTTGCGGCAATTAAAGCTGCTTCGTTACAAACATTCGCAATATCTGCTCCAGAAAAACCAGGTGTTTGTTTTGAAAGAAAATCTGTATCTAAGTTGTCATCCTTTTTAATGGGACGTAAGTGAACTTCAAATATTTCTTTACGTTCGCGAACATCTGGAAGATCTACATAAATCTGTCTATCAAAACGTCCCGCACGCATTAAAGCTTTGTCCAACACATCGGCGCGGTTTGTAGCTGCCAATACAATTACATTTGTATTGGTGCCAAAACCATCCATTTCTGTCAATAATTGGTTTAATGTATTTTCACGCTCATCGTTACTACCGGAGAAATTGTTTTTTCCACGAGCACGACCAATGGCATCTATTTCGTCAATAAAGATAATTGCTGGCGATTTTTCTTTCGCTTGTTTAAATAAGTCACGAACACGTGATGCGCCCACACCTACAAACATTTCAACAAAATCTGAACCAGAAAGTGAAAAGAAAGGCACTTTAGCTTCACCGGCTACGGCTTTTGCCAGCAATGTTTTACCAGTTCCCGGAGGACCTACCAACAATGCACCTTTCGGAATTTTACCACCTAATGAAGTGTATTTTTCAGGTTGTTTTAGGAAATCTACAATTTCTTGTACTTCTTCTTTTGCGCCTTCAAGACCTGCAACATCTTTAAAAGAGGTTTTTACGTCAGTCTTTTCATCAAATAATTTTGCTTTCGACTTCCCAATATTGAAAAGTTGACCGCCAGCGCCACCGCCGCCACCCGAAGACATTCGGCGCATAATGAAAATCCAAATGGCAATAATGATTACAAATGGTAAAATGCCCATTAGTATATCGCCCCAAACATTGGAGTCTGTATGCCATTCCATTTTCGTGGTTAGGCCATTCTCCGCTTTTATAGTTTTAAACGAATTTTCAAAATTTTGCAAATCTCCAAATTCAAACTGATAATCAGGATCATTTGGGCCTGGAGCCAAAAAGGCCGGAGTTTCTTCTTTTTTGGAATGAACTTCTTTAGCCTTAGCCTCTGTGGTAAGATATACCTTGGCAATCTTTTTATTTATTAAATCAACCTTTTCAACATCACCATTTTTCAGAAATTCTTCAAATTGGGCTTGATTCGTCTTTTCTGGTTGCGACCAACTGCCACCACCAAAAATTTGGATTCCAAAAAACAACAGAATTATTGCTGCATAGATCCAATAATAATTAGGTTTTGGTTTCTTTGAATCGCTCTTTTTACTTTTCTTTTCTTCGGCCATAAGGCTTGTATGTTTTTTAAAGTGTTGTTTCTATTTTAACCGATTTTGCATCGCCCCAAAGTCCTTCAATATCATAAAACTCGCGAATGTGCTTTTGGAAAACGTGTACAACTACGTGTACGTAATCCATAAGTACCCACTCCGAGTTGTCGCTGCCTTCAACGTGCCACGGTTTTTCTTTTAAAGCTTTGCTTACTGATTTTTGAACGGAATTTACAATGGCGTTTACCTGTGTGTTTGAGGTACCATTGCAGATTATAAAATAGTCACAAACGGTATTTTCTATATCTCTTAAGTCAAGTATTTCTATATCTTGTCCTTTTACATCTTCTATCCCTCTTATTATTTGGGCAATAAGTTGATCTGTTCCTGCTTGATTTTTCTGCATTAATTATTTTTCTTTTCTATTTCGCAAAGTTATTACTTTTTTGTTTCTTGAACCGCCTTTAAAGACGTAATACTAAACATATTTATCCTTTTGAATATAATCAAACTTAATGCCATCGATTCTACCAATACTTACTTAAAGCAGTTGGCAAAAGAAACGTCCATAATGGATGAAACCGTAGTCGTGACAGAAAACCAACTTTCGGGTCGTGGGCAAATGGGTAATGGTTGGTTGTCTCGAGAGGGTCAGAGCCTAACATTCAGCATGTTTAAAGCTTTTGAAGGCCTATTTGCCGAAGATCAATTTATAATTTCGGCAGCTGTTTCTTTGGCTATTGCCAACTCAATTGCCAAGTTAAAAGTACCGAATGTTACTATTAAATGGCCTAACGACATATTGTCAGCCAAAACGAAAATTGGCGGTATTTTAATTGAAAACGTGCTGGAAGGCAGTTATGTGAAATATTCAATAATTGGAATTGGAATAAATGTAAATGAAACAGATTTTCCAAATCTGTCGCAAGCAAGTTCAATGAAGCTTGAATCTGGAGATACTTTTCAATTAGAAGAAGTATTACATACAATTTTGAAAGCTGTATACAGTAATTTAGAAAATCTTTCTAAAGCCAATTTTTCTGAAATAAAGCAACTATATGAAAACGATTTATTCCGAAAAAATATCATTTCAGTGTTTGAAACACCCGAAGGTTTACATTTTAACGGAATTATAAAAGGTGTTTCAGATATTGGGGAGCTTTTGGTAGAAACTGAAGATAATGCTGAACAGAAATTTCAACTAAAAGAAGTGAAACTAATTTATTGAAACTATCCTTCGGCTCCGCTCAGAAACCGAAGTTTAAATATAAAGAGAAATTAAAGCTAAACCTGCTCCATATTTGAGACAAGCGTGTCAATAAATTTAGTGATTGGCCCTTTTATCATCATAGCCATCATAGTATTGAATTCACCTTCAAAAAGTAGTTCAACCGTTGCAGTGCTTTCAGAAACTTCAGTAATATTTGCAATCAACGTAAAAGGAATTTTATCGCTAATAGCACCTAAAACAACTTTGTTTGGTTTTTCAACTTCTTTAACTTCCAATGCAATTTCGGGCATTCCTTTTAAGCCAAAAACAAATGCGTTGTCTCGTATCACTTCAAATTTGCTAATGTTCTCGGGCATTAGTTTTTCAAAATTTTTAACATCTGTCAAAAAATCACAAAGTTCTGGAGCTGATTTTTGAACGGTTACTTTTTTGCTGTTTAATTTCATCTAAACTATTTCTTAATAATTATTATTGTTTTTTGTTTGGAACCCTAAATTACTTCGGCGGTACTTAGCATTCAACTTTAAATCTTGAATTACTGTCCCCAAGTTTCAGGACTATTGCGCCATTCTCCCAGTAACTTAGCCTCTTCGGCATTTATATATTTAGAATTTTCGGCTTCTTCAACTAACATTTGGTAGTTGCTTAAAGTGTTTAAAGTAACGTCTGCATTTTTAAAATTGTCTTCCGCAGTTTTAAAACCGTAGCTAAAAATAGCTAACATGCCTTTTACATTGGCATTGGCTTCTTTTAGTGCTTCAACAGCCATTAAGCTGCTTTTTCCGGTGCTTATCAAGTCTTCCACAACAATAACATTGGTGTTTGGTGCTAAATAACCTTCAATTTTATTTTGGCGTCCGTGGCCTTTTGCTTCGGGCCGAACATAACAAAAAGGAACGTTTAAATAATCGGCAACTAACACGCCAATTCCAATTGCTCCAGTAGCCACACCTGCAATCATTTCGGGCTTTCCGTAAAGCTCTACAATTTGTTTTGCAAGGTTTTCGCGGATGTAATTTCGTATGTCAGGGT
Source organism: Aequorivita sp. IT1183 (assembly GCF_058068265.1). Classification (NCBI taxonomy): domain Bacteria; kingdom Pseudomonadati; phylum Bacteroidota; class Flavobacteriia; order Flavobacteriales; family Flavobacteriaceae; genus Aequorivita; species Aequorivita sp. IT1183. Next base: position 257,404 of record NZ_JBYRHS010000006.1, on the reverse strand, counting down.
AGGAAAGTGTGATTCGATTATCGCAGTAAATTGGAGATTTCCATCCAGAAGCCCAAGTAAAAGGGTTTTGTGGTTGCAATTTAATTGCATTAATTTGCAATAATAATCCAGCGGTTTTTTTGGCCGTTTCTTTGTTTAATATCATAGTGCAAATGTATAAAGTTTTTGTAAAAGATATCCCCATTATTCTGTCAACAGAAAAAAATATTGGGGAGCATTACACCACCATTCCTTTAAAACAAGCGCGTTTTAAAAAATTGGTGAAGAAAATAAACAACGGCGAGCTGCTATATGTGAATTTATATCACAAAAATGCAGAGAAACTGGAACGCTTTCTTCGGAAGAAGATAAAGGTTGTAGAGGCTGCAGGTGGTTTGGTTTATAACAGCAAAAAGGAAATTCTTTTTATCCGCCGAAACAAAAAATGGGACCTTCCGAAAGGAAAAATTGAAAAAGGCGAAACCCATCGCGAAGCTGCAAAACGCGAAGTTATTGAAGAAACTGGAGTTCAAGATTTAGAAATCCGCGAGTTTATAATGACGACCTATCACGTTTTTACCCGCAACGATAAGTTTAGGTTGAAGATAACCTATTGGTACGAAATGTTCAGCGATTACGAAGGGCCGTTGATTCCTGAGCCACAAGAGGGTATTAAAAAAGTGAAGTGGAAAAACTTCGAAAAATCGCAAAAGGCATTGCAAGATTCCTACGAGAATATAAAGCTAATTTTCCCGAAAGAATATCTAACGAGCCACCCGAACGATAGGATAACGGAGGTGTGATTTTTCATAATAGGGTGATTGTTTATGAATCCAGTCTAATTGCAAATACCAATTTTTCGCAAAATCGGGTTCGTTGCTTTTTTTAGTTTCGAATGCTGTTTTAATCTTCGGATTATCTGCTAAAAACTTTTCAGCTATATCTTCCCAAACGTAGGGCGAAAAACCTTCCTTTTGCTGTAGAATTGCATCGAAAAAATTCCAATTAAAAAATGAGTCCGGGGCCGATGGTTCTAGTGTTTCCAAGAGGTAACGCACGCCAGGTTGCTGCGTTTTTATTAATATATCGCCTTTTCGTAGCACCACATTTTCTGTTCTTTTTGCAACTTCAGTTTTATAATGTAAATAATGTCCTTCGTATGCATTCTTTACTGTTTCGTAATTTTTTATTCGATATACTTGAGCAGAAATAGTGGAGTCGTTTTTAATTTCTGAAAATTCAATTTTATTGAGTTTTAGTAATTCAATTACATTCCAATAGCCTTTTGGAATAACGTAAGCAAAGGGAATTGTTACAGAATCTGCTGGTTTAAAATGATTATAATAGGTAACGTCTTTTGTAAATGGCTTGTCGCGGAAGTACTTTAATCGCTCTGCACCCGTGATGTTGCTCGGCACCATTTTTCCTTCAAAACCTTTAAATGAAAGTGTAGTTGTTTTTAACGAATCTACTCGCCAAGAAATAGGGTAGTGGTTTCCAACTTTATATTTTTCGAAATAGTTTTTCCGAAGTGTTTTAATTTTTTCGGCATCAACATCTACAATATTTATAAAAGATTTCATCAATTCGTAAGTTCCATCAACCCTTTGTTTATAGGTTTTTAGCATATGTGTTTCCACCATCATTCCCAAAGTATTGAATAATGTAGTATACCCTGTTGAATAGCGCGGCGAATCCATAAACTGCGTGAAACCATTATCTGGCACTTGGTTAAATACATTTACATATGGGGTAATGTCCCATTGTTTTTGATGAAGCGAATCTTCCAATTGCGGCATCAATGAATTGTGAAGATAGTCTCCCAAAGTACCGCCTAATTTATTATGTTGTGTAAAAAGATGGGTAAGCGCGTATTGGTAATCAGCACCATTGCTAACGTGATTGTCAATAAACAACTCAGGATTTAACCAGTGGAATATTTCGGCAAAAGCTCTCGCGTTTTTAGTGTCGGCTTTTATAAAATCACGATTCAAATCATAATTTCGTGCGTTGCCGCGAAATCCGTATTCCTCGGGGCCGTCTTGATTGGTGCGGGTGGTGCTATTTCTATTTAGCGCACCTCCTATATTATATATAGGTATTGTAGTAATGATTGTGTTTTTTGGGGTGCGAATTTTGTTTTCGGCAAAGTCGCGAAATAAAAGCATTGTGGCATCAATACCATCGGGTTCGCCAGGATGGATTCCGTTATTTATAAGTAATACGTTTTTGCCGTTTTTTTGAAATGCGCTATTGGTTTTCTTTGCATTTGAATTTTGCGGATTAAAAACCACCAAATGAAGCGGAAAACCACTATCGGTTTCGCCTATTTCATATATAGAAATTGCAGGGTAATTTTCCGATAAAGTCGAATAGAATTCAATTATTTGCGCATAAGTTTCCGTTTCAGTGCCTTGCGATTTTTCATAAGGAATAAGTGTTTGTGAATGAATTGGAGCGAAAGAACCTAAACATAGTAGCAGTAAGAAAAGCTTCATAATTCGATGAATTTGGACAAATATAATGGTCTAAACTGAACTTTTTTGAAAAATGGCGTATCAAAAAACCCTAAAAAAAAGTTAAAATTTTTATGATTGATTACACTAAAGAGATAGGCGCTAGTGGGTTATATAAACTGAATTTCCCATTCGTTTTATTGAGGTTGCAATTGCTTTTTGTCTTTCTATATAATTCTTAGCTTTGGCAGAGTTAATTATTAATAATTTTAAAAATAGTATAATGAAAAAAATTACTTTATTGCTTAGTGCAATGATGCTGACTTTAGCAGCACAATCTCAAACTCTTCTTACTCAATCTGCAGATCCAACTAGCGTTACTGACGGTGGCGTTGCTTGTTGGGATTCAGCAGGTGGAACTTACAGTGAAAACTCTTTTTTAAGAGCTTATGTTCTTGCTGATTTTGGCGTAACAGGTCAATTTGTAATCTCTGAAGTTCAATACGGACAGGGAACTGCTGACGACGGTAAATTAATCAACTTAAACATTTACACTGCTGATACAGATGATTTAGCTACTGCAACATTAACATTAATTGGAGGAACTACTCACGTTAGTAGCTCTGCTGATGATCTTTCTGTAGTTACTGAGCCTTTAGTTGCTACTATTCCTGCAGGATCTATAGTTGTTTTTGAAGTAAATGCTGGTGACAGTGGAGTTAACACTGGCGAGACTTACTTCCCAGGAATTAACCTTACAGGTGAAAATGATGATAGTTACTTATTAGCTGAAGATTGTGGTATTTTAGATCCTACAACTGCAACTACAATCGGTTTCCCAGACAATCAATACGTAATGAGCGTTCTTGGTGACGAGCTTCTTTCTGTTGGAGATAACTTAGCCGAAATGGTTTCTGTATACCCAAGTCCTGCTACTGATGTATTGAATGTAAGACTTCCTTCAAATGTTGTAGTTCAGAATTCTGCTTTAGTAAGCATTCTTGGTAAAACAACTGGTGTTACTCTTTCAAATGGTGTAATGAATGTTTCTGGAATTGCTCCAGGAGTTTACTTCCTTAACCTTGAAACTAACATGGGAACTTATACTCAAAAAGTTATTAAGCAGTAATTGCTTTTTCCTAAACGGAAATAACTTTTAGAAAAGCCTCAATCGAAAGATTGAGGCTTTTTTTTGTTCACTAAACCTAGAAGAAAGCGTTATAGTTTTATAGCTACTTGATGAAGCTAAGTATGTGATTAATATTAAACTTACAGGTTCGTTTCAGCTTGTATTAGCAATAAAATGCTAAGTTGGCAAGCAAAGTATTGTGTAATAAAAAAAGTCCCTCAAACCTGTGTTTGAGGGACTTTTTAGCTATTGTATAATTAGTTGTTATCCGTTCATCGAAATCAAAAACTCTTCGTTGTTTCTGGTTTGTTTAATACGGTCGTTAATGAATTCCATTGCTTCTACAGGATTCATATCTGCAAGGTATTTGCGTAACACCCACATACGTTGAATTGTGTTTTCATCAAGCAATAAATCATCTCGACGTGTACTTGAAGAAGTAAGGTCGATTGCAGGGAAAATTCTTCGGTTAGAAATTTTTCTATCCAATTGAAGTTCCATGTTACCAGTTCCTTTAAATTCTTCGAAAATAACTTCGTCCATTTTAGATCCTGTTTCAGTCAAAGCCGTAGCGATGATACTTAGCGATCCACCATTTTCAATGTTACGTGCAGCACCAAAGAAACGTTTTGGTTTGTGTAATGCGTTTGCATCTACACCACCACTCAATATTTTACCACTGGCAGGCTGCACGGTGTTATATGCTCTAGCCAAACGCGTAATAGAATCTAAAAGAATTACAACATCGTGGCCACATTCTACCAAACGTTTTGCTTTGTCAATAACTAGGTTTGCAACACGAACGTGCTCGGTAGCCTCTTTATCAAAAGTTGAAGCAACTACTTCGCCACGAACATTTCGTTGCATATCAGTTACCTCTTCTGGGCGTTCATCAATTAAAAGTATAATTTGGTAAACCTCAGGATGGTTTGCTGCAATTGCATTTGCAATATCTTTCAGCAACATGGTTTTACCAGTTTTTGGTTGCGACACAATCATGCCACGTTGTCCTTTTCCTATAGGAGCAAAAAGATCTATAATTCTGGTTGAAATAGTACTTTGCTTATCTGCAAGGTTGAATTTTTCTTGTGGGAAAAGTGGCGTTAAATGCTCAAAAGAAACACGGTCGCGGACCACATTAGGGTTTAAGCCATTTATTTTATTCACCTTAATTAAAGGGAAATATTTTTCTCCTTCTTTCGGCGGACGTACTTCACCTAAAACTGTATCTCCAGTTTTTAGACCGAAAAGGCGTATTTGTGATTGTGAAACGTAAATATCATCAGGAGATGATAAATAGTTATAATCGCTAGAGCGCAAAAAGCCGTAGCCATCTTGCATTATATCTAGCACACCTTCACTTTCAATTATACCGTCAAATTCATAATCTGGCTCTCGGTAACGATTGCGTGAATCTTTGTTGCCATTACTTCTGTTGTCCTGCACATTACCGTCCTTTTGTCTGTGGCTTGGGTGTTTTTGACGATTATCAGAATTTGGATTATCGCTGCGCTGGTTTTTCTGTCTGTTGTCGTTAGCGTTGGGATTCGATTTTTGGTGTTGTGGTTTTCTGTCGCTTTCCTTTTTGTCGCCTTTATCGCTCTTATCATTGCTAGAACGCTTATCGGTTACAACTTTTTTATCGTCATCACCCTTATTGTCGTCATCGCTCTTTTTGTCATCATCACTTTTTTTGTCGTGATGTTGCTTTTTTGGCAATGGTTTTTTGTTTCTAGTGTCGTTTTTTTGCGGACGTGGTTTTTGTTCCTTGTCGCGATTATCGCTAGCAGCTGGAGTATTTTCCTCCTTTTTTGGTTCTGGGGAAGGTTCGTCCGCTTTTAGAACTGCTTTTACCGCCGTAGGATTGGCGGCTTGGTAATCGAGAATTTGATACACCAAGTCTAGTTTTTTTTGTGTGCGATATTTCGGCACATTGAGTTCTTTTGCTATATCCTGAAGTTCAGGTAGCTTTTTGTTTTTTAAATCTGAAATTTCAAACATGTATAAAATACTGTAGTTAAAGTTGATACTAATGTGTTCCTTTTGAGAAGATAAGTACGTTGAAAGTTTTTCGAAGACTAAGTAACCTTTATTGAGCTGGTTACGAATAGATACTGCAATAATACAATAATAAATTAAAAAGTACTGTTATTTTTTTTAAAAAGAAACTGTATTTTTGCTGCGCATTCAAGTTTTTTGCAAGATGATTCAACGTATTCAAACCATATATTTAGTAATATCTGCCATTATTATGGGAGCGTTGTTTATGTGGTTTCCTGTAATTTTAGGTGAAGACGGTTCTGTTATTGTAGAACGCAGTGAGCCTGTGGTTTCTGGATTGATATTCGTTTCAATTGCATTGGCTATAATTTCAATTTTAAGTTTCAAAAAGCGGCAGACACAATTTGTGTTTAACCGTTTAAATATAGTATCAAACTTTGTATTACTGGGAGTTTTCGTTTACAGATCGCTCACTTTATCCGGAGAAACATTAGTTTCAGAGAAGGGTATTGGGGTTCTTCTTCCTATCATTTCTATCGTATTTTTAGTGCTGGCCAATAAGGCTATTAAAAGGGATGAAGATCTTGTAAAATCTGTTGATCGTTTACGATAAACCAATCTTAGTATATTAGTGCAAGACCCTCAAAGGATGCCACCTTTGGGGGTTTTTTTTGTCTTCTGCTGAATTAATCCTGAGCGAGAAAGAAACACCCAGGTTATAGGTGTTGGTCATTTCGGCTCCGCTCAATGACCGGTTTCTGAGCGGAGCCGAAGTCACCCTCCTCAAGTTTATTTTGCAAACTCAATTACTTCTAAATTTTGGATTTTCTCACCATCAATTTCAAAACGAAGCATGGTGCGCACCTGTTGAAATCCGTGCTTGCCAACGGCGCCGGGATTCATATGCAGTAATCCTGTGGTTTTATCGGGCATTACTTTTAAAATATGCGAATGGCCGCAGATAAAAATTTTAGGAGGATTGGAGTAAATTTCCTGCCTTAGGGTAGGGTTGTATTTTCCGGGATAACCGCCAATGTGGGTTATCCAAACATCAACACCTTCGCACATAAATCGATTGTTAAGCGGAAATTCCATTCGGGCTTCCGTCCCGTCAATATTGCCATAAACGGCTCGTAATGGTTTTAATTTCTTGATGGCATCGGTAACTGCAAGATCGCCAATATCACCAGCGTGCCACACTTCATCGGCCTGTTTTATGTAGGTCAGGATTTTTTCGTCTATATAACTGTGGGTATCACTTAAGAGCAGAATCTTTTTCAAAGTAGGAGGAATTGTTGTTTGGCGAAGGTATTAAGTTTTTCAAAGTTATAACATAAATGCTGGCCTGTATATTGTAATTTTGTCGATTCTGAAAAAAAGCCAATTGCGATATTTTATTGAAATAGCCTACAACGGGAAAAATTACTTTGGATGGCAGCGCCAACCTAAGCAGATTAGCGTACAACAGGTTTTAGAGGAAACGTTTTCTACATTGCTTCGGAAGAAGGTAAAACTCACCGGAGCAGGAAGAACAGATACAGGAGTGCATGCAAAACAGCTTTTTGCGCATTTCGATTTTGATGCAATTAAAAATATTGAAAAACTCATTTTTAGAATAAATTCCTTTCTACCGAAAGATGTTTCAATAGTAAATATTTTGGAAGTAAAGGAAGACGCACACGCTCGTTTTCATGCAATTGAAAGAGAATACGAATATATAATTTCACTTGGCAAAGATCCTTTTTTACAGGATTTTGCGTTTCAAATTAAAAAAGCACCCAATGTTGATTTGATGAATCAGGCTGCGGAATTGCTATTGCAGCATAGAGATTTTCAATGCTTTTCGCGTTCTAAAACCGACGTAAAAACGTACAATTGTACAATTGTAAAAGCGAATTGGGAAGCTAAAAATAATAGACTTATTTTTACAATCGCCGCAGATCGTTTTTTGCGAAACATGGTACGTGCAATTGTGGGAACGCTATTGGATGTGGGTTTCGGAAAAACTTCTTTGGAAGATTTTAAAGCTATATTAAAAAGTAAAAGTAGGGAAGAAGCGGGCGCTTCGGCTCCAGCCCACGGGTTGTATTTAACGAAAGTGGCGTATCCGAAAGAGCTATTTTTGAAATAAAAAACAGAGACGAACGACAAACGAGGAGAAAGGGAAAAAATCTGATTAACGAATTCCAAATCCCGATTTTCAAATTAACGAATTAATAAATTACAGTGTCAGAAAATACAGGCAACGCATTCGATTTTAAGCTTTTTAAGCGCTTACTGGCTTTTACCAAGCCGTATAGCTTAATATTTTATTTTGTAGCATTTGCCGCGGTCATTATGTCTGGGCTGGCGGTGTTGCGTCCTTATTTACTAGAATTAGCCATTGATAATTCTATGGTTCCCAAAGACGGGGAAGGGTTTATGAAATATATCATCTTAATGGTGGTAGTTCTTTTTTTAGAGGTAATTTTTCAATTCGCCTTTATATTTTACACCAATTATTTAGGTCAGAGTGTAATTCGAGATATGCGCCAACAACTCTTCCGATTGATGATGAGTTTCAAAATGAAATATTTCGATAAAAGCGCCGTCGGAAGATTGACAACCCGAGCCGTAAATGATGTAGAAACTATTTCCAGTATTTTTAGTGAAGGTTTATTTATGATAATTAGTGATCTTCTAAAAATGCTTGTTATCGCTGGTTTTATGCTTTATCAAAGTTGGAAGTTGTCGCTTATAGCTTTTATTGTTTTGCCGTTCATTTTGTATGCAACTCGCGTATTTCAAAAAGCAATGAAAGTGGCTTTTGAAGACGTGCGTAACCAATTAGCCAACTTAAATACGTTTGTGCAGGAACGTATTACTGGAATGAAAATAGTGCAAATATTCACTCGCGAAAAAACCGAATACGAGCGTTTTCAGGAAATAAATAAGAGTCACAGAAAAGCTTGGATAAAGACAGTTTGGTATAACTCTATATTCTTTCCTATTGCAGAAACGGCGGGTGCTGTGGCTACTGGTTTGGTAGTTTGGTACGGTGGTTTAAATGTAATTAGCGGGGGAGCGGTAACTTTAGGTCTTGTTGTTGCATTTATTCAATATTCCGAAATGCTTTTCAGACCACTTCGTCAGATTGCAGATAAGTTCAATACACTGCAAATGGGTATGGTTGCTGCCAATCGTGTGTTTGGAATTCTCGATACCAAATCGCATATAGCAGATACGGGTACGGTAGAGTATAAAAGTACTAAGGGTGAAATTGAATTTAAAAATGTCTCTTTTGGTTATAATGAAGACGAAGAAGTAATTAAAGAAATTTCCTTTAGAGCAAATCCAGGTGAAACCGTTGCTATTGTTGGCGCTACGGGTGCCGGAAAAAGTACAATTATCAATCTACTAAATCGTTTTTACGAAATTAACAGCGGCGAAATCACGATTGACGATATTTCTATAAAGGATTATAAACTGGCATCACTTCGAAATCAAATAGCAGTCGTGTTACAAGATGTATTTCTATTTGCCGATACTATCTTGAATAATATTACACTCGGAAATCCAGATATTACTGAAGAAGAGGTGGTTGCGGCAGCAAAAGAAATAGGCGTCGATAAATTTATTGAATCACTCCCCGGAGGCTATCATTATAATGTGAAGGAACGCGGAAGTATGCTTTCTTCTGGGCAGCGACAGCTAGTTTCATTTTTGCGTGCCTATGTTAGTAAACCTAGTATTTTAATTTTAGATGAAGCTACGTCTTCCGTAGATACATATTCAGAAGAATTAATACAGACCGCGACAGACAAAATCACAAAAGGTCGTACTTCAATTGTAATTGCCCACCGTTTGGCAACTATTAAAAAAGCTGATAAAATTATTGTGATGGATGCTGGAAGAATTATGGAAGAAGGCACGCATAAAGAATTGCTAAAACTTGAAAATGGGTTTTATAGAAATCTTTATGAAGTTCAGTTTATGGCAGAAGAGACAATTTGAAAAGTCTAAATCATCTTTTAATACGGTATTTTCCCTACATTTGATAAATAACTTTCGTTATGGAAACATTAAAGCTTAAAGTAAATAAAGAAATTCTAGGCCAAATTTTGGAGATATTAAAGCAATTTAAGTCTGAAGATTTACAGATTGTTGTTGAAGAAACAGAAGATATTCAGAGGTTGAGAAATAGATTTGATGAGCTAAATTCAAAAGATGCTAAATTTATTTCCTTAGAAGAATTAGATGCCAATTTAGAAAAAACCATTTTAAAATATGAAAATTAAGGTTCTTGAAAGCTTTAATTTTGATTTGAACGAGCAAGTAGCTTTTATAGCCAGAGATAAACCTAGAGCAGCCAGAAAGTTTAAAAAAGACGTGATTGTCTTGCTTAAAGATTTAAAAAAATATCCTTTTAAGAATAGACGCTCAATACATTTTGAAAATGAAAATATTCGAGATTTGATTTTTAAGGGATATACAATTATTTATCTCGTTAAGCCGAATGATGAAATAATTGAGGTATTTGGCTTGATAAAATATCGAGATGGCCTGTAGGTGTGATTTAACTTAAATCCTTTTTCAGAATTTTCGTTAGCTCTTCAATATTATCGTAAAGCACAAAATCGCCATCTTTTAGATAAGAAATCTGGCCGTTTTCTTCTGAAACTACCAAACAAACCGCATCTGTTTTTTCTGTAATTCCAACGGCTGCACGGTGCCTAAGTCCGAACCGTAATGGTATCTTTTTGTCGTTTGAAACTGGTAAAATAACGCGTGTTGCTGTAATTCTATTTTCTTCAATAATCATTGCGCCATCGTGCAACGGACTATTTTTAAAGAAGACACTTTCAATAATAGGTTGATTAACTTCAAGATTCATTTCATCTCCCGTAGTTTTCACAAAATCAAGGCTATTATTGCGTTGCAGAACGATAAGTGCGCCGGTATTTGTGCTAGACATTCTTTTACAAGCAGCTATTATTCCGTCTACATTTATTTGAAGAGTTTTATCATTTCCGGAAAATTTAAACTGCTTTAAAAATCTGCGTCGCGCATTGAAATTCGTGGAGCCCAACATTAAAAGGAATTTCCTAATTTCAGGTTGAAAAACAACTACCAAGGCAAACATTCCAACGCCCAAAAAGCCACCGAGAATCTTACTTAAAAGTTCCATTTCTAACAATTGCGTAAAAACGTAAAAGGTGTAAACAATAATTATTCCGACCAAAATATTGATGGCCACTGTGCCTTTTACCAAATTATAGAGATAGTAAAGCAGGAATGCTACCAGCACAATGTCTACAATATCAATAATTCGAATGTCGAGAAAATCCAAGGAGGTGTGTTTTTTGTAAAAGTAAATTAAAAAATGATTCTATTGAAACTGTTGTCGGTATTGTTTTTTCTTATACTATTTGCTGCGATTATTATGAAAACTATATTATGGACTTAAAATTAATTTTGAAGAATTTGTAGCAATTTCACACATTCTACAGCCTCCTTTACATCGTGCACTCTTAAAATTGAAGCACTTTTTAAAAGTGCAATTGTATTTAATGAGGTTGTTCCGTTTAAAGCATTTTCTGCTGAAGTATCTAAGGTTTTATAAATCATCGATTTCCGAGAAACTCCCGCTAAAATAGGAACTCCCAAGTTTTTAAAAAGTTCTAAATTATTCAAAAGCTGAAAACTTTGTTCTCGGGTTTTTGCAAATCCGAATCCAGGATCGGCGATAATATCGTTTATTCCTTCGGCTCGGGCGAGAGCGATCTTTTCAGATAAATCCTTTATTACTTCAACTGTTACATTTTTGTAATCGGTTAATTTTGTCATTGTTTTTGGGGTGCCCCGCATATGCATCAAAATGTACGGAACCTTTAATTTAGCAACGGTTTTATACATTTCTGTATCTAAAGTTCCGCCAGAAACATCGTTTACAATTGCGGCTCCAGCTTCAATTCCGCTCTTTGCAACCTCACTTCTAAATGTGTCCACAGAGATTAAAGCTTCCGGAAATTCATTCAAAATAATTTCTATTCCTTTTACAACTCTTTCAATTTCTTCTTTTTCAGAAATTTCTTCGGCATTTGGGCGTGTGCTGTATCCGCCAATATCTAAAAACGTAGCACCGTCCGAAAGCATTTTTTCGGCTTGCTTCAAAATTTCGTTTTCTGAAAACGTTTTTCCGCCGTCGTAAAACGAATCTGGTGTAACGTTGATTATGCCCATCACTTTGGGTTCGGAGAGATCTATGAGTTTGCCGCGGCAATTAAGGGTCTGCAATTTTTTAATTTTTTTATCGCTTTCAAAATTCAAAAACTTTTAGTCAATGTGCCATTTGGCGAATAACTTTCAACTTTCAACTTTGAACTTCGAACTATTTAAGCGAAATTTACGCAAAATCTTACAATTCAGTAATGGCGGATACTTCAAATCAATACAACGACCAGATAGAAAAATGCAGGACGCTGTTTATCAACAAAATGCACGACTACGGTAGTGCGTGGCGAATTCTTAGGCTTCCTTCGTTGACAGACCAAATTTTTATTAAAGCACAACGTATTCGAGGTTTGCAACAAAATGCGCAGCAAAAAATTGAAGAGGACGAAACTAGTGAGTTTATTGGGATTGTAAATTATTCTATCATGGCCCTCATTCAACTTGAAAAAGGAGTTGTGGAGCAGCCAGATTTTTCTTTGGAAGTTGCTACCCAACTTTACGATGAACATGTTGCTGCAACCAAGCAATTAATGCTGAATAAGAATCACGATTACGGCGAGGCTTGGCGAGATATGCGAGTGAGTTCGCTTACAGATTTGATTCTTCAAAAATTGCTTCGTGTAAAGCAAATTGAAAATAATAGCGGGAAAACGTTAGTGTCTGAAGGCATTGATGCAAATTATCAAGATATGGTTAATTATGCTGTTTTTGCGCTAATTCATTTGGAAGAAAGTAAAGAGAAGGAAGAAAAAAGAGGAAAGAATAAAGAGTAAAGAAAGTCTTGACCGATAAATTTTCCAAGACTTCCTGCAAGGTTTTCAAAACCTTGTAGGTGTTAAAATAAAATAATGATAATACTTGCGAGATACCCACTGAGACGGAAATAGCTTGCAGAATATAAATAGTACGTATGAAAATAATAGTAGGAATATCTAGAATTATAGTTGGAGCACTTTTTATAATTAGTGGATTGATAAAACTGAACGATCCCGTTGGGTTTTCATTTAAACTAAAAGATTACTTCGCCCCCGAAGTTTTAGATCTTAATTTTCTTGTGCCGTACGCATTATTGATTGCAATTTTCGTTGTAATTTTTGAAGTATTGCTAGGTGTTGCGCTGCTTTTGGGCTATTTAAAAAAGTTTACACTTTGGGCGTTATTGCTAATGATAGTGTTTTTCACATTCCTGACTTTCTATTCGGCATATTTTAATAAAGTAACAGATTGCGGTTGCTTTGGCGATGCAATAAAACTAACGCCTTGGGAATCTTTCAGCAAAGACATTGTATTGCTGGTTTTGATTTTAATTCTTTTTGTGGGACAAAAATATATCCAGCCCTTTTTTACAAAAGGAACGCGCAGTATTTTAATTTTCGCATCATTTGTGGCTTGCCTTGGAATAACTTATTACGTGCTGCTACACCTGCCAATTATAGATTTTCGTCCGTATAAAATTGGGGCAAACATCAGAGAGGGAATGGCTGTTCCAGAGAATGCACCCGGACCTATTTATGAATACAAGTGGACTTTTAATATTAATGGCGAAGAAAAGGTGATAACTACTAATGGCGAATATCCGCAAGTTGATGGGGAGCTAATTAATACCGAGACTGAAATGATTCAGGAAGGCTACACACCGCCAATCCACGATTTCACAATGGAACGCGACGGTGAGGATTATACCACGCAATTTTTAGAAGAAGAAAATCTCGTGGTTATTATAGCATATAGCCTGGGAAATACGGAGAAAGACGGTTATATTCCAATTAAGGAAATTACAGATAAGGCTTTGGAAAATGGTTATAATGTAATAGGTCTTTCAGCCTCTTCGCAAGAAATGACAGAAGCGCTGGTGGAACAGTATAAACTGAACTTCAAGTTTTATTTCTGTGACGAAACTACGCTGAAAACGATTGTGCGAAGTAATCCAGGAATTTTGGAACTGGACAACGGAACAATCAAACAAAAACTTCACTGGAATGATACCTCAAAGCTGCAACTTCCAACTGTGAAAAGTGCAAGTTTAAAATTAGACCTTTCCTTAAAACAACGATTGGACAGTATTGGAATGCTAGACCAGCGATACCGACTATTAATGCAAGCTCAGTCTTTGGAAGAACGTAAAAAGTTGGGTGAAAAAATGGGTCTTACTGAAGCTGAATACAGCGGCGATTTGGCAAATATGCAAAGCGTTTTGGATAGTGTAAACATGCTTTTTGTTGAAAAATATTTTATTGAAAAAGGATATCCCGGAAAATCTGTGGTGGGTGAAGAATCGAGTCTTGTGGCGTGGAATGTTTTACAGCACAACCCCGATAAAATTCCGCTTTATTTGCCATTGGTAAAGAAAGCCGCTGACGCTGGAGAAATACCTAAAACTTCTGCAGCAATGATGGAAGATCGCTATTTAATGATGGAGGGGAAGCCACAAATTTACGGTACTCAAGGAATGAGTTATGACGATGCTCGTGGTTCTTTTATTTGGCCAATCGCGAATCCAGAAAATGTAAATCAAAGAAGAAAAGCAGCGGGTTTTGACGAAACTATTGAAGCATATTCAAAAATACTTTTTGGTAAAGATTTTCAATACGAGCCACGTACAATGGAACAAATAAACCAACAATAAAGTGGCAGTTTACATACTTCAAAAATTGGGTTATGCATTGCTTACTTTGTTTGGGGTTGTAACTGTTATTTTTCTTTTATTTACAATACTTCCCGGCGACCCCGCACGAATGATGTTGGGGCAAAACGAAACTGCAGAACAGCTTGCAATTGTAAAAAAGAAGTATGGTTTTGATCAGCCCGTTTCAATACAATATGTCCGGTATTTAAACGATCTGTTGCCTATTTCTTTTCACAGTACAAACCCAGACGATTATACGTTTCTTTCGAAGGGAAAATATAATGCCGCAGAATTATTTTCAGTTGGAAATACAAACGTAGTTCTAAAAACGCCGTACTTGCGCGAATCTTTTCAAAAGAATGGAAAAGAAGTAAGCGCAGTAATAGCTGAAACTCTCCCGAACACATTTATTTTGGCAGTTTCAGCAATTATTATTGCAATAATTATAGGGGTTTTTCTCGGAATTATTTCGGTGCTCTTCAAAGATGGATTTATAGATAAATTTATTCAATTAGTTAGCACCTTGGGGATGAGTGTTCCGTCGTTTTTCAGTGCAATTATTTTTGCATGGATTTTCGGTTTTTTACTTCACGAGTACACAAATTTGAATATGACCGGAAGCCTTTACTCAGTCGACGATTTTGGAAACGGCAAGCACATTCAGTGGAAAAATTTAATACTTCCGGCTATCGTTTTGGGTATTCGTCCGTTGGCTGTCGTAAGTCAGTTGATGCGTAATTCGTTACTCGAAGTTTTGAACCAAGATTACATTCGCACTGCAAAAGCAAAAGGGTTATCCAATTATCAAATTATAAAAAAACACGCGCTTAAAAACTCACTAAATCCTGTTGTTACTGCAATTTCAGGTTGGTTCGCAAGTATGCTTGCAGGTGCTGTTTTTGTGGAATACATTTTCGGGTGGAATGGTTTGGGAAAGGAAATAGTGAATGCATTAAACACCTTAGATTTACCTGTAATTATGGGCGCTGTAATAGTAATTGCCACATTATTCATTATAATTAATATTTTTGTAGACATAATTTACGGTTGGCTGGATCCTAAAATTAGTAGACAGTAGGCTCAGGATTTATCGTGTGCAATTCATCAGTCAGAAAACAATAAATTTGCAACAGTATCAACGTACCAATAATCAAAACTCATGAAACTATCAATAACATTTATTTTATTTGTAAGCTTTGCACAAGCGCAGCAAAAAACGTTTTCTGAAGCTGCGTTGAGCGAGAAATTTCTAGCTGAAGACAACACTGAAATCAGCTTTTCAGAAATACTTCAACAATATAAAGGCAAAACCGTTTTAATAGATATTTGGGCTACTTGGTGCAAAGATTGTATTGAAGGAATGCCCGCGCTGCATAAGCTTCAAAAGGATAATCCCGAAATTGTATTTTTGTTTCTTTCTTTAGATAAAGAAATAGAAAGTTGGAAACATGGAATTGAAAAGTACGGCGTGGTGGGCGAAAATTATTTTATACCCGCAGGTTGGAAAGGTGCCTTTTGCTCTTCCATAGATTTAGATTGGATTCCAAGATATATAATCGTAAATCCCGAAGGCGAAATAAGTCTTTACAAAGCCATTGAAACAAATGACGAAAATTTATTAAAAGCATTGAATAACTAATATTAAAAAGATACTCGCTGAAGTTTATATTGAGCGTAGTCGAAATACGGGCATGATTATGAGAAAAAAAATAGTAGCTGGAAACTGGAAAATGAATTACGATTTATCGGAAACTGAAATGTTTTTAGTTGACTTGAAAAAACAAGTTTATCCGGAAAATGTAGTAATAATGATAGCGCCGCCTTTTACGAGTTTGAACCATGCGTTCAATTCTTTGCGCGAGCATCCTGTTACGGTTGTCGCGCAGAATATGCACCAAAGTAATGATGGTGCTTTTACGGGTGAAATCTCTGCTAAAATGTTGAAAAGTGTAGGTACAAACACCGTTATTTTGGGCCATAGCGAACGTCGGGCCTATTTTAAAGAAGATGGTGCTACGCTTGCCGAGAAGGTAAATACCGCACTTGAAAATGAAATGACAGCTATTTTTTGTATCGGTGAAGAATTGGAAGATCGAAAAAATAACAACCATTTTGAATTGATAAAAACCCAGCTTACTGAAGGACTTTTTCATATTTCAGATGACGCTTGGGAAAATATAATTGTTGCCTACGAACCTGTTTGGGCAATAGGCACAGGCGAAACTGCTAGCCCAGAGCAAGCTCAAGAAATGCATAAATTTATACGTAAAACCATTGCCGAAAACTATTCAAAAGAGATTGCCGAAAAGGTTTCAATCTTGTACGGCGGTAGCGTAAAACCCGATAATGCAGCCGAAATTTTTGGACAAGCTGACGTTGACGGTGGGTTAATTGGCGGTGCGTCGCTGAAAGTAGATAGTTTTATGAAAATTGTAAATTCTTTTTAATGTCACATATATATATTGAATACATTTTTAAAGTAAGTCCGCTTCAACCTGGAACCGAAATTCTGATTGCTGAATTAGGCTACGCAGGCTTTGAAAGTTTTGTGGAAACTGAAGACGGCGTTACTGCATATATTCAGAAAGATGAATGGAACGAAAATATTTTAGAAGACATAAATATTTTGGATTCGGAAGAATTTGAAATCGATTTTACTACTTCTGAAATTGCACAAGTAAACTGGAATTCTGAATGGGAGAAAAATTTCGACGCAATTGAAGTTGATGGAAAATGTACCGTACGCGCGCCATTTCACCCAACTAAAAATTTTGAGTATGAAATAGTTATCGAACCAAAAATGTCTTTTGGGACGGGCCACCATGAGACTACTTTTATGATGCTTCAATTTATTTTGGAGAGGGATTTTAAAGAAAAAACTGTGCTCGATATGGGTTGTGGAACCGCTGTTTTGGCAATTCTGGCAGAAATGCGTGGGGCGTCAAAATTAGACGCAATAGATATTGACGAATGGTGTTTTGAGAATTCCATGGAAAACATTGAAAGAAACAGTTGTAAAAGCATTTCTGTTTTCTTGGGCGATGCTTCTTTGCTTTCCGACAAAAAATACGATGTTATTATTGCCAATATCAACAGAAATATTCTTTTGAACGATATGGAGACTTATAGAAAATGTTTAGATAAAGGCGGCGAACTTTATTTAAGTGGGTTTTATAACGAAGATTTGCCGATTATTACAGAAACTTGCAATAATCTAGGACTCAGTTTCGTTGAAAATAAAGAAAAAAACAAATGGGTTGCCGCAAAATTCGTAATTTAGTGAAAACGAATTTTCGAATCCCGGATTAATGAATTAACATGTATCGCGTTTTGAGTACTAAAGAAAAAATACAAGAAGATGTAGCGGTTGCCGAAAAAGAGAGCAACCTCAATGAAATTGTACTTTATAATGATGAAGTAAATACATTCGACCACGTAATTAATAGTCTTATATTTGCTTGTGAACACACGCCAGAACAAGCTGAGCAGTGTTCCATTATTGTACATTACAAAGGAAAATGCACCGTGAAAACGGGTGAGTTTAATGATTTAAAACCGCGCTGTAGTATGCTTTTAGAAGCTGGGTTAAGCGCAGAAATTGTTTAATACCAATCAAAATATATTGCAGAAAATATTACGGCGATTATAAGAATAATTAAAACAGTAATAATAAAACCTGCTCCAAAGCGGGTTTTTTTATTGTCTTGAAAGATGTAGTCTCTTTCCTGTTCGTTATCAGCGTCTTTTACGATTTTGGTCATAATAATGGATTTGAAGTATCCAAATTACTCAAAAATCTGCAATAGTTATAAAAATTATTTCATAAAAAAACCACGTTTTTTAGAACGTGGTTGCTTTAGTGTAGTGACCTTGCCAAGATTCAAACTTGGAACCTCCTGAGCCGTAATCAGGTGCGCTATTCAGTTGCGCCACAAGGCCATTTAATTCTCGCTTTAAGCGGGTGCAAATATATTTCTTTTTAAATTGCAAGACAAATTAAACTCGAAAAAAAAATGGATTTATCAAAATATATTCGAAATATTGAACATTTTCCTAAGGCTGGTGTTCACTTTAAAGACATTACACCGCTGCTTGCAAGTAGCGAAGCAATGGAAAATTGTGTGGAACAACTTCTGGCAATGGTTGGTGATCAAAAAATTGATAAGGTAGTGGCTATAGAGTCTCGTGGGTTTTTCTTCGGAACTCTTTTAGCCCAAAAACTTAACGCTGGTTTTGTGCCAATCAGAAAACCAGGGAAACTTCCTTACAATACATTAAAGGAGCCGTACCAATTAGAGTATGGAATGGATGCCCTTGAAATTCACGAAGATGCCATAAAAAAAGGTGAGCGTGTGTTATTACACGACGATGTTTTGGCTACCGGAGGCACAGCAAAAGCAGCTTGTAATTTAATTGAAAGTTTAGGTGGAGTAGTTGTGCAGTGTAATTTTATGCTGGAAATTGAATTTTTAAAAGGCATTAATAAATTGCGAGGCCAGACGGTTAAATCTCTTTTAAAATATTAATCCAAGGCATTTTTAGTAACCCATAATTTATAGGCGAACACAGCCATTTGAAGTTTGGAGGCCTTTTCAAGTTCAACACCACTTTTAGTGAAACTTGGCAGTACCTTACTATTAGCTTTGGCAAGCAATTTAAAAAACTTCTTTTTCATCTTAGTTTAAATATATTTTGAAATTAAGCATTTTGAATTGATATTATTGAAAAACTTAAGTTAAAAACTAATGATGAGATTATCGTAATAATTCAGGTTAGCACTGATTATGCTATTGATTCTTTTTAGCATTTACTATCTTCGCGAACAATTATTTTTCGATGGATTATTTAATGCTTTTTTTAGGTTTAGTTTTATTAGTTGTTGGAGGTGAATTTCTGGTTCGATCTTCTGTAGCGCTTTCATTCAAGCTACATCTTTCCAAGATGGTTATTGGGCTAACGGTAGTATCTTTTGCTACTTCGGCGCCAGAACTGTTGGTCAGCTTGCAGGCTGCACTCAACGGATTTTCAGATATTTCTATTGGTAATGTAATAGGCTCAAATATTGCCAATATTGGGCTGGTTCTTGGTATAACCGCAATTATTTCGCCACTGGCAATAGATAAAGATTTTTACAAACTTAATTGGCCTGTAATGATGGTGGCTTCAATTGCGCTTTATTTTATTCTGAAAAGCGGTAGAATAATAAGTCATTCCGAAGGCGTGGCATTGCTGCTGATGCTTTTTGTATATCTCTGGATTTTAATCAAAAGAGCAAAAGGACAGCGGAGCACTGAGCCGGTGGATGATAGTATTGACGATGGACTATCTCAAACTTCAAATTTTAAAATTACCATTTGGTTAATAATTGGAGCTGTTTCACTTTATGCAGGTAGTGAATTTTTGGTGAGTGGCGCAGTTTCCTTAGCGGAACAATTTGGCGTAAGCGAACGAGTTATTGCCATAACTATGATTGCTGTTGGAACAAGCATTCCAGAGTTGGCAGCTTCGGTTATTGCAGCCTTAAAAAAGGAGAAGGCTATTTCGCTCGGAAACCTAATAGGCTCTAATATTTTCAATATTTGTTCTGTTTTGGGTATTACGGCAATAATTCAACCTATAGTAGTTAAGAGTGAAGAAGTACTTACTAATGATATTTTCTGGATGATAGGATTTGCTGGAATTCTACTACCATTAGCATTTCTTCCTAAAGCATTCCAACTTGGTAGAAAAAGGGGCATTCTTTTGCTCGCAGCCTATGCTATTTTTATTGGAATGACGATTTTAAAATAATTTCAAAATCGTTTATCGCTAATTTATTAGGGGGTGTTTATAACTATTTTACTAATTTTTGCAAATTAACTGCCAAAATTTAGGGGGTGTATCTGTGTTTTTTCTATTTTTGCCTCGTCGAACCATAAAACAGAATCATGCCAACTTTAAGATTTTTTGCCATTAAGGAAACTTTTAATAGAGTTCCCGTACCAGTTTCAGAACCAGAAAGACGTTCAGAGATCTTCGGAAAAAACGTTTTTAATGAAGGTGCCATGCGGCAGTTTCTAACAAAAGATTCTTTTAAGAGTGTTATGGATGCCATTGAAAATGGTTCCAAAATAGAGCGACACATTGCAGACCATATTTCTACAGGTATGAAAGAATGGTCTATTGCAAAAGGTGCTACGCATTACACACACTGGTTTCAACCTTTAACTGGGGCAACTGCAGAAAAACACGATGCCTTTTTTGAAACGATGGAAAATGGCATGGCTATCGAAAAATTTGGAGGTGGTCAGTTGGTTCAGCAAGAACCGGATGCGTCAAGTTTTCCAAATGGCGGAATCAGAAATACATTTGAAGCTCGTGGTTATACAGCTTGGGATCCAACTTCACCGGCGTTTATTTATGGTACAACTTTATGTATTCCAACGGTTTTTGTTTCCTATACAGGCGAAGCTTTAGATTATAAAACACCATTACTCCGTGCGTTGCTATCAATAGATAACGCTGCAACTGCGGTGGCTAAGTATTTTGATAAAAACGTTACTAAGGTAAATGCAACTTTAGGTTGGGAGCAAGAGTACTTTTTAGTTGATAGTGCTTTGGCGGCATCTCGTCCAGATATTTCTTTGGCGGGAAGAACCTTGTTAGGGCATTCTTCAGCAAAAGGACAACAATTGGACGATCACTATTTTGGATCTATTCCTGCGAGAGTGTTGAATTTTATGCGTCATTTGGAAACCGAATGTATGCTTTTGGGTATTCCCGTAAAAACACGACATAATGAAGTTGCTCCAAACCAATTTGAATTGGCGCCTATTTTTGAGGAAACCAATTTGGCGGTAGACCACAATTCATTATTAATGGATTTGATGCACAAAGTAGCCGAAAAGCATAATTTTAAAGTTTTATTCCATGAAAAACCATTTGCAAATGTAAACGGAAGTGGAAAACACAATAACTGGTCTTTAGCTACTAATACAGGTGTTAACCTTTTAGGTCCTGGTAGCACACCAATGAAAAATCTTCAGTTTTTAACCTTCTTTATTAATACTATCAAAGCGGTTAATGATCACGAAGAGTTGCTTCGAGCTTCTATTGCAAGCGCGGGTAACGATCACCGTTTGGGCGCTAATGAAGCACCGCCGGCAATTATTTCGGCATTTATTGGATCACAACTTACTGAAGTTTTAGATGAGTTAGAAAAAGTAACTAGCGGTAAATTATCACCGCAGGAAAAAACAGACTTAAAATTAAATGTGGTTGGTAAAATTCCAGAAATTTTATTAGACAATACAGATAGAAATCGTACTTCACCTTTTGCTTTCACTGGTAATAAATTTGAATTTCGTGCTGTGGGTTCTACGGCAAACTGCGCGAATCCAATGACAGTGCTTAATGCAATTGTAGCAAGACAACTTATTGATTTTAAAACAGAAGTAGACATTCTTATCAAGGATAAGAAAATGAAGAAGGATGATGCTATTTTTAATGTTTTGAAGGAATATATAAAAGATTCTAAAAGAATTCGTTTTGAAGGTGATGGTTACGGAGAAGCTTGGGAAAAAGAAGCTAAAAAACGTGGTTTAAGCAATCACAAAACAACGCCACAGGCATTAAAAGCGAAAGTTTCTAAAAAATCCATCGCACTTTTTGAAGGGCTTGGCATTATGAGTAAAATAGAATTGGAGGCTCGTTATGAAATTGAAATGGAAGATTACGCAATGCGTATCCAAATCGAGGGACGTATATTGGGTGATATCGCGAGAAACCACGTTATTCCAACTGCTATTCAGTATCAAAATATTTTAATTGAAAATGTTCAAGGATTAAAAAATATTTACGGAACAGACTTTAAAAAGTTGGCTACTGAGCAAATGCAACTTATTGAACAAATAAGCGAGCACATTGCGAAAATAAACAAGGGCATAACCGAAATGATTGACGCGCGTAAAAAAGCAAACAAAATTGAGGATACAGTAGAAAAAGCCTTTGCTTATTGTGACGATGTAAAATCATATTTTCAGGTAATTCGCTACCATTGCGATAAGCTTGAATTGCTTGTAGATGATGAGCTTTGGCCACTAACTAAATATCGTGAGCTACTTTTTACTAAATAATTAATTAGCGAAAATTTTAATGTTTTATATTCTGAAACCGTCCAACTATTGTTGGGCGGTTTTTTAGTTATTAGGATTAATCTGTTCAATTTCCTAAAAACGTTGAAAGTTCACCTTTGTGGGCTTTTTTTTAATACGTATTTTTGCTACCATAATCATGAACAATGAGTAAAGAGATTTCAAAACGTTACGCGCAAAGAGGCGTATCTGCCGGTAAAGAAGATGTGCACAATGCTATCAAAAATGTAGACAAAGGATTATTCCCAAAAGCGTTCTGCAAAATTGTTCCAGATTACTTAACGGGCGATGAGGATCACTGCTTAATTATGCACGCAGATGGCGCAGGAACCAAATCATCTTTGGCGTATGCGTATTGGAAAGAAACAGGCGATTTATCGGTTTGGAAAGGAATTGCACAAGATGCGTTAATAATGAACATTGACGACCTTTTATGTGTTGGAGCGGTTGATAATATTATGCTTTCTTCGACTATTGGAAGGAATAAAAATTTAATTCCAGGTGAAGTAATTTCGGCTATTATTAACGGTACGGAAGAGCTAATTTCAGAAATGAAAAAGTTCGGAGTTACCATTCATTCCACTGGAGGCGAAACGGCAGATGTGGGCGATCTTGTACGAACAATCATCGTAGATTCTACGGTTACCGCTAGAATGAAGCGCAGCAATGTAATAAACAACGCCAATATTAAACCGGGCGATGTTATTGTTGGTTTGGCTTCTTTTGGACAAGCTACTTATGAAAAAGAATACAATGGTGGAATGGGCAGTAACGGCTTAACTTCTGCAAGGCACGATGTTTTCGAAAAATATTTGGCCAATAAATATCCTGAGACTTTTGATTCGTCAGTTCCTTCAGAACTTGTTTATTCTGGTTCAAAAAAGTTTGACGATGTTATTGAAAATAGTCCATTAAACGCTGGGAAATTAGTGCTTTCGCCAACGCGAACATACGCTCCAATTATTAAAGAAATTTTGACGCAATTTAGCAGCAATGAAATTCACGGAATGATACATTGTAGCGGAGGCGCGCAGACAAAAATTCTACATTTTATTGAAGATTTACATATCATAAAAGATAATATGTTTGATGTTCCGCCACTCTTCAAACTTATACAGGCAGAAAGTAAAACAGATTGGAAAGAGATGTATCAAGTTTTCAATATGGGGCACAGAATGGAACTTTATGTGCCAAAGGAAATTGCTGATAGTATTATAAAAATTTCAGAAAAATTTAATGTAGAAGCGAAAATTGTGGGAAGGGTAGAAACAGCTACTTCAAAGAAACTTACCATAAAATCAGCTATGGGCGAGTTTATATATTGATACCGCACTTATATTCGCTATTGATTTTTAATGCCATAATCCCTAAGTTCAGTACCAATAAAGCTAACGTCTCATGAAATTGCCTTTTAGAAAATATAAAGTGGGGCTGGCTATTTTTGCCATCTGTTTTATAGCAATAAGCATAGGTTTTCATATGGCTGAAAATTATTTTTGGTACCGCTTAATTCGTGCCATTTTTTGCTATTCCATTTTAGCGTATTTATTGTTAGTTTTCGGGTATAGGATTCAAAAGTGGATTGTCGTGTTTCTGTTTCTTAACGGAGCATCCTGTGTTGCAACGGTATGGTTTGAAAATGGATTAATAGCTAGTACGTCAATGATTTTGGCCTTTCTTTCTTATTTATCATTTTTCTGGTACATTATTCCGAAAATCAAACTACAGCATTTCACCAAAATATTCACGCTCTTTTTTGTCCTGATATTATTTGTTAACGGCTTTCTATTTATACAATTGATAGGAGCAATGAAAGAAATGACGTTAAATGAGACGCAATATTTTTTCATGCTTTTAAGTGGAATAACGGGTAGTTTATTGGGGTTTTTCGCTTTGTTTCACAATCATATTTACAATACATCGCAATCCATGAGCTTCATGATTCTGGTGCTTTTACTAGTTTTTTCTGGCGTCTTTAGAGGTATTGGGTATTACGATCTTGTTTTTGGTAGTACATTTGTTTACTTAGCCCGAATTTTATATGCGTTATCACTTTGTGTATTGGTTTACTTTTCATTTCTAGAAGTAAGGAATCAGAAGGATATAGAAACTAATAATTCTTAAACCACATTTTCCAATCTTCGAATTTTTAAAAAATTTCCATGAAAATTGAAAGATTTACCATTAGTTTCGTTTCGGTTAAAATTGTAAATTTGCACCCATTATAAAATCTCTATGTTAGAAAGGCTTCAAATAATAAAACAACGATTCGACGAGGTAAGCGACCTTATTATTCAACCAGATATAATGAGTGATCAAAAGCGCTATATTCAGTTGAACAAGGAATATAAGGATTTAAGAATTTTGATGGATAAAAGATCAGAATACTTGGAGCTTACAAACAATATAACCGAGGCTGAGGAAATTTTAGCTGACGGTAGCGATGCCGAAATGGTAGAAATGGCTAAACTACAAATGGAAGAGGCGAACACTCTTTTGCCAAAGTTAGACGAAGAGATAAAATTTCTTTTAGTGCCGAAAGATCCTGAAGACAGCAAGAATTCTGTAATGGAGATTAGGGCAGGTACCGGAGGCGACGAAGCGAGTATTTTTGCGGGCGATCTTTTAAGAATGTACACCAAATACTGTGAAAGTAAAGGTTGGAAAACCAATATTATAGATTTTAACGAAGGAACTAGCGGCGGTTTTAAAGAAGTTCACCTTGAAATTGAAGGCGAAGATGTTTACGGAACCCTTAAATTTGAAGCGGGAGTTCATCGTGTACAACGTGTTCCACAAACCGAAACACAAGGTAGGGTGCACACAAGTGCCGCAACTGTGATGGTTTTTCCGGAAGCGGAAGAATTTGATATAGAAGTAAACCCCAAAGATGTTCGCGTAGATTTCTTTTGTTCTTCGGGACCAGGAGGGCAATCGGTGAACACAACATACTCTGCAGTACGTTTAACGCACGTTCCCACGGGAATAGTTGCACAGTGTCAAGATCAAAAATCGCAACATAAAAACAAAGAAAAAGCATTTAAGGTTCTTCGTTCTAGATTGTACGATATGGAATTGGCGAAAAAGCAAGCCGAAGATGCTTTAAAGCGCGGCTCGATGGTTACCAGTGGAGACCGTAGTGCAAAAATTAGAACCTACAATTATTCGCAAGGTCGCGTTACCGATCACCGCATAAACCTTACTTTATACAACCTCGGGAATATTATGAATGGCGACATTCAAGAAATAGTTGACGAGCTTCAATTGGTAAGTAATACTGAAAAATTAAAGGAAACAGGCGAAAGTTTTTAAGCGAATAATCTTCTGAAATATAGCAGTATGACTACAGAAAATTTAATTTCAGAAATCAGAAACAAGAAATCCTTTCTTTGCATAGGCTTAGATGTAGATCTTGAAAAAATTCCAGATTTTCTATTAGAAGAAGAAGATCCTATCTTTTCTTTCAACAAAGCTATTATTGACGCAACACACCAATATGCGGTGGCTTATAAACCAAATACGGCATTTTATGAAGCATACGGTATTAAGGGTTGGAAGTCTTTAGAGAAAACGATAAATTATTTAAACGAAAAATATCCTGAAATTTTCACTATCGCAGATGCCAAACGTGGCGATATTGGCAATACTTCTTCGCGTTATGCCAAAGCCTTTTTTGAAGATTTAGGTTTTGATTCGGTTACTGTTGCTCCTTATATGGGCAAAGATTCTGTAGAGCCATTTCTGGCTTTCGAAAGCAAACATACTATTTTGCTCGCCCTAACGTCTAACGAGGGCGCATTCGATTTTCAAACTAAAAAAATTGAAGGCGAAGAAGTTTATAAACAAGTTTTGAAAACTTCAAAAAACTGGAAAAACAGCGAAAATTTAATGTATGTTATTGGCGCTACTAAAGCGGAATATCTTGCTGAGGTTCGTAAAATTGTTCCAAATAGTTTTCTGTTGGTTCCTGGAGTTGGAGCCCAAGGCGGAAGTCTAAAAGAGGTCTGCAGATATGGAATAACTGAAGATATTGGTCTGCTAATTAATTCTTCCAGAGGAATTATTTATGCTTCAGATGGAACTGATTTTGCTGAAGCTGCGGCCAAAGAGGCTAAAAATATGCAGCTTGAAATGAAGACTATTCTTGATGGAATTTACTGATCAATTAAATAGAACCATAAAACTTCCCGAAACCCCGAAGCGCATTGTTTCATTAGTGCCATCCCAAACT
The DNA here is from genome assembly GCF_058068265.1 of Aequorivita sp. IT1183. NCBI lineage: Bacteria > Pseudomonadati > Bacteroidota > Flavobacteriia > Flavobacteriales > Flavobacteriaceae > Aequorivita > Aequorivita sp. IT1183. The sequence continues at coordinate 230,637 of NZ_JBYRHS010000006.1, read as the reverse complement.
GAACTTTTGGTAGATCTCGGTTTACGCGATGCCATTGTTGGCGTTACTAAATTCTGTGTTCATCCTGCAGATTTAAAAAGTGAAAAGACAATTGTTGGCGGAACCAAAAATGTAAACTTTCAGAAAATTGAGTCACTGCAGCCAGATATCATAATTTGTAATAAAGAAGAAAACACCGAAGAAATGGTGAAAGAACTGGAGAATATTGCACCAGTTTGGATAAGTGATATTGAAACCATTTCAGATTCGACTAAAATGATTGCCCTATTGGGCGATGTTTTTGGGGTTTCTTCAAAAGCTTCAGAAATAATCTCGGAGATAAATTTTGAAGGTAAAAAGCATAAAGACTTTGTTCAATCTTCGGAGTCTAAGAAAGTACTTTATTTAATTTGGAAAAATCCATATATGGCAGCGGGACGTGCAACATTTATTAATTCTATGTTGCAAGAAAACAATTTTGAAAATGTTTTCTCCAGTAAGAAATCTCGTTACCCAGAAGTAGAAGCATCCGATTTTGAGAAAGCCGATTTAATACTTCTTTCCACAGAGCCTTATCCATTTAAAGAAGCTGATATCGATACTTTAGCGTATGAATTTGAAACTGAAGTGAAATTGGTAGATGGAGAGTATTTTAGCTGGTACGGATCGCGATTAATAAATGCCTATAAGTATTTTAATACCCTGCATTAACCTAATTATTTATCAGCTTGTTTAAACGATAGGTATTGAATTTCCTGAAAAAGTTTGTTAGCTTGGTTATGTGCCATTTCACTTTTTTGAGGATCTTTTGAGGATAACTCAAAAGAACGCTTCATTAAAAGTCTGTATCTTTCTTTTAATGCTTCAATCCTAGATTTTTTTCTAAACCAATTAAACATGCTAGCTTATTTATGCACTACAAAGGTAGTGTTGCGAATGGTAACTTTCTATTAACAAGAGGTTAATGGAATCATAAAGTAGCTTTGCCATTATTAATGCCAGTAATCCTTTTTCTTAATCCTGTAAAGCAAAAACTTGTTTTAGCAGTGTAGTAGTTCTCGCCGCAATATTGTTTCGTATATCCTTTTCCTCAATACTTATCATTTTGTACACTCCGCTTAAAGCTTGGTTAGTAACATAATCTGTTAAATCTGGATTCACTTTTGTTACAAAGGGAACTGAATTGTATTTGTTGATAATGTTTGTCCAGATTTGATCTGCTCCAACTTTTGCGAATGAACTTTGAATAACCGGATTAAATTTTGAGTAAAGTTGAGAGTTTGTTCGCTGCTCCAAATAATTGGTAGCCGCGTTATCTGGGCCCAATAAAATATTTTTCGCATCTGCGAAAGTAATTTCTTTTACTGCGCTCACAAAAATAGGCGTTGCTTCTTTTACAGCATCTTCTGCGGCTCTATTTAATGCTTTTATGCCTTCATCAGCCAAACTGCCCAAACCTATATCTCTAAGTGTTTGATCCACTCTCTGCAATTCTGCAGGCAACATGATTTTCACTAACTGATTTGAATAAAAACCATTCTCTTTGGTGAGTTTAGTTACCTGTTTTTCAATTCCAAGATCCAAGGCTTGTCTTAGCCCGCTTGCTATCATTGTAGGATCTATTACAGTTTGGGTGGGTAATGTATTAACTACCTGTTGTAGTTCTGCGCATGAAATTACAACAAACAAAGAGCAGAAAAGAAAGATTTTTTTAAGGATCATAGTTTCAAAATTAGGTAAGATTCAAATATAAAAAAAAGCCCCTCAATATTGAAGGGCTCTTTTTATAAAAATTTTTAAAGATCTTATTTAAGAACTTTAACTGTTTTTGTAGCATTTCCAATAGTTACTTGAACCAAGTAAGCTCCAGAAGCAAGACCGCTCATATCAACTTTAGGAGAGATAACTCCTGGTTGTTGTGTAAGAACTACTTTACCTAAAACATCGTAAACAGTTACATTGTCAACAGCAGCTTTAGAGCTGATATTCAATATATCTTTTACTGGGTTAGGATAAACACTGAAAGAACCTACTGCGAAATCTTCAACACCAGCTGAAGCAGTATCAAACATAATATCATCAACATAATATTCGTTGTTTGCGTCAATTGAGAAGAAATCTATTGCACCTACAGTACCGTCTGTTCCAAAACCAACTGGAGCACCGTCTACACCGTCAATAGACAATGTATAAGTAAGAACGTCAATGTCAAAATGAAATTTTACTTCGAACCAGAAATTCTGTGGGTAAGCATAGGTATTGTAAACTGTTCCATCAGCATCAATATCTTCAACAGTTCCAGGGCTTAAACCATCTAAGTTAAAAGTAATGTTTCCTGAGTTGAATACACCAGCACCGCCATTTCCAGCACCACCAGCTTCTGTTTCACCTTGAAAGTTAATGTAACCTGTTCTGTCAGTTGGGATGTACATCATAAATGATAAGTCATACACACCACTTGTTTGATTTCCAAGAAGTAAAAGTGCATCTTGAACACCATTGCTGCCGATTAGTCCTGATTGAGCACCAGAGTTAGCGAAAGCCGTAGTTGCTACTATGTCCTCAGCACCACCACCACCACTCCAGCTAGACCAATGGTCTTCGTGAACTGGACCTGGGGTATAATCTTCCATGTCGTCATTGATTATCTGCGCATTAGCAGAAAAAGTGAAAGCTCCTATAGCAAAAGCCAATAAGTAAATTTTTTTCATAATGTTAAGTTTTTAATTGTTTAATATTGATGCTGCAATATACAAAAATCTTCAAATATCGCAATAGTTTTTAGTTTTTTTTGTGATATCAATAGCGTTCTAAAGTATTATGTTCGTTAGGTTTTGACTAAATTTGCATTTCATAATTTAAAAAAAAATGTGCCATGGAGAAGGTAAATCCCTATAAACCAAAATATAAAGTACGAATTGTAACAGCCGCCTCATTATTTGATGGTCACGACGCCGCAATCAATATTATGCGTCGAATTATACAATCTACTGGGGTAGAGGTGATTCATTTGGGTCATGATAGGAGTGTAGAAGAAGTTGTAAATACAGCTATTCAAGAAGATGCAAATGCAATAGCTTTAACTTCGTATCAAGGAGGCCATAACGAGTACTTTAAATATATGTATGATTTGCTACAGGAGAAGGGTGCCAGTCATATCAAAATATTTGGCGGAGGGGGCGGAGTAATCCTACCATCAGAAATAAAGGAATTGACAGATTATGGTATAACCCGTATTTATGCGCCAGATGATGGACGTGAAATGGGACTTCAAGGAATGATAAACGATTTGGTGGAGCGTTCTGATTTTCCGATAGGCGATAAATTGAATGGTGAAGTTGATAAATTAGCGAATAAAGAAATAGGTGCAATTGCACGAATTATATCATCTGCCGAAAATTTTCCGGATGTTGCAAAAGTAGCGTTAGATGAAATTCATATTAAAAACCAAAAAATAACGACCCCTGTTTTAGGTATTACCGGAACAGGTGGTGCGGGAAAATCTTCGTTAGTTGATGAATTGGTGCGTAGGTTCTTAATTGATTTTCCAGAAAAAACCATCGGTATTATTTCTGTAGATCCTTCTAAAAGAAAAACTGGTGGAGCCTTACTGGGTGACCGTATTAGAATGAACGCTATAAATTCTCCAAGGGTTTATATGCGTAGTTTGGCGACACGCCAGAGCAATCTTGCGCTTTCTAAATATGTATCTGAAGCAATTCAGGTTTTGAAAGCAGCGGAATATGATTTAATTATTCTTGAAACTTCTGGTATTGGTCAGAGCGATACCGAAATTATAGAGCATAGTGATGTATCACTTTATGTAATGACGCCCGAATTTGGTGCAGCTACTCAGCTCGAAAAAATCGATATGCTAGATTTTGCAGATTTGGTAGCTATCAACAAATTTGACAAGCGCGGGTCTTTGGATGCGCTTAGGGATGTAAAAAAACAATACGTTCGTAACCATCAGTTGTGGGAAACACCACAAGATGAACTTCCAGTTTATGGAACCATTGCTTCACAATTCAATGATCCAGGAATGAATAAGCTTTATAAAGCTGTTATGAAAGAGATTGCTGAAAAGACTGATTCTGAGCTTCATAGCGATTATCATGTTTCTGAAGAAATGGAAGAAAAAGTTTTCGTTATTCCACCGGCGCGTACGCGATATCTTTCTGAAATAGCTGAAAATAACAGAGCTTATGACAAAAAAGCTTTGGAGCAAGCAGAAGTAGCTCAGCGACTTTATGGAATTTTCAAAACAATTGAAACAATTTCAGGGAAACAACCCGAACTCGATAAAGCTGGAATTGTTTCGGAAACAATAGTTGATTCTGAAAAAAATAAAGATCTGTTGAAGTTGTTACTTGCTGAATTTGATCGTGAAAAGCTAAATTTAGATCCCTATAATTGGGAAATTATTACCGGTTGGGACAATAAAGTAAACAAATACAAAAACCCAGTTTACAGTTTTAAAGTACGTGGAAAGGAAATAAATATAAAGACACATACTGAAACGCTATCGCACACACAAATTCCAAAAGTATCTTTACCGAAATATCAAGCTTGGGGCGACATCTTAAAATGGGTGCTTCAAGAAAATGTACCGGGTGAATTTCCTTATACGTCAGGACTTTATCCTTTCAAAAGAACAGGGGAGGACCCAGCTAGAATGTTTGCAGGCGAAGGTGGTCCAGAGCGTACAAATCGTCGTTTTCATTATGTAAGTATGGGTTTACCAGCCAAAAGGCTTTCCACAGCATTTGACAGTGTAACTCTTTACGGAAACGATCCAGATTTAAGACCCGATATTTATGGAAAAATAGGTAATGCGGGAGTTTCAATTTGTTGTTTAGACGACGCTAAAAAACTCTACTCGGGTTTCGATTTAAGTCACCCAATGACTTCAGTAAGTATGACAATTAATGGTCCCGCACCAATGTTGTTAGGTTTCTTTATGAATGCGGCTATCGACCAAAATTGCGAGAAATATATAAAGGAAAACGATTTAGAGGCGGAAGTAGAAAAGAAAATTGCTACCCTTTATACTGAAAAAGGAATTGAACGCCCTAAATATCATGGAGAACTTCCTGAAAGCAATGATGGACTCGGACTTATGCTTCTAGGAGTTACCGGCGATCAAGTTTTGGATTTGGAGGTTTACGATAAAATTAAATTTGAAACTTTACAGCAAGTGCGTGGAACCGTTCAAGCTGATATTTTAAAGGAAGATCAAGCACAGAATACCTGTATTTTCTCTACGGAATTTGCATTGCGTTTAATGGGCGATGTACAGGAATATTTTATTGAGAAAAAAGTTCGAAATTTCTATTCGGTTTCTATCAGTGGTTACCACATTGCCGAAGCGGGTGCAAATCCTATTACGCAACTTGCTTTTACACTTTCCAACGGTTTTACATATGTTGAGTATTATTTAAGCCGCGGAATGGATATTAACGAATTTGGTCCGAACCTTTCATTCTTCTTCAGCAATGGAATAGATGCTGAATATTCAGTTATTGGTCGTGTGGCTAGAAAAATATGGGCTAAGGCATTAAGTAATAAATACGGTGCCAATCCTAGAGCTCAGATGTTGAAATATCACATTCAAACTTCTGGTCGTTCGTTGCACGCACAGGAAATAGATTTCAACGACATTCGTACTACTTTGCAAGCTTTGTATGCTATTTATGATAACTGTAACTCGCTGCACACAAATGCGTATGACGAAGCAATTACTACTCCTACGGAAGAAAGCGTACGTCGAGCAATGGCTATTCAGTTAATAATTAATAAGGAACTTGGATTGGCTAAAAATGAAAACCCTATTCAAGGTTCATTCATTATCGAAGAATTGACAGATTTAGTTGAAGAAGCCGTATTAAAAGAATTTGATAGTATAACTGAACGTGGCGGCGTTTTAGGAGCTATGGAAACGATGTATCAGCGCAGTAAAATTCAAGAGGAAAGTTTGTATTATGAAACCTTAAAACACAACGGTGATTTTCCAATTATTGGGGTAAATACTTTTTTGAGTAGCAAAGGTTCGCCAACAGTTCTTCCAGCGGAAGTTATTCGCGCAACAGATGAAGAAAAGCAGGTACAGATACAAACCCTAAAAAATCTTCAAAAAATGCATGCGGACAATTCAACAAGCGTAATTGAGAAAGTGAAAACTGCTGCTATTCACAATGAAAATATGTTTGAACAATTAATGAATGCAACTAAAATATGCTCCTTAGGCCAAATTACCGAAGCCCTGTTTGATGTTGGTGGGCAGTATAGACGAAATATGTAAATAAATTTTTGAATCACGACAAAAATACGTATATTTGTGTCAAATGTCGTGATTGTGGAAACTTATGATAATCGTACTAATGTAAATTTAGCTAAAGAACCCGAAGTCTTTTACCTTATTAATAACCCTTTCGATAGAATCGTTGGGGTTTTAGGAGGTATTGCCCAGGTAGGGCAAGTGGTAAATAGCGATATAGATCTTATTGCAATTACCAGAAAAGGTTTGCCTAAAAGCGTTGTTTATTCGTTGTGTGAAGTTTTAGATATTTCCATGGATAGATTGAGCGATTTGCTTCATATTTCTCATAGAACGTTGCAGCGAAAAGCAGATGATGATCTTTTGGGGGTTTCAAATACAGAACAACTTTTTGAAATTGCAGAAGTGGTTTCAGAAGGAATAGCGGTTTTAGGAACACTCGAAAATTTTAGAAATTGGTTACATTCAAAACCTTATATATTTAGTGGTCAAAAACCTTTAGATTTTTTGGATACAAGGTTTGGAATTCAACATGTTACAAATATCCTTGGGCGTATTGCTCATGGAATTCCTTCATAATTGTGCGTATTTTCAGAATAGCTAAAACACAGTATATCGACGATTTATCGGGTGAAGGGGCTCGTTTATATGGAGGGAGATGGAATAAGATTGGCGATCCGATGTTATATTTTTCAGAAAACCTATCACTGAGTTTATTAGAAATAATAGTACATATTGAATTTGCACAATTGCCTTTGGATTATTCGTTTTTAGAAGTTGAAATTCCAGATGAGGATATTAAAACTGTACTTTCTATTGATTTTATAAATCCAAAATGGACCACGGAGGCAGCTGTTAACCAGTTGCAAATGTTCGGTTCGGGATGGTTAAAAAATCAAGAAAGTTTAGCGATGCGGGTGCCTTCAGCCATATTATCTCTAGAAAATAATATTCTTATTAACCCAGCTCATTTAGATTCGGGGAAACTTAAAGTAGTTCGAAAAGGTAAATTTAGTGTGGACCCTAGATTGGTTCGCTAATCATTCTTCTTCGTCATCGAGATTTTCTTCATCCCAGTCTTCATCAAAATCATCGGAATCTGAAAAAAATTCGTCGGGAAGGTTGCTCGGGTCGAAGGGAATATCATCGGGGTCGTGATCATCGTAATTTACGCCGGGTGGGTTGAAAAGTCCCCAACGGTCTATAATATAATCCCAAGGGTCAAAAGATTTCACCCATTCAGCAAAAAGTATTCTGAATTCTTCAACCTCTTTTCGCAGCAAATCTAAATATTCAATATCCTTAAAACCGTGCATTTGTATTCCACGAACGTCGGTAATTAATTCTCTAGCAGCTTTACGAATAATAGCCGCATTTTCCATTTTAAGATCGTAGATTTCAACAGCTTCGGCACCAGAAATTTTTGCAGGAATTGTATAAGCGTTTTCCATTAGGTAATCTAGGTTGTGCGCTAACATTTCCTTTTCAACTTTACGTTTAAAGACGATATCAGTTTTTTCAACAGAAGTAACAATATGCCGCACTAACTCCCTGATTTCCTCTGCTTTTATGAAAATGGGCATCTGCCGCACGCGATTGTGCCGCTCCATTGGATCGAAATCATTCTCCTCGTCAAACATTTATAAATAGTTATGCCTTTTACAAATGTAACAATTGAAATGGAAAGAAGTAGGGTAAATGTTTGAAGTGTAAATTACAGCGTCAACCTCCAAGTATGTTGAAGTTTTCTGAACTTTTTAAGCTCTTTTCGAAGTAATGGTAAAAAATCTTTTCCGTTACTATTTACTCTTTCTAAACGTTCGCAGTTTTTATAGAGCAAATTTGATAATCGCATTACCGAAGCTGCGTATTTATGCTTTTCTTCGGAAAACGGCTGGCTTTCGGCCTTTAATATTTGCGGTCCTAAGGATACAGATTGTTGTACAATATCTCCCGTGAAGTAAATATTCGGATCTTCAGAGCCATTTTTATGTAAATGCGCTAAATCATGACCAATGTAGGCAGAAATATTTCTAGCCAACGAGAATATATCTAATGCTTTTGAGTAAACAGCAGATTGCGAATTTTTTCCAAAGGTGTGGGACGACATTTTTCTTTTTTTAAGCGTATCAAATTTAAGGACTAAACAGCACATTTTACAATAATAATTAAAGCAAAATTGTATATTTGATTTAATTATTAATGATTTTTTTAAATATACTTTAATATGAGCATTGACTTGTTAAATTGGAAAATTTTAAATTGTCTTCAAAAAAATGCGCGTCAGCCCAGTACCGAAATAGGAAGAAAGGTAGGTATTAGTTCGCCTGCGGTGTCGGAACGTATTAAAAAAATGGAAGATTCGGGTATAATTACTGGTTATTTCACTGTTGTTTCGCCCTTTGAAGCTGGCTATCAATTTAAAGCAATTATTACCCTTCGAGCCTTTATGGGGAAGTTAAAACCATTTCTAGATGTGGTGAAAACTTATGACGAAGTTCTAAATTGTTACCGTATCACTGGAAATGAAAATATTGTAATGGAAGTAGTTCTCAAGAATCAAAAACATTTAGAAACTTTTATTGACCAACTGATTGTTTACGGCGAAACCAAAACCCAAATTGTTCTTTCGCACGTGGTTAAAAACAACGATTTGAAACCACTAAAATAGATTTTGTTAAAGAGTTAATAATTGGTTTATTTTTAAGAATTCTGCATCATTTTTCATAGTATATTAGCTATACGTCTACAAATTAAAATGTTATGAAAAACTATACTATTCACTTTTTAATAATTACTGTTGTATCAGTATTATTAGGTTTTACAGGTTTAGAATTTCCGGGTGCTAAAGTAGTTAGGATAATTTGTCTTTTTGCGAGTATCGGCTTAATGATTTCATGTGCTGATGCAGTTATTGTTTCGCGAAAACAACGCCGCGCGAAAAAACAATCACATATAAAAAACTGAAATTTAGATATTTCCAGTGTTAGATTTCTTCAACAGAAAGTAGAGCCATATTGTCAATAAAGCTATTAAAAGAAGGAAGATTGCGAAAAACGTCCATGTGTTAAAATAGCCAAAACTATTTACGAGATTCATTCCTCCATTATGGCCAATTAAATGTGCAAAACTGAAGCTCATACTATACAAACCCATATAACTTCCTTTTCTACCTTTGGGAGCCATTTCTAATGCGAGCGCATTCGAAAAGGGAAAACCAATCATTTCACCGAGTGTCATTAGTAGCATTGCTACCACTAATATACCACTCCAACTTGTTAAGTTTAGTACTAAAAAGCTAAGTCCGAGAAAAAATATTCCCCAAAACGTTGCCATAGTTTTCGAAATCTGTTTTCGGTCTAACCAAGCAATTAAAGGCATTTCGAATATTACAATTGTAGCTCCATTCAGAAATAGCAACCAGCCAATTACATCTTCAGAGAGAAAATGAACCTGCTCGTAAAATATCGGCATCACCGAAAAATATTGAACAAACGCAAGACTGTTTGCCACCATTATTACGAAAAACAGTATAAATAATTTATTCAAATAAGGAGCAACTCCTTCTTTAACGACGATCGTTTTACCGGCGTTATTGTCCTTTTGTTTCTTCGGTTGTAAAAGAAGAATTACAGCAATTGCCGCCATTATACAAGTAAGACCATCAATCCAAAAAAGAGAAGTATAGTTTAAATGCGCTATAATTAAACCACCTACTAATGGCCCAATGGAGAAGCCTAAATTTATAGCCAGCCGGATTAATGCTATACATCTAGTTATGTTTCCTGGTTTACTGTAGGTGTCTGCGGCAACAAATATGGCGGGTCGTCCTGCGTCCGTCATCATTGTTAATATAAATATACCAATGCAAAAACCATAAAACGTTTCGATAAACTGCAAGAGTACAAAGCCTACGCCACCTAAAAATAGACTCGCAAGAATAACTTTATAAAAACCAATTGTATCGGTTAATCTACCGCCAATATATGTGCCTACCAAAGAACCTAAACCAAAGCAGGACATAATCCACCCCACTTGTGGTAGATTGAAACCTTCAACATTTACAAGATAAAGAGATAAAAAAGGAATAACCATTGCCCCAGCACGATTAATGAACGTAACCAAAGACAATAGCCAGATTTCTCGCGAGAGGCCGCGAAAATTTGCTAAATAGTTGGTATATATCTTTTTCATACTAGGTTATAAATCTAAAACGTCCCGGTTAAAGCCGAGACGTTTCTATATTGAATAAATTAATTGCTAAAGTGTCAATACATACATCGCCGGCATTTCTTTCTAGAAATGACCTGATACTTGCGGCAGGTGTATGAGTTATTTTTCATTTTTTATGAATTATTCATCAAATGTAGTGAAAAAATTAATTATAAATAAAACGGAGGCCTAATTGTAGTTTTTATATTTTTACTAAAAACTACAGATGAAAGGATTACTATTATTTCTCAGCTTCTTTTTAATATGCGTAACTATTTCGGCACAAAATGAAGAATTAATTTCTGAAAGCAAAGCAGAACAAATTAAGCTAAATGAAGAATTCAGCAATCCTGAAACCACAATTTTAGAACCAAAGGATTTCAAAAACTTTAAAGGTTTAGTATTTTATCCCATTGAAGAAAAATTTATTGTTGAGGCAAAATTTGTCCGAACACCAGATGAGAAACCGTTTTTAATGCCAACCACAACTGCGCGAAAACCGGAATATGTAAAATATGGCGAAGCACATTTCACGCTAGAAGGAAAAGACTTTATTTTGAATCTTTTTAAAAGTGTGCAACCATACGATGAGCCAGGTTACGACGATTATCTCTTTCTGCCTTTTACAGATTTAACGAGTGGCGATGGCTCCTATGGTGGAGGAAGGTTTTTAGATCAGCGTATTCCTGAAGGAGATAAAATAGTCATTGATTTTAATAAAGCTTATAACCCATATTGTGCCTACAGCCCACGATATTCGTGCCCAATACCGCCAGAGGAAAACGATTTATTAATTAGAATTGAAGCGGGTGTGAAAGATTTTGGGAAGCATTAAATTACCTTCACTAACCACATTCCCAAAAAAACCATCGCGAAGCCAATAACGAAGCTGGCAATAGTATAAAGCGCAAAAGACATAAAATCTCCACTTTTTAGGAAAAGGTGGTTTTCATAAGCAAATGTTGAAAAGGTAGTAAAACCGCCACAAAATCCTGTAGCTAAAAACAATACAGTATTTTGCGAAAGTGTTTCGTTTTTTAAAGCAAGTCCTAGAATTATTCCGATTAGTAAACTCCCCAGAATATTTGCTGCAAAAGTACCGTAGGGTATTCCAGTTTCGTAGTTGTTAAAATACTTGGATAGCCCGTATCTAAAAGTGCTTCCCAAGCCGCCGCCTAAAAAAACCAATGCTAACTGCTTCATTTACATTCCTTCTTCTATAGGTTCGGGTACAGAGATTATTGGTATGTAAATTTCTGTTAACCAATTGGCGGGGTTGAGTACCTCCTCTGGGTTGGTTATATAAACTTCAAACATTTTTCGGTTTGTGTCTATTTGGTGGTCGTTTTTAGTAATGTACTGTCTTCCTTTTAAATATGCTTCGGAAAGATGTTCATAATTTCCTTTAAGCGAAATTTTTACTGCCGTTACTCGCTCCATAAATCCACAAACAACTGGACTTCCTTCTGGCGTAATAACCTGCGCATTCACAGGTACTGCCGCTGAAAAAATAACGGTGTTGTTTGTATTGTCTATTTCGTTATAAATGGTGAAAGGTTTTCCTGCCATAGCGAGATTGTTCTGGGTAATAAAACTCATTACTTCATTCATTAAAGGAGCCATTTTTTCATCAACCTCGTCTTGTTTAGCAACTGTAGTTGTATACATATAATAACCGCCGCCATATTGCGTAACACCGTCAACATTTATGGAATACTGTTTCATATCTTCGGCTACTTCAACGGCAATTCCTTCAAGACCAGATTTATTCATTTGGTGCATCGCTGTTTCAAAGTCAAAACCGCTTAATGAATAATATGCTTTATCAATAAGGGTGTGTTCGCCTTTCATTCCCCAAGTTACTTTTGTGCCGCCATCGGCATCTTCAAATTTCCAATACACTTTTGGGTTTCTTTCTCCAGCAGGCGTATATAAAGTTAAATCTTGTTCTATTTCTTTATTCGGAATAACCTTTGTTGTAGTCATAGCGCCACTCATTTCGCCATCCCAAGAATACGATGCGCCTTCACCCGAAGTTTTTTCGGCATAAGTAAAAGTCATGGTAGAGTCTTGTTTTTTCCACGGCCCCCATTTTTCCCAGCTTTTATAATTATTCACTTTACTGAAAACAACTTCTGGCGGTGCTGCAATTATTGCGGAATCCTGAATGTCATATGTTCCATCTTGTGTTCCGAAATAAATCGCGCTACCGATAATAATAATGAGAAGAAGAAAAAATAAGTACTTTAATATTTTCATTTGGTTGGGTGTTAATTGGTGTTGCTAAGATAGTGAAAAATCATGGACGCATTTTACAATCAATCTCGCTCATTTGCAGTGTTTTTTTTAAAATATTATTGCGATTATTAATTTAGTACATTTGCGGGAATCTAAAAATTTTATAATATGAAGAAGACCTTTTTTATTGCAATGGCAATAAGCGGTTTATTGTTTTTTTCTTGTAAAGACAACAAAGCAGAAAACGATTTAGCTCAAGTGGAAGCAGTTGAAACCACAGAATTTGACTACAACGTAGAATCGTTTGGCGATATAAAAATATTGCGTTATCAAATTCCGGGTTGGGAAAAACTTACCCTAAAGGAGCAGAAACTTGTATACTACCTTACGCAAGCTGGACTAGCGGGAAGAGATATTATTTGGGATCAAAACTACCGTCATAACCTTACTATCAGAAAAGCGTTAGAGAATGTATACGCCAATTATAACGGCGATAAAAACTCTGAAGACTGGAAAAATTTTGAAACCTACTTAAAGCGAGTTTGGTTTAGTAACGGGATTCACCACCATTATTCCAATGCTAAAATGAAGCCTGAATTTTCTTCAGATTACTTAAAGCAACTTTTAACCGATACCAACACAACCTTGGAAGGTGAAGCTTTTGAAGTAATTTTTAACGATAAAGATGCTAAAAAAGTAAACCAAGCAAAAGGTGTAGATAATGTAGCTGAAAGTGCCGTTAACTTTTATGGGCCAGACGTTACTAATAAGGATGTAGAAGCTTTTTATGCTAAAAAGATTTCTCCAAATCCTGAAAAGCCATTGTCTTTTGGTTTAAATTCAAAATTGGTGAAAGAGAATGGACAACTTAAAGAATTGGTTTACAAGTCTGGCGGACTTTATGGCTCAGCAATAGATAAAATTGTAGAATGGCTAGAAAAAGCCCAAGGTGTTGCCGAAAACAAAGCACAGGGTGATGCACTTGGTCTTTTAATTCAATATTATAAATCTGGAGATCTTCAAACGTGGGATGACTACAACGTAGCTTGGACTTCTGCAACAGCAGGGAATATAGATTACATAAACAGTTTTATTGAAGTGTATAACGATCCACTTGGTTATAGCGGCTCGTATGAGACGGTAGTGCAACTAAAAGATTTTGATATGTCTGAAAAAATGGCAGTTGTTTCTGAAAACGCACAGTGGTTTGAAGATAACTCGCCATTAATGGAAGAACACAAAAAGAAAAACGTTGTAGGTGTAACTTATAAAGTAGTAAATGTAGCTGGAGAAGCTGGTGATGCTTCACCAAGTACGCCAATTGGTGTAAACCTTCCAAATGCAAACTGGATACGCGCTGCTGTGGGTAGTAAATCTGTTTCATTAGGAAATATTATTGAAGCTTATAACAATGCAGGAAGCAGTGGCAGATTGAAAGAATTTGTTAATGATGCCGAAGAACTTGAATTGGAAGAAAAATACGGGCAAATAGGCGATAAATTACACACCGCACTTCACGAAGTAATTGGTCATGCATCTGGACAAATGAATCCTGGTGTTGGTGAAACCAAAGAAACATTAAAAAACTACGCGTCTACATTAGAAGAAGGCCGTGCAGATTTAGTTGGTCTTTACTATTTATACAACCCAAAACTTCAAGAATTAGGATTGGTTGATGATTGGAAAAAAGTTGGTATGGCCGCATACGACGGTTACATCCGTAACGGTTTGATGACGCAATTAATTCGTTTGAATTTAGGCGATAATGTTGAAGAAGCACATATGCGTAACCGCCAGTGGGTTTCTTCTTGGGTTTTTGAAAAAGGAAAAGCAGACAACGTAATTGAAAAAATTACGCGCGACGGCAAAACCTATTTCAATATCACTGATTACGATAAACTTCACGACTTATTCGGTCAATTGCTTCGCGAAACACAGCGAATTAAAAGTGAAGGGGATTATGCAGCGGTAGAGCATTTAGTTGAAACCTACGGTGTAAAAGTAGATCAAAAAATTCATAAAGAAATATTGGATCGCAACAAGCAATTTACTGCAGCGCCTTATAGCGGTTTTGTGAATCCTATACTTGTTCCAAAAATGGATGCCAATGGTGAGATTGAAAGTTTCACTATAGAGCAGCCAAAAGGTTTTGCAGAACAAATGACTTACTATTCTGAAAATTACAGCAATTTACCAGCGGTAAACTAAGAGTACAATTTATAAAATTTAAAAGCCTTCAAAAGTAATTTTGAAGGCTTTTTTAATTGAATATTACTTTGGTTAATGTAATACGTTTTTATAATCGCTCAATAATAAGGTTTACTAAAAGCGTCGTGGAAGTATAATCTTCATCGTTTTCAATTGCCTTTTCAATTGCTTTTTTGGCTTGTTTCAAAGCTTTTGAATATTCTTTTGTTTTGTAAAGTAATGCGGCATAAGTATCAAGATTGTAACTGTTTTCATTTAGTTGAATAGAACGAAGCACAATTTCAATACATTTTGAAAGAACTTCGGCTTCGTTATGTTCTTCATAACCGTGCCAAGCCAAAAGGTTTAACGAGCTCCAATCGAACCATTTATCACTTATTTCTTTATCACTATATTCATCAAATGTTGCCTTTGTGGTTAGTTCAAAATTTTCGTTTATAAGTTCTCTAAATTTCTCTTTAGAAAGTGAGCCTTCTTGTACGCCTACATTGGCACCATCCATAATAAAATAGAACGTGGGTATAGATTCAATTCCTAGATAATCATCAGTCTCGTTAGCATCTACATCCATTCGGTAAAAAGTAACCTCACCCTTATATTCTTCGGCCAATTCCTCCATTATAGGCGACATTATTTTGCAAGGTGCACACCAAGTAGCGTAAAAATCGATTATAAATGGTTTGGTACTGTTTTCAATTGCGCTGGCAACTGTATCGTCTGTTAAGGTCTTTACTTGCCCATAGCTTAAAATTGAGAAAGTAAATAAAGCAGTTAAAAGAATATAATTTTTCATAATAACAGGTATTAGTTCGTATTCAAATTTAATTTATGCCAAAACAAAAAAAAATACCCAATTAAGGGTATTTTTAAATATTGTGAATTAAATATTATTTCAATCTAGCTATCAATTTAGAAAACCAATTTTTTGCCTATATTCAAAATAGATAATTGAAATAATTACAAGGTTAGTTGCATTCTAAAGCAGGAGTCTTCTGTAACGGTAACAGTACCATCCCAGTTATAGCCTTGGCAACTTGCGGTATAATTGTATGTGCCTGGTGTTAAGTCGCTAAAATTACCGCCTGCACCATCTGGCACACAATCTGGAGTTCCAGAAGTATAGTAACTAGAAATAGAACTGGAGCCCACGCCACTTAAGTTTACGGTAATTGGGCCACAACCAAAATCTGAGCTAGTCCAAAACTTTACATCTCCTTTGTTGCTTCCGCCGCCACCGCCACCGCCGCCACCGCCGTTGCCGCCAGCATCGCTGCAATCAACTCCATAGCCTCCAATAATTACATCAACGGCTCCATTGGCATCCAGATTTGCTTCCAAAACAAACTCGACTCCATTTATTGCAACTGTGCAAGTATTTGGTGGAATATCACCCAAATTGTGAGCATAAAGCGTTACGTAATTGAAACCATTATACCCAAAATCATAATCAACACTTATTGGGCTAGAAGGACCGTTAAGTGTTTGTTCGTCTATAATTACATTACCATTTGCAATAATAGAAACGATATCACCGTCTACAGTACCGTGATCCCAAACCGAAATATTGGTTATTCTGCTTGAAATTTCTATACATCCTAAATAGTTATTCGTTCGCCCAAAAGAGGAAGAAGGTATTATGGAAGTTTCATTTACCTCTACGATTTCTTGTTCAGGTTCGGCCTCTTCCTCTTCTTCACAACTTATAAAAAAGAAGCAGAAAATTATTAAAAACGGAAATAAATACATTAGTTTTTTCATAATATAATTTGGATTAAGGTTAGTGTTTTGTTCGTTTTCACTTTTAAATTTTATGCATTGATTGTCAAGTTTCTGGTTAATTTCTGAGAAAACCCGTAGTGCATCGCTTAGTCTTATTGCAATCGTTTCCTCTCTCCCCAAAGAGTATATATTGCTCAGGATGTTTCAAATTTCACAATGCACTTTTAGGTTTTTTCTTCTATATAAATAGAATGCCTAATCAAACAGATTCCATTTTTCAGTTTTTAAAATAGCAAACTTCGAATGGATTTAGACAAATATAGGGTAGGGGGGAATTCCAAAAAATACCTACTAGTAGGTATTTTTAGCAGGAAATTTATACGAATGTTTTTGTAGTGAATCGAATAAAAAGTAGGCGAGCACTAAGAGAATAGCGAGCTCGGCTAAAAAGTTATTTTTTTAAATATGTCTTTACAACTAACAGAAAAAGGATGAATGCTATAAAACCTAGCAGTATCCAAAAACTACCTTTATAGTATTTTTTGTGAAGTTTTTTATCTCCGCGGTAACTGAAAATCATTACAATTACGAAGACAATAAAAAATAAAACAGCAAAAACCCACTGGCCGGTACTAAACATAAATTTGTAGTTTTACAGTTGTCAAAAATACAATACTAATTTAAAAATCACCCTTCTATCAGGGCTTTAATATGAAGAATAAAATAAACGCAGTTACTGAATTTCATAAAGCATTTAGCCTTGGAATACAAAATACGCCAACTGCCAATTTAGACTTAAAAAAGAACTTATTGCGCTACGAACTTATGCGCGAAGAGAACGAAGAATACCTTGAAGCCGCAAATAATAACGATTTGGTTGAGGTTGCAGACGCACTGGGCGATATGCTCTATATTTTATGCGGAACTATCATTGAACATGGAATGCAGGATAAAATTGAAGAAGTGTTTAATGAAATTCAACGAAGTAACATGAGCAAGTTGGGCGCAGATGGAAAGCCTATTTATCGTGAAGATGGAAAGGTTTTAAAAGGTCCCAATTATTTTAAACCGAATATTAAATCCATTCTTGAAAAGTAGCCAACAAAAAAGTCCAAAACTTTACGTTTTGGACTTTTTTAAATATGTTTTTGTTTTTCAGTTAAACTACTTCAAATCTCCAGCCAAAAGGGTCGTCGCTGCGGTTGTATTGAATGTCCATCAATTCTTTTTTGAATTGCAAAGCAAAACCATCTTCCTGTTTTTCGATGTCATAAACGGTTTCTTTATAACTGAAAGCGCTTACTGGGCTAATAACTGCTGCAGTTCCAGCTCCAAAGATTTCTTTTAAACTTCCGTTTTTAGCAGCTTCCACAATTTCAGAAACTAAAACTGGTCTTACTTCAATAGTAATGTTGTCTCTTTCTGCAAGTGCCAAAACACTTTTTCGAGTAACACCATCTAAGATTCTATCGCTAACTGGAGCGGTTAAAAGTGTGTCGTTCACTCTAAAAAATACGTTCATTGTTCCGGCCTCTTCCAATAATTTATGCTCGCTGGCGTCTGTCCAAATAACTTGATGAAAGCCTTTTTCGCGGGCTAAATTAGTAGGGAAAAATTGTGCGCCGTAATTACCGGCTGCTTTTGCTGCACCTACACCACCATTTGCCGAGCGGCTGTAATGTTCTGCTATTACTACTCTAACATCGCCTGTGTAATAAGCTTGCGCTGGCGACATTAAAATCATGAATTTATATTCTGTTGAAGGCGATGCAGAAACGCCAACTTGTGTTGCAATTACAAACGGACGAATGTAAAGTGAATTTCCAAGACCTTGTTGTACCCAATCTTTATCAATATTTACGAGGGTAGTTAACGCCTCAAAGAAAATATCTTTCGGGAACTCTGGAATGGCCATCCGTGTGGACGATTTATTTATTCGATTAAAATTTTCTTCAGGTCTAAAAAGCCAAACTCTATTATCTTCATCCTTGAAAGCTTTCATGCCTTCAAAAACCGCTTGCCCATAATGAAAAACTTTTGCAGCCGGCGAAATGGTTAACGGACCGTATGGTTTAATGGTCGGGTTTTGCCAAGCACCATCTTTGTAATCACATTCAAACATGTGATCGGTGAAAGTATTTCCGAAAGTAAGATCGTTGAAATCTACTTCTCCAATTCTTGAAGATGCAACTTTTTGGATATCTAGTTTTTGTGTCGTAGACGGATTCATGAAGAAAAGTGTTTATTTGGTAAAAATAGGTAAAATTTAGACCATATAAAATTCAAAAAATCATTAAAATTGCAAAGCATTACCAATCAATAATTTATTAAAAACTTCAATATGAAAAAAATACTAGTTGTATTTTCCCTAATGGTAGCTTTAGTTAGTTGCAAAAACGAGAAAACAGAAGACAAGCCAGCACTAGAAACGGAAGAGATAGCAGTGAACTATCAAACGTTTGGCGATAAAATAACAAACCAAGATGTTTTAGATAAATCAGCTATTGCAAAAAGATATAACGATTTAAAAATTGGCGACACTATAAATGTAAAATTCACCACCCAAGTAAAGGAAGTTTGCCAAAGTAAAGGTTGCTGGATGAAAGTTGATATGGGTGAAAAAGAAGCGATGGTGCGTTTTAAAGATTATGGTTTCTTTATGCCAAAAGACATTGCAGGCAAAGAGATTATCGCCGAAGGAAAAGCTTATATTGAAGAAATGAGCGTTGAAGATCAACGTCATTATGCCGAAGATGGCGGTGCAACTGCTGAAGAAATCGCTGCTATTACTGAAGTTAAGCGCACCCTTGCGTTTGAAGCTAATGGCGTACTTATTCCTGAAGAGGCAAAACAATAACTTTTGAAACGAACCTTATTTAAAACGGGCGACGGCTCTTACACGCTGCACATTGCAGAGTGGGATGAACAATACCACTCTAAGCACGGTGCAATAGCCGAAGCTCTTCATGTTTTTATAAAAGAAGGGCTTTACCACTGGTTTTCTGAAAATGAAATGGGCGAGGTATCAATTCTCGAAATTGGTTTTGGCACAGGGCTAAATGCTTATCTCACTTTTTTAGAAACCGAAAAAAATCCGTTTAAAGTAAATTATACGGGTGTTGAAGCATATCCATTAGAAATGGAGGAAATCAACGCGCTCAACTATACTTCGCTTTTAAATACTTCCGAAGAAAAATTTAATGAAATGCATCTTTCCGCTTGGGAAGAAAAAACCACTGTTTCTGAAAATTTTCAACTTACAAAACAACAAAAACTCTTTTCTGAAATTACAGATGAAAATTCTTTCAATTTAATCTATTTCGATGCCTTCGGCATTCGTGTACAGCCCGAACTTTGGACTGAAGAAATTTTTCAGAAAATGTATAATTCTTTAAAACCTAACGGTGTTTTAGTAACCTACGCGGCCAATGGCAACGCACGACGTGCCATGCAGGCAGTTGGTTTTAAAGTGGAACGTCTTCAAGGCCCACCCGGTAAAAAAGAAATGTTGCGGGGCACGAAAATTTAAGATTCATAGTTCAAAATTCAAATTGAAATAAGTGGTTCGAAATGCATCGAAATGACTTAATTCTCCACCTGTAAATTCTAAATTTCACAATCTTCCGTTAATGGTCTTTGTCAGGTGTATTTGAATTTATAAATTTAAGTTTATGATCAAGAAGGTATTAATAACGGGGGCCACGGGTCTTATTGGCTCAGAGCTAGTAAGGCAATGTCACCATGAAGGAATTGCAGTTAACTACCTCACTACAAGCAAAGAGAAAATTAAAAACACTGAAAATTATAAAGGATTTTATTGGAATCCTGATACCGGTGAAATTGATACGAATGCTTTTGACGGTGCGGAAGCAATAATTAATTTAGTGGGAGCATCCATCGCAAAAAGATGGACCAAAAAATACAAAAAGATTATTCTCGATAGCCGCATTGAGAGTATGAACTTAATCTATGAAACTCTCAAAAAAATAGATCACAGCGTTGTGCATTTTATTTCAGCTAGCGGCATAGGCATCTATCCCAATTCAAAAACAAAACTATACACAGAAGAAGACAAAGAAGTTGACGATACTTTTTTGGCAGAAGTTGTAGTTGCATGGGAAGCTGCTGCCGCAAAATTCAAAAGCTTAGGAATGGGCATGGAAGTTAGCAAAGTGCGTACAGGAATGGTTTTAGCAAAAAATGGTGGCGCTTTGCCTAAACTAGTTAAACCAATTAAATACGGAGTTGGTGCTCCTTTAGGAAGTGGCGAGCAGTGGCAATCTTGGATACACCTTGAAGATATTGCAGGCATTTATCTATTTCTTCTTAAAAATCAGTTGGAAGGAAAATACAATGCCGTAGCACCCAATCCTGTGCAAAATAAAAAAATGACCAAAATGATTGCTACAAAATTAGATTGTCCGTTGTGGTTGCCAAATATTCCGAGTTTCGCTTTAAAACTATTATTAGGCGAAATGTCTGTTTTGGTGTTGGAAGGACAATTGGTCAGTTCGCATAAAATAGAAGAACTTGGGTATCATTTTAAATACTACAATTTAGAAAACACTTTGCAGGATTTACTGTAAACTAAAAGAGAGCGGCATATGCCGCTCTCTTTATTATTTATATGCTAAGCAATTATGCTTTCGTAGCAACTAACAACACATTAATTTTAATAACGTCATTGATAAATTTGTCACCCAAACTTGGGAAAATAGATTTTGAGCCGTAGTTCACGTTCCATTTTGTTCTGTCTATTTCAAAAGCTTCACTTTTAAGTGTCATTTTATCACCATCCATTGTTACAACTGCAGGAAATTCAACAGCGTTGGTTTTGTCTTTAATAGTCAAGTTTCCTTTAACTATATTATTTTCAAGACCTGTCATTTCAAATTTAGCAGTTGGATATTCAGTTACATTAAAAAAGTCACCTTCTTTACCTTCAACAGTACCTTTTAAGTGTGCTTCTAAGTTTGCTTTCTCTTTTCCTTCTAAATCTTCATCATTAATACTATTCATATCGATAATAAAGTTTCCAGCTTCAACCTTTCCATCGTTTAAATGAATTGTTCCAGAAGTAAGGCTAATAGTTCCGTGGTGTTTGCCAGTTGGTTTAGCACCTTCCCACATAATTTGTGATGCAGCAGCGTCTACTGAGTATGCAGTAGCAGTTTCGGTAGCTTGTGCAGCTTCTCCAACTGTTGTAGCTGTTTCCTTTTCAGTGTTTTTGCAAGAAAATGCACTAACTGCAAGAACGGCCATTAAAGTAATTTTAAAAAATGTAGATTTCATAAATTCAAGTTTATAATTTAGGATGCAAAAATATGATTAATAGTCAATAATTCAGTTAAGGAAGTATTAAATAAAACCCTGTGACATTTTGACATTTTATAACAAATGGCAGTACTTTTGCTCCCTTCAGAAAAAATTGAAACATACGCTACTATGAGCAAAAACGATAATTTGAATGAAACCCAACGCGAAGCGGATTTAGGTTTTGACGAACAGGATATAAATGAGCAGGAAATTGCCGAGGAAAAAGTAACCGATGCACTTACAGAGTTACAAGAAGAATTTCAAAACGAAAAGGACCGCTACTTGCGTCTTTTTGCTGAATTTGAAAACTTTAAAAAACGCACTGCTCGCGAACGCATTGAAATGTTTAAAACTGCAGGTGAAGACGTTATAACTTCGTTGTTGCCAGTTTTAGACGACTTCGAGCGCGCATTAAAAGAAATTGAAAAAAGTGAGAACGACAGCCTGTTTAAGGGTGTTGGGCTTATCAATAACAAACTGAGCGAAACTTTAAAGTCTAAAGGGCTTTATTTAATGGAGGTTAACGCTGGCGATGTTTTTGATTCAGAATCTCACGAAGCGATTACACAAATTCCAGCCCCGAATGCTAAGCTAAAGGGTAAAATTATAGATGTAGTAGAAAAAGGATACAAATTAGGCGATAAAATAGTTCGCTATCCAAAAGTAGTTATAGGACAATAATATGAAGGAAGATTATTACGAAATATTAGATATATCAAAGTCCGCCACAGTGGCGGAAATTAAAAAAGCATACCGAAAAAAGGCAATTCAATATCATCCCGATAAAAATCCGGGCGATCACGAAGCTGAGGATAAGTTCAAGAAATCTGCGGAAGCTTACGAAGTATTGAGCGATCCCAACAAACGTTCTCGTTACGATCAGTACGGGCATCGCGCATTCGAAAATGGCGGCGGTGGCGGCGGATTCGGCGGCGGCGGAATGAATATGGACGACATATTCAGTCAGTTTGGAGATATTTTTGGCGGTGGCGGTTTTGGCGGCGGCGGTTTTGGTGGCGGTGGCCGCAGAACCATGAAGGGGAGTAACCTTCGTATACGCGTTCAGCTTACCTTAGAAGAAATTGCCAATGGTGTTGAGAAAAAGATTAAAGTAAAACGCAAAAAACTAGCAAACGGAACAACCTACAAAACCTGTTCTACTTGCAATGGTCAAGGGCAAGTAACACGAATTCAAAATACAATTTTGGGTCGTATGCAAACTGCTGCTACGTGTAGTACTTGCGGTGGATCTGGACAGATTGTAGATTCTAAGCCAGCAAATGCAGACGCCGATGGAATGTTGGTGACTGAAGAAACAGTATCTATTAAAATACCAGCAGGTGTAGTAGATGGCATGCAGCTAAAAGTTTCTGGAAAAGGAAACGATGCGCCAGGCAATGGAATTCCTGGTGATCTTTTGGTTGCCATTGAAGAAAAGCCACACGATTATTTACAACGTGAAGGCGACAATTTGCATTATGATTTATATATAAGTTTTTCTGAAGCAACTTTGGGTACTTCAAAAGAAATTGAAACCGTTACTGGAAAAGTGCGTATCAAGATTGATAGTGGTGCCCAGAGTGGAAAGATTTTAAGACTTAGAAGTAAGGGAATTCCTAGTATCAATGGATACGGAACTGGCGATTTGTTAGTTCATGTAAACGTTTGGACACCCAAATCTCTTTCAAAAGAACAGAAAGAATTTTTTGAGAAAATGAGCGATGACGAGCATTTTCAACCGAAACCAGAAAAAGAAGACAAGTCGTTTTTTGAGAAAGTAAAAGATATGTTCTCTTAATTAAACGTTAAATAAATATTTTTGCATATATTTGAAATGTCGCTTCGTCTTAGAAGTGATAATTTTTCTTTTTCATAGCAATTTTTTTTCCCACCCAAGAATTTATTTTTGGGTGGGTTTTGTTTTTAGGCCCCCATAGCTGGAATTTTTGAAGTGACCATTTCCAAGGCATTATTTTTTTCTCTTTCGTTTTTGCCTTTTCTATTGTCTAAAAAAAATCATAAATCTTACCCCTTTAAACTTTAGGGTGCATTCAAATCAATATATTTACAGAACAATTTAACTTTATGGAAAAACTTTTAGTAGTCAACAATGTTTCTAAAATCTACGGCGATTACAAAGCGCTAAACGATGTATCCATCGAGGTAGAAAAAGGAAGCATCTTTGGCTTGCTGGGTCCTAATGGGGCCGGAAAAACTACCCTTATACGAATCATCAACCAAATTACAATGCCCGATGCTGGCTCGGTTATTCTCGACGGAGAGCCACTTCAGCCACATCATATTAAAAACATTGGTTATTTACCCGAAGAACGCGGTCTTTACAAATCTATGAAAGTCGGGGAGCAGGCACTATACTTGGCGCAGCTTAAAGGGCTAACAAAACAAGAGGCTAAAGAAAGATTAAAATATTGGTTTGATCGGTTAGATATAGGCGATTGGTGGGATAAAAAAATCCAGGAGCTATCTAAAGGGATGGCGCAGAAAATCCAATTTGTAGTTACCGTGCTTCACGAACCGAAACTATTAATTTTTGACGAACCATTTAGTGGTTTCGACCCAATAAACGCCAATCTAATTAAAGATGAAATTCTTAAACTTCGCGATGACGGGGCAACGGTAATTTTTTCAACGCACCGTATGGAATCGGTGGAGGAAATGTGCGATCATATTGCGCTAATACACAAATCGAATAAAATATTGGATGGAAAATTAATCGATATAAAGCGTCAATATAGAAACAATACTTTCGAAATTGGTTTGATTACTCAAAATCCCCTAGAAGCTACGGCTTCGTTAAAGGAAAAATTTGAAATTTTCCCAGCTACATTTACAAGTATCAATGACGAATTACAATACAAAATAAAGAAACCAGATTCAGTTTCGCCTAACGATTTTGTAAACTATTTAACTTCGCTTGGACAATTAACCCACTTTGTAGAAGTGGTGCCATCTGTCAGTGACATTTTTATTGAAACCATCCAAAAAAATTAACCAATAATGAACCATCTTCCTCTAATAATAAAAAGGGAATACCTAACCAAAGTTCGCAATAAATCCTTTATTGTGATGACGTTTTTGAGCCCGCTTATTTTCGTTGGTATTTTTGCTTTGGTAGCATATTTATCCAGTCTTAACAACGATACCGTTCGTCAAATTTCAGTATTGGACGAGAGTGGAATGTTTGCAGATGAATTCAACTCTACGCCACATTTACAGTATAAAATGCTAAGTGGATTAGAGTTGGAAGATGCAAAAAAAATAGCTGAAAACGGTGAGATTTACGGCCTTTTGTACATTCCAAAAACGGAAAGTCTCGATCAACTTTCAGAAAAAATTACCTTTTATTCTGAAGATTCGCCATCGTTGTCATTAATGGGCGACATCAATGATTTGCTTGAAAATAAGGTAAACAACCTAAAATTAAGGGAAGCTGGTATTGATTCAGAAACCATTAAAAGCCTTCACATAAATATTAGGGCCAACCAAGAAACCTTTAAAGGAAAGGAAACATCAAAACTTGGCTCGGGTCTTAAGCTAATTTTTGGCGGTGCCGCAGGGTATTTGCTTTTCATGTTTATCATTATTTATGGAAATATGATAATGCGAAGTGTAATTGAAGAAAAAACAAGTCGCGTAATTGAAGTAATTATTTCATCTGTTAAACCGCGAACATTGCTACTGGGGAAGATTTTCGGAACCACACTTGCCGGAATTACACAGTTTGTAGTTTGGGTGGTGTTAATTTTGGTTTTAATGACGGTTGTCACCTCTGTTTTTGGAATAGATCCTTCTGCTGGTTCACCCTCGCAACAGGTATTGGAAAATAGCGTAGCTGGCGGGACCCAAGAGATTATGAATAATGTAATGATAGAAATCAACAATTTGCCTATTACAAATCTAATTGTAATGTTCCTGTTGTTTTTTGTGGGCGGTTACTTGTTATATGCTTCCTTGTATGCATCGGTAGGTGCTGCTGTAGATAACGAAACCGACACCCAACAATTTATGATGCCTATTTTAATGCCTTTAATTCTGGCAGTTTATGTTGGCTTTTTTACGGTAATAGATAATCCGCACGGAACTGTTTCGCAGGTTTTCTCGTATATTCCTTTTACATCGCCAGTGGTAATGTTAATGCGTATTCCGTTTGGTGTTCCGCTTTGGCAACAAATTATTTCGGTAGTTATTTTATTCGCAACATTCATTGCTATGGTTTGGTTTGCGGCTAAAATTTATCGCGTAGGTATATTAATGTATGGTAAAAAACCAACGTACAAAGAAATATTTAAGTGGCTGAAATACTAAAATATCCTTGCCGAAGTATGCTATGAAATCGGCGGTGATTTTCCTAATAATAAAAAAAAGAAACTATGAAAAAGAACACTTTTATTGCCTCATTTCTTTTGCTTTTTGCTTTTGGAATGACTGCTCAAACTACAGATTTGGCGAGAATTGAATATTTGAACCTGAATTTTTCGAAGTCGGAGAATTCTATTAATCGTTATCGTGCCCTGGTACAAGCGCCTATTCCTATTAATAAGGAAAAGAAAAGTTTTTTTGTTGTTGGTTTGGAATACCGATACGTAGACATAAATATTAAAGACAGTGAAGATCTTTCGGCTTTTATGGGTTCAGTACCTCCCTCTGAAAATATTCAAAATAATCTAGTTACCTCTGTTAAACAAATGGACGGATACGTAGGCTACACTTGGATGCAGAACGAAAATTGGCGTTTTGGAGCTAAGGCTGGGGTTAAAATTCAAAGTGATTTTGAAGGTAGTTTGATGAGCGACGATTTTATTTATGAAGTTGGAGCCTACGCCATAAACGATAATAAAAATACTATTGAAGAGGGCGAAAAACCTTATAGATTTATAGCTGGACTTGTTTATTCCACTACTCCCGGAAGATGGTACCCTTTGCCCTTATTAAATTATTATAAAGAATTTCACCCTAATTGGACATATACGCTGGGAGTGCCGAAAACGAACGTTAGGCATTATTTAAATGACAATCATAAAGATGCTTTACAGGCATTTGCTACGTTGGATAACATTTATGCCAATATCCAGCAAAATTTTGATCCCGTAGGAAACCTTGGCGAAGATGGCACAGTTGCCGAAAGTATACAATTGACAATTGGTCTTTTAGGCTTGGGTTACGAGCATTTCTTTACCGAACATCTTTTGTTTTATGGTTATGCAGCGCACTCGGTTTATAACGATTTTAGATTGGAAGATGGCGATGGCAAAAAAGTTTATAAAATTAATACCGAAAATTCGCCTTATTTTAGGGCAGGTTTAAAATTTAAATATTAATGGCGAGAATACTTATAATAGAAGACGAAGCAGCAATTAGAAGGGTTTTAGTGAAAATTCTTTCCGAAGAAAATCAAGGATACGAGGTTTTTGAAGCCGAAGATGGCCTTGCCGGAATGGAAATTATCAAAAATGAAGATTTCGATTTGGTGCTTTGCGATATTAAAATGCCAAAAATGGACGGCGTGGAGGTTTTGGAAGCTGTAAAAAAGATAAAACCAGAAATACCGATGGTTATGATTTCCGGCCACGGAGATCTTGAAACCGCAGTAAATACAATGAAACTGGGGGCATTCGATTATATTTCGAAACCGCCAGATTTAAATAGATTGCTTAACACAGTTCGTATTGCTTTAGACCGAAAAGAATTGGTGGTTGAAAATACGCGCCTCAAAAAGAAGGTTTCGAAAAACTACGAAATGGTTGGTGAATCGCCAGAAATTGAGCGAATAAAAGAAATGATCGAGAAGGTGGCGCCCACCGAAGCCCGCGTTTTGATTACTGGCCCCAACGGTACCGGAAAAGAATTGGTAGCACATTGGCTTCACCAAAAAAGTGAACGAAGCAATGGCCCAATGATAGAGGTTAACTGTGCTGCAATCCCAAGCGAATTAATTGAAAGCGAGCTTTTCGGCCACGTAAAAGGTGCATTTACTTCAGCAATTAAAGACCGTGCAGGAAAATTTGAAGCCGCAAACGGCGGAACAATATTCTTAGATGAAGTGGGCGATATGAGTCTTTCTGCACAAGCAAAAGTGCTTCGAGCATTGCAAGAAAATAAAGTGCAGCGCGTAGGTAGCGATAAGGATATTAAGGTAGATGTTCGGGTTATTACAGCAACAAATAAGGATTTAAAAAAAGAAATAGCCGAAGGAAACTTCCGTGAAGATTTGTATCACAGATTGGCGGTTATCCTTATAAAAGTACCGTCTTTAAACGATAGAAGAGACGATATTCCTTTATTAGTAGATTATTTTTCTGAAAAAATTTCAACCGAACACGGCACAGCTAAAAAGAATTTTACCGCTAAAGCCATAAAGCAATTGCAGGAGTATGAGTGGACTGGAAACATCCGTGAGCTTCGTAATGTTGTGGAGCGTCTAATTATTCTAGGCGGAAAAGAAATTAGTGTTGAAGATGTGAAACTCTTCGCTAGTAAATGAGTCCATTAGTAGGTGAAGCTTTCTGCTGGCGTTGAGAATTCATATAGTTTAAAGGTTTGTGTGTTCGGCGTTTAATTTTTATTGTTTAATTTCATACGGATAATGAAACAATCGCCTCAAAAGTTTCAAAAAAATCTAAAGTATTCACAGTATCAGCAGCGCTATGAAAGAAATAAAAATTGAAGATTTTAAAGTTACCGAAACCATAAAACTGGATGGCACTCTAAATACTTGGGATTTAGAAGCGTCTAAAGACGAACTGGAAGAACAATTAGAAGACACCCGAAGAAAGCTGGGTAAACTTCAAGATACCTTATACGCACACGGAAAATACGCCGTTTTGGTTTGCCTTCAAGGAATGGATACCGCAGGAAAAGACAGTCTTATTCGCGAAGTATTTAAAGATTTTAACGCACGTGGAGTTGTCGTTC
Source organism: Aequorivita sp. IT1183 (assembly GCF_058068265.1). Taxonomy (NCBI): domain Bacteria; kingdom Pseudomonadati; phylum Bacteroidota; class Flavobacteriia; order Flavobacteriales; family Flavobacteriaceae; genus Aequorivita; species Aequorivita sp. IT1183. The sequence continues at coordinate 201,755 of NZ_JBYRHS010000006.1, read as the reverse complement.
ATAGTTTTAAAACGCCAACTGCACTAGAGAAAAGACACGACTATCTTTGGCGCCATTACATTGCTTTACCCGAACGCGGAAAGTTTGGCGTATTCAACAGAACACATTACGAAAACGTGCTGGTAACAAGAGTTCACCCAGAATATATTCTTGGCGAAAATTTGCCCGATGTAAATAGTTTGGAAGATATTGACGACAAATTTTGGGACAAACGCTTTCAGCAGATCAACGATTTTGAAAAGACGATTCAACAAAATGGAACGGTCATATTCAAATTCTTTTTAAATCTCTCCAAAGACGAACAAAAGGATCGTCAACTCCGAAGATTAGATAGGCCAGATAAAAACTGGAAGTTTTCCCCAGGCGATCTTGACGAACGCGCTTTGTGGGAAGATTACCGAAAATATTATGAAGAGGCAATTAACCGCACTTCAAAACCGAATGCGCCTTGGTATATTATTCCTTCAGACGATAAAGACACCGCGCGAGTTATAGTTGCTGAAATTATGCTGCAAGAGCTCAAAAAATATAAAGACATCAAAGAGCCGGAACTAGATGACGATATAAAAGCCAAAATTTCCGAATACCGCGAACGCCTTAAAAATAGTTAATTGTATTTTCGTTTTAACACATATTTCTCTCTGTTCGAACGCAGTCGAGAACAAATTCTTTTAAAATTCTATCCATGAAAATCTTCCCAATCTCTACATTACTTTTCTTTTTATTTCTTTCATCAGCAAGCATTTCGCAGAATGCGGTTCAAGATTCTTTAATGATGAAAAAACTTTATAATGCAGCGTTAACCGACGGAAAAGCGTATGATTGGCTGGATCATCTTTCTAACGAAATAGGTGGCAGACTTTCAGGTTCCTTTGAAGCTGAAAAAGCTGTAAAATATACGGAAGCAGAATTAAAAGAACTTGGTTTCGACAAAGTTTGGCTACAGCCCGTAATGGTTCCAAAATGGACTCGTGGTTTTAAAGAATACGCCTACATAGAATCGCCCTCTGGCGAAAAAACGGTAACAAATATTTTAGCACTTGGGGGTTCTGTTCCCACTCCTAACTTAGGCATTAAAGCGGAAGTTGTGGAAGTTCAGAATTTTGAAGAGCTGGCAACTTTAGGAAAGGAAAAAATTGCAGGTAAAATAGTTTTCTTCAACCGCCCAATGCAGCCAGATTTAATTCATACAGGTCACGCTTATGGCGGCGCAGCAGACCAACGTTATGCAGGAGCAGCGCAAGCGGCTAAGTATGGTGCAATAGGCGTTTTGGTGCGTTCATTATCATTAAAAAGTGACTATACACCACATACGGGCGCAATGAGCTATGGCGACACTACGGAAGCAAATAAAATTCCGGCAGCAGCAATTAGTACTAAAGATGCAGATTATCTTAGCGGGCTGTTGAAACTTGTACCACAACTGCAGTTTTATTTTAAGCAAAATTGTAAAACTTGGGACGATGTGCCGTCATTTAATGTAATTGGTGAAATTACTGGTAGCACCTATCCTAATAAATATATGGTGGTTGGCGGACATTTAGATAGTTGGGATGTTGGCGATGGCGCGCAGGACGATGGGGCAGGAGTAGTGCAAAGTATGGAAGTACTGCGATTATTCAAAAAAATAAATTATAAACCAAAACACACCATTCGCGTGGTTTTGTTTATGAATGAAGAAAATGGTTTACGCGGCGGTTTAAAATATGCCGAAGAAGCGAAACGAAAAGGTGAAAAGCACGTTTTTGCTTTAGAAAGCGATAGCGGTGGCTATACTCCAAGAGGTTTTTCGCTAGAAACTGATGCTGCCAACTTGGCTCAAATCCGGTCTTGGTCATCACTTTTTTCACCTTATTTTATTCATTTATTTGCGGAGGGACATAGCGGTGCAGATATTCGCCCAATGACCGGAAACATTAATGTTCTCGCTGGGCTGCAACCAGATTCACAACGTTATTTTGATATTCACCACACAGCAAACGATACTTTCGACCAAGTAAACAAACGCGAGTTAGAACTTGGAGCAGCAACTATGGCTAGCTTAATGTATTTAATGGATACTTACGGGGTTAAATAAGTGTTCAGTATTCAGTGATCAGTGTTCAGTGGCAGTTTTTGAAGCATCTTTTTATAATTAATTCTGAATTCAGAATTCAGAATTGAAAAAATGCCATTACCACCAAACAACAAAAATACGTTCCATTTTATGGGGCGTTTTTTTATAGATTAATGGCGATCTTTCATTTTGAATTTGTGTCTCAATCTCTTTTTCTACTTCGGAAAAGGAAAGCCAAGTTTCAATAGTTTCCGTCGGTAAAAGCCATTCTTTTTTAGTGGGAATTGCGTACAGAGCAGTTTGATCTTCTTCGGCGAAATCGATTTGTTTTATCCAATGCCCAACGATGCAAGCCGCGTGATTATTTGCGAAAGCACTGCGATTCATTTTTTTTGGAAGAAATAAAAAAGCCTTTAAACACAATTGCTGAACCGTTGGAATTTCAATTTCGAGTTCTTCTAACTTTTGAATTGTTTCAACTTTTTGAAGTAACGGAAATTGTTTCAACTTTACCTTTTCCAATTTATCAAAAAGACTGTCTTTTCGGTTTGGACCAATCCATTTTTCTTCTTCGGTAGCACCAATAGTTTCATCGTACAAATAAAATTTACACGCCAATTCTATATGAATAATCGTTGCGTTATTCAGATTCTTAACAATGAAATCCAACTCGCCTAGAGTTTCTTTTTCACCATTTATTTGAAGATTAGCGGTGAGAAGTTTATAGTTTTTAGAACCCTTTATATATGCCTCAAAACAGGCTTCGGCTTGCATTCCGACTACCAAATTATTTGGATAATTGAAGTCAACTTCACTTAGCTTTTCATCTAAAAAGTCAAAGTTTTCAAAGGGATATTTTTCCGACGATATTTTTAATTCGGGAGCATTTATAAATGAATTTAGGATGTCTAAATCTTGTGATTTCAAAAGATGAAAAATACTTTAGTTATATTGGGTTGCCGTGTAATTTATTTCTCCGTGCTTCTCAGCGGTTCTCTGTGAGGTTTTGTGTAATAGTTGTTTCGCAGAGGTTCACGGAGTAAACAGAGTTGCACAAAGCGCTTTAAAAGTTAAGCTCTAAACTTCCAAGCTATAAATCTACTTTGCTTATTGCCTTGTTCCATTTCAACTATTTTCACTTCAGTTGGCTTGGTTTTATTGATTGCTCGTTTAATATTTTTCAAGTTCTCTTTTTGCGAAACGATAGATGTAAACCAATGAACCTGCTCTTTAAACTGTATGCTTTCTTCGGCCATCTTTTTAATAAACGCTTCCTCGCCTCCTTTGTACCACAACTCGTTGCTGAGGCCACCAAAATTCTTGGTGTTTTCTTGGTTAAGCTCCAGGTTTTTAAACTTGCGTTGGTTGCTCTGTTCGGCCTCGGTTCGGTTTTTAAAAAAAGGCGGATTACAAACTACCACATCAAAATTATCTGTGGGCAGGATGATGTTTTCCAAAATTTGGGTTTTGAACTGTTGGTGCCGCAAATCAATATTTTTTAAACTCTCATTTTTACTTATGATTTCCTGCGCAATGCCCAGTGAATCTAGATTTACTTCACTGGCAGTAGCCTTCCATTGAAAGTGACGTGTGGCAAGAATGGGATAAATTAAGTTGGCGCCCGTGCCAATATCCAACAAATGAATATCCTCTTTGGGAAGCAAATCTGCAACATGTAAAAGATAATCTAGCCTACCGGGAATGGGCGGACAAAGATTATTCTCGGCGATGTGCCATTCTGAAATGCCATAGTGTTCTTTTAGCAAAGCCGTATTCAACGCCTTTACCGCCTGGTGATCGGCAAATTTTATGGAGTTGTTGCCAAATTCATTTTCAAAAACGAATTCTTTTAAAGGCGGGTACGTTGCTATAAGCGTTTCAAAATTATAGTCTTTATTAAAGGGATTTTTGGGATGCACAGCTTGTTTTTTTAGAAAAGTAAAGGTACTACAATATTATTGGCCTATTTCCGCAAGGTTGGGGAAGCTTAGATTTCGCACTTAAATTTTCAGAAATAAAAAAATGTTGAACATATAGTAAAAGAAACTATCTTAGGAGTTAATAATGAGCTGATTGCCTTTTGTTTTTAAAACGAAACTGGTTTTGGCGATAGACGATTTAAAAACAAAGTATGTGATATAGATTTTACGGCTGGGAAAATACTTTTTGGAATGCATTTTATTTTCAAAATATATAATTAATCTTCAACAACCAACCATTATGACGACCCGTAGAAAATTTATCCAGCAGGTATCTGTGGCTACTGCCGGTACCATTTTTTTGCCAACTCCTTCTTTTGGCAACATTTTTACTCCCAAAGCAAAATCAGTAATTATTATTGGCGCTGGTTTCGCTGGCCTTGCGGCAGCCTATAAGCTGAAACAACGAAATATAAACTGCACAATTTTGGAAAGCCGCCCACGCATTGGTGGACGTGTATTTTCCCATCAAATAGATAAGGATTTGGTGGTAGAACTTGGTGGCGAATGGGTGGGCAACTCGCATACCCGAATACATGAACTTTGCGGCGAGCTAAATTTAGAACTTCAGAATAATCAGTTCGATACTCACTTAATTTACAAAGGTGAATATTCGCCAGCGGGAAAGTGGGACTACAGCGAAAAATGGAACAACACTATGACCAAAATGCTGGAAGACTACGGCAATATTTCAGAAAAAGAAAAACTAATTATGGACAAAATGGATTGGTGGCGCTATCTAGTTCAAAACGGTTGCGATGGCCGCGATTTGGATATTCGTGAATTGATGGACAGTACAGATTTTGGCGAAAGCATTCGGCAGGTTTCTTCCTTCGCGGCTTTGGCGGAATATGCCGAAAGCAGCGAAAAGAATGAAATGGACCTTAAAATAAAAGGTGGTAATGGTATGCTGGCAGAGCGCCTTTCAGAAAAAATAGGAAAGGAAAAAATTCTGCTGAAACACACCGTTAGTAGGATTGTTCAGGACGATAAAGTAAAAGTGTATTGCGACAACGGAACTGTATTTGAAGCCGATAAAATTATCTGTACCATCCCAACCTTCGCGATGAACAAAATAGACTGGCAACCTGGCCTTCCCACTGAAAAAGTGGGTGTTATTAACGAACTGCAATACGCGCGCATTAATAAACACGCCATGCTTTTTAACGAACGGTTTTGGAAAGACGAAAGTTTTGATATGGTTACCGATCAAAATCCGCACTACTTTTATCACGCAACAAAAAACCAAAAATCTAATAAAGGCGTGCTTATTTCATACAGTATAGGCGATAAAGCTGCCATAATTTCAAACCAAAACGATGCTTGGAATGCTAAAATGGTTGCTGATACTTTAAGTCCGCATTTTGGAAATGTGGCTAGTAAATTAGAAAAGCAGGTAAATTATTATTGGGGCACAGACCATTATTCAAAAGGATCTTATGCAATGTATGGAAAAGACCAATGGTTTAGGGTGCGGCCAATTTTACAGCAACCTTTTTTGAATACACACTTTGCTGGAGAACATGTGGCAGATTGGCAAGGATTTATGGAAGGCGCAATTAATACGGGGGAAGAAGCTGCCGAAATGATTTAAGAAATTACCATTCTAAATTATTGGAGCAATTTTTCTTGAAGCATTGCCTTTGTTTTTGCTTCCTCGTTTGCAATAATTGCATTTTTTACCGCTCGAAAAGTGATGTCTTTTGCTTCGGCATACGAAATGTTATAAACACGTTCCACGTTGCTGAATTCTTCTGGGAATTGCTCCAAAAGCGAATCGTAATAAATGTCTAATTGGTCTTGATTTGGTAGCTCGAATTTTAATTTCAACTGAAATCTTCGCAATAGCGCGGTATCAATAACGCTGGGATGATTGGTTGCTGCAATTAATAAAACGTTGCTTGGCAGCTCGTCAATTAACTGAATTACCGTGTTTACTAATCGTTTCATTTCGCTGGAATCTGTATCGTCGTGATCGCGAAGTTTGCCGATAGAATCAAATTCGTCTAAAAGCAATACCGCATTTTCTCGAGCGGCTTTTTTAAAGACTTCGGTAATATTTCTCGCGGTTTCGCCCAAACGGGAGGAAACTATATTCCCCAGATTTAAGATGATAATCTTTTTGTTTAACGCCTGCGCAATGGCTTTGGCAGTGGTTGTTTTGCCACAACCCGTGTGGCCAAAAAGAAATATTTTATTATCGACCGGAAGCTTGTATTGGTTTAAAACTTCGAGGTGTTTAAACTCTTTCAGCAATTGATTTAAAACATTTTTATTCGCCTCGCTTAAATGGATTTCATCCAAGCCAATAGTCGCTTCTTTAGAAATGATTATAAAATCTGATAGAGCCATTTTGCATCTGAGTTTAAGATTGCAAAAATAGCGAAGCTTTTATTATGATTGATAGGTTTTTTGGGGAAGAAAATCTATTTGTTATTATCAACATTAATGTCTGGTTTCGCGCAACCGATAGTTCTCGACTGCGCTCGAACGGACAGATGTTTCGGGAGAAATTTTAAATTTACTGAACTGAAAACCGCTATTTACCTTTTTAAAACACTTTCATATTTCGCAATCCATTCATCTACGGAAAACTTTGTGGAGAGATCTCCCAACAATTCAAAAGGAATATTTTTTGGTTTTTTAAAGCGAACACAGCTTTTGCCCATATCTAGTTTTCCCTTTGCGTGTTTGGGGTATTCAGCAACAAACCACGCCATAAGTTCAGGATCTGTATAAATACCAGAATGGTAAAAACCGATGTGGTTTTTCTGCGAAGCAATGCTCATAAACGGCAGCGCATCGGTGGGTTTGCAATGATAGCCGTCCGGGTAAATGCTGTGCGGCACCACATAACTTATCATTCCGTATTGCATGGTTTCTTCAAAACCTTTTGGGAGATTGTTTTTTACTGTTTCGCGTAGTTTTTGTATAACTTCCTTTCGATCTTCGGGAAGCTCAGATATGTATTGGTTGGGAGTGGTGGCTTTTGATTGCATTATTTAATATTCAAAGTTTAAAATTCAATGTTTAACGTATAAGTTACGAGTTTTTGAAAGAGTACTATTTATGGATTCAACACTTATTCCTTTCTTAAAATCGTTTCCATCTTTTTGCCTCTTGCCAGCTCGTCTATTAGTTTATCCATATAACGGATTTTTTGCATCAGTGGTTCTTCAATATCTTCTACGCGGTAGCCGCAGATTATGCCCGTAATTTTTGAAACATTTGGGTTTAATTGTGGGGCTTCGGCAAAGAATGTTTCGAAGCTAGTTTTGGTATCTATTTGCTGTTGCAAACCGTTTTGGTCAAAACCCGTTAGCCAGCAAATAATAATGTCTACTTCTTCTTTGGTTTTTCCTTTTTTTTCTGCCTTGGTAATGTAGTGCGGGTAAACACTGGCGAAGGACATTTTATAGACTCTTTCGTTTTTCATTATGTGCTATTGAAGTTGGAGGGCTAATTTACATAAAGATATTCTTTACCCAAAGGGCAACGACGCGCCATGGCGCACTATCGAAAGCAATAAGCTCGAAAGATTGTTCAACAATAATAAATAGTCCCACATATTTTAGGGTAGGGTGTATTTTACCATTCTTTAGTTTGTCCCATATCCATGCAACAATAATTAGGCTATAAGCAAGCACGATGGCGAACCAAATTTCGGGATGCGGAATGCTGGGGAAGAAGTGACGAAACCGAAACCACGCTGGCCAAAGCACAACGATGGTGGCCAATAGCATTAGCCGTTTGTGTACTGCAGATTTTTTTCTGTAATAAATACCCGCAACTACCAAGCTAAAAAATAAAAGTCCAGAACTTAGTACTCCCACAAAACCTGAATATGCGGTAATACCAAACCCAAGCGCCAATTCTTTTTCTACCGCAAAAAGGCCTACGGGTATCATGGTTATAGATACTCCTGCGGCAACCAAAAGCCCCACCATTCCCAAAATTTGATGGATGTAATATTTCCGATTGTGTATTAATGCCGTTTGCACTACAAAGAGAATAATCCATAAAAAAGCGAATGCCCCATGTAAATGCACTGGCCAAGGTGCTGAAAAACTACCTTCATATACCGGATAAAAAAATGTCTTTGAAAAACCTATGAGCGCTACCAGCAAAGCCAATATAGCCATAATAAAGAAAAAAGAAGGAGTTCTTTTTTTGTGCAGCCGTGTAGTTTTTACATTGGGCATAACTAATTCAGGTTGGTACAATTAAAGATAGGAATATTTTTTAATTGAAGTGCAATTGCCTCACAATGAGTTAATAATTTAGATTAACTCCTATAATGCTTTTGATAGTGTAGGGTTACTTTTACAGCTTTATATTATTGGGCATGAGCGGGAGAGGCTCGCGCTAACTGGTAATATCATTCTTTCTTATTTTTTTTATTCTGGCCCATGGATATACCAATTCCGGCGCCAATAGCTATTCCTACTGCGATCCACAACCCAACATTATGCGTTAGAACACCTATTACACTTCCAATGGCAACACCTATTGCTGCTCCTAAAGCTGTTTTTTTTTTCGTTTTTTATAATGTTATAATTGTTTTAGATATATGTTGCTAACGTGCGACAGGGGAATTAAGCACAACGTTTAATGTACAATGCGCATTAATACATTTTACATAGTGTTAGGTGCTTTTATTATTTAATAAATTGTCTCACTCAACTTTTACTAATTTACCCATCTTTAGTTCTTTTTTAGCTACAACTTGATAGGTATTATTTTCACTGACTAATATCATTTTATCAGTTTGTTCTATCAAACCATTCAAATCAATATCTAATACTTTTATATCATTTGATTGAGAAGTGCCACAAATTTCTAGTACAATAGGGATTAATTGAAAATATTCTTTATTGTCCTCAGTAATAAAGTTAAGTTTTGTAAATAATAGAGGGCATCCTAATCGGTTATCGCTACCGCCACCAATTCCTGTGTAAGAATATTGTAAAGTATATATATTTAGCAAGCTATCATAGTTGGTATTAGAACGATATCCCATTATTCCTGATTCATTAGTTGCGAAAATGCCATTTTGATATAATTCTAAACTAATCAGACTATCGTTTTGATTGATTTTTGTAAAACTAATTTCGATTTTCTTGGATTTAAAAACACCGTCTTGAGCAAAAGAAATATTTCCAAACATTAGAATAATAAATGTCAGGACTATGTTAACTTTCTTCATTTAATCTTGAATTTTATTATAAGTTGTATCGTCTGAATAAGTACTCTTTATGAATTTTTTTGTTTGCTTTCTCCAGTTAATTTTTTCGATAATATAATGTGGCATATTACTATTTAAGTATATCTTTTCTCTATCTTTTATATCAAAGTCGAATAAAAACTTTCCTGTTCTAAACTTAAAATCTACAGCGTAGTAATTGTCTTCATTATTAAATGGTAGGTATATAATCATACTACTATTATTGTGATATAAAGCAAATGAAAATCGTGGTCCTATGGTTGTAATATTTAAAATAAAATAATTCGTTTCTTCATCATAATCAAAGTAATGTTTTAGGTCTTCATTTGGAATGGTTCTTCCATACACATCTGCAAATTTATATTCTGTCTTAAATTGTTCTAGATTTATTTTTTCATTGTTTTCATCACGAAGAATTAGTGCAATCCGTGTATCAAATGATGGCTGTGCATCAACTTGAAGGTAGCTAATTAGTAAAAAAAGAAGTATGATTGAATTTTTCAAGTATTTGATTTTTTTAGAAATGAATTGTCGTTCATCTGAATTGTACCTAAAAATGTGGATAAACACCCTAGATTGTTTTGAAAAGGTCGCATTGCAAATGCTCCATTTAACTAGACTCGCTTTACAAAAGCGCGCCAGGGGTGCGAGCGGGAAGCTAGTGCTAGCGGGATACCTTTAATTTACTAATGTGGTATGTAATTAAATAAAGGATTGAAATTATCATTAAAATATTAATGGCAATGTTAATCGCGTTCATATGCTCGTATTGGTTCAATGATAATATTAAAATTGTTAGCAAAAATAAACTATGCAAAGTCATCATCAGAATTCTATTTCGTTTCTTCATTTCTTTTTTCTGAAAAGGAACCAGTACGTTTATTAGCGAATAAAATACCAAGAAAAGAAAAGTAAAAAGAATAGCATAAGAATCTACAGAATTCCAATCTAAGTATTCGGATTTATCTTTAACCATTAAGATAACCGTGAGTATTGCAAATAATACCCAAATACCAAATAAGAATGATATTATTGAATTAATAAGTTTCATATTTCACATGTTGGTGGACACGAGCGGGACGCTCGCGCTAGCGGGAGTCTTCTGCTTTGCTTTTTTAACCTTAAAATACATTATAATAAGAAAAACCATTGCCAGCAGGATAAATGGTACATCTATAACATTTAAAAATCTTGGTTCTATAAATGGACCGTTAGGAGTGGCGTTTAGTAGTATCATTATTTTCTTACTGTTGCGGGCACACGCGATGCAATCGCGCGGCAGCGGGGGTAATTGGAACTGTGATGGTAACTTTTAAAATAGTTTCTTTTTTCCACGGATTATTAATTATATAGTGGGCACACTTTGCAAAAGCGCGCCAGGGAAATTTTATTTAAGGTCTAATGACATGAAAGTCGTTGTCCTCAGTTTCTAAATCCAATAAATATTTTTCTGCGTTCATTCGAATCCGTTCAATCTCTTCCTTCATTGGTCTAATTTCCAATTCTCTATTTTCAGCGTTCACTTGATAAATAAATATTAATTCTTCTCTTAATATGATTCTCCTGACGAACTTTTTAGCATCATATAAATAATTAAATGCACTTCTATTTGGTAAAACTAATTCTAACATCCCATTGTACATATTATCATCGTTTAGCCAATGGTCAAATTTTTCATCAATATGAATTAAATAATTTCTAGCATTTTTATTGTATAAGGGTGATTCATCGGATGGTTGGAGCGTTTCTTGAAGGAATTTATTCCTAAACTCTGCATTTGGTTTTTTTGAAAAAATATAATTTGATACAATTGTGGCATGAACGAGAGCAGTTTGTAGGTTTATCCATAAAGTCTTATGTTGAATTTCTTCAGTATCTTTTAATTGGTCTTCGACAAGCTTAAAGCCTTTAAGAGATGCAATACATTGAGCATAAACTTCATCTACAAGAGAATATATTTTCAGAGTTTCCATGATTCGGCAATTTAATTACGCACCATTTGTAATTATTAATTTAGGTCACTATCTATTAGTAATTTGATTGAGCTAGATATTTCAAATAGTTTTTTAATATGATCCATAAAGACCAAATTTGGAATACCATTTTTATCCATATGCTTTTTTGTGCCATATGTTTCTATTATGGAGTTTATCTCTGTTGTAAAATCAAGAATACTTACTTCTAGAATTGCCTGCTTGGGAATAGTAATAATTGAAATACTATTTATTTTTTCCATTTTGGTTCCAAGTAAAGAAATCAAATTTTGGAAAAGGGGATTTATTTCTTCTACATTTTTATTAGTTACTTGATCTAGTTTTAAAATTATTTTATCAATGTTTTCTTTATTAATTTGTAAATCGCTTTCTAACTTATCTATTTCTTCTTTACTAAATTTTTCTATGTTTTTTAATCTATCTATTTCCTTTCTTTGTATAGCATTACTTTGATTCATGCTTTCAATAAATTTATGAACTGATTTTATTTCCTCCTCTACCTGAAACATAGGAATCTTAGTACTCGATATAAATCGAACCATTTCGAATTCAATATCTCTTAGTATTGAATGAATTTCACTATAAACAACTAGCTTCTCCTTTCGTTTAAAATCTCTTCTTTCATCTGTCCTTTTTTGATAAAACTGGATTACTGCCCAAATCAAACCAAGTACTGCAACCGGTGACAAATATTTAATTAATTCAGACATAGGTTAAGGTTGTTTTAATACTACAATCAAATATAACAAAACAATAGTTTACTTAAGATCGTGATCATTACTGATACCCCGCCGCCTGCAACTTAAACAACTCTGAGTACAATTTTGGGTGCGCCATTAACTCTTCGTGGGTGCCAAGCTCTAATACTTGTCCGTTTTGCAATACCAAAATACGGTCTGCCATGCGCACGGTGCTAAAGCGGTGGCTAATAATAATGCTGGTCTTGCCTTTGGTGAGGGCAATAAAGCGTTCAAAAACATCGTACTCTGCTTGGGCGTCCAGTGCGCTGGTGGGTTCGTCTAGCACCATAACATTTGCGTCTTTCATATAGGCGCGGGCGAGAGCCACTTTTTGCCATTGTCCGCCACTTAGTTCCTGGCCTTTATAAAAACGTCTTCCTAGGCGTTGCTCAAGGCCATCGGCCATTTCGGTCACTACTTGTTCGGCGAGACTTTTACTGGCAGCGTAGCCTATTACTTCATCGTTATCTATTTCCGAAATATTACCCACGGCTATATTTTCGCGCAGCGTAAATTCATATTTAAAAAAGTCCTGAAAAATTACCCCAAAACGTTTTCGGTACGCATCCACATCAAACTTATTTATGTTGATGCCGTCCAAAAGTATTTCGCCTTGTGTGGGTTCGTAAAAACGGAGGAAGAGTTTTATAAGCGTGGTTTTTCCTGCGCCATTTTGGCCCACGAAAGCCATTTTTTCACCAGCTTTCATTGAGAATGTTACGCCTTTTAAAACATCGGTTTTACTACCTGGGTAGGCAAAGTGTAGATTATTTACTGTGAATCCTTGGGTGATGGTTTTGGGCATTGGGGTTTTTGCTTCTGCAGTCTGCTCGATGGTTAAATCTATAAAGTCGAAATAATCCTGCAAGTAAAGCGCACTTTCGGCAATACGGGTAAAGCGCGAAAAGAAGCCCTGCAGATTGTTTCGCAGCCTGTTAAACGAGCCTGAAAGAAAGGTGAGTTCCCCAATACTAATAGCGCCCACCAACACGCGCATAATTATATAAACGTAGGCGCCGTAATAGCTAACCACCCCCAAAACGTTAAACATAGAACCGTACAGACTTTGCTTAAGCGACAGCTTTTTATTGATGAGGTAATAGTCGTTTGATAGATTTTTAAACCGTTCCGCGATAAAATCGGTTAAGCCGAAAAGCTTAATTTCTTTTGCAGTTTGATTGTTGGCACCAATGAAGCGCAGGTAATCTAATTCGCGACGTTCCGCCGTCCAACTGCGTGCTAACGAATAACGGGTGCTGCTAAATTTCGCTTCATTTATAAACGATGGAATAATACTGAGGATTAAAATCAGTATTAAAATAGGTTCAAAATAAACCAATCCCGCAATAAGTGAAATCATTGAAATCAGGCTTTCGGCCTGCCCCAGCGCATTGGTCATTAAATCTACGCGGCTGTTGGTTTGGGTTCGGGCGCGTTCCAGTTTGTCGTAAAACTCTGGGTCTTCCAGTTGCGAAATGGTGAGCTCAGCAGTTTTGCGAATTATTTTTTCGGAAGACATATTGGAGTATAAATCGCCCAAAAGTCCGTCGGTAAGGTTTATCAATCTCCCCAACAAATCTGAAAGCACCGCCACGCAGAATTCGATGATTACTAAATTCCAAAGCAGCGTAAAATCTTTGTCTTCGAGGGAAACTTGCAGGATTATTTCGTCAATAATCAGTTTCCCCACCCAAAGGATAACCACGGGGGTGAAAGCGTTTATTAGCCGGCTAAATGTGTTTGCGAAAAACAACCTCGGACTGCTGCGAAATATTTCCTTAAAAAACCGTGGAATGGTTTTTAGGGCCTTAAAAGAATCCTTGACGCTGGTTTTCTTTTCTTTTTCGGTAATGGATTTTGGTTGAGGTCTTGCCATTTTTTTAATTCTTAATTCAGAATTCAAAATTCAGAATTATTGAAATACAAAGCTATTCTAAAAATCACAACAACTATCTTTGCGCAAAAATTTTAGACATTGGCGTTTTCAGATTACACTAAAGAATTTAAATTCAACATCAAGTTGGCGACCCCTGTAATTTTAGGTATGCTGGGTCATCAAGTGGTGGCGTTGGTCGATAATATTATGGTTGGGCAACTTGGTAGTGCCGAGCTTGCCGCCGTTTCCTTAGGAAACAGTTTTATGTTTGTGGCGATGAGTATTGGGATTGGATTTTCTACGGCAATCACACCTTTAGTTGCCGAAGCCGACGGTGAGGGCGATCGCGAAAAAGGAAAATCTTCTTTTAAGCACGGGCTGTTTTTGTGCATTATGCTTGGCTTGGTGCTTTTTGCAATGGTAATGTTTGCCAAACCATTAATGTACGTAATGAGCCAACCCCCAGAAGTGGTAGATTTGGCGATGCCATATTTAACGCTGGTTGCGGCATCTTTAATTCCGTTAATAATTTTTCAAGGTTTTAAGCAGTTTAGCGACGGTATGTCTATGACGCGCTTCCCGATGTATGCAACTATTATAGCCAATTTGGTAAACGTATTGCTGAATTATATGTTCATCTTTGGAAAGTTCGGCGCACCAGAAATGGGTGTAGTTGGCGCAGCAATTGGAACGCTGGTTTCGCGAGTTGTAATGGTAGGTTATCTTTGGTATTTGTTAAGCCGAAAAGAAAAGTCGCGCTATTTTGTTACCGAAATTAAAATTTTCACACTCAGCAAAGCAATGCTGAAAAAGTTGTTGAACCTCGGATTTCCTTCTGCTATGCAAATGTTTTTTGAAGTGGGAATTTTCACTTCGGCAGTTTGGCTTTCTGGAATTCTGGGAAAAAATGAACAAGCCGCAAACCAGATTGCACTGAATCTATCTTCAATGACTTTTATGGTTGCGATGGGTTTTAGCGTGGCAGCTATGATACGGGTGGGCAATCAAAAAGGATTGAAAAACTTTCTAGCTTTGCGTCGTGTTGCAATTTCAATCGTTTTACTTACGGGGCTTTTATCGTTAGTATTTGTAGCCGGATTTATAATATTTAAAGACTCTTTACCGAAAATATTCCTCGATTACGACAATTTAGCACTATTTGCAGATAACAACGAAGTTGTAATCTTAGCGTCACAATTATTGATTATTGCAGCTATCTTCCAATTTACTGATGCTTTGCAAGTGGTTGCGCTTGGCGCATTACGCGGAATGCAAGATGTAAAAATACCAACTGTGCTTACGTTTATAGCCTATTGGATTATCGGTTTTCCTGTTTCATATTACTTAAGTATGCATACTTCATTAGAAAGTATGGGAATCTGGATTGGATTGTTCGCAGGACTAACGGCCAGTGGAATTATGTTATTCATCAGATTTAATTATCTTTCCAAGAAATTGATTAGGCAGGGTGCTGGATGATGAGTGCATGAAATTTTATAATAAAAAAGGTTGCTGAGCGGAGGCGAAGCACCAATTAACGTTTACAAATAATACTAAACTACCTCAAACAATGGATTTCCCAAAATATTTATTAGGCGACAATAGCGAATATCCCACTGCGATTTTCGTAATACATACTGAATTTCCTCGTTTCATAATTAATCTTGAAGACGATGAAGTGGAATGGTTGGAAGATTTTGATAAAGAAGACCAAAAGGAATTAGAAGCAGAAGCCGAAGGATTAATTCAGGGTGCCAACGATTTTTACGATCGTGAGATTGCACTTTACGACGAGGATTAATTTATATAACCACGAATTATTAAATTAAAACATTCGTGCTTTCGTAGTGAAAACTGCACTGAATTTATAGAATTACAGAATAATGCTCGACGAACTTTTAAAATACGATACCGAATTTTTTCTATTTTTAAATGGTTTAGGAAATACATCTTGGGACGGATTCTGGCTATTTGTAACCGAAAAGTGGTCGTCTATTCCGTTGTATGCCTTTATGCTTTATTTAGTTTATAGACATTACGGTATAAAAGGAACTTTGGTTATTATGGTTTCCGTTGCATTAATGATTACGGCTACAGACCAAATAGCAAGTCTTTTTAAATACGGAATTATGCGTCCAAGACCTTGCAAAGTTGAAGAATTACAACCACTTATGCGCTTTGTGGCAGATGGTTGTGGTAGGTATGGATATTTTTCAGCACATGCGGCAAGCTCTATGGCTGCTGCTGTTTTTCTTGGATTGAGTCTTCAGAAATGGTATAAATACTTACCGTTTTTATTGCTGGTTTGGGCAGTAATTACTGGCTACAGCCGAATCTATTTAGGCGTCCACTACCCGCTAGATGTAATTAGCGGAATGGCTTTTGGCGGATTAACAGGCTGGTTATTTTATCTGCTTCAACGATGGGGGCAGAAGAAGTTTAAAACTCAAAAAGCTTAACTGTTCTCAAAAACCTGTCAGGTTTGGGAAAGTTACTCCTTCGTAACAATAAACAACTCTCTGTACAATCTTGTTTTATGCGTTCGGCTGTCCGGACCCTTCGGATTCATATCGTAACGCGCTATGTGTTCTCTTTTAAAATCTGGATAGGTTTGCGCGAAATGGTCTAAACTTTCTTCAGAAACCAACACACCAAATCGGTTTTCGGTGGGCGTTATAAATTCTCCATCTATATTTAGCATTTGCATCTTTTGGCCATAATCCCAAATAAGTTCGGGAGTCATTCCTGAAAATTCATAAACTTTTAGATTCTCTTTTTCTTCAAAAGAATGTAATTCTGAAAATGGTTTATAGTCAGGATTGATAGTGATAGCTTTACTTAACGGAAGTCCGAACCAAATAACGCTTACAATAAAAGCAATGGTTAAATAAAATACAGTTGCTATTTTTCTTCGGAAAAGATTTCGAACAATAAATATTGCAATTATAAATAACGCGATGGATAACAGTACAAACCAAAGCCAGTTTCCTGCAAGGCCGTCCTTCAAAAATATGTATCCTCCTATTGGAAATGCAATGCCAATTAAGGCTATCAGCCCAAAGTTGAAATAGACTGGAATAGTTTCACGTTTATCTTTCAACTCTTTAAATCTTCGGAAGAGATATTCAATATAAAACCCCGTATTCAGTGCCATCGGAATTAAAACTGGTAATAAGTAGCGCGATTTTTTCTCAGGAATTAAGGAAAGCAAAATCACGGAAATCATCGTCCAAAGAAAGGTGAAGCGATACGCTTTTTTATTGAAAACCTTGTTTTTTAAATATGGGTACAACAATGCGATAAACGCTGGGATGGTCCAAACGCCGCTTTGGGTGAAAAAGCTCCAGTAATAATAAAATGGTTTTGTTTCGTAGCTAATCCAATTGGTTGTTTCTTTTTTGGTGATCTCTACTGCCGCAGGATCAAAATTAAGCGTGTACCAATGCCACCAGCCTGAAACTACAAAAGCGACTGCCAAAAATGCCAGCAGCGGCAACCAGCGCGCTTTGAAGTTTTTGTACTTGTAAACAATTCCGAAGGCAATTAAAAAGGGCAGGAGCAGACCATAAAATGAAACCGGCCCCTTGCTTAAAAACGAGCAGCCAAAGAAAAGTGCTGCTAAAATCGCGTTTCGGTATTTGTGGGTTTCTTCCGTGAAAAATAAATAAAGCAGATAGATGCAACCCACCATAAAACCGTGCGTATAAATATCCCACTGTCCATCGCGTGCAGAAGCCACGATGTAAAAAGAAGTAGCCATTATTAGCGAGCTGATAAAAGCATATAATTTTTCAGAAGTAAGTTTTTGTGCGAATTTGAAAGAGAACAAAACCAAAATCAAAGTCATAATAGCCGCCGGAAGTCGCAATGCCCAAATTGTTTTGAGACTAAAAATAGCTGCGGAAAATGCCGTTAACCATGTGGGAAGTGGCGGTTTTTGATAGCGCGGTTCGCCGTTAATTGTGGTAAGCAGCCAGTTGCCATCGTTTAGCATTTCGCGGGCTGTAATAAAGTTGCGCGCTTCCATAATATTTACTGGCAGTGCGTCTAAATTCACAAAAAAAATAGCTGCGCAGGTGAGTAATAAAAGCAATAAATAGTTTTTTTCAATTTTCATCTGTATTAAATATTTGATAAATAGGAAGATGGAATGCCCAAGTTATTCATTTTCGGTTGGTTCATAATCTTTAATGGGCATTTCATAACGCACTTGTTTTTTCCAAATGAAAATATTTCTGACGTAAATAATAAGTCCGGCGGCGTGACCAACCAATAACACGGGATCTTGTCTAAAAATTCCGTAGGTTAAAATTAGGGAAGCGCCCAAAACGCTCATTCGCCAAAAGCCGAGCGGCAATTGCGAGGTTTTTGTTTTTTCGGAAACGATCCATTGATATACAAAACGCAACGTAAAAATTACTTGCGAAACGATGCCCAAAAGTAATAACCAGAATGGAATGTCGTCGTTATTAAAAAGCTTATCGATATCGTATTCGCCGTTATTGTATGCGTAAAGCACTACAAACACAGGGAATACGTATAGAAAAATCTGTAACCATTTTGGCGATTTTTGCCATTCGCCCTGCAATTGTAAATTTCGAATGTAGATATAATACGTCAGCGCTTGCCCGAGCATAATGGCGAAATCGTCGCGTAAATGTCCATAAACGAAAAGTAAAAAGGAAGCGATTAAACTCAGTTTCCAAAATGTTGACGGCGTAATAACACGTTTGTTTTTTTCGGAAAGAATCCATTGCACAAAAAGCCTTCCGCTAAAGAGGATTTGCGCTAAAAAACCAATGCTGTACACAATCCAATTGCTCATCCTTTGCTCTTAATCTCGTAATTGATGTATTTTTTCTTCATCCAAAGGTAAGCGAAGCAGTCCATTAAAGGACCAAGTAATCTGTTCCATAGTCCGAATTTTGCTGTGCCCGCCATTCGCGGAAAATGCTGCACGGGTATCTGAACAATTTTACCATTTTGCAATAAAATCATTGCCGGTAAAAAACGGTGCAAGCCTTTAAACATAGGGATTCGCTTGGCATTTTCGGTTCTAATTACTTTTAATGGGCAGCCAGTATCGTCCATTCCGTCGTGGGTAAATGCGCGACGGATGCCATTTGCAATTGTGGACGACATATTTTTTACGAATTTGTCTTTCCTATTTGCACGAACGCCAGTAACCAAATCATAATCGCCAATGTGTTGCAGCAATAAATTAAAATCTTCGGGCGCGGTTTGCAAATCGCTATCTATATAACCAACCAACGGACTTTCAACATGGTCAAAACCCGCTTTAATCGCGGCGCTTAACCCTCGGTTTTCTTTGAAAGAAATATATTGAAAATCTTCATTGCGTTTGCAAATATCCTCAATCAACGTTTGGCTATTGTCTTTAGAACCATCGTTTACAAAAAGAATTGAAGTTTTCTTTGTGGCAATTTTGGTGTAGGCTAATAATTCTTTTTCTACCCGCTGTAGGTTTTCTTCTTCGTTGTAAACGGGTACAATTATGGTAAACTCGTACATTTAGTTTTTTTGAAAAGCTTTGTGCAAAAGTATTTCTTTTTTGTAGAATACAGCAGAACGTTAAAAAAGATGTTATTTTGCAGTTGAAATTGGAGTAGGATACAATACCAAAGCGAAACAGGACGGATTTCGAATTTAAATCTGTTGCCGTTTTTGGTTCTTGATTCCCTTCAGTCTTGATTCAAAAAATGAAAGAATGAAAATATTGGTTACCGGAGCTGCCGGATTTATAGGATCGCATACTGCGGAGAGGATGAAATCAATGGGGCACGACGTGGTTGGGGTAGATAATTTTTCGCCTTATTACGATCTTTCTTTAAAGAAATTGAATGCTGAAGCACTTACAGCAAAAGGTGTTGAAATTCTAAATCTTGATTTAAGAACGGACGATCTAAAAGCAAACCTTCCAACGGATTTGGATTATATTTTCCACTTTGCTGCGCACCCAGGTATTTCAGATGCTTCCACGTTTCAGGATTATTTCAGTAATAATATTTTGGCAACACAACGACTGTTGGAGTTTGCTGAGAAGCTTCCGAAAAACCCCTTTTTTGTAAATATTGCCACTTCATCAATTTATGGATTGGAAGCAACTTTTCCAGAAACCGTTGCGCCTAAACCTGCATCGTGGTATGGTGTTACCAAACTTGCAGCAGAGCAATTGGTTCTGGCAAAAAGCAGAGAAAATAAGCTGGAAACAACTTCGTTTAGGCTTTTCTCGGTTTACGGCCCACGCGAAAGACCCGATAAACTTTATACTCGTTTAATAGATTGTGGTTTAAATAATAAGAAATTTCCACTCTTTGAAGGCAGTGAAAAACACTTGCGCAGTTTTACGTATGTGCAGGATATTGTGGACGGAATTGTAAGTGTTTTTGGAAAAGAAAAGATTTGCAATGGCGAAATTTTCAATCTCGGTACCGAAACTGAAAGTACCACCGCACACGGAATTGCAACAGTCGAAGAAATACTCAATACGAAAATAGACACTGAAAAGTATCCCCCCCGCGCTGGCGATCAGTCGCGAACCAAAGCAAATATTGACAAAGCAAGAAAATTGTTGAATTACAATCCGCAGACTTCTTTAAAAGAGGGTTTGCTAGCGCAGACGGAATGGTTTAAAAATAATTTTTAACTTCAGACTTCATTTTTTTTAAAACCTTGTAATGCTTAAAATACTCCAAATCATAACCATTTTGCAAGGAGTTTTTCTAATTGTGGCACTTTTGGCCAACAGGGAAAAATATCAAAAGCCTACATTTTGGTTGTTTATAGGGAGTATTGCTTCTATTTTATTTTACGTTATTGGCGATGATGATAATGGTTTCTTTGTAGAGAATTTAGATTGGTTTTTCTTTGATTCCTCTTTATTTATAACCTTTCTCTTACTGTTTGTAATGTATTTTGTTTCTCGAAGTGAAACCTTTAAACTTAAACATTTTGTTTATTTTCTGCCAAACCTGCTATATTTTATCATTGAATTTTATGAAAAATATTATGTAGCAGAAGATGTAATTTTTATTGAAATTTTGGAACTACTGGTAGAATTAAGCTTTTTATGTTATCTGCTTTTTACCACTCGGATTATCATAAAGTCGGATAGAAAAAAATGGATGGCCTTTTTTATTCTTCCATTAGCAATTATTATGAGTTTGGCGTTGGTGAATGAAATTTTAGGGTGGTTTGCCATTGGGCAGATACCTTACTTTAGCGACCCAGAAAACAGTGCTTCAACGCTTATTGTAATTGCATTTCTCTTTTACTTTATGGCTTGGAAACTGGTTGTGGCTCCATCAGAGATTGTTCCTTTTTCTGAAATAAAAAAATACCAAACCTCTGGTCTCAAAGAGAATTTAATTGAAGATTATTCAAAGAAAATTATTGCTTTTATGGAGGAAGAAGAAGGTTTTATGGATAATAAACTCTCGTTGACTTTGTTAGCACAAAAACTGAAAATTCCCAAACAATATATTTCAGAAATTCTGAATACCCATATGAATACTAACTTTCAAGATTTTGTAAATGGGTATCGAATTGAAGCTTTTTTAGAAAAACAAAATGATGCCAAATATTCTAACTACTCATTATTGGGAATTGCTAATGAAGTTGGTTTTAGTTCAAAATCTAGTTTTTATGCAACTTTTAAAAAGCATAAAGGCGTTACGCCTACAGAGTATCGAAAACTCTTAAAATAGTTTCCTAATATGTCCACAATAAGCATACAGGACATCAACAAAGCATTGTAAACATTGTATTATCCGATTAGAGTCTAACTTCGTACTCTAATTCAATTTTCGTGTCTAAACTTTTCCCACAGCGGTTTAAACTGCTTTTTTATTTCGTAAAAACATTTATCATTTTATCGACTCTAGTTCGAATTATTTTTGTGCTTTGGGTCTTTCAAGAAGTAGATACTTCGTTTTTTAAACTAGCAAATACTTTTATTGTAGGCCTATTATTTGATGTAGGGACGGTTTCGTTTTTTGCACTTCCGTATGCACTGTATTTGCTGTTAATACCAACACGTTGGTACGGATCTTTTTTTGATAGGATCGCGACGTGGTTTGGCTATTCAC
Source organism: Aequorivita sp. IT1183 (assembly GCF_058068265.1). Classification (NCBI taxonomy): domain Bacteria; kingdom Pseudomonadati; phylum Bacteroidota; class Flavobacteriia; order Flavobacteriales; family Flavobacteriaceae; genus Aequorivita; species Aequorivita sp. IT1183. Next base: position 179,778 of record NZ_JBYRHS010000006.1, on the reverse strand, counting down.
TTGGGATAGTTATCTTTTTATTTTCCTTTTTTGCTGAAATTACTTTTTGGGAAGAATTCAAAAACCGATTCAACTTTATCGCGGTAGATTATCTAATTTACACCTATGAAGTAGTTAAAAACATAAACGAATCGTACCCAATCCCTTTACTGATTAGTGGGATTTTGCTCTTTACTGCGGCGCTACTTTTTATTACGAAGCGAAAAGGCATTTTTCAGAAAACATTTAAAAGTGAAAGTACTTTTAAGGAAAAGATATTTCCAACCCTGCTTGTTTTTAGTACGGTTGTAATCTTCGTTTTACTAGTGAAAAACAAAGATGCGGAGCAGTTTAAAAATCGTTATAATAACGAAATTGCGAAGACGGGTATCTACTCCTTTTTTGCAGCTTTTCAAAATAACGAACTCTCCTTTACAGATTTTTACAAAACCCTTCCCGTAAACGAGGCTTTTTCTGAAGTGAAAAATGAATTAGAAAAACGCGGCGATAGCCTGTTATTTCCCGAAAAGGATTTGATTTACAGAACTATTTCGAATAAGGATTCATTGCCGGAACAAAGGCCAAACGTAATTTTTATTTGTGTGGAAAGCTTGAGTGCTAATTTTTTAGGATCTTTTGGCAATACGGAAAATATAACGCCAACACTGGATTCTTTGGCGAACCGTAGTTTGTTTTTTACAAATCTTTTTGCAACTGGAACTCGCACCGTTCGGGGTATGGAAGCTATAACACTTTCCATTCCGCCAACACCCGGTCGCAGTATAGTAAAGCGCGAAAATAACCAGCAACTTTTTACCATTGGCGAAGTTTTTAAACAAAAGGGATACGAGCGAAATTTCTTTTATGGCGGCGACGGATATTTCGATAATATGAATAGTTATTTTGGAGGCAATGGTTTTAATATTGTGGATCGTGGCCGTGGTTTTTTACTGGATGCCAGCATAACAACTACTCGAACCAATATTGAAGATGACGAAGTAAGCTTCGAAAATGCTTGGGGAATTGCTGACGGCGATATTTACGATAAAGTAATGAAAGTAGCTGATGAGGCTCACAGCGCCGGAAAGCCATTTTTCGATTTTGTAATGACTACCAGTAACCACCGCCCATACACATATCCTGAAGGAAAAATAGATATTCCTTCTGGTACGGGAAGAAGTGGCGCCGTAAAATATACCGATTATGCAATTGGTGAATTTTTAAGGAAAGCCCAGAAAAAAGATTGGTATAAAAACACGGTCATCATAATTATGGCAGACCACTGTGCATCCAGTGCTGGACGGCAGGAACTTGATGTAAAAAATTATCATATTCCCGGATTAATGCTGAATGTTCCCAATGTTCCTGCTGAAAAAATAGATAAAATGGCTTCGCAGATAGACATATTCCCAACCTTGTTTTCACTGCTTAATTGGAAGTATGAAACCAATCTATTCGGCACCAATATTTTCAATATGAAACCTGAAGAAGAGCGAGCTTTTGTTGGCACTTACAGGAAACTTGGTCTTTTGAAAAAGGATGGAAGCATTATGATTTTAGGCGATCAAAAGGTGTCAAATTTTTACCGTTGGAATCGGGAATCGAATGAGCTATTACCAATGAATGATAATAGTGAGTTTTTGAATGATATTATTTCAAATTATGAAACCGCAGATTATTTATTCAGAAATGAGGGATTGAAATTAAGCACTTTGGGAATTGAAAACTAACATACATTTTATAATAAATCCTATAGCGGGAAAAGGGAGCAACAAACTTCCAATTGCATTGGTTGAGACATTTTTCCCAAAGAATGAATACACAATTGTTATAAAAAAAACCGCCTTTATTGGGCATGCGACTGTTTTAACAAATAGTTCAATTAATGAAGGCGCAGAAATAATTGTGGCTTGCGGTGGCGATGGAACGATAAACGAAGTTGCATCTTGTTTGGTGAATAGTGCTGCTATTTTGGCAATTATGCCAATGGGTTCGGGAAATGGATTGGCTTCTAATTTAAGAATTCCGCGAAACATTAAAAAAGCGCTTTCTATTATAAAGAATCAAAAGGTAATTACAATCGATACGGGCACAATTAACGGCGCGTCTTTTTTCAGTAATACAGGAATCGGCTTTGATGCCCACGTAATTTCAGATTTTGAAGAAAAGACCACCCGTAGACTTTTTAGTTATGTGCGATCAACACTGCGAACGCTGAAAAATTATCACTATAAAAATATAGTGGAACTGAAATACAACGGTACTACCGAATTGATTTCACCCTTTCTACTTTTCGTTTCAAACTCAAACGAAATGGGTTATAAAATGAGTTTAACACCGCGAGCTTCATTGCAGGATGGTTTGTTAGATTTAGTAATCGTTCCCGAACTTTCAAATTTTAAACTTCTTCTTTTTACAATGCTATTTCTTTTCAAAAAACATCATTGGTTGAAAGAAGTGCGATTTAAACAAGTTACTTCATTACAGATTAAAAGTCTGGACAATTCAATATTAAAGGCCCAAAAAGATGGTGGTTTTTTTGTTCCTAAAGAATCAAAATTTGAAATTAAAATTCACCCGAAGAATTTGAAGGTTTGTGTAAAAAAATAGCAAGATGAAAAAAGTAGCAGAAGTGACGCTTATATTTTGGATTATGAAAATTTGCGCAACCACTTTGGGAGAAACCGCTGGCGACATGTTATCGATGACCTTCAATATTGGTTACGGGCTTAGTTCCATAATTTTGATTGCTGCTTTTATAGTTACGTTAGTAGCGCAGTTGAATGCAATAAAATACATTCCTATTTTGTATTGGTTAGTTATTCTCGCCACAAGTACTGCTGGCACAACGATGTCTGATTTTATGGATCGCACTTTGGGCTTAGGCTATGCCACGGGCGCGCTGATATTAAGCATAATGCTAATTTCAATGCTTTTTATTTGGTATAAAAGTGAAGGCTCACTTTCGGTAACAGATATTAAAAACTTTAGGCCAGAAATGTTTTATTGGATTACCATTTTAATCTCAAACACTTTGGGAACGGCACTTGGCGATTATTTGGCAGATGACTCGGGGCTAGGTTTTGGCGGAGGCGCATTATTGATTGGTCTGCTTATACTTGCCACTGCGCTTCTGTATTATTTCACTAAAATCTCGCATATAATTTTGTTTTGGATAGCTTTTGTATTAACGAGACCTTTTGGCGCTACCTTTGGAGATTTACTCACCAAATCTGCAGATAAAGGTGGTTTTGATTTGGGTACAATTGGCTCGTCTGCTGTACTTTTCGCTGTATTGGTAATTCTCATTATTTATGCAACAGTGAAACTACAAAGGGAGAAGGCATTAACTTAAATGAGAAATAATGAAAACATTCGTAAGCAGCATTTCTGGTAAAGAATTTCCCGAAACCGAAAAAATGCATGCCAAGACTATTCGAAAAGCTATTTTCGATTTGATAAAAAAGGAGCATCCTTCTTTTAACCATAACAGTCACGTTTCTATTTCAGAATTAAATCAATACCGACAAAAATACATTTCAGAATATTTACTCAATGAAGTGGGTGAATTGGGTGAACTTGAAAAGGATGTTTTGGAAACCATCCAAAATCAGGAAACACTTTCTTCAAAAATTATTTTAGATGAAGCGTTAGTTAAATTTACTTACGGACAACGATTGGCAGATAAGATTGCAAGTTTTGGTGGCAGTTGGAGATTTATAATCATGTTTGGGGTTTTCATCCTAGTCTGGATGTGTATTAATATAATTTTTTTAGCGAGCAAACCTTTTGATCCGTATCCATTTATTCTACTGAATTTAATTCTTTCATGCTTGGCAGCATTGCAGGCTCCAGTAATTATGATGAGTCAAAACCGGCAAGAGGAAAAAGACCGCGAGCGATCCAAACAAGATTATATGATTAATTTAAAATCTGAGTTGGAAATACGCATGCTTCACGAAAAACTGGACCATTTAATTATACACCAGCAACAGGAATTACTAAACATTCAGCAAGTACAAGTGGAAATGATGGAAGATATTATGAAGCAGTTAAATAAGAAATAAACTGTTTTAATTTTTAATAGAAAGTAATTTCTCTGCAGCTTCAAAAGGAGTGGTTCTATTTTCGTCCAAGGCTTTTAACTGTTTTTCAAGCTCTATTTTTACTTCAGGATTTGCGTAGAACTCACTTTTCAATCTACTTTCTACGGTTTGCATTAGCCAGAATTTGTTTTGCTCTTTTCTTTTATGCTGAAAATAGCTGTTGCTCTTTACCGTTTCAAAATAATTTGAAACAACTTCCCATATTTCAGAAATACCTTCATTTTTTAATGCACTACAAAGAAGCGTTTTTGGTGCCCAACCATTCTCCTTTGCGGGATAGAGGTGCAATGCACGGTTAAACTCGGTTTTAGCCATTCTTGCAGCCTTCAAGTTGTCGCCATCTGCTTTGTTGATTACGATGGAGTCTGCCATTTCCATAATGCCGCGTTTTATACCTTGCAACTCATCGCCCGCACCAGCAAGTTTTAGCAATAGAAAGAAATCGGTCATGGAATGTACCGCAGTTTCACTTTGACCAACACCAACAGTTTCAATCAAGATTACATCAAAACCTGTAGCTTCGCATAGTATAATTGATTCTCGGGTTTTTCGTGCCACTCCACCCAAAGTATCGCCACTAGCCGAGGGACGTATAAATGCATTGGGTTCTTTAACAAGTTCTTCCATTCTAGTTTTATCACCAAGAATGCTGCCTCTGCTAATGCTGCTACTAGGATCTACCGTTAGCACTGCGACTTTTTTCCCTTGAGCAACTAAAAATTTTCCGAAGCTTTCAATAAATGTGCTTTTGCCTACTCCCGGAACTCCTGTAATACCAATGCGTACCGAGCGATTGGCGTGCGGCAAACATTGTTCAATAATGTCCTTTGCCTGCTGTTGATGTTTTTGAGCGGTGCTTTCAATAATAGTAATAGCTCGACTAAGGGAAGCTTGGTTATGCGCTAAGATTGCTGAAACCAATTCTTGAGTTGAAGGAGATTTATTTTTTAAAATCTTGTGCCTTTCAGCAACCTTTTCATTTATCGTGTTAGGTTGCGAAACGCCTTTTTTTTCGTTTAATGCGCTAGTATTTTTTTTGGTGTCTGCCACAGCGTGAATTTAGGACAATTTTATGAATATGTTCTTTAAGAAACGAGTTTTAGGTAGTATCTTGAAAATTAATAATTTTAAAATTCAGAAAAAAATGAAAATCTTATATGAAGCTTCTTCCACTGCTGAAGGCGGAAGAAAAGGCCACGTAAAATCAGAGGACGGAAAAATTAATATGGACCTGTCTGTACCAAAAGGTCTTGGCGGTGATGGCGGAAAAGGCACCAATCCAGAGCAACTTTTTGGAAGTGCATATGCAGCTTGTTTTGGAAGTGCTGTGCAATTAGTAGCAGAAAGTAAAAAAATTAAATTGGGTGACGATATGAGCGTAACGGCTAATATTGAAATCGGAAAAACTAAAGACGGCGATTTACAACTGCGTGCTACCTTAGACTGCTATTTACCTGGTGTAGATGTAGAAACAGGGGAGAAGTTAGTAAACGAGGCCCACGAAGTATGTCCTTATTCTCGTGCCACTCGCGATAATATAACAGTAACTTTGAATCTTCTTTTAGATGAATAGTTAAGAATTTTATCAATAAATAAAGCCCCGTAATCGGGGCTTTATTATTTTACATTGCTTTGAGGTCAATTACTTTTCCCCCTTGATTCTCTTTATTAGAATCTTCGCTTTTTACAGCTACGAAAGGGCTTTTCTTTGGCTGTTGTGCAGCTTGTTTTATGTACCATTCTAATTGATACTTTTGTTTTTGAAGAATTTCCAGTGTACTATCTGGTAATTGCTTACGTTCCAGAAGTTCATCGTATCTTTTTATATTATTACGGTCGCGATTTATGCAAGAATTTACAATAGCAACCGCATCAAAATGCTCCAAAGCATCTTTTATTTCCTGCCAAGTACGATCAATATTTCCTTTTTCGGAATCTTGTTTTAAAGGTTCAATATCTCGCGAGTGGAGTTCGTTTGAAATATCGTGGCTCATCCGGTTTCGCTCGACGGCCATATAGTTTAAAAATCGTTTTAAGTCCGTTGTTTGCGCATCGAGTGCGGCGTTGTAGTAAAGTTTTTCTGCTTCGAAACAGGCTACTAACAAACGGTTTAGTTTATCAAAATCGGCGTAATTCTTTTTCATAGTTATACAATTTCACCAAAGTTAATATAATTATGAGTCATTATAAAACCGTAATTCTCAAATATTTCATAAAAATTTAAGTCAATTTTGAAACATCTTGTAATTTATGTCGTCTTTTAATTGAACAGCAACCAAAAAACCATCTAGTTTGTCAGATTTACTATTAATAGAACAATGTAAACACTGTGACCGGAAAGCGCAAATAGCACTTTACGGCAAATATTGCGATGGTATGTTTATAATAGCCAACAGGTATTTAAGAGACACCGCGGCCGCGGAAGACGCAATGCAGGAGGCCTTTATTAAAGCATTCAAAAAACTGAGTCAATTTAATGGCGAGGTAACTTTTGGAGCTTGGCTAAAACGCATCGTAATAAATACCTGCCTTGATACTATAAAGAGTAAAAAGATGGAATTGCAATCTTTAAACGATGAGGTTTTTACAATGGTTGATGAAAGTTCTGATTGGACGATTGCTGATGAAGCTACCATTTCGGAAGTGTTGGCCGCGATTGAAACCTTGCCAGAAAATTACAGACTTACGGTAAAGCTATTTTTATTGGAAGGGTACGATCATCAGGAAATTTCAGAAATACTGCAGATTTCTGAAAATGCTTCACGCACATATTTACATCGGGGGAAAACGAAATTGAAAGAAAAACTAAAACACTTGCGTTATGGGACGGGATATTAAAAAAATGTTTGAAAATTATGAACCTAAGAATGTCAATCTTCGGGAAGGGCATCGGGCTCGTTTTGAGGATAAACTTGACAAGGCGTTTGTAGAAACTATTTCTAAAGAAAAAGCCGCTTCAATTCCTTGGTTGAAAATAGCTGCAATACTTGTGGTTTTTCTGTCAGTTGGCTTTTTCGGATACCTACAATTGTCAAAAAATGGTTCGGTAATTTCTGAAAACCCAAATAATTCTATAGTTGAAAATACTCCCGAAAATGTGGTGAACACCGAGGCTCCAAAACTTACATTGGCAGATATTTCGCCAAATCTTAAAAAAATCGAAGAATATTATATGACTGGCATTAACGTGCAACTGGCTTCCCTTAAAATAACCGAAGACAACAGAGATGTGGTAGACGGCTATATGCAGCGGCTTGCAGAACTTGACAGAGAATACAATTCGCTTAATGCCGAACTGAGCAACTTTGGCCCCACCGAAGCCTCCGTTACTGCCTTGATTGATAATTTGAAATTGCGTTTGGATTTGCTGTTCAAACTAAAAAACAAATTAAATGAACTTAAAACTCAAAATAATGAAGAATTTAAAGCTATACAATCGTAGTGCCATTATCGTACTGTTACTGGTTTCTGCCTTTGGCTATTCGCAAAAAAAATATGTGGAGAGCTTCAACGTAAACGATAACGTGGAAGTTTCTGTGAATACTTCTTTTACAAACGTCATTTTTGAAACTTGGAACAAAAATAAAGTTGAAGTTGAAGCTTTTATTGAGGGCGAAAACCTTTCAGAAAGTGAAAGGGAGCAACAAATGAAAAACTGGAAGCTGGATGTTTCGGGCAATAGTAAAAAAGTAAGTATAAACTCCAACGTATCAAACCAAAGTTTTGCGATGACTGATATGCCTTCAATGGATTTTATTGGTCCGCTGATGGAAGATATGGTTATGCCGATGATCCAAAATATAAAGGTGCCACCGCTACCCAAAGATTTACTTGAGAATATTGGCAATATTCAGTTTGATTATGAAGCTTTTAAAAAGGATGAAAAGGGTTATATGAAGAAATTTGAAGCCCAAATGGATAAAAAATTCGGAAAGAATTTTGAAAAGCGAATGGAGGAATGGGGCAAAAGTTTTGAAAATTCGTGGGACGAAAAAAGGGCCGATAGCATTGGCGATGCCTACGGTAAAAAGATGGAAGCTTGGGGTGAAAACTTCGGGAAACGCATGGAAGCTTGGGGCGAAGAATACGGAAGTAAAATGGAGGCTTGGGCTAGCGAAATGGAAAGAAACGCAGAAAAGGAAGGCGGTAATTATTCAAAAACCGTTACAAAATCGCCTAACGGTACATCTGTAACTATTCAAGGAAACGGTAACAACGTTAATAGTAGCAATGTAAAAAGAACTATAATTATACGTGTGCCGAAGAATACCAAAACAGATGTAAACATTCGCCATGGCGTGTTAAAAATGGCAGATGCTAACAATGTAAAAGCCAATTTAAATTATACGCCATTTACGGCAAACAGTATTGATGGGGGGCAAACTCTCATCAATGCTGCTTATGCGCCGGTGACGGTTAATGTTTGGAAACAAGGGGTTTTAAACGTAAAGTATGTGGACAACTGTAGAATTGAAAACGTTCAAAATATAAATCTGCAAGCTAATTCCAGCGATGTGCGGATAGGGAATATTTCAAACCAAGCTTTTCTATCTGGTTCGTTTGGCGATTTGCGAATCGATAAGGTTGCCGATAGTTTTGAAACTTTAGACATCCGTTTAGAAAATACGGATGCACGCGTGAAAGTTCCGGCGGGTGCATTTTCGTTTTATTTCACAGGAAATAAATCTACTTTAAAATACCCAAAATCACTTCAACTTAAAGAATCAAAAAGTGCAGATAGGGTATTGGTGAAAGGGTTTAATCAAAATAACGGGTCTAATAAAACCATTACGATTAACTCCAATTATAGCAATGTTTCACTTCAATAAAAATAAAGTATGGTTTAAAATTTACTCTCGTATTTATTTCAAAAGAAAACCCGCTCCAAAAAATGAGGCGGGTTTTTAAATGAACTAAGAATTAGGGAGTGTTGACCATTGTTTAACCACTTTTAATTTGAAATAGGGAAGGCACTAATCCAGAGCAGCGTTATTTAATACCACCGCCCCCAAATAATTGGAGGCGGGGCTTAAATAAACAAATTAACTATGAAAAGAATTACCTATTAACTAAAAATTAGTTTTTTATGATTTTGAAAGTTCCAACAGTGTTGTTTGATAAAACTCTAGCAAAATAAATACCTGTTGATAAAGAATTTAAATCGATTTCACCGTGAACGGCATTTAGTGTTTTACTCATCAATTGTTGACCGTTGATATTATAAATTTCAACTGAAGAGATTTCGGTTTTTGCTGAAATTTGTAATATATCTGTTACAGGGTTTGGATATAAAGCTACTCCGGTTAATTGATTATCATTAACACCCATAACATCACAAGTAAGTTCTAATTGGAAATTGCCTGCTTTTGTGTCATCATAACCTTCGATCATTATAATATATGTACTAGTTCCATCAGACTGAAATTCAAGTTCTGGTTGGTTTACGCAAGAACTGTCGTTGAATGCAATTTGAGTGGTAAGCGTACAATCACTATAAACTCTAACCGTTGTTGGAAAGTTGGTGTCTGGACCACAAGCATTAAGTATAATCGTTTCTGCAATACCGTTTCCAGTGTATGAATAAAATACATCTGGAGATGCGTTTCCGCCAGAATCAGTTCCAAAAATAGTTGAGTTTGTAACAAGATCGCCGCAAGCTAGTTCAATTGCTTCTACGCAACCATCATTAGTTGGTACTCCTGGCATTTCAACTCTGTAAGTAAAAATATCGCCCCATGGGCCAATAGTTGGATCGTATCCCCAACCAACAACGTATTTTCCGTTCGCAGATATTGAAGTTACAGACCATATTGGACTAGCACTCATTGTAATTCCCAATGTTTCTGTAACAAAGGAGTTAAACTCAACGATACCGGTTGATTCAGTCCAGATGAAAGGAATCATTGGATCCCAAGGTCCTACATTAAAAAAGCCAACTATTCTACTACCATCAGCGCTCATGTCTGTTACAACACCTGAGGCACCAGCAGACAAAGTACCTAATGATTCATATCCTGTAGCTTCGCTCCATCTCCAAGGCTCATTATTGTTAGCGTAATCACCATCACCAGCTATCCAGATTCCGTCTGCAGAAACTGCTTTGGCTTCTCCTAATTGATTGTATTCATCATTTGGATCTCCAGCAGGATCTACTAATAAATATTCGTTTGGTAAATAATCGCCATTAACGTCTTTTCTCCATACGGCAGCTTTCCACGGGCCGTTAAAATCTTGCCAGCCTACAATAACACTTCCATCTCCGTTTACAGCGTTTGCACGTGTACTTCTGTTAATATTAGAATAAAGACTTCCTAAATCTATTAAACCAGTTGCAGCTGTCCAAGCTGTAGCGTGAGCGGGAGATCCAGGTACACCGGGTGTTTTTACAACATATGAAAGTCCTACTATAGTTGAGCCATCATCAGAAATATCGTAACCTGAGCTTCTGCTTGAGTCAACATTAATTCCAAAACTTCCCATTACAGTCCATTCATTGTTTACTATACTATACATTGATTGTTCAGTATAAGTGACGTTCTCTGGAAGTTTTTTGAACATTACACCATGCGCGCCAACAATATAACCGGTACCATTTGGTGTATAAACAATGTCATAAAGTGCCTCGCTAAAGGTAGTAGTGCCAAGATTGTTTGTTGGCCACGTAGCGCCACCATCTGTAGATTCAGCAATAATTTCTGGTGTTCCTACTATAACTACATTATCATCGTCTAACCAAGCTGCATCACGCCAAATTACTCCTTCAATTACTTCTTGTCCTGTCCAGGTTGCACCACCATCAGTGGTTCTATATACATCGCTATCTGCTGTTGCAATTCCATTCATAGCATCGTTGAAAGCAATTCCAACCAAAATAGCATTTCCGGGAGTAGTATAAACTGTGCTCCAAGTTGCGCCATTATTGGTAGATTTTTGAATCTGCCCTGCATTAGTTACTAAGAAATAGGTATCACCTTCAACATAAGTTAATTTATAAGGAATCGCTGCTAAGCCTGAACCTTCAACCCAAGTAGTCCCACCATCGTTGGTAGTATATACTGCCATACCAGTATCGGTTTGCGCAGTAACAACGCCATTCCAATCATCTTTAAATTCAATTCCTGTGTAGATATATGCATCTGGAATTGGAGTTTGTTGCGTCCAAGTATTTCCGCCATCTTCAGTTTTTGCAAAATATTGATTCCAGCCCCCAACATATCCAGTCCAAGGGGTAGGAAAGCTCATAGCTTCCAAGCCTTGGTCTATTCCTGACCAAAGTTCGGTCCAAGTAGCTCCAGCATCAGTAGTTGTCAATATTATTCCATCACCATTATAAGTTAATGATTCGCCTATTGCAAAGGCAGTAAAATCACTACCTCCCGGAAATTCAATATCTCTAATTATGTAGTCAAAACCAACATTTAATTTTTCCCAAGCTGTAGGATCTGTGTCAGTAACATAGCTTGTTCCTGATAGGAAGTTTCCGTCATCAGAAAATTCTGCAGAACCACCTCCACCTAAACCAGGTGCGGCACCGCCAATTTCTTCGAATGAATTTGTTTCGGGAGTCCATAATGAATATGGGCCTGCTTGATTTTCGTACCCTGAAACCACTCCTGTGTTTGAAACATCTTGTGTTTCAAAAAATGTGGGCTTCACCTCAAATTGGGCAAACATTGTGGCTGTCCCAATAGTGCAAAAGAATAAAAGAAGTAAAAATGTTTTTTTCATTTTGAAAAGTTTTATTGATTTATGTTACCGCTAAAGTATGGCAGCTAATACTATAATAAAAGGAACTATCTTTTAAAATTCACGAAATTTGAAAGGGAAAAACAACCATAAAACACTGTTGATTAAGCGCTTAAGTTGATTTTGTGAAAATTTTTAAATTGGAGAGATAAATAGCTTTTGTAGCCTAATTTTTAAGCTTTTTTTGAAGTTCTTTCAATTTTTTCTCCTCAGAAAAGACTAACCGAAGTAAAATTAAAAGCGCAATAACTATAAAAATTAATAAACCTATCTGAAAAGGTTTATAAAACATTTCTAACTGATCAATTTCTTTAGCTTTGATTTCGGTTAGATTTACTAATGATTGATTGACGGTTTTTCTTTCTGAATTTTTGGTCTCTTGTTGCAAGGCCAGAAATTTATTGTGAAAAAGTATGTAATTGTTCCAATCGTGCAATGCCAGATAATTATTAGACAATCCATCGTAAAGTCCTTTATTCAAAATTAGATCGCCCACACTTTCAGAAATAGCGGTGGCATTGTTTAAAAGTGAAATGGCTTCTTTGTAATTTCCTTCTAAAGTAAATACTTCAGCTAAGCCTTTTTTACCAAAGGCTATTAAACTTTTTGCTTCTGCATTTTGTGCATACGCTATGGAGCTTAAATAACTGGCCTTTGCTTCTACAGTTTTCGTCATTGATAATAAACAATTGCCCTTGTTGTAATAACAAATACTTAAGTTGGCATTTTTTACGTGTTCTTGTAGTGTCTTTTTGTAAGCCTCTATTGCCTTATTGAAATAAGTAAGAGCAATATCGCAGTTCATTTGTTCTCTGTAAATAAAACCTCGCATAGTAGCATTATACCCCAAAAATGGCTGGACGGAATCTTGAGCCGGGTACTTTTCAATCAGTATTAATGCTTCATCTAAATATTCAATTGCCTTGTCATAAATCTGAAGTTCTTGGTAATGACCCGCAATTCTATTTAGAATATTCATTCGCAAGCGGTCATTCTTAATTTTTGGAAAAAGCTCTTTTATTTTTTCTACATATTCTGAAGATTTATTGTAATCTCTTTTTGAAGAATAAGCAGTTGAGATGGTTAGTAAAGAATTTACTTTATTCTTAACTAAAACATTCGGATAATTATACGCTTCCTGCGCAAGAGAAATTGCCAGGTCAGGATTTTCATAAATCTGCTTATTGGCCTTTACCAAAATACTGTCCACTTCTTGTTGAGCATGGGCAGTGTGTATAAGCAGGAAAAAGCTTATCAAAAATAATAGAAATGTATATTTAGTCTGCTTCCTCATACTGTTCTGCAAAAGCTTTTGAAGCTGATTTTTTAGTTCTTAAAAGTTCTATGAATACAGTTGGAGGTATTCCTGTAACCGCTTTAAAAACGGTTGCAAAACTACTGTGCGACGAAAAGCCACTCTCTTCGGCCAAATAGCTAATTTTGTAGTGTAAGTAGGTTCTGTTGTTTTTAAGTTTATCGGTTATATAATTTATACGCAGCTCGTTGATATAACTATTGAAATTTTTATTTTTATGCGAATTGATTATTTCTGAAAGATATTTGGTGTTGGTGTCAAAGTGCGAAGCCAACATAGCAAGAGACATATCTTGCTTTGTATATTGTTTCGAATTTTCGAATTGTTTTAGCTTTTGAACAATTGCATCTTCCGTTTCCTTTGGAATATTTAAACTTTTTGAAACTTCTTTTACAGGAATTGTTTCCGCCGTTTTTTTCTTGTTTTCAAAATAACTGATAAAATTCTCGTATTGTCTCGCTCTATTGCTGTATCGATATCTTAAAATTAACCAAGTAAGCAAAATGAGAGATAAAACGCCACTTAAAATTAAAAGATTGCGTTGGTACATTTTTTTTACGGAATCCCATCGTTCGGTGTGGTTATCGTTTATGTAGTTGTAAATAGAATTTATTGCTTTGTCTTCTTCAATTTCCACTTCATTTGCCACTTGTCCGCTTTCGGTTCTATTGGAATAAAAAAGAGAAGCTTCGTCTAAAGCTAAATAAGTGGTTGAAAGTCCTTCGATGATTCTAGATTGGTAGGGTTTGTTGCTTAGTTGCTGAGAAATTTCTAACGCAGTTTGATAGGAGGTAAGCGATTTTTCATATTCTTTTTTCAGAAAATACAATTTACCTAATTGGTTTAAGGCAACCATTCTTAAAAAAATATTGGGGTGTTCACCAATTGCATTTTGAAGTGTGGTTTGAATGTATTGTTCTGCCAAATCAATAGTTGAAGCTTTTAGATAGGCCTCAATAATAGCAGCGGTAGTTTCGTTTGTGAGTATGAGATTGGGAATTTTTTCGAAATAGGTATTGGCTATTTCAAAATTGCTTAAAACCTCGTTGGGCTTGTTATTTTCGATGGCATTGTATGCTGTTACAAGCGCGGTGCCAGCGTTAAAATAATTGGCAATTATTTTATTATTTGTTTTAGAAGCTAATGTATTGATTTGTAGTAAATATTCTTCAGCTACACGGTTCATTCCCAATTGGTTTAACAAGTGGATAGACGAGATGCCTGTAATAATCTGCATTTCTAAATCGTCCGTAGTTTCTGCAAGTTTTTTTGCTTCAATATTTGCTTTTATGGCATTATTAAAACTGCCCATAGCATAATATGAAGCCCCACTATGAAGATATGCCTGAATGCGTAAGCGTGTATTGTCTGAATTCTGAATTAAGTGTTCAGCTATTTTTATCGACTCTTTGGGTTGGGAATACAGAATGCTTTCCGCCTCTAGCAACATCTGATTGTAATCTTTGTTACTTTGGGCAGAAATGTTTGTAATGAAGCATACAAATGTTATTAAAATAGAGAAAAAGCGCATACATACTACTATGAGCGACCAAGGTACATAAAAATTAATTTTTTAGGATTCAAATTTTTAAATAACAGTTGCACTTATTTAAGAAATTTTTAAATCTATTTTTTCCGCACAAAAATTGCAACTACAGCTGCTGTAATAATTCCTAAACCTAAGGCGCCAAACAACGATTGCCATATATAATTGTTTATATTGAAATATTCATTTGCCTTGGTTCGCGTCATTAAATCGTTTGTAACTGAGTGCTCTATTACGTTATTGAAGTATTCGGGAGTTATATAATTATGTGTTATATATTGCGCTAACGGTGAAAGAAGCGCCACAAAAACACTTAGCATTACCCCTGAAAGAAAACCTTGTAACCAAGTCATTTTTTTATTGTAAACGCGTCTTCTTTTTTCGCGCATCGCTAATAAATACATCAAAATAGAAAAAGGAGCGAATAATAAGGATAGCCATTGATGGTCTGCAATTTGCTCTTCGTGCCAGCCTAAAGTTTTCTCTAGCAGCATCCATGCAAGTATCGTGATTGTGAAAATTACGGCCCACTTAAATTCGATGTATAGTTTTTTCATTGAAGTATAATAGTATTTCTTTTTATTTCAATTTTTATTAAAGATAGCCTTTTTTGGGTAAAAAAATCCCGAAGTTTTTTTACTTCGGGACTTAAGTTTTAATGGATATTAGTGAGATTAAGCTCTCTTCATCACGATTTCCATATTTTTAATTTCTTCACCACCCGCAGATATTTCAAACATTTCCATTTTACGGGTATTGTCATCTATAAATGTATATACTTGTTTCATCTGCTTTTCTTTTCCCGTCATGGGGTCTACCATGGTGCCGGTTAGTGTTGTAGATTTACTAGCCGCATCATATTTTCCGCGCATTACAGCCAAACCAGTGCCCATATTGTCAATCCAAGTAGAAATATATTCATTGCTAGCATTGTCGTAAGCAAGGGTCGAGCGCCCCTCAAAGGGCATGCCCATCATTTCTCCAGTGGTGGTGCCAACTTGATAACGGCCGCCCAATATCATTTTTATATTTTCAGTTGCAGTTGCTTTTTCTGGCGGAGCATCGGGACCCATCCAAAAAGTGAGTTCGTCATTCCATTTGCCTTCATCGGCAGCCATTTTTTTGTGAACTTCGCCAGGCGTCATATAGGCTTCCCAAGCTTTTTGCATGGCAACGGAATCCATTGGTTCCGCAATCATCTCGGGTTCTTCAGTAGCAGTAGTGTCTGCTACAACTGTGGTTTCGGCTTCCATAGCTTCCTTATTTTCATCTTTACAGGATACAAAACAAAGTGAAGCGACTGATAACAGAATTAATAATTTTTTCATAATCGTTGAATTTAAGGTTGTTACAGAGAACTAAGTTATGAAAAAAGCTATAAAAAAGATAGCATATTATAAAGTTAAAGGTAGGTATGTAAATCAAAACCCCTTACGGTTTTTTACTGTAAGGGGTTGAAATATTTAAAATATAAACTTTCTATTCATCCACAAGTACCCAATCTCCTTTGTCTAACAACGGAATTGCTTGCTTGAATTTCATCTCTTTGTTTTCACCGCTCATAACATTTTTTATAGTCACTTTATCGTTGCGGTTAATCTTTGGGCGCTCGCGAGTAATGGTTTCCGTTATCTGCTGACGCTGAGGTTGTGTATTTCCAGCAGCTCTAGATTGTGAAGAACGTTCATCCAAATTCGGGATTTCGTCTTTCTGCTCGCTTAAGTTTTCTTTTCGTTTTACCTCTCTTGCTTCTTGAATTTGTTGTTGGTTTTCCTCTGGCAATTCACCTTTAAACAGGAATGAAACAACATCTTTATTCACTTTTTCAATCATCGCTTTAAAAAGTTCAAAAGCTTCAAACTTATAGATAAGCAACGGATCTTTTTGTTCGTGAACTGCAAGCTGAACAGATTGTTTCAATTCGTCCATTTTGCGTAAATGCGTTTTCCAAGCATCATCAATAATTGCTAAAGTGATGTTTTTCTCGAAGTCATTTACCAATTGCTTTCCATTGGTTTCGTACGCTTTTTCAAGATCGGTAGCAACGTTCAATGTTTTTACGCCGTCTGTAAAAGGAACAAGAATACGTTTGTATTTGTCTTTCTGAGTTTCGTAAACATTTTTAATAACTGGGAAAGCCATTTCAGCATTACGCTCCATCTTATTTTGATAGTGAATAAACGCTGCTTTATAAATTTTTCCTGCAATTTCCGTGCTGTCCATTTTATCGAATTCCTTTTCAGAAATAGGGCAACTCATGGAGAAGAAACGTATTAATTCGAACTCAAGATTCTTGTAATCCTGCGCCATTTTATTACTCTCGGCAATTACTTCTGAAGTATCAAAAATCATATTCGCAATATCTACGCGTAGACGATCGCCGAATAATGCGTGGTAGCGACGTTTGTAAACTACTTCACGCTGCGCATTCATAACATCATCATACTCAAGCAATCTTTTACGAATACCAAAGTTGTTTTCTTCTACTTTTTTCTGCGCACGCTCAATAGATTTCGAAATCATAGAGTGCTGAATCACTTCGCCTTCTTTCAAGCCCATACGGTCCATCATTTTGGCAATTCGATCACTTCCGAAGAGACGCATCAAGTTGTCTTCCAAAGAAACATAAAATTGTGAGCTTCCTGGATCGCCTTGACGACCACTACGACCACGTAACTGTCTGTCTACACGTCGTGAATCGTGACGTTCTGTACCTACAATTGCAAGTCCGCCAGCTTTTTTAACTTCTTCGCTTAGTTTAATATCCGTACCACGACCCGCCATGTTTGTGGCTATGGTTACGATTCCGCTTTTTCCTGCTTCGGCAACAATATCTGCCTCGCGTTTGTGAAGTTTCGCGTTCAATACGTTGTGTGGAATATTTCGGATACTCAACATACGGCTAAGTAATTCTGAAATTTCTACAGAAGTTGTACCAATAAGTACTGGTCTTCCTGCTCGTGAAAGCGCTACAACTTCTTCACCAACGGCATTGTATTTTTCGCGTTTGGTTTTATAAATTTTATCTTCTCTATCGAAACGTGCAATTGGACGGTTGGTTGGAATTTCAACCACATCCAGTTTGTAGATTTCCCAAAGTTCACCAGCTTCCGTAACTGCAGTACCCGTCATTCCCGAAAGTTTGTTGTACATACGGAAGTAATTCTGAAGTGTAACCGTTGCAAATGTTTGGGTCATTGCTTCAATCTTCACATCCTCTTTTGCTTCAATTGCTTGGTGAAGTCCGTCACTGTAGCGGCGACCGTCCATAATACGACCGGTTTGCTCATCTACAATCATTACTTTGTTATCCATCACCACATATTGATCATCTTTTTCGAAAAGCGTGTACGCTTTCAAAAGCTGATTCATTGTGTGAATACGTTCACTTTTTACAGAAAATTCACGGAAAAGCTCTTCTTTTAATTCTACTTCTTTTTCAGTAGGAAGACCTTGCTTTTCTATTTGGGCTATTTCGTTTCCAATTTCTGGCATTACGAAGAATTCTGGATCTCCTTCGCCAGATAGATAATCTACCCCTTTATCAGAAAGTTCTATTTGGTTATTTTTCTCATCAATTACAAAATAAAGCTCAGCATCAACCTTCGGCATTTCGCGATTGTTATCGCTCATGTAATGATTTTCAGTTTTCTGAAGAATTTGTTTTACACCTTCTTCCGAAAGATATTTTATCAAGGCTTTGTTTTTCGGTAAACCGCGGAAAACACGTAGTAATTGAAAACCACCTTCTTTATGGTCGCCTTCTTTAATAAGTTTTTTTGCTTCCGATAAAACTCCGGTTAAATATTTTTTCTGAACTTCAACTATATCGTTAATTTTTGGTTTAAGTTCGTTGAATTCGTGGCGATCGCCTTCTGGTACTGGTCCAGAAATAATTAGTGGCGTACGTGCATCATCAATTAAAACCGAATCCACCTCATCCACAATTGCGTAGTGGTGTGGGCGCTGTACAAGATCGTTTGGCGAATGTGCCATATTATCGCGCAGGTAATCGAAACCAAATTCGTTGTTGGTTCCGTAAGTTATATCAGATAAATAAGCTTTTCTACGTGATTCAGAATTTGGGCGGTGATTATCGATACAATCTACCGTCATTCCATGAAACTCGAAAAGTGGTGCCATCCACGCGCTATCACGTCTTGCAAGATAGTCGTTAACCGTTACAAGGTGAACACCGTTTCCGGCAAGGGCGTTTAAATACATTGGCAGTGTAGCAACCAAAGTTTTTCCTTCCCCTGTATGCATTTCGGCAACTTTTCCTTCGTGAAGTGCAACCCCACCAATAAGCTGAACGTCGTAATGAACCATATCCCAAGTAATGGGTTTTCCTGCGGCATCCCAAGAGTTTTGCCAGATGGCTTTTTCGTCTTCAAGGGTTACATAACCTTTATCTGCGGAAATTTCGCGGTCATATGCGGTTGCAGTAACCGTAAGTGTTGGGTTGTGCTTAAAACGCTTTGCAGTTTCTTTCATTACTGCAAAAGCTTCGGGAAGTATTTTAGTAAGGGTCGCTTTTTCAATTTCGTAGCGCTCTTCCTTTAATTTGTCTATTTCGTTGTAATTATCTTCTTTTTTATTGATGTCTTGTTCAGTCTCAGATAGTTTTTCGAGTTCATCAATTCGGTCTTGCACCACTTTTTGGGCATCTTTAATTTCTTTTTTGAAATAAGCTGTCTTTGCCCTAAGCTCATCGTGGGAAAGTTTTTCGATTACAGCTTCGTGTTTTTTTACTTCATTTACTAGCGGCTGGATAATACCAATATCTTTTTTTGATTTATCGCCAACAAAAACTTTAAGTACATTATCTAATATTCCCATGATGTGTAAATTTATTTTGAAGTGTTGCTTGGCAGCACTGTTTTGTCAATTTTGTTTTAGTTACGGATGGTAAAATAGGTCTCGACTGTGATCGACCAGACATCCATTTTTTTTCCACCACGAATACACGAATAATTATGCAATTATCGTGTATTCGTGTTTTTCATTTTCAATAATTTTTAAATAAAAAAAAGCCTCCTAAAAGAGACTTTTTATATTATTTTTTAAATGTTTCCCAAAATCTTGGGATTAATATTCATCCTCGTTCCAGAGATAATCGTCGTCTGTAGGATAATCTGCCCAGATCTCTTCAATAGAGTCATAGGAGTCTCCCTCGTCTTCGATTGCCTGAAGGTTTTCCACTACTTCTAGTGGGGCACCAGTCCTGATCGCGTAATCAATCAATTCATCTTTTGTTGCGGGCCAGGGTGCATCGCTTAAATAGGATGCTAATTCTAATGTCCAGTACATAGCACTTAGGTTTAATTTTCTGCAAAAGTAATTTTTTAGATCAAAAAGTCAAGTAAAATCCGAATTATTTCTGCTGTATTTTAAAGAACGTTTTTTGTGTGTTGATAATCAGATGATTACAAACGAGGTTGTTAATAAGTAATTTAAGCTAAAGTGCTGTTTTTCTTCTATTTCCAGAAAACTATCCTAGTTTTTCAGGAATCCATTGTGTCTCTTCCGCGTTCTGATCTTTAGACAACTTCCGTGCCAGCACAAATAGGTAGTCAGATAGTCGGTTTAAATACATGAGTACTTTTTCGTCAATTGGCTCATTTTCATTTAAAAGCGTTGCTCTTCGTTCTGCACGTCGGCAAACTGTGCGTGCAATGTGACAATATGACACGGTGGAATTTCCACCTGGTAATATAAAATGCGTCATTGGTGGTAGCGCATCGTTCATTATATCCATTTCATTTTCTAAGAGCGTGATATCCTTTTCTTCAATTTTCGGAATATTGAGACGCTCCTTCCCACTTTTCAAGGTTGCTTTTGCAGGATCTGTGGCTAAAATAGCGCCAAGGGTAAACAGTCTGTCTTGGATAGAAATTAGTATTTCCTTGCTTCGTGGATCTATATCTTGTGTGCGAATTAAACCGAGGTGCGAATTTAGTTCGTCTACTGTTCCGTAACTTTCAATGCGCATGTTGTGCTTAGGAACGCGGGTGCCGCCAAAAAGTGCCGTGGTTCCAGCATCTCCGGTTTTAGTATATATTTTCATAACCGTTGTGTGATTTTGAGGAATGAGATTTTAAACAAATTTACGAATAACCCTAGGAATATTACAATGAAATTACTGCCAACTGCAACTGCTCACTGCCCACTTCCCTTCTCTCGATCTTTTTTTCGTTCGTAATAACTACTTCTGAAATTTTTGTTCTTTCGTTGGCGCAGATTGGTGGCGTTACGTTTGTTCCAAAAATAAAGAATGGCTAACAGAAGAATTCCGCTAATTATTAAAACGATGGGGTTTGAAAGGTCAAAATTCATTTTTCAAATATAAAAGATGAAGAGGAAAGAACGAAAACTTTTTCTAAGAATAAAGAGAAAAGCTTTTTCGAATCTTTAAAATTGTCAACTGCTACTGCCGACTGCAACTTATTTTCTAGTATCGCTCTCTACTATTCCATCGCGAAGACGAATGATTCGGTGTGCATTTTTGGCGATTTCCTCTTCGTGGGTAACTAGAATTACGGTGTTTCCTGCTTTATGAATATCACCAAAAAGATTCATTATTTCTTCTGAAGTTTTAGAATCTAAATTTCCCGTGGGCTCATCAGCAAGAATAATCGAGGGTTTGTTAACCAATGCTCTACCTACGGCAACACGTTGGCGTTGTCCACCAGAGAGTTGATTGGGTTTATGATCCATTCGGTCTGCCAAGCCAACATCTGTTAAAACTTGTTTTGCCCGTTCGGTACGGTCGCTTTTTGAGGCGCCTGCATAAACCATTGGTAATGCTACATTTTCCAGCGCAGTGGTGCGTGGGAGCAGATTGAAGGTTTGAAAAACGAAGCCTATTTCTTTGTTTCGAATTTCAGCTAATTCATCATCCGTCATATTGCTTACATCGTGCCCATTAAGTTCATAACTACCCGAAGTAGGCGTGTCTAAACATCCTAAAAGGTTCATTAATGTAGATTTTCCAGAACCGGAAGGCCCCATTAACGCAACATATTCGCCACGTTGAATGTCCAGATCAATTCCTTTTAAGACTTTTACAACTTCGTTGCCAAGTGGGAAATCTCTAGTTATATTTCGAATTTTAATTAGTAAACTCATAGGTGTTTTTCAATATATGCTATAGGACGCAAAGGTACGAGGGATGTTACAAACAAATAAATTTCAAATAAATCACAAAGGACAAAAAACAATTATTTTTCTTCTAAACTCAAACCCTAATAATAAAATGTTGTTTTGGTTGCTCTTTTCTGAAAAAAACCATTCCCCATTGAAAAGTGTCTATGCTTACCGTAACATTCTCATCAGCAATTATTTTCTGCCATGCCAGCGTCATATCTCTGCTCCAATAAATATCGTCAAAAATAATAATTGAATTATTGTGAACATTGTTTAACAGTGAATTGAAATACTGCAAAGTTCGTTCGCCATTGTGGTCGCCGTCTATAAAAATTAAATCGTATTTTTCTGTAACGTTTTCTGAGAGGAAATCCTTAAATATTTTCTGGTGGATTTGAATATTATGCAAGTTGAATTTCTCAAAATAATCTTGCGCTTTGTTTAAGGTATTTGGGCAGCCATCCACGGTATGAATCGCGGCAAATTCATTTGAAAGTGAAAGTGCAACTGTTCCTAAACCCAGTGAAGTTCCAAGTTCCAAAATGTTTTCACTTTTAAAATACTTCGCCAAACGCAATAGCAACTTTTGGCGTTTCTTCTTCATTCCAGCGTTTTTTACCACAGCAGAAACTTTTCTGGCGTTGCCTTTAAACACTCGGGAACCTTGACCGTAATCCTTCATTTCCACCATGGAAATGTCACTCCGGAGCGCTCGTCGGTGCTTTTTTAATATTTCGTATTCAGGGTAAATTGTTTTGTCGTTAAAACATTTTGTAACCAAATCATACACAAATGGAGAATGAACCCCGTGCTTGTTTTTGGAAAGCCGAACAAATTTTATAAAACTTTTGGACTGATGAATCACGAGGGAAAGTTAATGGTAAAAAATTAATTGATAAATCGCAGCACCAATATTTTTTCAAACTAGAGGAAACTTTTCTCTGCTCCCTTCGCGTTTCGGCGGTGCTATTTCAACCGCAGAGGCGCAGAGGGCGAAAGTTTTTTAAAATCTCACCACTGACCACTTATTCTCCCATCTTTGCTGATAGCTCAAACCAGCGCTCGGTTTGTTTTTCAATTTTATCCATAATTTCCTGAAGTTTTATGGATTGCTTATCAATTTCGGCACCATCCCAGTTTTCGGTTGCAAATTTATTTTGAAGTTCCTCGCGGTTTTTTTCAAGATTCACTATTTCCTTTTCTAGTTTGTTGTATTCCTTTTGCTCGTTATAATTCAGTTTTGCAGGGCTTGAATCTTGTTTCCAATCTTTTTTATTCTTTGGAGTTGCTTCACTAGCATTGCGTTTTTCCTGAATATTGCTGTCTTCATAAGATCTAAAATCTGAATAGTTTCCGGGGAAATCTTCTACTTCAGAATCGCCTCTGAAAACAAAAAGGTGATCTACAATTTTATCCATAAAGTAACGGTCGTGACTCACTACCAGCAGACAGCCAGGAAAGTCTAATAGAAAACTTTCCAGAACATTTAGGGTTACAATATCGAGATCGTTGGTAGGTTCATCGAGAATTAAAAAGTTTGGATTTTTAATTAAAACCGTACATAAATAAAGTCGTTTGCGTTCACCACCACTAAGCTTTTCAACAAAATCGTATTGCTTTTTTGGGTCGAAGAGAAAACGTTCCAAAAGTTGCGATGCAGATATTATTTTACCTTTTTTCAGCGGAATATAATCGCCGTATTCTTTGATAACATCTATTACTTTCTGGCCATCTTTAATATTAATGCCGGCTTGGGTGTAATACCCAAACCTCACGGTTTCACCAACCACAACTTTGCCAGAATCTGGTTTTAAGGCACCGGTTAAAATATTTAAAAATGTAGATTTTCCGGTTCCGTTCTTCCCAATGATCCCAACGCGTTCGCCACGGTTAAAGTTATATTCAAACTTATCCAGCAGCACTTTATCACCAAAAGATTTTGATACTTTGTGAAGTTCCACCACTTTGGTACCCATGCGCTCCATATTCAATTCTAACTGAACTTCGTGGTCGTTTCTGCGTTTACTGGCGCGATCCTTAATTTCGTGGAAATCGTCAATTCGGCTTTTACTTTTTGTAGTTCGCGCTTTTGGCTGGCGGCGCATCCAGTCTAATTCTTTTTTGAAGAGTTGCTTCGCTTTCCCCGTTTCGGTAGCTTCGTTTTCTATTCGAGCATCGCGTTTTTCTAAGTAGTAGCTGTAATTTCCTTTATAGTTATAAAGAATTCCTTCGTCCAATTCCACAATTTCGTTACAAACGCGTTCCAAAAAGTAACGGTCGTGAGTAACCATAAACAGCGTGAAATTTTCTTTAGCGAAAAGATTTTCTAACCACTCAATCATTTCCAGATCCAAGTGGTTGGTAGGCTCATCCATTATCAACAAATCTGGAGTGGTGAGCAATGCATTGGCCAAAGCCAAACGTTTTTTCTGTCCACCGCTTAGTGTAGCTACTTTTGCGTGCAGATCTTCCAATTTTAGTTTGAAAAGAATCTGTTTGTAACGCGTTTCGAAATCCCAAGCGTGATGGGCGTCCATGGCGTCGAAAGCCTTTTGATAGGTTTCAGCCTCCTCCGGATTTTCTATGGCGTGCTCGTATGCCTCAATTATTTTCAGAATTGGATTATCTGAAGAAAATATAGTTTGCTCTACCGTTAACGCAGGATTTAAATCTGGTTCCTGTGGCAAATAGGCAATTTTTAGGCCGTTTCGAGAGACAACATTTCCGCTGTCGGCTTTATCGTTTCCGGCGATTATATTTAGAAGCGAGGTTTTCCCAGTTCCGTTTTTTGCTACGAAGCCTATTTTTTGTCCTTCGTTTATTCCAAAGGAGATGTTTTCAAACAAAGGCTTCATGCCAAAGGACTTGGAGATGTTTTCTACTGAAAGGTAATTCACGGTTTGTATTTTCGGCAAAAGTACTGTAAATGATTAATGATTAGTGAATAATTTGTGGGAATGTCTTTACGCTTTTAAAAATATACACTGCAATTTGGCAGCAAGCTTTTAATTCGTTCTTTTTCCGAAGCAGCGATTGGGTTTCCTACTAAGATCAAGGTTTTTAGGTTTTTAAGATTTTCAAGATGCTCCGGCATTTTTTTTAATTGATTATTTGAAGCTATCAACAGTTCTAATTGGCTTAACTCTGAGAGTTCTTCGGGTAGTATCCTTAGCTTATTGTCATTCAGAATAAGGGTTTTTAAATTTTGAAGGGATCCAAGTTCCTTTGGGAAATACTGCAATTGATTGTATTCTAAATTTAGCTCTTCCAATTTTTTTAAATGGGTCCATTGGTCATTAAACTCATTGAATTGGTTGTAGCCCAAATCTAGCGATTTCAGGTTTTTCAATTCAAAAAAAGAAGTAGGCATATAGCTTAGTTGGTTGTTGTCTAGTTCCAAAACTTCCAAACTCTTGCATTTATTGATACTTTCTGGAAGTACGGTGATGTAATTAAATGAAAGGTGAAGAAAACGAAGGTCTCTCAGTTTGCTTATTTCTGAAGGAACTTCGGCTATTTCATTATTAGAAAGATTTAAACGGATTAATTTTTTTAATTGGTCAATTTCTTGTGGAATGTATTTTAGAGAATTCAGCATTAAATTGAGGACTTCCAGTTTTTTTAAATTGAAAATATAGGCATTCAGAGTTTCAAGATTATTTCCCATTAAATTTAGAAAGCGAAGATTTTTTAGCGCTGCAATTGAATCTGAAACATAAAATAAATGATGGTCGCGCAAGTTTAGCTGGGTAGCATTTTTATCTTTTACCGCATCGTGAATGCTTCCGTAAACGGGGGCTTCCAAAGGATTTGCATTTTGGGCCATAGCTGAGTTGTAGATGCCAAAGGCTAAAAACAAAAAGATAGTGATTCTTAAAAGACGCTTTTTAGGGGAGTGGGTCATTTTTGTGATTTTTAAAATGAATTATGTTAAATGGAAAAAAGGACCGATAAAAATTACCGATCCTTTTCCTTTTAATCCTTGCTTCGTTAGTTGCTTGTTAATATTTTGAATTGGCCGTTTTTGCCATCAATTTGAATGTTCAAAATCAACACACTATTGTTCGCAGTATAATTTGAAAGATCCAATGCTACTTTTTGGTTTCCACCTGTTGTTTCAGCATTTGTGCTGTAAAGGCTTCTTCCCAAAAGGTCATACACTTCAATAGTGATTGCTTTTCCGGCATCTGCGGAATTCAATTCCAAAGTAACTTCACCTTTAGTAGGGTTTGGATATACTGATAAGTTTTCCAAAGTGTTATTATCGTTAACACCCAAAATCTGTTCAACCGTTATATATTCAGTTTTTACTTCTGTATCGCTTGTTCCCGCAATGTTTGAAACAACTAAGGAAACATCATAAACACCAGGAGTGCTGTAGGTAACTACAGGCGTTTGATCTGTAGAGGCAGCAGGAGTTCCTCCTTCAAAAATCCAAGACCAAGAATCTGGTGTGTTTTCGCTTAAATCTGTAAAAGTTACTGTTTCACCTTCGGTAATTACCACATTGTCTGCAACAAAATTAGCAACAGGAGCTTGTATTCCTATTTCTCCGCGAAGCGCAAATACTACGGTCGCAGATTTATCAAAAGTAACATCTGCAAGAGTAGCATCTTGTTGTGGCGTATTGCTACCACTTGGGTGCTGTACCGAAAAGAAACCGTATTTAAAATCTGGAGTGAAAGTTAAACCAGTTGGCTCAGCCCCTGATGGCATAGAACTGTGAAGCATTACTTTTGGATTACTCTGGGTGTGGTCTGGACGCACAACCCAAATGTAGTTGTTACCTCCATCTTCAAGAACCCAAAGATTTCCTTGGTCGTCAAAAGTAAGGTTATCGTTCCCATTACCCCAAGGCTCGGTAAATACGCCTTGGTCTGTATCCAAATCGTATGATTTTCCGCCTACAAAGGTTTCAAATTCTGAAATAGTGCTTCCGTCGTCCTTAAATCTGTAAACGCGATTTTTTCCTTTTGCGGCAAAGTATATTTTTCCGTCAATAGGGCTAATTTCACAATCTTCTACGCCGTTGAAATCGGTTCCGCCAAGGGCTCCTGCAACAGATGAAAGGTTGTTTCGATCTGCTTGGGTAGTGTTTGGAACTTGAATCCAAGTTGCAGTGGCTGAACTTGGATCGTTTCCAGAAAGTGGTAAATCCAGTTTCAACACATAAACAGTACCTGCAGTAAGGTCGCCGGGAGTATCTGCTACAAATTTATAAACACAGTCTGTTCCGCCATCTTCACCGTAGTATGCTGTAACTTGGTCATTGCTTACCACTACGTTTTCGTGTTTCAAACGGCCCATTGCCCAAAGTTTCTCTTGACCATTTCCATAATCCATAACCTGTGCGGTAACTGGATCAATTTCCACAAGCCAGCCCACATCTTGGTAGCCGTCGCCATTTGCATCGCCTGCGCTCGTGTTTTCTTCAGCGGTAATTGCTGTTCCCCAAGGTGAAATACCACCAGAACAGTTTCTAATTGTTGTTACCAAAGCACTGTTGTAAAGATCTACCGCTTGTGTATCGTCAAGAACCCAAAGGTTTGTTGTTTCGTCTAAATGAAGATTCACAATAGAAACTCCACCGGGAGTATTTTCATGGTTAACTGAAAGACGACCAAGTGTACTGCTTCCGCCTTCGGCTATATAGCCTGTGAAATCGTGATTTCCAGGAACGGTTCCACCGCCAATGGTGTAGGCGCTTCCTTGTTTCAAAATTTGCTGGAAATTTTGTTCGCTTGGAATAATCATTTTATCGGTTTGTCCTGTTGGCACTATTGAAGTGAAACAAGCAATATGTGGCGAAGCACAATCTACTGAAAGATCTTCATAATCCTTGATATACATGTCAAAACGAAGATCTGAACTCTGCCCATCACGGTTATGGATTTCTACAGCAATTCGGTTTGTTCCGTTTACAAAAACGCTTTTCGGCAATTGCTGGGTGAAGTAAATATTTTCATTAATTCCATCAATGATAGTTGAAGAAGTAGTTAAATAATCTGTCGGTTCTGCAGGCATATTATCTCGGAAAACTTCAACACCATTTACGTACACAATGGCTCCGTCATCTCTTTTCATACCAAACTCTATAAAATCTGCAACGTTTGTAAGATCAACTTCTACGTCTTTTGTAAAATAGTAAGTGATGAATTTGTTATTTGAATCTGGACCAAAAGAAATGTTGGTATTTACAGGATCACCGTAGCCCAAAGTTCCGTAGCCATTGGCCCAAGTGGAATTGTCGTACGCAAGTTCTGTCCAATTATCGGCATCAAGACTTGTTCCGTTATCCAAATATCTCCAACGGCTGTCTTTTGCTACTGGATAAGGAGTTGGTTCCAAAGGAGGAAGTACAACAGTTGAACTAACCGCCATATCAAAACCAAGATCGCTGCTGCTCGCAGATGCTTGATGAAGTTCCACGGCAATAACGTTTGTGCCATTTACCAATAAATTCGCAGTTGCTTGTTGAAAGTAAGTAGACTCATCGGAGCCGCCCACAGTTGAAGAAGCATAAGTATTATAAGTAATTGCTCCCCCGGGCATATTCATACGAAAAGCTTCGGAACCATTTACGTAAACAGCCACTCCGTCATCACGGCGAACATCAAAAATTAGATCGATAAATTGTGAGGCATCAGCGATATCAAAAGTATTTCTGAAATAGTAGGTAGGGTATTTGTTATTTGAATCTGGGCCAAAATTCAAGGTAGTGGTTTCAACACTATCACCGTAGCCGAAGATTCCGTTTCCAGAAGTCCAAGCGGCATCGTTAAAAGCAACATCTTTCCAAGAGGTGCCTAGGTCAACACCAGTGTCGTTGTATTTCCATTCGCTCATAGCAGGAATTGGAAATACTCCGTTTATTGCAAGATTTTCCGAAGTTCCATTTACACAAACCGTGTTTGTTTTAGGAACCTCCCGATTTTCGGCTGCAACGCCAAAACCAGTAAGGATGGACATTAGTAAACTAACTAATAGGAATTTTTTTTTCATTTCTAATTGTTTAAAGGGTTTTGATTAATTAGTGTAAAAGTATATTTGGCAGATTGCCTTACAGTAAACGACGGTTTAAGGTTGGGTAAAGACTTTGGTAGGGATGTTACTAAATTCCTAAGATGAAGAATGGTTCTAGTTAAACTTTCTGAATAGCGATTAAAAAGGAGTAGTTTATGTAAAAGCGTCAGTTTGAGTGTAGTGGAAGTCCTTTTTAGTAAGCACCTCTACTGCGCTAAGTGAGACACTATGTTATTTATAGGAATTTGTATCGCTTAACGTTTTAATAAACGCAATCAATTCCTTTTTTTCGATATCGCTTAAATCCAGTTTGTCTGGGGCGAGGGTTTGGTTTACCACATTTAGGCCTAAGCCCGCGCCACCGCCTTCGTTGTAGAAATCGATTACTTCTTCCAAAGTTTCGTACGCGCCGTTGTGGAAATACGGCCCAGTGAATTCAGCGTTGCGAACCGTGGTAGTTTTAAATGATTTTTCATAAATCCACGCTTTTTCGCTAATTATGTTGCTCGCTATTCTTCCTTCGTCGGTATCGAGGGTTTTTGTTTTCGCATTCGGATTTTTTAAAACACCTAATATTTCTGTTTCATTTTCACTAAAAAAAGGCGGCACTAAACCTGCGAAAGTAGGAGCGAAGTGGCAAGTGGCGCAATTCGCTTTTCCCATAAAAAGGTTGAAACCGTTTTTCTCTTCGGAAGAAAGAACTTCAGATTCGTTGCGAACATATTTATCAAATTTGCTATTCCAAGAAGTAAGGGAAAGCACATAGGAAGCTAAGGCTTTTGAAAACTTTTCACGTGTAATTTCCCCTCTTCCGTAAACGATTTTGAACTTCTTAGCATACTTTTCATCGCCATTCAGTTTCTCCAAAATGTTGCTATAAGCCGTATTAAATTCGTCCTCATTAAAAATAACATGCTCCGCTTGTTGCTCTAAAGTAAAAGCGCGCAAGTCGTAAAAATATCTGGCGGCGTAAACAGCATTTAGCAGTGTGGGGGCGTTGCGAAGGACTGTTTCCCCTTGCACATTGCTAGCAGATTGTGGAACATTATCTGTAAAGGCCTTGTCCGGGTTGTGGCAAGAAACACAGCTCAATTGCGCATTGTTGCTGATGGAAGTATCATAAAAAAGATCTTTGCCTAACATCTTCATTTGTGCATTGTCTTCTTCTTTTTTCAACCCGGTGAAAAAATAAGGGTTTAAAAAATCTGCAGCAAAAATGGAGTTGCTTTCCGGGTTCCAAGAAGTTGTGTTAATTAATGAAGCATCTTTTTTTGAAGGTTGAAGTTCTCCCAAGTATTTATAAAGTGGATCGATATATTTTTTAAGAAATTCCAAACGGTCAAAAGTTTCAAACGACGCTGCTTTTTGCAAGTTTGAAATTGCCCCTTCAAAAAGTGAAACAATTGTTTCATTTTGATAATTTTCAGAAAAATAATCCTTCATTCCTTTCAATGAAGATTCCGTTTCGGGAACAGCGTTTAACGAACCGGGCGTATCGAAACCCGTGATTCCCATAGAAAAAATGCGAACTAATTGCAGGCGCATTGCGGCAATGTCATTTTTAAAAAAGTTCTTATTTTTTGGAATTGAGCCGTAGAGCCTGCCATAGCTCGCCTTCAGTTTAGTGGCGAGGGCTGCGATTTTTGTTCTTTCAGAAAATGCATCTTCCGAAAAAGCTAATTCGTCTAAAATCTGTAAACCTTCTGGCTCCAAAACTGCGGGGCGTGTGTTTTCGCGTTCAATATGTAACAAAGGCGCACCGTTAAAATGTTCGTTGGCGTAAACTGTATATTGGAAAGAGAGGAAGAACTCAATTTTTTTGTATTGGTTTCGCGCAACTAGCACAGCTTTTTGAAGGGAATCCTGATTTGTTTTTCCTAGTTTGAAATCTGTTGCCACTTTTTCTAAGGCTTCCGTTGTTTTTTTAAAGTTTGAAGTCTCTTGCTGAAGAAAACTGAGTTTTGTGAATTCATTAGTTGATGGAGAAAATGAGTAAAAGAAGAAAACGCAGACTGCAGAAAGAAAGAAAAAAGCAAAACTAAATTTTTTGGTACGTGGCATGTAATATTAAAATTTTAGGGTTTCAAACAATTCCCGAAAGTAAATAGGTAGGCAAGGAGCCGTGTTATTTAAATATTAAATAATGATTAAATTGCAGTAGCGAAATGAAGTAGACTAATGGACTAGAAAATATGTTTCATTATTTAATGCGTTACTCTATATTTGTCTATTATCAACCCTTTCCTTTATGAAGCTTACGTATGTATTGCTATTTTTGATTGTCGTGTTATGCGTTTCTTCTTGTGTAACCACCAAACAGCTTACCTATTTGCAGGAAAACACAAGCGGGACAGATACTTTGGCGCTTTTAAGAAAAAGACAGGAACCGTATAGACTTCAAATAAACGATCTTTTAAGTATTCGTGTTAAAGCTTTGGACCAGGAAACCGTTGGAATTTTTAACCCAATTAATGATGCGAACCCAAATGCTACGGGTGAAGAAAGATTGTATTATGATGGTTTTGTTGTGGATGACCACGGAAATATTCGCATTCCTAGTTTAGGCGAAATGAATGTGCTGGGTTATACGGTAGATGAAGTTCGCGAAAAGCTAGAAGAAATTTTATTAAGAGATTATTTTAAGGAGGAGGCGAACGTATTTGTTACTGTGAAACTGGCTGGAATTCGATATACAATTAATGGCGAAATAGGAAGTCCGGGTTCAAATATTATTTATAGGGACCAAGTGAGTATAATGGAGGCAATCGCCAATAACGGCGATATTAATATAACGGGCGACCGAAGTGATGTAGTTATAATCCGTCAGTATCCTGCAGGGCAGAAGGTGCACCACATAGACCTAACAAAATTGGAAGCAATGAATTCGCCTTACTATTATATTAAACCCAACGATTTAATTTTAATAAATCCGTTGCCACAAAAAGCTTTGGGTACCGGCACCACTGGAATTCAATCTTTCACAACCATTATTTCAATCACAACTGTATTGGTTACTACAATATTGTTGTTTACCACATTATAAAAATATGAGTGACGAATTCGAAATAAACGAAGCCCACACTACTTTTGATTTCAAAGGTTTTCTCTTTCGGTTGTTACAACATTGGCCTCTGTTTGTGGTTTCTTTGGTAATTGCATTTTCGGTTGCGTATTATGTAAACGTGCGGAAACTTCCGGTTTATCAAATGGAGAATCTTCTTTCTATAAAAGATGACCAAAATCCTTTTTTCACAAGCACAACCAGTCTAACATTCAATTGGGGTGGAACTACAGACAAAGTTAATACAGCTGTTATTTCATTAAGATCACGATCGCACAACGAAAAGGTTGTAGAGCGCTTGGGATTTTATTTGGAATATTTAAAGGAAGGGAAATACCAACAAGTAAACGCTTATAAGCAGACACCATTTATAGTTGAAGCGGACACTACAATGCCACAAATGCTGAACAAGCAAATAAAAGTGGTTTTTAAAGATTCGGTTAATTTCGATTTGAGTGTTTCATTTGAAGAAGGTGGAAATATCAATTTACAAAATTATAGCACCAAAGAAACCAGTAGTAAGTTTGTAGATGCAGGCACGTTTACGCAATCGTTCAAAATAGGGGATCGTATAAAGTTGCCTTTTTTCAATGGTACTTTTATGCCAAACCCAGATGTAATATCGAATCCGGGAACCCCTTATTATTTCGTCTTTAGAAGTTTTGATGGTATTGTGCAAAGATATTCGGGTATTCGCGTTGATGCAGAAAGCAAAGGTTCTTCTGTTTTGAAAATGCAACTCATTGGCGATAATAAAGCCCAATTGGTTGATTATTTGAATACTTCGGTACAAGTGCTAAGCGAAGATATGTTAGAGCGAAAAAATCTATTCGCCACTAAAACAATACGGTTTATTGATAGTAGTCTTGCCGTAAAATCAGCTGAACTGTCTACAG
The DNA here is from genome assembly GCF_058068265.1 of Aequorivita sp. IT1183. Taxonomy (NCBI): domain Bacteria; kingdom Pseudomonadati; phylum Bacteroidota; class Flavobacteriia; order Flavobacteriales; family Flavobacteriaceae; genus Aequorivita; species Aequorivita sp. IT1183. The sequence goes on along the minus strand of NZ_JBYRHS010000006.1, from coordinate 146,960 downwards.
TTGAAGACGAGTTAAATCAGTTTAGAGATAAAAATGCCATCTTCAATCTTGAGGAAGAGGGTACTGAAATAAATACAAAATTAAGCGAATTAGACCTTCGCAAGGAAGCCGCTAGCCGTGAGCTTAATTATTACAATATGCTAGAGGAGTACCTTACAAACCGTACAGATTATAAAAACGTTCCGGCACCATCTGTAGCAGGAATATCTGAGGCTAGTGTGATATCTGGTGTAGGCAAAATAATAGCTTTAGCAGAGGAACGTAATAAACTTCAGTATTCATTTAAAGAGGGTGCTCCCATTTTTAAAGATATTGACAGACAGATTAATGCCGTTAAAACTGTTTTATTAGAAAATCTTCGTTCTTCAAAAAGTTTAAAAAATCAGGAACTTGACGCTATTAATCGTGACCTAAGTCGATTTGAAGGACAGATTAGGAAACTTCCGAAGGAACAACAAGATCTTTTGAAAATTGAGCGTCGCTACAATCTTAGTCAGGGTACGTATAATATGTTTCTTGAGAAACGCAGCGAAGCAGGTTTAGTGAAGGCTGCCAATGTTAGCGACGTTATGGTTATTGATACGGCTAAGGATACTGGCGGTGGACAAATTGGCCCCAACACTCAGTTGAATTATATGATGGCGACGCTTCTCGGATTTTTCTTTCCGTTTTTTATCGTGTTCCTTCGTGTATTTTTCGATACCAAAATAACCAAAGTAAAAGATTTGGAGCGCATTACCGCTATTCCCTTATTAGGAATTATTGGGAAAAGCCAGATAGATGGTAACTTAGCTGTACTAACACAACCAAAATCTGCCATTGCTGAAGGGTTTAGGGCACTGCGTTCAAGTTTACAGTTTATATATAAAAAACAAGGAATTAAAGGCGCTAAAACAGTACTTGTAACTAGTTCGGTTAGTGGGGAGGGAAAAACATTCTGCTCTATTAATCTAGCATCGGTATTTGCACTAAGCGAAAAGAAAACCGTATTGGTTGGTCTTGATCTTCGTAAGCCTAAAATATTTGGCGATTTCAATATAATTAATGATATGGGAGTGGTGAATTATCTGATAAATGAGGCAGATATTGATAGCATAATCCAAAAAACAGAAATTGAACATTTAGATGTAATTACTTCTGGACCAATTCCGCCAAATCCTTCCGAATTACTGATTAGCGAAAAATTGGATGAACTTATTGAAAGCCTAAAAGAACGCTACGATTACATAATTTTAGACTCTCCACCCTTAGGGATTGTTTCCGATTCGTTGGAACTGATGAAACACGTTGATGCCACGCTCTATTTAGCGCGATTCAACTATACACATAAGAATATGTTCACCTTTGTAAATGAAAAGTATAAAACTGGCGAAGTAAAACATATTAGCATAGTGCTAAATGATTATATCGAGAAAACTGGTGGGGCATATGGCTACGGTTATGGTTACGGCTATGGCTACGGATCTTATGGAAATTATGGAACTGGCTATCACGATAAGGCAAAGCCGTCTGGGTTTGTGGCTAAAGCGAAGCAGTTTATTAAGAGGAAGTAACATCTCCCCTAAATCCCCTCTTCAAAGAGGGGACTTTTGATTCGTACTACTAATCACAAATGAATTCCGAATCTTGCTCCTCCCTTTGAAGGGAGGCTGGGAGGGATGTTTTTCAGTTTCGAAGCGGGGACTTTTGATCCTGACTTAAATTGATAGTAGGAGGTCCTTTCGCTTTAAGGCTGGCGTTTTTAATACTATCTAAATCAATAAATTACATCCAAATCTGCCCCTCCCTTTGAAGGGAGGCTGGGAGGGATGTTTTTGTTTGTTTCGACGTTGTTACTTTGGTTGCAACCTCGCGAACATCTCCCCTAAATCCCCTCTTCGAAGAGGGGACTTTTAAGTCCTTGCCTACATTGATAGTAGGGGGTATTTTCGATTTACTTTTCGCTTTAAGGCTGGCATTTTTAACTCTAACGAAATCAATAAATTACATCGAAATCTGCCCCTCCCTTTGAAGGGAGGCTGGGAGGGATGTTTTTTATATCTTTATAATGTGGCTAACAAGATCATTCCATATAATAAGCATCTTAAACTTATGGCAAGGGAACTTCGGAAGAATATGACCCCTTGTGAGGAATTGGTATGGGATAAAATTAGAAAGAAGTCCTTGGGAATAGAATTTCATAGACAAGTTCCAATATTGAATTATATAGTTGATTTTTATTGCCACGAAATTGGACTGGTAATAGAAATCGATGGCAGCGTGCACGACAATAATTTTTTAGAAGATGCCGAGAGACAAGGGGAAATGGAGAAAGAGGGTCTACGGTTTTTGCGCTTCTCTAACAATGAAATTTTAAATAATATGGACTACGTTTTGGTGACAATTAGAAATTATATTAAAGAAAATACGTAGAACATCTCCCCTAAATCCCCTCTTCGAAGAGGGGACTTTTGATTCGTACTACTAATCACAAATGAATTCCGAATCTTGCTCCTCCCTTTGAAGGGAGGCTGGGAGGGATGTTTTTGTTTGTTTCGACGTTGTTACTTTGGATGCAATCTCGCAAACATCTCCCCTAAATCCCCTCTTCAAAGCGGGGACTTTTAAGTCCTTGCTTACATTGATAGTAGGGGGTATTTTCGAATTATTTTTCGCTTTAAGGCTGGCGTTTTTAATTCTAACTAAATCAATAAATTACATCGAAATCTGCCCCTCCCTTTGAAGGGAGGCTGGGAGGGATGTTTTTCATCTTCGAAGCGGGGACTTTTGGTTCTGTCTTATTTCGATAGTTTGGGTATTTTTGATTTACTTCAACATTTCCTTTTAAAATATTTCCAATAATTTCTTCGATTGTATTCAACAAGATGAATTTCAAATTTTATTTTGAAATGATAAATAGATATAAAACCTATTTGCTAATGCCGATCTAAGCTAAGCTTGAATAAAGTGAAGAGAAGTGTTTGCAAATTTCCTATCTTAGCTCCCAATTAAATTAGACATTTGACTTCCCAAGAAAACGATACCTGGCTTTATGAGATTTCCTCAAAAAGAAAAGCCTTCGACCTAAACTTAAAAGAAGTATGGCGCTATCGCGATTTGCTTATTCTTTTTGTGAAGCGTGATATAACCACCGTTTACAAACAAACCATTTTAGGGCCGTTGTGGTATTTTATACAGCCGCTATTTACGTCCGTTATTTTTACTTTGGTGTTTAATAATCTTGGGAGTATAAGTACTGGCAGCATTCCGCCGTTCTTATTTAACCTTGCGGGGATTACAGCTTGGAACTATTTTACTGCCTGTTTTACGGGCACTTCCAATACTTTTAGAAGCAATGCAGGGATTTTTGGGAAGGTGTATTTTCCACGGGTTATAATGCCAATGTCTATCACCATTAGCAACTTGATGAAGTTTGGAATTCAATTGCTGATATTTATTATTTTCTATTGCTATTATTTATTTCATGGCGCTGATTTAGGTCCGAACTTACATTTATTGTTATTTCCAGTTTATATTTTAATGATGGCGCTACTTGGTTTGGGAATGGGGATGATTATTAGTTCGATGACCACCAAATACCGCGATTTAAACGTGTTGGTGGGCTTTGCGGTTTCATTATTGATGTACGTTTCGGCTGTGCCGTATCCATTATCGGAAGCCCGAAAAAAACTACCGGGTTATGTAGCAGATTTTGTGGAATATAATCCGCTTACCCAAATAATTGAAGGATTTAGATATATGCTTTTAGATACAGGAAGTTTTAGCTGGCTTGGGTTTTTCTATACCTTGGCGGTGAGCGTGTCGCTGTTTCTGATAGGTTTAGTGATTTTTAATAGGACGGAGAAATCATTTATTGATACGGTTTAAACTAAGTATTGAGATATGTGACTTGAGATGTGAGAGTTACTGAAGATTGTTTAATTTTGAATTTTGGAAAAAGAGGTTAGCCGCAAAGTAATCCTATGAAGGCGCGAAACGAAAATAGCGAGAAATAACTGTATTCTTTGCGCCATTGCGAGAGAAAAAAAAGAGTTAATTAAAAAACCAATGACAATATTAAAAGCCGAAAACATAAGCAAGCAATACCGTCTCGGGAACGTGGGTACTGGTACGCTTTCGCACGATTTAAATCGTTTTTGGCACAACATCCGTGGGAAGGAAGATCCTTATTTAAAAATAGGGGCAGTGAATGATAGAAGTAGTAAAGCCAAATCTGATTATGTTTGGGCGCTGCGCGATATTAATTTTGAGGTGCAGCAAGGGGAAGTATTGGGAATTATCGGGAAAAATGGCGCAGGGAAATCTACTTTGCTTAAAATACTCTCAAGAGTTACAAGCCCAACAACGGGCGTTATAAAAACCAAAGGACGAATAGCCTCCTTATTGGAAGTGGGCACTGGCTTTCACCCCGAGCTTACTGGCAGAGAAAACATTTACCTTAATGGTGCTATTCTGGGGATGACCCGAGGAGAGATTACCGCCAAGCTAGATGAGATCATAGATTTTTCTGGTTGCGAAATGTATATAGACACTCCAGTAAAACGTTATAGCAGCGGAATGACCGTGCGCCTCGCTTTTGCCGTGGCAGCCCATTTAGAGCCAGATATATTGGTGGTAGATGAGGTGCTCGCCGTGGGCGATGCAGAGTTTCAGAAAAAGGCGATTGGAAAGATGCAGGATATTAGTAAAGGGGAGGGTAGGACTGTTTTGTTTGTTAGTCATAATATGGCTTCCATAAACAGTTTATGTACTAGGGGCATTTTGATGAGCAATGGCAGTATCGAAAATATGGGTAGTGTTACAGAAATTATAGAGAGTTATCTGAACGCCAATAGCCAAACAGATGCTTTATCAAACAAAAAGAATATTAGCGATTCTGAACGCACGGGAAATAAAAAGATAGAAATTGATTTTGTTGAATTTATTACCGAAAAGGAAGGAATAGTACCTATAACAGGTAAGCCATTAATGATTAACTTTCATTTAAAAAATCCCAATTCTATCTTGACCGAAAATATTCAACTCGATTTCCGTATCGATGATACCATGGGAAACCGCTTGCTATGGCTGAGTACTTCAATACATGAAGTTAAAAAGAATATCCAGGCAAACGTCATATCTTTTGAATTTGAAAAACTGCCTTTAAATATGGGGAGTTATATAGTGACCACTTATTTGACGGTAGGCAATGAGATTTCAGATTGGGCTAAAAATGCTTTTCGTTTTAGTGTAGAGGAGGGGTTTTACTACGATAGCTTTAAACAGGTAGTTACCAATCAGACTAAGGTTCTAACAGATTTTAATGTGGTTTATCTATGATACAAAAATTCAAAAAGCTTAAATTATTTTTAAGGGAATTAAGGAGTAATCAAATCGCGATCCGTAAAGGACAACAACAAATTTGGGCAACCCAGAAATTACAATCCATATTCGGTGCTGAGTGTTTTATCCCCCAAACTTCCTGGTCTTTACAGCCAGAAGCTATATTACATATTTTAAATTTTATTTCAATAAATAAGCCAAATACAATTATTGAATTTGGCGGTGGTGTTACTACTCTGTATATAGCAAAACTGTTGCAAATTGAAAACAGCGCTGCAACTTTCATTTCGGTTGAGTCAGACTCAGATTGGTTAGAAACATTAAAATCAAAACTTGCCGAAAATAATTTAGATCATATTGTCACGCAAATTCATGCTCATATAGAAGCAATAGATTCAAAACTCGCATTTAAAGATCAGAAAACTTGGTATTCACAATCATCCGTAGAAAATGCCATAAAGAATACCCCCCAATTCGATTTGGTGATTGTAGATGGTCCTGTTGGTGGAAGTACTCCTTATGCTAGATATAGTGCTTTGTCAGCTCTTAAAAAGCAAACAAATGGAAATACCGTTTGGTTTTTGGATGATACGGACAGAACCCATGAAAAGGAGATTATACACGAATGGGCAAATCAGACAGGACTTAGTATAAAACCTTATGGACGATATTCAATATTGGCCAAAAAGTCAATCTTTGATCTTTCTTCTATCAAGATTTAATTATGAAAAACCCGTTGGTCTCCATAATAATTCCAACCTACAACCGAACTCACCTTATTGGCGAAACGTTGGATAGTATTTTAGCGCAGACCTATACCAATTGGGAATGTATAGTGGTGGACGATGGCAGTTTAGATAAGACAGATGCCCTTATGACTAAATACGTTGAATGCGATAAGCGTTTTCGGTACTATTTTAGACCAAAGGATATGCCAAAAGGTGCCAATACCTGTAGAAACTATGGTTTAACAGTTGCCAATGGCGAGTTTATAAAATTTTTAGATAGCGATGATTTAATTTCTAAGAATGCTTTGACCGATCAAGTCGATTTTTTGAAGGAAAATTCTAAATTTGAAATGGTTACTGGCTATGCCCGTTACTTTAAACATAATACCAATCAATATTGGGAGCGCATACCAGAGGCCATTGATAGTTTGGAGCCACTAACTGATTTCGTAATTGGAAATTTGTACATACCTACAGCGGGACCGTTATGGCGAAAATGTTTCCTGAACAATCAGCAAATTGTTTTTGACCCTACCCGGTACCGTCTACAGGATACAGAGTTTTATTACCGTATGCTATTACAAAAAATACCTTTTAAATTTTTAAGAATTCCTGTGGTACTTTACCGACATCAGAATCCAGACAGCATCACGATGGATGATGATTGGCGTAATTTAAATTCGGTCTATTGTTATTGGGAACAAGTATTGCAGACCTTCGTTCACGAGGATTATAAGATTCAATTGAAAATCAAGCGAATTGTAGCAAACAATCTTTCTCTATTGACGCACAAGATGATAGGTCTTGGAGAAGGAATAAGGGGTAGGAAAAGAAACCTCGTCAGAATAAAACCCAGACTTGAAGAGGCTCTCACATTTGTAAATATATCCTATAGAAATAAATTGAACATAAGAATGGGATACTCTTTGACTTTATTGACTGGAAGAGGCCTCCAATTTTTCAGAATTCCGATCCATGAATAATCCATTAATTTCTATCATTATTCCTTCTTTCAATAGAGCACATCTAATCAGCAAGACTTTGAAATCTATTGAAAATCAGACGTATAAAAATTGGGAATGTATCGTGGTAGATGATGGTTCAACAGATAATACAAAGGACATTGTTAGCATTTTTGCGAAAGAGGACGCAAGATTTAAGCTACTTTCACGACCTGATCAACGACCAAATGGAGCCAACGCCTGTAGAAATTATGGAATTGAATGTTCTAATGGAACTATGATAAATTTTTTCGACAGCGATGATTTAATGATGCCAAACAAGCTGGAATTACAAGCAGGTTTTTTAATCACCTCCAACAAGCCTTATACTATTTGCCAGAGTGAGATTTATGATAGCATTACAGACAAAGTCGTTGGATTGCGATCTGCAAGGATCTACAGTGATAATTTATTAGACGACTATATTAGATTTGAGATATTTTGGGGAACTCAAGCGCCATTATGGCAAAAGCACTTTCTTGAAAGTAATAAGCTTATCTTTGATGAAAGATTACAACAGTCGCAAGACTATGATTTTCATATTCGGGCATTGCTTAAAAGCATAGATGGACATTTTGATGATGAGGTATTGGTGCAAATGGTACAACATGATTCCAACATGTCCCTAAGTATAAAAGATGATCCTAGGAAATTCTTTTCAAATGTGTTGGCGAGGTCAAAAGTGTTAAGATATCATCGTTCTAGTATCAAAGCAAAAACTGAAGTCTATCTATTCCACGAAATATTTTCTTACTTTTTAATCTCATTAACGACTTTCTCGAAAACAGTGTCATTCAGGATCTGGATGGAATTGTCGAGAAGTTTGTTTGTGCTCGATTTTAGTTTTAAGCATAAGGCCATTTCTGCATTGAAATGGTTATTGAGTATTTATATTGATAGAACATCACTTAAATATCCCATATCTTTCAAAAATTATGAGTAAAGTTTCCATCATAGTGCCTTGTTATCAGCAGGGTGTATATTTGTCAGATTGTCTAAATTCTGTTTTAAAGCAGAAATTTCAGGATTGGCAGTGCATCATAGTCAATGATGGATCCACAGATGAAACAGAAGTCGTAGCCTTGAGTTTTCTAAAACGTGATTTAAGGTTTAGTTATATACACCAACAGAATAGTGGCTTGAGTGTAGCCAGGAATACCGGGCTGAAAGCTTCAAAGAGTGAATTTATCCTACCTCTGGATGCAGACGATAAAATATCAACTGAATATGTTTTAAAGGCAGTCAGTGCCTTTGAACATAACAATGCCTTGATGGTTGTTTATTGTAGTGCAGAAAAGTTTGGTGTCGAGTCTGGATTATGGGAGCTACCAATATTTTCCCTTTCGCAGCTTAGTAAAAGAAATGTGATTTTTGCAAGCGCCATGTTTAAAAGAGAAGATGCTCTACACATTGGGGGGTATGATGAAAGTATGAAATCTGGTTGGGAAGATTGGGAATTATGGATATCATTGCTCAAAAATGGCGGAGAAGTTGAGAAACTTGACCATATTGGTTTTTATTACAGAATAAAGGCTAGTTCTATGCTGACCTCTATGAATAGAAAACAAGAAGACGATATTTTGAAGTATTTGAGTATAAAACACGTGGATTTTTTTGTTAATCAGTTAGGGTCTTTTTTAGAACTTAAAAACAATTCTATTAGAGCTGTTTTACTTGAGCGAGAAAAACGAAAAAGTAAAAAGTTTGTTATAGATCTTTTTTGCAAAACATTTTTTGGATTTCAAATTTTTAATAAAGTTTAAGACTTAATATGATTGCTGTAATTATTCCGTTTTATAAAATTGATTTTTTTGAAGCATGTCTAGAATCTCTTGCCACTCAAACAGACAGTCGCTTTAAAGTTTATATAGGTAATGATGGCGCTCAGAATAACCCCCTTCCAATTATATCCAAATACACGGATGAACTAGAAATAATCTATCATAAATTTGAAAACAATTTGGGTAACATATCTCTTACCGGGCAATGGGAGCGTTGCATTGCATTGTCTTCAAATGAGGAATGGATAATGGTACTATGCGATGATGATTTACTTTCTGAAAATGTTATTGAATCTTTTTACAATAATCTATCTGATATAGAATGTTTGAAAGTAAATGTAGTCAAGTTTGCTTCACAAATAATTGATAAACATGGAATTGCAATTTCAAAAAAGTATATTCATGCTAGAATTCAAGATTATAAAGATGTCTTCTATGATCGTTTTTTTAAAGGAAATAGAAGTTCACTTTCTGAGCATATATTTCGCCGATGCGCATTTGACAAATTTGGATTCCATGATTTTCCATTTGCTTGGCATGCCGATGATATGGCTTGGTTAGAATTTTCGGAATTCGGAAAAATCTATACCATCAATGAGGCTACAGTATATTTTCGGTCTTCTCCAATACATCTTTCCCGTGCAGGATTTTTATTGGAAGAAAAGAATGAAGTTAGATACCTTTTTTTTCAAAGTGTAATTTTTAAATATTTGCACAAATTTAATAAAGAACAGATCCTAGGCTTATTAAAACGTTTTGAATTAATGACATATTCTTTAAAAAAGGGTAACTTTAATTTTTTGATTCATTTTTTTCCTTTAAAATTAAAGCATGAAGGTATTTATGAGACTCTCAAATTTGTTCGCCGAATAAATTTAAATAAGAAAGGCCCAAGATGAAAAAAGTTTCTATAATCATTCCCAATTTTAATCGGTCGCACCTCATAATTGAAACATTGGAAAGCATTCGAGCCCAAACCTATACAAATTGGGAATGTTTAATTGTTGATGATGGTTCTACAGATAATTCTTTAGAGGTAATTAAAGAGTTTACAGCGAGTGATGTGCGATTCACTCTATTACAACGGCCTGCGAAAAGACCAAAAGGTGCCAACGCTTGTCGTAATTATGGCTTTGAACAAAGCGATGGCTATTATATTCAGTGGTTTGATAGTGATGACATCATGACTACCAACCATATCGAAGAATTGGTATCCGCCATAGCGGTGAATTATGTTGATTTCGCGGTTGGAGATAGCTATAATTTTGAAGTTGGAAAAGGAGTGACAGGAAAACCCTACCAATTTGATAGAAGTAATGCTTGCATTAATGTTAACAGTTTTGGTAAACAGGCAATTGGATGGATAACAGACGATTTTTTAGGAAAAAAAGGGATTTTGGAAAAAACGAAATTTAATGAAACCTTTAAAACAGATGGAGATGAATATAATTTTTTTACTCAATTACTACATGAAAATAGTAAAGGCTGCTTCGTTAACGAGGTTTTGACTTACAGACGTGTTCATGAAACTTCTTTAAGTAATACTTCAAATTTTGCTACTAAGGAATATTCGTATAAAGTAGCTCAAGTAAAAATGATTACATTTTTAGATATTGAGAAATTCAAAAATATAAATTTATTAAAATGGTTCTTATCGGGCTATATGCAATATTCGTTTAGGATTGCCACGAAAAAAGTTTTGCCACCCCATTTTATCAGAGCGTTTCCTAAACTAATTAAATATTTTGGACCTAAGCAATCAGGTCTATTTTTTCTATCAATAATTTCAACCTTTCTTTTTGGTAAAGGATACTATTTTCTAAGAAAAGCCATACAATATTGATGAATAAACTTGTCTCCATAATAATTCCATGTTACAACGATGCTGAGTATATTGAACAAGCGGTACAATCTGCTATGGACCAAACGTACGTGAACAAAGAGATTATTGTTATAGATGATGGTTCAAACAGAAAAACAAAAAACCTTTTGAATTCTCTAAAACATAAAATAGATTTATTAATAAAACAAGAAAATCAGGGTGTGTGCACCGCTCGTAATAATGCAATTGCAAAAGCAAAGGGTTCCTACATTCTTACCTTGGACTCTGATGACTTTTTTGAACCTACGTTTTTAGAAAAGGCAGTGGGGGTACTGGATCAAAATAAGAATATTGGAATGGTTACTTGTTCTGTTAATGTGATTGTTGTGGGGGAAAAGACTACGTATAACCTAAGGCCTTCTGGTACTGATGGTGTTGAGCCATTATTCTTTAATAATTCTATGGGGAGTTGCTTATATAGAAAAATTTTATGGGAGCAAGTCAACGGTTATGATAAAAATTTAAACAAAGGCTTTGAAGATTGGGAATTCAATATTGCAATTACTAAAATCGGTTGGGCCGTTCATGTTATAGATGAAGTATTATTCAATTATAGAATCAAACCAGTTTCAAGAAATAAAACTGCAAAGAACTTTCAGAAAGAAATAAGGCGTTATGTCTTCTTAAAACATAGGGATATTGCTGAGTCAAATTTTGAAAAAACGTTGGATTTCTTTTTGGACGAGATAGAAATGTTAAGAAAGCTTATTCATCAACAGCAGAACTCAGAATCTTTTAGAATAGGACATTTTTTTGTTAAGTTAGGAAAGCCGTTTTTATCAATTTTTAAATAGAATTAGCTTGGCACCATTAATTTCAATAATAATCCCTACCTATAATAGACCTAAACTCTTAAATAGAGTCGTAAATAGCCTGTTAGAACAGACTTTCGAAGATTGGGAGTGTCTTATTATAGATGATAAATCTAAACCCTCCGTTTTTAAACAAATCGAAAAAATAGCAAGTAGAGATGAAAGAATAAAGTTGTTTAAAAATAGCATTAAGAATAAAAATGGGCCTTCTGTTTGTAGGAATATTGGTCTAATCAAAGCTTCAGGAAGCTATATCCAATTTTTTGATGATGACGATACTATGTTTTCAGATATGCTTGAATTTAAAATCAAAGCTATACGATCAAACGACTTAGATGTAGTTATTGCCCCTCTCGCCTTTTTCGATGTACAAAATCAAAAAATAATCTATCAAAACAAGATTGCATCGAATAATTTAATCGAAGATTATATCTTGGGAAAAGTTTCTTGGTATGTTAGCGGTCCTTTATGGAAAATGAAATTTTTAAAATCTAAATTTGATGAAAATATACAGACCCTCGACGATTGGGATTTTAACCTTATGAATATTTATAATCTACCTAAACCTTATTACTTAGACAGACCGTTGCAATATTACAATAGGTATAATACAAAATCTACTTTGAGTACAAAAAAAATAAATAGGGGAACCGTTCAAAACAGCTCTTTATTTTGGACATATCAAAAACATTTCGATATTTTAGAACAAAAGAGAATGCTTGATCCGATTCTTTCAGAAAGGCTTATAAACGTAATCATCGGCTCTTTTCGTGAATCTTTAAAAGAAAACAATAGAATTTCGGTTTCAATTTTCAGATTCCTGTATAGACGTAGGATGTTTTTAAATACAAAAAGGTATTATAAACTAATAATCGGTTACTATAGTTATAAAATTTTTGGTAAGGGGTATCGATTGATTCGATAACGGTGTCCAAATCATTAAGTTAAATACAAGTCGATGTATCCAAGAGTTTCAATAATTATGGCAACTTTTAATAGGGCACACCTTATTGAAGAAACATTGGTTTCTATAAAAAATCAAAATTTTAAAGATTGGGAATGTTTAATAATTGATGATGGTGGAACCGATAATACAAAGGGAGTAATAGAGTCCATTTTACGGAAGGATAAAAGATTCCAATATTTAAGCAGGCCAAATACATACAAAAAACAGATTCCTGGTTGCCGAAATTATGGATTGGACATTGCCAAAGGCGAATTTATTATTTTTTTTGACGATGATGACATCGTACATCCACAAAACCTCGAATTATGTGTAAACGAACTTCTGCACAGCAATTATCAATTTTGCAGGTACAAGAGAGAAGTTTTTACTGGAGAATTTGATTTAAATTTCGATCTTTCTACAAAATACGACACTTTTGAAATTTCTGATTTCGATCTTTATAAAGTTATTGATAATACTTTACAATTCAATTCCTGTCAAGTAATGTGGAGAAAAGCGTGTTTTGATAATATTCGCTTTAATGAAGACTTATTATACGCTGAGGAATGGGAATGTTACGCGCGCATCTTAATGAACCACATAAAGGGTATAAATATTAATAAAACATTATTTTTTGGAAGAAAACACGATGAGTCCAATACTGGGGAATTCTGGGCTAGAAATGATGATAGATTTTATTCTTATAAAAAGGCAATTAAATTAATGGCAAGCAATCTTTTTTTACATAAAAAACTTTCAGACTATTTATTTAAATACCTAATTGGTCTAGCAATATCTTTTGGCGATAAACAATTGATGCAATCTATTTTGAATATCAATAAGAGTAATATTGTACTGAATATTTTTTACAATTTAAAGTATTATATTTTTCCGATAACCAAAAGAGTTAAACTGAGCTTAAAGAAAGTTAAAAAATGAAAATTTTAATCATAGCGCAGGATTTAAGAGTTTCTGGAACAAGCGAAGGCATTGTGTCAAGATCCTTTATCGCAAAACTTAAAAAATGCTATCCAGAAAGTTTTATAAAATTAGTTTACTTAAAGCATTCAAATAGTGATGATAGTTTGGAACTTTTACCTGTTGATGTGTTGGAAGTAAAAAATATCGAGATTAAAATACCTTTTGGCACAAAATGGAAAAATAAATTCTATTGGCGCTTAAAGTATAAATCTCTAAATGAAAAATACATAGTAGACTATTATGGAAAGCTTATTTCGGAGATTGATTATGAGGGAATCGACCATGTTTTCGTTCGAAGTAGCGGTCTTGAATATGAAACTATTTTAGCTTTAAAGGATTTGCCCATTTTAAGAAAAGCGATCATCAATTTTCACGATCCATTTCCTGTATTCTGGGACAATGGATCGAATGCATATCCAACCGGCTTGGAACTTTTTAGGTTCCAAAAAATGTTTGAGGTAGTGAAGAATTCCAAAATGTGTATAACCCCAGCTAATTTATTATCGAAAGATCTCCAATTTTTATATGGCACGGTAAAGCGATTTTTCACATTGCCACACCAATTTGATAGAAGTGTGTTCGATCTTAGTGATAATTCTATTGTCTTAAAAAAGAAAAAAAAGGTAACTATATCTTACCATGGTGCCGTACAGTTTGGTAGGAATATCGATATTCTGCTTGATGCTTATTCAGATTTAATTAGCGAAAATAGAAATATCTTCAATGAAACCGAAATGATATTGAGATTGCGCGGAAGCCACAATAAAAGGCTTGTCCAAAAATATGGCTCAGTGGAAAATATTTTTATACTGGATTGTTTAGATTTTTCAAACTCCGCCAATGAGCAACAGTCTCAATGTGATATTTTTATCATTTTGGAAAACTGCGCGGCGCACAGTAATATTTTGGTTGGTAAGGCACCTTTTTTGGCTTCGCTCAATAAACCTGTTTTGGTTTTGGCACCGGAAACAAGTGAAATGCGAAATGTCCTTACGCAACCAAAATATATAGCTAATTGTGCTGACAAAGGCGAAATAAGGCTTAAGCTCAGAGATCTTATTTTGGCGTGTTTAAATAACGAAACATCTGAAAACCCCTTTGGTGACTATTTTAGCGATGAGAACTTCAAAAATTCTTTGCAGTTAATTTTAAATTCGTCAAATGAATAACCTTTTGCCAATATACCTGTACTCATTTTCATTTAACAATGAATATTCGTTAGAAAACTTTGGCGACCTTATAGGACCGTATATTGTAAAAAAGCTTACGAGTAAGCGAATAGTAGAGATTAAACATCCTTCAATGAGAAGGTATAAACTTTTCATAAAGCATTATTTGACAGTTGGTAGTATTTTAGAAGTGGCAAATAGAAATTCAATTATTTGGGGTAGTGGGATAATACGTAAAAATGATTTTATAAATAAAGGCAAATTTTTATTGGTTAGGGGGCCTTATACTTATAACCGATTACTTCAACTTGGTTATGATGTTCCAAAGTTGTTTGGCGATCCCGCCCTTATCCTTTCAGATTTGTATAAAAAGGATATTAGTAAATCATTTCAATTTGGCATTGTACCACACTACGCTGATACCGAGGTAATTAATAAAAATGTAATACAAAATCAAAAAATAAAAATTATCGAATTACTTACACAAGATGTAGAATCTGTAATAGACTCAATGTTAGAATGCAGTGTAATTATTTCATCTTCGTTGCATGGTGTAATAGTAGCGCATTCATATGGGATTCCTGCAATTTGGATAAAGTTTTCAGACTCACTTGGTGGTGATAATATCAAATTTTTTGATTATTTTGAGTCTGTGGGTTTATATAATTATCCTGAGATTGAATTTAATCTAGAGGAAGTGACTCCCAAATATTTAACTACTTTACTTGAAAAATATAAATCCTTTGCTATACCGAATAATGAAGTAATTAACAACCGTAAAGAGGATATCTATAAAAGCTCGCCCTTTAAATAACTGAATGTATGCGGAAAGGCCTTAATCCACAAAAAGAAGCGGTATTGGTGCAAGGCGATTTTAGCCACCTTGTAGTTATGCCTGTTTACATTCCAAATTTGGTAGACTATTATGCAGAAAGTTTCAAAATTTTACAAAACTGTATCTTATCCCTTAATAAAACGGTACATGCAAAAACTTTTATCTGTGTTGTAAATAATGGAAGCTGCGATGAAGTAGTAGCGTATTTAAACGAGATTTACCAGATAAAGAATATACATGAGGTGATACATACTACCAACATCGGTAAGATAAATGCTATTTTAAAAGGCCTAAAAGGCCATGCCATACCTTTGGTAACCATTACGGATGCTGATATCCTTTTCAAGGAGAACTGGCAGGCGGAAACCGTGTCCATTTTCAATAATTTTCCGAAAACTGGTGTAGTAGGACTTATTCCACAATTCAGAATGTTTACAACTTATAGTGCCAACCTTATATTCGACAGATTTTGGAACAAACGATTGTGCTTTACTAAGGTTGTTAATAAAGAGGCCATGAAGTTGTTTTACAAAAGCATAGGCTGGGATGATACCTACAACAAAGATTACTTAAAACAACAGCTTTCCATAACGGCAAATGGGCTTACGGCTATAGTGGGTTCCGGGCACGCAGTGGCAACATATAAAGGAGAAATCTTTACTGAACTGAACCATCGGAGCTCACGGTTCAAATTGGGAGGTGATTCCGAAACAGAAGTATTGGATATTTCGGTGCTTAAATTGGATGGATGGAGACTGACTACCGAAAAAAATCTCGCTTTTCACGTAGGTAATACATGGGAGTTGTGGATGCAAAAAGAATTGGAGGCACTCTCAGAAAATGATACATTACAAAAAAATGAGTTAAATAATGTAGTAATCAAAAAAAGAATATTTATATATTTTATAAAATCTAAAGTGTTCAAAAAAATATTTAAGACTAAAATATTCTATCGTATATTCCTCCGAAAAAAAGGTTTGTCTAAAGACGTTGCTCAAACATATTGAATACCAAATGATAAAGAAAAAAATCAGCGTATTATTAGCTACTAAAAATAGACTGCCAGAATTAAAGATAACTTTGCTTAATAGTGTTTTTCTATTGGAAGATCCTGCGGTGGAGTTTTTATTATGCAATGATGGATCTAACGACGGAACAAGCGATTATATTTTAAAGAATTATCCTTCTATACGATATTTTGAAAATGAAAATAGTAAAGGAATACATTATTGTCGAAATTTGCTTTTTGATAATTCTAATACGTCTTATGCCATAACTATTGATGATGATGTTAATTTTGTAGAGCAATTTTCAGTTGATGATATTATCTCTTATTTCGAAAATAATCTTAGCTGCGGTATAATTGCGTTTAGAATGTTTTGGGGTAAGCAATTACCAGAAAGCCTTGGGTCATATGATACTAGGGCAATAGTGAAGTCGTTTGTGGCTGGAGGTCATGCATTTCGTTTATGTCTATGGAACAAAATACCCAAATTGCCAAATTGGTTTTTTTTCTATGGAGAGGAAGATTATTTATCTTTACAAATTTTTAAACTTGGTTATTACGTTCATTATGTGCCTAGTTTTTTTGTCCATCATCGTGTAGATTTAACATCAAGAAAGTTGCAAAAAGATTTCCATAAAAGATCTCGAATGTCGTTACGTTCAGGATGGTATTTATTCTTCATTTTCTATCCTCTACAAAATGCAGGTTACAACTTTTTATATTCAATTTACGCTCAAATAAAATATAAATTATGTAAAGGGAATTTTCGTGTTGTACAAACCTTAACTTTGGCATTATTTGATTTGACGATTAATCTTCCAAAAATATTAAAATCTTCCAACCGATTAAGTACTACAGAGTACGATGAATATAATAGCTTGAATGAAAGTAAGATTTATTGGAAGCCAAAAGAATAATATTGAATAAAACTATAACCATAATTCCAGCCCGAGGAAACTCTAAACGGTTTCCGGGCAAGAATCTCCTCAAATTGGGAGAACTATCTTTGTTGGAATACTCCTTGAAATACGCCCGTGCGAACACTGAAATTATACATGAGATATATGTTTCCACAAACGACGATGAAATTGCCACTGTTGCTAAAAATTATGGCGCAAAGGTTATAATGCGGCCTGAAGACCTGAGCGGAGATATGGAGCCTACCGTTACGGCATTGAAGCACGTTTTGGAAACACTCGATTTTGAAGTGGAAAATGTTATTCTTCTTCAGCCCACTAATCCACTTAGACCGGAAAGTTTGCTTAGGGAATGTTTCCAGGCTTTCAAAAATGGTAGGTATGACAGCGCAATGACAGTAACCAGAAATCACCAAAAATTCGGTAAAATTGTGAATGGCAATTTTGAACCATACAATTACAGCTTTGGGCAGCGCAGTCAGGATTTGGAGCCACTTTATTTTGAAAATGGCTTGTTGTACATATCCAAAGCTGAATTGATTTTGGAAGCAAAGATTTTAGGCGTAAAAAACTTGCCGTTTATTGTGGAGCATCCGTACGCGAATGTGGATATAGATACCGAAGATGACTTTAAGTATGCTAACTTTGTATTGCAGAATTATAAATAGCCATGGAAAGATTAGATCAAGATAAAAATATTGATGAAAAAGATTCCCACATGCGCAGGAATGGGTTTGCCATTGCAGGCAGGAAGATAGGAGCAGATTTTCCACCACTGGTTATTGCAGAAATTGGTATAAATCACGAAGGTTCGCTTAAAGTTGCAAAGGAAATGGTAGATGCCGCCAAGCGTGCGGGCGTTGAGGTGGTAAAGCACCAAACCCATATCGTGGCAGATGAGATGAGTGGTGCAGCGAAAAAAGTGATTCCGGGTAATGCAGATGTTTCTATTTATGAGATTATGGAACGCTGTTCTTTAAAAGAGGGAGACGAACGAGCGTTGATGGAGTACGTTCAAAAACTAGGGATGATTTTTATAAGCACACCTTTTTCACGAGCTGCGGCAAATAGACTCGAAAAATTTAATGTTCCTGCATATAAGATTGGCAGCGGTGAATGTAACAACTATCCATTGTTAGAACATATTGCGGCATTTGGGAAACCCGTAATATTGAGTACGGGAATGAACAGTATAGAAAGTGTATCTAAAGCTGTTGCGATATTTGATAAACATAAAACTCCTTTGGCACTTTTACATACCACAAATCTTTATCCAACTCCGATTCATTTGGTGCGTTTTGGCGCGATGATGGAACTGCACGATGCATTTCCACAAAATGTATTTGGGCTAAGCGATCATACCTTAAACAACAACGCGTGTTTGGGCGCTGTTGCTTTGGGAGCTTCAATTCTCGAACGTCATTTTACAGATCATAAACAACGAACTGGTCCAGATATCGTGTGTAGTATGGACGAAACCCAGTGTGCCGAACTTATAAAAGGGAGCAATGAGATCTGGCAAATGCGCGGAGGCACCAAACAGGCCGCCAAAGAGGAAAAGGTTACGATAGACTTTGCGTTCGCAACGGTTTGTAGCATTGCGCCCATAAATAAAGGAGAAAAATTCACAAAAAAAAATATTTGGGTAAAGCGACCAGGAACTGGAGAGATTTTGGCTGAAAAATACAACCATATTTTAGGTAAAATAGCGGCGGAAAATATTGAGAATGATATGCAATTGAAGAAGAAAAATATTGTTGATTTTTAGCACTTCGACCATGCTCAGTGGCCTAAATTATAATCAAAAATGAAAAAAGTAGCCTTTCTTACAGGTACACGTGCAGATTTTGGCAAGATAAAATCGCTTTTTAAGATCCTTCAAGATGATGAAGGATTTGAAGCGCATATTTTTGTTACCGGAATGCATATGATGGAAACCTATGGCTATACAAAAATTGAGGTAGAACGTGCTGGCTTTGGGAATATACATACTTTTTCCAACCACACTTCCGAGGAAACGATGGATTTAACCTTGGCCAAAACAATGCAAGGTTTTTCAGAATTTGTAAAGAATATCGAGCCAGATATGATCGTGGTGCACGGCGATAGAGTAGAAGCATTGGCAGGCGCGCTGGTAGGATCGCTCAACAACATTCTGGTGGCACATATTGAAGGCGGCGAAGTAAGTGGTACAATTGACGAACTTATTAGGCACAGCACCAGCAAAATGAGCCACATTCATTTTGTAAGTAACGATGCGGCCAAAAATAGGTTGATACAAATGGGCGAATTGCCAGAATCAATCGCATCCATTGGTTCGCCAGACGTTGATATTATGTTTTCTGAAAATCTTCCCAACCTTAAAACGGTTAAGGATTATTATGAAGTAGCATTTCAAGATTACACCGTAGTACTTTTTCATCCAGTTACAACTGAAGTTTCAGAAATAAAAGAGCAGGCAAAAGTTTTAATTGATGCGCTCATTAAAAGCGATAAAAAATATGTGGTTATATATCCCAATAACGATTTAGGTAGTAGCGACATTTTGGAAACCTATAAAAGGCTTGACCGAAACAATCATTTTAGAGTTATACCTTCAATACGATTCGAATATTTTTTAACTCTTTTAAAAAATGCGGATTGTATAGTTGGTAACAGCAGCGCGGGAATTCGCGAAGCACCTTACTACGGCATTCCTACCATAAACATAGGCACACGGCAAGAAAATAGAGCTTTGCACTCGCATATTATAAACGTAGATTATGAGGTTGATGCTATTTTAGAAGCTTTGCAGTCACCTATGGAAAAAATACCTGTCGCGGAACAGCATTATGGCGATGGCAAAAGTGCTGAAAGGTTCTTGAAGATTCTTCAAGATGAAAAAATCTGGCAGCTAAACCACCAAAAACAATTCCGTGATATTTGATGCAAAAGGGTTGGATTGATTATTTTGCACCTTGAAGCTGAAAGAAAATTGACTTTATGAAAAAATTAGGAGTCGTAATCACAGATGGAGTAGGTTTCCGCAATTTTGTGCTGAGTGATTTCTTGATGGAAGCAGAGAAGAATTTTAACGAGGTGGTTATATTCTCCTGTCTACCAGCTTCAGTCTATGTCGGAATTACAGATTGCCGGGTCATTGAGCTTGATGTTTTTGAGGAGCATTTTTTCACTTGGTTTTTCCGAAAAGCGAAAGAGGTAGCGCATCTTCAAAATCATAAAAAGGGTAATTTCGGAATTACCGATAATTTAAAGGCCAATAAATCTAAAAGTAAGAGTCCGCGAGGATATGCCACGCGATTTATATTAGGGCTTACTAGGTTCTTGCACAGTGAAAAATGGATTTCTGTTTTCAATAAACTCCAGCAAAACACTTTCAAGAACAAACCGATTACCAAGGTTTATTTTGAAATATTAAAAAACGAAAAACCAAATCAACTTTTCTTTACGCATCAGCGTCCACCTTATATTGCGCCTTTGGTATATGCAGCACAAAAATTAAAAATTAATACTTCAGCCTTTATTTTCAGTTGGGACAATTTGGCTTCGAAGGGAAGAATGGCGGCCGATTTTGAAAATTATTTAGTTTGGAGTGAATTGATGAAAAGCGATCTGCTTCGTTTTTACAAAAATGTGAAACCCGAAGCGGTAGAAGTTGTTGGCACGCCACAGTTTGAGCCTTATATACTGCCGAGATACGCTAGCTCCAAAGAAAATTTTCAACGAAGCTTAGGCTTGAATCCTGATTTAAAAACGGTATGTTTCAGTTGTGGTGATATTTCTACCAGCAAAAATGATGAACTTTATATTGAAACAATAGCGGAAGCTTTGAAAAATGGGGAGCTTCCGAATGTCAATTTTATGGTGCGTACTTCCCCGGCCGAAGACCCGATTCGGTTTAAGGAGATTTCAGATAAATATTCCTTTATTGTTTGGAATTATCCCGATTGGAAAGTGAGCCGCTACGGGCATCAAGAGGCTTGGTCGCAACGCGTACCTTCTGTGGAAGATGTAAAGAAATTACGTGCTATCCTTGAATTTTCAGACGTAAGCATCAATATGCTTTCTACCATGAGCCTCGATTTTATGGAGTTTGATAAGCCAGTGATAAACCCTGTTTTTGGCACGGAAAGTAATGGCCTCTACAATGACGGTCGTTTCCTGAATTATGAACATATAGAATATGTGGTAAACAGTCAGGCCACTAGAATAGCGAAGAATAAACTGGAATTGATTGAAGCTGTAAATTTCTATCTAAGAAACCCAGATGCTAATTATGCGGAAAGACAACAATTACTGGTACAACAAATAGGAAAGCCCTTAAAAGACACCAGCAAACATATTGCCAAAACATTGAAGCGATGGGCTTAGGAACTAAAAAATTAGCGGTGCTTTGCGATTATAGATTGATGCCTGATAGAATAGGGGGCATGGATTATTTTTTTTGGCAGTTTGACGCTGCCTGTAAAACAAAGAACATTGCTGTAGATTGGTTTTTTCCGAATGATGGGAATCACGGCGATTATAACAAATTGACTATTATTCCCGCAGAGGAGAAGTCGATTGAAAGTTTGTTTTTGGTGCATTTACAGAAAGACAAACCTGCATATTCCCACGTAATCACTCACTTTTTAGAATTATGTACTCCTTTTTTTAAGGCGGTAAAGCAGACTATTCCAGTCAAGATTATTGCTGTGGACCACAATCCACGGCCATTAGAGGGCTATCCATTAAAAAAGAAAGTATTTAAACGAATCAAGGGTTTTCTTTATTCAAAATATATAGACGTTTTCGTTGGCGTATCCCAATACACAGTTAATGAATTAATACGCGATTTTGGCAATCAAATCGATTCTAAGATTGTGATGATTCATAATGGTTTATTGAGTGATAATTTTATAATAAAAAAATCTTATCGGAAACCTATTTCATTTATTGTAGCGTGCCATCTTAGAAAAAGCAAAGGGGTTCAGGATTTATTGGTGGCGATAAATAACTTAGAAAAGGAATTTAGAGGAAAAATTAAAATTGATATTTTTGGTAATGGACCTTACGAACAGGACTTAAGAGATTTGGCAAAAAATTTAATTGCTGAAAATATAATAGAGTTTAAGGGGAGTGTCCCTAACCTTTATCAAATATATCATGAATATGACATTCTTATTCATCCCTCACAGGCTGAAACCTTTTGTTATACTGTTTTGGAGAGTCTAATTTGTAAAGTGCCAGTAATTACTACTAGAAATATTGGGAATGTTTTGAATATCGTTGAGGAATATAAAAATGGTTTTCTTTTTGAGGCTGAAAATCATGAACAACTCACATCATTATTAAAGAGTATCATTAAAAAGAATGAGATAATTAAATTTGCTAGTATTAAAAATCTTTCTGAAACATTCAGCATCGAAATTATGCTAAAGAACTACCTGAATTTATTGAAATGAAAATCGCCTTCCTAACCCCTGAATATCCTCACGAAAAAACTGGCAAGTCAGGTGGCTTAGGAACTAGTATATTAAATCTGGCCACAGGCTTGGTTTATCTAGGCCATCAAGTTTCGGTGCTGGTTTATCAACAAAAGGAGGATGCTCTTTTCGATGACAATGGCATCACAATTTACCAAATAAAAAACATAAAAGTTAAGGGCCTGTCCCTGCTACTTACCCAACAAAAAGTGCAGTGGCTCATCAATAAACTATACGCGAAAAATACACTAGAAATAGTAGAAGCACCGGATTGGACTGGCTTTACAGCTTTTGTAAACCCAAGATGTCCCTTGGTGATTCGCTTAAATGGCAGCGACACTTATTTTTGCCATTTAGATAAACGCTCCGTGAAAGCTAAAAACAAGTTTCTGGAAAAACGAGCTTTGCAAAATGCAGATGGTATAATTTCCGTAAGCCAGTTTACGGCAGAGGTTACTAAAAGATTGTTTGCCCTTAATAAGGAAATAACTGTAATCCCTAATTCCATAGACATTAGTAAGTTTCGACCAAAAAACATAGAAACTGAGGATGCCACAATCTTGTATTTTGGAACCTTGATTCAAAAAAAAGGACTATTGGAACTACCTTTTATTTTTAATGAAGTACTAAAAAAGCATCCGTTGGCAAAACTTGTTTTAATAGGGAAAGACAGTGCCGACAAGCAATCGGGAAGCATCTCAACTTGGCAGTTGATGCAACCGCTCTTCACTCCAGAGGCTTTAAAAAATGTAGAGTACAAAGGGTTGGTGCCTTATACCGAAATAATCGACCACATAGCCAAAGCCACTGTCTGCGTTTTTCCTACCTTCGCAGAGGCACTGCCGGTATCGTGGATCGAGGCCATGGCTTTAAAAAAGGCCATTGTCGCTTCAAATATTGGTTGGGCAAAGGAGGTGGTGGATGATGGGAATGATGGATTTTTGGTCCATCCAACAGATCATTCGCTATTCGCCGAGAAAATTACCCAGCTTTTGGAAGACCAAGTATTGCGACATTCTTTTGGGGAAGCAGCGAGAAAAAAAGTGGAACAACGGTTTGCCATGGAAATTGTAGCAGAACAAAGTGTGAATTATTATGAGAAATTTATAAAACAATGATCCTACTGCTGCACAAAAATAATAATATTGTATCCGTAAAGGGAGTAACAGATTTTTCAGCCTATGTAGGAAATGATTTGGTTTCAGCTATTTTCAGAATTGCAGAAAAATTTCCAGAGGCCTTGCTCGTTTGGTGCGCTGAAGAATTAAAGACCTTTTTAAATATTGATGGCCTAAACTCTATCTTTCATCATAAACGGGTAATGGCTTCGTTCTCTGTCTCTGGACAACATTTTCTATCAGACCGCATTGGTTATGTAGAGGATTCTCCCTTTCTAAAAATAAATAGAGATGTAATCTATCCCACTTGGCTTATGAGTAGTGATGTGGGCGGTGTCTATGCTGAAATATTATTACAATTCCAAGCGCTAAAGCGTCTAGAAAACTTTGAATATTTTCTAAACTCACTAGCGAAAAACGGACAGCCAAAAGGGCTGCTCTGTTATTCAACCCCTTTTTTACTGCAGAGCAAAAATGGAAAAGCACCACTTAGATTTCAATATAAATTTTCTCAGAATACTTTATTTCGTTTTGTAAAACAGCATTATAGAACGCGGTGGGTGTTTTTATTATTTTTGAATCTATTTATTTACGAAAAGAAATTCCCTGTAATCTCTTTTCTGAAAAGTTTCTTTTATAGAAAATTTACGATTGTTGACAAATTGTCAAAGTCGGATTTTAATAGTGATAAAACTAAGAAAATTGAAAAGCAGATAGATGTAGTAATTCCTACCATAGGACGTAAGCTGTATTTACACGATGTTTTAAAAGATCTTTCAGAACAAACATTGTTGCCCCAAAATGTAATTATTGTAGAACAAAACCCCGACCCAATTTCTCAAACTGACCTTAATTATCTGCAGAGTGAATCGTGGCCATTTAGAATTATCCATAAATTTATTCATAAAACAGGTGCATGCAATGCACGGAACATTGCACTTAATGAAGTGAAATCGCCATGGGTTTTTCTTGCAGATGATGACATTCGCATTCCAAATGACTTTCTTAATGAATGTTTTCATTTTATTGAGAAATATAATTCAAATGTATTTACGGTAAGCTGTCTAAAGGTAAATGAGTCGGAACAAATAACTGATGTTTTGCAATGGGGAACTTTTGGGTCTGGATGTAGTATAATATCTAATAAAATTGCTAAAAAAGTTAAATTTGACATTGGCTATGAACATGGTTTTGGGGAAGATGCAGACTTTGGCATGCAAATTCGTAATATAGGTGTAGATATACTTTATAACCCCTTTATTAAATTGGTTCACTTAAAAGCACCCATTGGAGGGTTTAGAAATAAGGTGCTTCTACCTTGGGAAGATGAAAATATTTCTCCAAAACCTTCCCCAACAGTTATGCTGTTTAAAATAAAACATAACACTCGCGAACAAATTTTAGGTTATAAGACGGTATTATTCTTTAAGTTTTACAGCAGACAAGCCATCAAAAACCCTTTGAAGTATATGAAAATAATGAAAGGGAGATGGGAGAAAAGTGTTTTTTGGGCTAAAAAACTTTAAGCATTATGAAATTCTCTCTCATTATCTGTACCTATATGCGACCACAGCCTTTACTGAAGCTACTTACTTCAGTAGAAAAGCAGTCACTGTACCCAAATGAAATCCTGATTGTGGACGGCTCTATAGATAATGCTACCGAAGGTGAACTTCAAAAGCACTTTTTTGAAAATTTAAAGTATTTAAAAGTAACTGAAAAGGAGCGCGGCCTGACCCGGCAGCGTAATTTTGGGATCGAAAAAGTTGGAGATGAGATAGAAATAGTCTGCTTTTTGGACGACGATACTATTTTGACCGAAACTTATTTTGAAGAACTTTTAAAAACCTATTCCATCCATCCCGAAGCTTTGGGAGTGGGAGGGTATATTATTAATGAAGTTGCATGGCAAAAAAATGACGACCTTGATGGGGCGCAGTTTGGATTGTCAGGTCGAGCGCAGTCGAGACCTAATGAATATTCCTACGATGGCTGGACACGCAAAGATGGGTCACGCTTTGTACTTCGTAAAAAACTTGGGCTGGATGCAGATAGGCCGCCAGCGCACTTTCCAGATTTTGGACACGGTAGGAGCGTAAGTTTTCTTCCACCCAGCGGAAAGATATATGAAGTGGAACAGTTTATGGGTGGAGTCGCTTCCTATAAAAAGAAAGTACTGGAGACTGAGAAATTCTCTGAATATTTTGAAGGCTATGGCCTTTACGAGGATGCCGATTTTACACTTCGGCTATCCAATATTGGGAAGCTATATGTAAATACTGCTGCCCAGCTTTTGCATTATCACGAAGCATCGGGTCGGCCAGACTTTTACAAATATGGTAAAATGGTGGTCAGAAATGGATGGTATGTTTGGCGTGTAAAACACCCTAACCCATCTTTAAAAGCGCGTTTTAAATGGAACGCTACGTCATTTTTGCTAACTGTGATTCGTTTCAGTAACGCGCTGACGACCTCTAATAAAAAAGATGCTTTTAAGGAAGCATGTGGAAGGGTATCTGGTTGGTTCAGTTTATTGTGGGACGCGAGAAAAATATCACCTAATTAATTTATAAATGTTTTACTTTAATTCCGATTTAAAAAAATATAAGCACTATTCTGGTAAGAATGGTATTATCTTGTTGTTGATGCATCAAGGCCTTTGGGCATTGTTTGTTTACCGAATTAATTCAGCTATTTATAGGTCAAACATACCTCAAGTTTTCAAGAAAATTTTGTTAGTGTTCTGCGTGCTCAGTCAGAAATGGATTGAGATTGTTGCGGGTATTTCTATTCCATATACGGCGCAAATAGGCCATTCTTTTTATATTGGCCATTTTGGAAATATAATTATTAATGCGAAGGCGGTGATTGGTAATAATTGCAATATTTCACAAGGGGTTACAATAGGTGTGAGTGGGAGAGGAGAAAAACGCGGCGTTCCCGTGATTGGTAATAATGTTTATATTGGTGCAAATGCGACCGTAGCAGGGCAGATAAAAGTTCATGATAATTCGGTAATAGCTGCCAATTCTTTAGTGATAAAGGATGTGCCTGAGAATACTACGATTTTGGGAGTGCCTGCGGAGCCAATTAACATGAATAGTTCGAAAGATTATATATTTTGAAGTTTTTGGTAATTACATCGGCGCCTACATTTTATAAGGACTCAGATTATCGTGCTTATGCGCCTTATGTGATGGAAATGAATATATGGTTTAAAAGTGCTGACCAAATAACCATTGTTTCTCCTACCAAGTACGATAAGCCTTTACTTAAAGCATCTTTTTTTGCTAAGAACATAAAATTGGTAGGAATTCCCAACCTTATAATGATTTACCATTGGAGTACGTTAAAGCTTCTGGTTCTAATTCCTTTTGTGTTTTTTAAGATATGTAAAGAAATGAGTCACGCTGACCATATCCATCTGCGATGTCCTGGTAATATTGGTCTGTTGGGATGTATTGCACAGGTATTCTTTCCGAAGAAAAAAAAGACTACCAAATATGCCGGCAATTGGGACCCAAAGGCAAAACAACCTTGGAGCTACCGCCTGCAAAAATGGATTCTTTCAAATACCTTCTTAACGCGGAATATGAAAGTACTTGTTTACGGGGAATGGCCCGAACAATCCAAAAATATTAAGCCTTTTTTTACCGCTAGCTATTCGGAAGAGAAAATTGAGGAGATTGTCACAAAGAACTATAATGATACCTTGCGTTTTATTTTTGTAGGAACGCTTGCCAAAGGAAAACGTCCGCTTTATGCACTTCAAATAGTAGAAAATTTAAGGAATAAGGGAATCGACTGTCAGCTGGATTTATACGGGGAAGGAGTGCAGCGTGAGGTTCTTGAAGAATACATTATTGAAAAAAAGCTGGGTAACTTTGTCAAGCTGCATGGAAACCAAGCTTCAGAGGTTGTAGAAGCCGCCTATAAACAAAGTCATTTTTTGATCTTGCCGTCGCAATCTGAGGGTTGGCCAAAAGTAGTGGCAGAGGCTATGTTTAGGGGTGTTGTGCCGTTGGTAACGCCAATTTCCTGTGTGCCTTGGATGCTGGATCACGGAAACCGGGGGATATTACTAACTTTGGACGTGGAAGATGATACTGAAAGAATACTGGAGTTATTAGGACGTAAGGAAGTTTTGCAGCAAATGGCTGTTCAAGGTTCTAAATGGAGTCATCAATATACATTAGAGGTGTTTGAAGCGGAACTTAAAAAATTGATTTAATGCGGGTATTGCAACTTATAGATTCCCTAAATCCAGGTGGTGCCGAACGCGTGGCGGTCAATATTGCCAATGCTTTGAGCAGCGTGGGGGTGGATTCGTATTTGTGTGCCACTAGAAAGGAAGGGGAGCTTAAAAACGAATTGGATGCAAAAGTGGGTTATTGCTTTTTGAATAAGCGTAGCGCTTTAGATTTTGGAGCGTTATTGAAATTGACACGATTTGTTAAGCAAAATGATATTGATATTGTTCACGCACATTCTACTTCTTATTTTTTTGCAACTCTGTTAAAAATCACAGTTTCAAATGTGAAAATAGTTTGGCACGATCACTACGGCAAAAGCGAAATGCTAAGCGATCGAAAGCATTTATTGTTGACATTTTGCAGTAATTCTTTTGCAGCCATTATTTCAGTAAACAAGCTTTTGAAAAATTGGGCAGAAGAGAAATTAAAAACAAATAAAGTATTTTATCTTTCCAACTTTGTGAGTTCTGATAAATCGCAACCATCCATTGTTCTAGAAAACAGTAATTCCTTAAAGATAATTTGTGTCGCCAATTTAAGGCCACAAAAAGATCATATAAATCTTTTAAAAGCTTATAAAATAATTCAGGAAAGGAAATTGAATGTTTCATTGCATTTTATTGGAGCAATTGATGATAAGAGAAATACAGCCGCAATAGAAAGTTTTATTTTCGATAATAATCTAAATGATGTATATATTTATGGATCACAAACAGGGATTCATCAGATATTAAAAACTGCAGATATTGGGGTTCTGTCTTCATTTTCAGAGGGGTTGCCTATATCTTTATTGGAATACGGCTCCGCTAGGTTGCCTGTAATATGTACAGATGTGGGCGAATGCAAAGAGGTTGTAAACGGCTTTGGGAAAATTGTGCCTCCCAAAAATGCGGAGGCCCTTGCGGCAGCACTTCTATTTTATATTAAAAATGAAGAAAAAAGGATTGCTGATGGGATGGCTTTTTCAGTACATATTGCAGAAAATTATGCAGAAGACGCCATAATCCCTAAATTGCTAAATATTTATAAAGATATAAGCCAATAAAACTTTCTCAGAACATATTTTACTTTCAACTTTTGGCGTTCCACATCGCCTTAGGCTTTGCTGTTTTTACATTTAATGCGCTATCCAAATACTATCTAATAGCGATCTGTTTTTATTTCTTGTATCGGATTATTTCCAATGCAAACCGCAAAGATGAAGTGCTTTTGGCTGCTGGTTATATTACAGGTTTTGAAGTGCTATCTAGAATGACGGGTGGGGCAATTAGTTATGAATTTGCTAAATACGCAGTTATTGGGTTTGTATTGATAGGTATGTTTTACAAAGGGTTTAAAAAGTCTTCTTGGCCCTACCTACTTTATACAGTGTTTTTAGTTCCTGGGATTGTATTTTCTATTATTAATCTAAACTACGATACAAATGTTGGGAATGCTATTGGATTTAACTTAAGTGGGCCAATTTGCTTAGGGATTGCATCATTGTATTGTTACGACAGGAAAATACCAATGGTACGTATGCAGACTATCTTATTTGCTGTGCTTCTGCCTATAGTTTCTATTACTGTTTATTTGTTTCTATATTCCCCAAGTATTCGTGACGTACTAACAGGTACTGGTTCTAACTTCGCGGCCTCGGGTGGGTTTGGACCCAATCAAGTTTCGACAGTTTTGGGGTTGGGTGCGTTTATACTTTTTACACGAATATTCACTGTTAAGAACAGGCTTATCAATATTGTTGAGATAATTCTCTTGTCAGTAATGGGGTATCGTGCGCTGATTACCTTTTCGCGTGGCGGCGTAATAACCGCAATAGCATGTACAGTCTTATTCTTAGTAGTATTATATTTAAAGTCTGGAGTAAAACAGAAGCTTTATTTGTTGCCGAAAATAGCTATTATGGGAGCTGTAATTGTTGGTGTATGGATAATTAGTTCGTTTGCTACCATGGGCTTAATTCAAAATAGATATGCAAATGAAGATGCGGCAGGAAGGGAAAAGGGGGAAATTGGAACTGGACGAGCTGCGATATTTGAAACTGAATTAGACGCTTTTAAAGAGGCTCCATTTACAGGAATAGGCGTAGGAAAATCGAAGGAATATAGGGCAGAACAAACAAATATAGAAGCTGCCAGCCATAATGAAATAAGCCGCTTATTATCTGAGCACGGATTATTTGGAATTTTAGCATTGGTGATTTTGCTAATAACTCCTTTAGCATTTGGATTGCAGCATCAATCGAACATATATTTATATTCTTTTTTATGTTTCTGGTTTTTTACCATTAACCACTCCTCAATGCGGATAGCCGCGCCAGCGTTTATATATGCCTTAAGTTTGTTGAAGATAGATTATGCACCAAAGAAGAAGACTGCTCTACATAGGAAATAAACTGGCCGCTCACGGAAAGCCGCCGACTGCTATCGATTTGCTTTCAGGGAAACTGCAAGACGAAGGGTACTCGGTAATTTCGGCTTCTTCTAAAAAGAAGAGATTAATCAGAATGATCGATATGATAGTGGTTACTATCAAAAACCGGAACAACGTAGATCTAGTTTTAATTGATACCTATAGCACTAAAAACTTTTATTATGCCGTTGTAATTGGTTGGATATGCCGCTTGTTTAAATTGCCTTATGTTCCCATTTTGCACGGTGGAAATCTTCCCGACAGATTAAAGCGCAATCCAAGTTTAAGTAAGACTCTCTTTGGGAAGGCTTTTGCAAATGTTTCCCCTTCAAGATATATGATGGAGATGTTCAAGAATCAGGGGTTTAAAAGCTTAACTTATATCCCCAACACTTTAGAAATAGAAAATTATCCTTTTCAGCTTAGAGAGTTAGTAAAACCAAAGTTATTATGGGTGCGTTCTTTTTCTGAAATATATAATCCGTTGTTGGCCTTGGAAATCGTAGAAATGCTGAAGAAGAATGGAAGAGATGTCTCGCTGTGCATGGTTGGGCCAGATAAAGATGGTTCTATGATTCGTTGTAAGAAAATAGCAGAAGAATTAAAGTTGCCTGTTACTTTTACAGGGTTATTAGAAAAGAAAGAATGGATAGCACTTTCAAAAGATTACGATATTTTCATAAACACAACCAATTTTGATAATATGCCTGTAAGCGTAATGGAAGCTATGGCTTTGGGGCTTCCGGTTATTTCCACAAACGTAGGCGGTTTGCCTTTTTTAATTCAAAATGAAATTGACGGTATATTGGTTCCGCCTAATAATTCAGAATTTTTTGTGAAAGCCATTGAAGCGCTTTGTTTGGACGAATTAAAAGCACAAAAAATAGCTACAAATGCAAGAATTAAAATTGAAACGTTTGATTGGAATAAAGTAAAACAACAATGGATAAAACTATTGGAATCTTAATTTTTAAATAAATTTGTATTTTATTGAAAGCTTTGAAAAATTGATAGTTAAAATCGTAATTTCGAACTTTTAACCGTTTTGAGTTGTCGACAACCTACAACAGACAACCAACATCCCACAACTGATAATGGCCAAAAGCAATATCCATTTTGATATTTCCGAAAGAAAAGTACTGCTTCGTATCTTGGATATTGTCCATGTATTGGCATTGCTTTATTTGATGGGTATCGTTTTTGATTTTGATTATTTCAAAATTAATGCAGAACACTGGATGTGGTCCATAGTTTTGTCTGCGTACCTTACAGTGTTTGCGACAATTTTTGAACTCTATAATCTTCAAAAAGCAAGTAAGTTTAACGTGGTTGTAAAAAACGTAATTATCACTTCTTCGGTAACCGTACTTTTTTATTTACTTACTCCATTTTATACTCCTGAACTGCCTTCAAATCGGTTGCAGATAGTTTATTTCTTTATTGCTATAAACATGGCGATGTTGACTTGGCGGTATGCATATATCATTCTTATTTCGGCACCTCGTTTTTATAAAAGAGTGGTGCTAATTGCCCATGCTCAAGATGTGGATGAAATAGTCGCTTCTCTTCAAAAGTCTGATCCCAATTATCGGGTTATCGGATTTTTTAATACGGGCCCAAGTGATTCTACGATTATTAATAACCTAGAAATAGACGCAATATCCATCACTGATATCTGTATGCTGGCAGAAGATACAAATGTTTCTGAAGTAGTAGTTGGCACACCACTTTCGGAGGGTATGACGGTTGAACTTAACAAACAGTTGATAAAACTACTTGAAAGCGGAATTCCAATCCGTGAATATACTCAAGTATACGAGGAATTGACTCACAGAATACCCGTGCAGCACGTAGAAAAGGATTTTTATCGATACTTCCCGTTCAGCAGAAGCAACCAAAACAAGCTTTATTTATTTTTTAGTAGAATTACCGACTTGCTATTTTCAGTAGTTGGACTTGCTTTCGGAATACTATTGCTGCCAATTTTATTAATAGGAAATTTATTTGGAAATCGAGGGCCATTATTTTACACTCAAAAGCGAGTTGGTAAAAACGGTAAACGTTTCAGAATATATAAACTGCGAAGCATGATAAAAAATGCAGAAAAGCACGGCGCCCAGTTTGCGAAAGTAAAGGATAAGCGTATTACGAAATTCGGTCTATTTTTAAGAAGATCTCGGATAGATGAAATTCCACAATTTATAAATGTTTTAAAAGGCGAAATGAGCGTAATAGGTCCGCGTCCTGAACGTCCCGAATTTGTAAAAGGTCTTATAAAGGAAATACCTTTTTATGAAGTGCGCCACCTCATAAAACCCGGTCTAACAGGTTGGGCACAGGTAAATGCCAAATATGGTTCTAGCAATGAGGATTCTCTTGAAAAACTACAGTATGATTTATATTATATGAAGCATCGAGGCCTTTTTCTAGATATTACAATTATGATTAAAACGCTTAGTACCATATTGTTTTTCAGGGGACAGTGATTTGATGGTTATCTAAAATTGACTAATTGGGAGCAGGAGAATTGGAAACTGGAAGCAGGACGTTTGGACTCGATACGAGATTGGATTGGTGAGCAAAACGGATAGTTTATACCAAAGCCAAGGCAAAGCCATAGCAAAGCCATAGTAAAGCCATTAAAATGTAAGAAAACAACTATTTTTTCCTACAAATTTTAAATTAATAAAATCTCCAGTAAATCCACTCTTCGAAGTGTGGACTTGTTTTTATTTCTAAATTGAAAATTTGGATATTTTCGTTTTACTTCCCACATCGAATGAGAGATTTTTAATCAGACTAAATATCATAAATCAATTCCGAATCTACCCCTCCCTTTGAAGGGAGGCTGGGAGGGATGTTTTTCCAATTTCAAAGAGAGAATTTTTTTAATCCTGCTAACATATCATTAATCAATTCCGAATCTACTCCTCCCTTTGAAGGGAGGCTGGGAGGGATGTATTTCCTACTTCAAAGAAATAAATTTTTAAATCTTGCTCACATATCATAAATCAATTCCGAATCTACCCCTCCCTTTGAAGGGAGGCTGGGAGGGATGTTTTTCCAGGTTCAAAGAAAGATTTTTTTAATCCTGCTAACATATCATAAATCAATTCCGAATCTACCCCTCCCTTTGAAGGGAGGCTGGGAGGGATGTTTTTCCCACTTCAAAGAAATAAATTTTTAAATCTTGCTCACATATCATAAATTAATTCCGAATCTACCCCTCCCTTTGAAGGGAGGCTGGGGGATGTTTTTCCCACTTCAAAGAAAGAATTTTTTTAATCTTGCTAACATATCATAAATCAATTCCGAATCTACCCCTCCCTTTGAAGGGAGGTTGGGAGGGATGTTTTTCCAGGTTCAAAGAAAGAATTTTTTTAATCTTGCTAACATATCATAAATCAATTCCGAATCTACCCCTCCCTTTGAAGGGAGGTTGGGAGGGATGTTTTTCCCACTTCGAAGAAATAAATTTTTAAATCTTGCTCACATATCATAAATCAATTCCGAATCTACCCCTCCCTTTGAAGGGAGGCTGGGAGGGATGTTATTAAACCTGTCCCACACTCGTTGCTTCAGCAGCTTGAGAAGGCAGGGATGAAATAAAATACATCAAATAAACATAGCGAACAGCCAGCGCAATTAATAGCGGTAACAAAGCAATCGCAAATTCCTGTACGCCCGTTATCCAATGAATAGTTAATAGTGCTAAAAACAGTATCAGCATTACCGTATACCTTTTTAATTTTGGAGAAACTTGACTTTTCGAAATTGCGAAAAATAACACGACCGAAATAGGAAAGGCCCACAACAAATTGTAATTGTTGGCAGTAGCAGTATGATCTGTAGCGAACCAAAGAAATAAAAGTAATATACCTACAAGACCGGTAAAAGTAAATATAGCAGCGTCCAGATAACGGCTTCGGGTCGCTCTTTTGTAGTCGCGGTAGGTTATAAAAATAATCAACAATCCCAGTATGCCCAAAATAAACAACGGACTTAAAAGAAAATTGGATCCATCTGTTTTAGGCGTGTTTTCAAAAAGAACAGTAGTTTTTTTAACCAAATTATCTTCTGCACCAGCTCTGTAAATCACAGCATTAGCGGCTCCCTCATACACGTAATCAGGTAGAAATTGGTATTCTATAGGTTTTGCTGTTCTATCTATAACAGCGCCTAAAGCAATGTCTATACCCATACTTCCCCAACTGTTGGCAACGAGATTCTGCTGTATAAGCTCTCGGAAAGTAAATACTTCGGTTATGTGATCTTCTTTATATTCCAGCTTATCGCCAAGAACTATCTGTACAACATCGCGAATTTTAGTAGCGCAATTGTCGTAAAAGAAATCGTATTTATATTTTTTGTTTTCGGGTCTGGCATTGTTCCACAGAAAGTCTGAAACAGCCTGCTTTTCAGCATAGCTGAGGTTTAGGATCTGCTCTTTAACCCAACGATTTTGGGTTACATAACTTTCAAAAAACGGCTGATAATAACTTACACCTAGTTCATAAAGCAGTTTTCCCTGTGCGAATTTTGTGTAGAAATTTGGTGTGTCGAAATCGAACTTTCCGTAATTAAAAACTACATCAACCCCATTTAAAGTATCTTGGATCCTGAATGCGCTGTGCCCAAACTTATCGTAAAGCTCTGGTCCCGGACCAATTGTAATAATGCTAACTTCGGAAGTTTCAGATAGTGGAACAAACTGTGCTTTTGCTGAAACACTTAAAAGAATAATAAAAAAAAGTATGCAATTTTTCACCACGAAGACACGAATATTATTGTTAGCTGTTTATTTTTTGGAATATAAAATTTCATCGAAAAACATCCCAGTCCAATTTCAATGAAAACACATTGGAGTATAAGGCTGCGCTTTGATCGCCAATGTCTGTTAGTGCATAATCCACTTGAATACCTTTATAACGGAAACCAACGCCTATATTAGGTTGAAAACCTACAGAATCACTACCATCCAGTTGTTGAATATTCTGAAAATTACCAACGCCGCCACGCACATAAACCATATCTATATAAGCAAATTCAAGTCCCATAGAAGGAGTAATACTTGCGAGGGAAGTAGAGATAACATCGTTGGTTTCAGCAAATCTGAAATTGAGATCCACTTCTGCCAAAAACGAAAAATCGTAGTGATAAATAAACTTTCGAGCCATTCCCAACTGTAGTTTTGGAATCGTTATTTCGGTAGTTTCTGGCAGCTCTTGATTTTGGCCTTCCACTGCACCTTGAATTTCAGCAAATTTTTCTTCATCAATACTCCACGCGTTAAAAGTAGTGGTAATGTCGCGCGCCATAATTCCGAACATCCATTTATCGTTTCTAAATTGAATTCCGGCATCAAGTCCGAAACCCCAAGATGAGGCAAATTCACCAATAATTCGTCTAATAACTTTGGCATTTACACCAAAATTCAATCCATCAAGTGGCAACTTGCGAGCGTATGAAAACGTAACTCCATAATCTGCAGTTGAAAAAAGACTAATACGGTTATAATCAATGTTTCCTTCACTATCAATTAGCTGGGTAGTATTCAAAATATCATCAACGCCAAAACGAATTATCGAAAGCCCAACGGCGCTTCTATCGTCGAGTGGCATTGCAAAAGCAGCGTAGTCATAACTCGCAATATTTGCGAAATAGGAAGCGTGCATCAATGAAATTTGTTTGTCTTCCAGATTTACCAAACCCGCTGGATTCCAGTAACCAGAGTTAACATCGCCAGACGATGCCACTACGGCATTGCTCATTCCAAAAGCGGCTGCATCAACACCAATGTTCATAAATTCGTTGGAATACTTACGCACGGTTTGTGCGCTCAGTGTAACTGAAGTAAGTATTAGAAGAAGTAAAATTTTCTTTTTCAATCTCAAAAATTTGGACAAATATGGCACTATTTTACAGAATACTAAACTATAAATTTCTGCACATATTGTGTTTTAGTAGCATTGGACGAAAATACTTTGTTATTTTTACATTGAATTTAAAGAATTCGTAGAAAACGCTCCTTAATTAAACTTCTTTCCTTTGAAATGCATCCGATGAAAGACACGCGAACGTGAGGAAAGTAGACTTGTTTGCGGAATTGTTTTTAAAGAATAAAACATCAAATTCAAATTGATAACTAACATTATGAATATTATAAAACAAGTACCCAATATAATCACTTCACTAAACATTCTTTGTGGATGCGTTGCTATACTTTTTGCAACTTCGGGCGATTTGATTACTGCTTCCTTTTTTGTTTTCCTCGGAATTTTCTTCGACTTTTTTGATGGGCTAGCAGCACGTTTGCTGAATGCGCAAAGCGAAGTTGGGCTTCAATTAGATTCGCTTGCAGATGTTATTACTAGTGGAGTTGCACCAGGAATTATAATGTACCAACTATTGAACCTATCTTATTTCGGGCATATGCAAACACTTACCGAAACATTTTCTATGGATGGGTGGAACGTTGGATTTAAAAATTATCTGCCGTTAATTGGATTGATGATAGTAATTGCCTCTGCATATCGTTTGGCGAAATTCAATGTAGATACCCGGCAAACTTCGGGTTTTATTGGCTTGCCAACTCCAGCAAACACACTACTTATTTTAAGTTTACCGTTAATTTTACAGTACCAATATTCTCATTTTGCGGAAAGCATCATCCTCAACAAATGGTTTTTAATAGGAATGACGCTACTTAGCAGTATATTACTCAATGCAGAAATACCTCTTTTTGCATTAAAATTTAAAACTTGGGATTTTAAAAGCAACGCCGTTCGCTATATCTTTTTAATACTTTGTGTGGTGCTTTTAGTACTGCTGAAGTTTTTGGCGATACCTTTTATAATCCTGCTTTATATATTGCTTTCGTTGTTTAACCACAAAGAGCACTAAGAAGGCACAAAGAGCACAAAGAAATCTCTGTGAACTTAGTGTAAACATTGTGTTCTTTGAGGTTAAAAAGGGGAATCACAAAGAGCACTAAGAAAATTTACGAACATAGATTATTAGTGGATTATCCCTGTTAAATTTAGTAGAATGACAGAAAACCAAATTGCCAATAAGATTATAGGTTGTGCTTTGGAAGTTCATAAAGCGCTTGGTCCAGGGTTGTTGGAATCTGCATATGAAGAATGTCTTTTTTATAAATTATCAAAGGAAGGGCTGGTTGTTGAGAAGCAAAAACCAATGCCACTCATATTTGAAGAGGTGAAACTGAAAGTTGGCTATCGCATTGATATTTTGGTTGAAAATAAGGTCGTAATCGAAATAAAAAGTGTGGAAGAATTGAACGATGTTCATTTAGTACAAACACTTACTTATATGAGGCTCGGTGGTTTTAAATTGGGACTTCTTATCAATTTTAATGTTAGTTTATTAAAGCTTGGTATCAGAAGGGTTATAAACGGAGAATTGTAGATATAAAACATAGTGTAAGCATTGTGTGCTTTGTGGTTAAAAAGGGGGAACCACGAAGGGCACTAAGAAGGCACCAAGTGCACAGAGATTTCTTTGTGAACTCAGTGTAAACATTGTGTCCTTTGTGGTTAAAAATTCTGTGGTTGCTTCTAAAACTCCAACTTCTTCTTCCGAAGTTCAAAATTTTGTCCTAGATATACTTTTCGAACCATTTCATCTGCAGCCAATTCTTCAGGCATACCGTGTTTTAGGATGCTTCCTTCAAACATTAAATAGGTTCTGTCAGTTATGGCAAGCGTTTCCTGCACGTTGTGATCGGTTATAAGTATACCGATGTTTTTATTTTTAAGTTGCGCCACAATACGCTGAATGTCTTCCACCGCCACAGGATCTACCCCAGCAAATGGTTCATCCAAAAGAATAAAATGTGGATCCGTTGCCAAGGCGCGTGCAATTTCAGTTCTTCGTCTTTCACCACCGCTTAAAAGATCGCCACGGTTTTTACGAATGTGGCCTAAACCAAACTCTTCAATTAACGATTCCATCTTTGCTCGTTGCTCTTTTTTAGAGAGTTTCGTAAGTTGTAAAACGCTTAAAATATTGTCTTCAACACTTAATTTTCTGAAAACAGAAGCTTCCTGCGCCAAATAACCAATCCCGTTCTGTGCACGTTTGTACATAGGGTATTTGGTGATATCTGTGCCTTCTAAAAAAATCTGACCGCCGTTTGGCTTTATCAACCCAACTATCATATAAAAAGAAGTTGTTTTTCCTGCGCCGTTTGGACCGAGCAGACCAACAATTTCTCCTTGATTTACTTCAACAGAGATTCCCTTTACAACCTTTCGGCCTTTATAGGATTTCATTAAATTTTCGGCTTTTAGCTTCATTCAGTAAGTGTTTCCGTTGATAGAACGTTAAATGTACTATATAATTTTCCGAAGAAAAAATTAAGATTGTTGTGCATCAAGCGCTTCCCAATATTCAAAAGCTCTGCGCAGATGCGGAATAACTATAGTTCCACCAATAAGTAATGAAATACTCATGCCTTCAACTACTTCTTCTTTGGTAAGTCCTAATTTGTGGCATTCTTCTAAATGGTAACGTACGCAATCGTCGCAACGCAATACCAATGAATTTCCCAAACCTAAAAGCTCCTTTGTTTTCTTCGGAAGAACGCCTTCCATATATGCGTTGGTGTCTAAATTGAAAATACGCTTGATAATTTTGTTATTATCTGAAAGCATCTTTTCATTCATCTTTTCGCGGTAGGCGTTAAATTCTT
Organism: Aequorivita sp. IT1183; assembly: GCF_058068265.1. Lineage (NCBI taxonomy): Bacteria > Pseudomonadati > Bacteroidota > Flavobacteriia > Flavobacteriales > Flavobacteriaceae > Aequorivita > Aequorivita sp. IT1183. The sequence continues at coordinate 107,622 of NZ_JBYRHS010000006.1, read as the reverse complement.
CAACTTGATTGTTTTTCATCTGTCGTATATAATATGAAGTTCTTCGTTTTAAATGCTAATGCGGGCGATAAATTGCGAGCCTACAGTGTGTTTATGCTTTTTTCCTTTTTCGTTCTTCTTTCAACTGATTTCTTATAACCACTTTTGAAATATAGATACTCACTTCGTATAAAACAACGATTGGGATAGCCACAATTATCTGGCTCACAATATCTGGGGGAGTAATTACCGCTGAAAGAACTAGCACGATTATTAAGGCAAATTTGCGGTTCTTCCGAAGAATTTCGGGGGTAACCAGTCCTATTTTTGTGAGTATGTACATAAGGATTGGCAATTCAAAAACAATGCCGCAGGCCAATACCGAAGTACGTACTAAGGAAATATAACTATCTAAATCAAAATCATTAAAGACCTCTTTACTTACTTGATAATTTCCTAAAAAGTTGATGGAAAGTGGAGTAATAAGGTAATACCCAAAAAGCACTCCTAAAAAGAAAAGAAAGGAGGCTACGAAAATAAAACCACGACTAGATTTGCGTTCCTTTTCTTTTAAACCTGGTCGAATAAACTTCCAAAATTCATAAAGTATATATGGAAAAGCTATAATAATACCCGCATAGATAGAGGTCCACATATGCGCAGAAAACTGCCCAGCCATCGTTCTACTTTGAATTCGGAAAGGCATTTCTTTAAAACAGAAAGTGTCCATCCCCAAGGAGCGCGAAATATTGCAAAACATTCTATAGGTTGGAAAATCTGGATGCTTAGGGCCGAAAATTAGCGTGTCGAAAATAAAATCCTTAAAAGCAAATGCGATTAACGCCAATACTACTACGGCAAGTGTAGAGCGAATTAAGTGCCAACGCAGTTCTTCCAAGTGATCCAAGAAGGACATTTCTTTTTCTGGGGAACCAAGTTTCTTCATTATATAATGCCCTCCTTAGTAAGATTATGAATGTGTACAACACCACTATATTTGCCTTTTTCTTCAGCAAGAATTTGAGTTATACCATATTTGTCCATCATTTCCATTGCTTCAACAGCCATAGCGTTGTTGGCGATTCTTTTAGGATTATGGGTCATAATATCTTTTGCGGTTAAGCCAGCAAAGTTATCTGTTTTCGTCAACATACGTCGTAAATCGCCATCAGTAATAATACCTACAATTAAATCATTTTCAACCACTGCAGTTACGCCCAGCATTTTTTCTGAAATTTCAACAATTACTTTTTTAACATCAGTATCTGGTGAAACTTGAGGCTTTTCGTTTAAAGAGGTAAGATTGCTTACTCGAAGGTATAATTTTTTTCCCAAGGAACCACCCGGATGAAATTTCGCAAAGTCTTTACTCGAAAATCCGCGAAGGTCTAAAAGGCACATTGCTAAGGCATCGCCAATTACCAATTGTGCGGTGGTACTTGTTGTGGGCGCTAAATTATTTGGGCAAGCTTCTTTTTCTACATAAGCATTCAGCACAAAATCTGCTTGTTGGCCTAAAAAGGATTCCCTATTACCAGTTATGGCTATTAATTTATTGCCAATAGCTTTTATTAATGGGACCAAAACTTTTATTTCTGGGGTATTTCCGCTTTTTGAGATACAGATAACGGTATCGTTTTCTTGTACCGTTCCTAAATCTCCATGGATAGCATCTGCTGCATGCATAAAGATTGAAGGCGTGCCCGTAGAATTTAAAGTTGCCACTATTTTAGTGGCAATGTTGGCGCTTTTGCCGATTCCGGTAACAATTACGCGACCTTTTGAGTTATAAATGTAATTAACTGCACCTGCGAACTCTTCATTTACTAAATGTGCCAAATTCGCAATGGCTTTACTCTCAGTTTCTATGGTGTTTTTGGCTACGGAAATAATTCTCTCTTGCTTGTTCAAAATTTTAATGCTTTTGAATGTTTGTAACTGTATCAGAAATTAGTATATTTAGAATAGAATTATATCAATTCGTTAATCTTAATATAGATACTTTCGTTTAAGATGCAGTCAACGTAATACGGTTGCAAAATTACAATTGTTAATCAGTAAAACAATGTATTGTTGACTAAAACTGAATTGTCTTTTAAAAACTCAATCAGCGTGGCAGAAACTGACATTTACGCAGCCCTGAAAAAATATTTTGGATTTACCCGCTTCAAAGGTTTACAGGAAGAAGTGGTAAAAAGTATCCTCGATGGTAAAAATACATTTGTGGTTATGCCTACGGGCGGTGGAAAATCACTTTGTTATCAACTTCCAGCACTTATGCAAGAAGGAACGGCCATAATCGTTTCTCCTCTTATTGCATTAATGAAAAATCAGGTAGATGTATTACGTTCTCTCTCTTCGGAAGACGGCATCGCTCATGTTTTAAATTCATCGCTCAATAAAACCGAAGTGAAAACGGTAAAAAGCGATATTGCAAGCGGAATAACAAAACTATTGTACGTTGCTCCCGAATCGCTTACAAAAGAAGAATATGTATCTTTTCTGCAAACTCAGAAAATCTCCTTTATGGCGATAGATGAGGCGCACTGCATTAGCGAGTGGGGCCATGACTTTAGACCTGAGTACAGAAACCTAAAAAGCATTATTCAAAGAATTGGCGATAACATACCTATAATTGGGCTTACCGCCACTGCAACTCCAAAAGTACAGGAAGATATTCTGAAAAACTTGGGAATGCCAGATGCCAACACTTTCAAGGCATCTTTTAATCGTCCAAACCTTTATTATGAAATACGTCCGAAAACAAAAAATGTTGATGCAGACGTTATTCGCTTTGTAAAACAGAACGAAGGAAAAACAGGAATTATCTACTGTTTAAGCCGAAAAAGGGTAGAACAACTTGCGCAAGCTTTACAGGTAAACGGTATTAAAGCTGTTCCCTATCATGCAGGCCTTGACGGAAAAACGCGTGTAAAACATCAAGACATGTTTTTAATGGAAGATGTAGACGTCGTGGTTGCAACCATTGCCTTTGGAATGGGAATAGACAAGCCAGATGTACGCTTTGTTATTCATAATGATATTCCAAAAAGTATTGAAAGCTATTACCAAGAAACCGGACGCGCAGGTCGTGACGGCGGCGAGGGGCATTGTTTAGCTTTTTATAGCTATAAAGACATAGAGAAACTAGAAAAATTCATGAGTGGCAAACCCGTGGCCGAACAAGAAATTGGTCATGCGCTTTTACAGGAAGTAGTTGGTTTTGCTGAAACTTCTATGTCGCGTAGAAAGTTTATTCTTCATTATTTCGGGGAAGAATTTGACAATGAAACCGGTGATGGCGGCATGATGGACGACAATATGCGTTATCCCAAAAAGAAACACGAAGCAAAAGACGATGCGGCCCTGCTTTTAGATGTAGTTTCAAAATCTAACCAACAATACAAAAGTAAAGAGGTTGTAAATGTATTAATAGGGAAGGTAAATGCCCTAATAAAATCGCACCGCACCGATGCTCAAGAATATTTTGGCTCGGGTGCAGACCATGATTCTGCATATTGGATGGCGCTACTTCGCCAGCTTTTGGTAGCTGGATTTTTGAAAAAAGATATTGAAACCTATGGCGTTATTCATTTAACAGATTCCGGGAAAGAATTTATAAAATCGCCTTCGTCTTTCATGATGACTGAAGATCATTCCTTTAAAGATGCCAATGACGATATAATTGTAGGTGTTCAAAAAGGAGGAGATATAGTAGACGAAAATCTTTTCAAACTCTTAAAATCGGAACTTAAAAAAGTAGCACACGATTTAGACTTGCCGCCATTTGTAATTTTTCAAGAACCTTCGTTGGAAGACATGGCTCTTAAATACCCAATAACTCTCGAAGAGCTTTCAAATGTTCACGGGGTAGGCGAAGGAAAAGCTAAGAAATACGGAAAACCTTTTCTGAAAATAATTCAAAATTACGTTGAAGATAACGATATAATCAGGCCAGAAGATTTCGTAGTAAAATCTACAGGAAGCAATAGTTCGCTTAAATTGTACATCATCCAAAACGTAGATCGCAAACTCGCTTTACCAGACATTGCAAGTGCCAAGGGCATTGAAATGAAAGAATTTATAAAAGAAATGGAAGCGATTGTTTACAGCGGAACTAAGCTAAATATAAACTATTGGATTGATGAGGTGTTGGACGAAGACCAACAGGAAGAAATTCACGATTATTTTTTAGAGACCAATACAGACAGTATTGAAAAAGCGCTCGATGAATTTGACGGCGATTATGATGAAGAGGAACTGCGCTTATACCGTATTAAATTTATTAGCGAGGTTGGTAATTAACCCCGCGAATTATACATTGTTGTAGAGACGCATAGCGATGCGTCTCTACAAGAATTTTTTTTATGATTTTTCTTCTTTGTTGAAATACACTAAGTAATAATACATCTGCTTTTCTTCATCCCAACCCTTTTCAATAAATTTTTCGGCACTATCTGGATTGATAAAGTCTAGCTTAATCTGAATATTAGTATCCAAATTTATAACGTTCTTTATTTTCTTTCTAGCAGCTGTAACAGCAGTATTTGCAATGGGGAAAGTGGTTAAATCTTCAATGCTGTATTTAGGTGCTTTTTCGCTTTTATAATGACGGAATTCCGGCAATAAATCTGGATTATCTATTACCTCGTTCATAAACGCAGTTTCTTCAAATTGATCATTTTTCGCAAAATGATTCACTGCTCTGTTCATAAACATTACTTCCTGTTTTTTATCTTCTGCGGGTAGCACCACGTCTTTCGCAAAATCTTGACAGAATTTCAAATACTTTTTTGTGTAGAAATTATCATCCGCAAATGCTTCTACTCCTAAAAAACTTTCCAGCCAATAACGTGCATCGTAGCGGTTGCTGTCTACAGAAAGTATTTTGTATCCTTCTTCTTTTTTCGAATTGAAAATGATACAACCTTTGTCTAATTTATTCAAATTTACACCGTGCTGCAGCATAGCTTCCAACTGATTGCCATCTTCTGCAAACTGAAGGAAATCCTGCTTTAATTCACTTTTAAAAATACCGATGGCGTCCATTTTCACATTGTCGAGCTGCACGCCTTCAAGGTAAGCTATATAGACTTCGCCACTTTTTATATGCGGATGTTCCGATTGGTTATAAAGGTAGGTTGCCATTTTGCGACTTTCTTCGTGAATATTTTCAGGATTGTCGAAAATCTTTGTAGTGCTATTAAAAAGTTCGTGAAATTCTAAATCGGCTTCGTGTGTAAACTGAAAATAGTTTTCCTCCTTTTCGCGGAATGGTTTTAAGAAGAATTCTTTTAGCAATGGCGTGATTTCATCGTCCATTTTATAAGGATTTGCTGAAAGAAAAATTGCTTCGTTCCTACTTTTATTACCCACCCTATGAATGGAAAGCGATGCAATGTGGGTACTGAAAAGGTTGATCATATTTATTATAGGTAATTAAAAAGGTGAAAATGTAAAAGTGAAATATTAAATGATAATTAAGATTTTATGTACCGTCAACCGTTTTAATTCCAGTTTTCGTCAAAATCGAGATTGTCATAATCCTCTGGATCCAAATCGAAATCTTCATCTAAATCATCCTCTTCGATGTCCTCGGCAATGAATTCTTTTTCTGGAGCTTCTTCCGGTATTTGACCGTGAGCAAACATAAGGTTTGGATAAAGCACACCTTCTTCGGCCTCGGCAATATCGGCAAGTTCTGCCATAAACGTCCACATATTTAGAAAATCGTAAACGTACAATAATCGGGTTTTATTTTCATCAACCACATCTTCTAAAAAAGTTTCGTTCATAACCCGAATTCCTCCCGGCTCGTCGCTTACGTCAAAAAGAGAAATCTCTTCGCCCTCTTCCCATAAATCATTGCTGATGTAAAAGGAAGCCATTTCTAACCCATCAAACCCAAAAGATTGGGTAATGGCGTTGTGAAGATCTTCTAATGTAGCAGAAGCTTTTATTTCAATATCGCGGAAAACATCTTCGTGTGTGTCGAGAATAACCCTGAAGCGGTAAATCATTTTTTTAATTTTTTTTGGGATGCAAAGTTATTAAAAAGTAAGCAGTATTCGGTTGAAGTTTGCCTTTTAGGTTTTCTTTTTATTTTGAAAATCTATGCAGCGCATAGGTCATGGAAGCTAATAGGAAAAAGGCAGTTACTTGGTGTAAAACGCCTAAAACCACAGGTACCTGCAATATTAGCGTAAAAACACCTAAAATGAATTGTACAAAAACCAGAATCAATAAAATATTAATTCCCTTTTTCTGGAGAATCGTTAACGGCAATTTTTTCGTTTTGTACCAAATAAAAAGAATTGTAGCAACAACTACATACGCCATATAGCGGTGAACAAACTGAACCCCACTTTTACCTTCAACAAAATTTTTCCAAAGTGGAACCTGTTCTGTATAGACCGTTTCGTGGATTAATTTGCCCTCGTTCATTAAAGGCCAATGGTTGTGAATCCAGCCAGCATCGAGACCTGCAACAAAAGCGCCCCAAATAATTTGGATTAACAATACAGCCAATCCAAAACGGATTATATTTCGAATGTGTGTATTGATTTCTTTTTTAGCAGGATAAATTAAATCTAGTGCTACCCAAAAAGTGTAAGCAAAAGTTATAAAAGCAGTAGTTAAGTGCATTGCAAGCCGATAATGGCTCACACTCGGCCTGTCAATCAGCCCACTTTTTACCATATACCAGCCCAAAAACCCTTGAAATCCCCCAAGAAATAGGAGAATTACAGCCTTTTTAATCGTGGGTTTGGTGAGTTGTTTTTTTAGAAGAAAATAAAGGAAGGGTACAAGGAACACAATGCCAAGTAGTCTGCCCAAAACTCTGTGAATGTATTCCCAGAAATAAATATCCTTAAAGTCTTCGAGATCAAAATGGGTGTGCAGCTTTTGATATTCTGGAAATTGCTGATAATGTTGAAACTCGGCAATCCATTCGGCTTCATTTAGCGGTGGAATTGAACCCGAAATTAATTTATAACTAGAAATTGAAAGTCCGGAATGGGTTAGGCGAGTAATGCCGCCAATCACCACCATAATAAAAATAAGGAAACAGCCCGTTAAGAGCCAGTAAATTACCTTTTTGTTGTCTTTATTTGCCACTGAATTATTGTTTTAATTGTGCAGTCTCTGAAAAAAACCACCACGAATGCACGAATTATTTTTTATTTTCTGAACACTGAACACTGAACACTACCATTCCCACTTGTCCTTAATCAACTGCTTTGAGCCCAATAGCCACTCCTTTTTTCAACATAAAATCGTGGGCAGCTTCATATTCATTTGGAATTTCACCTTCCAGAATTGCTTCTTTTATGGCGTCTTTTATAATTCCAATCTCGCGCGAAGGCTTGAGATTAAAAGTTTTCATAATTTCTTCACCACTAACGGGCGGCTGAAAATTACGAACTTGATCGCGTTCTTCAACTTCCACAATTTTTTCGCGCACCGTTTGAAAATTGGCGTGGTATTTTTTAAACTTCTTCGGATTTTTGGTAGTTATATCTGCTTCACAAAGCGTCATTAAATCCTCTACATATTCACCTGCATCAAAAATCAAACGCCTCACAGCGCTATCGGTTACTTCGCTCGCCAAAACAATTGGGCGAGAGCTCATCAACACCATTTTTTGAACGAATTTCATTTTATCGTTCAGTGGCATTTTTAACCTTTTGAAAAGTTTGTAAACCATTTTAGCACCCACAAATTCGTGTGTGTGAAAGGTCCAACCCAGTTTTTTATCGAATTTTTTTGTTGGCGCTTTTCCTATATCATGAAGCAACGCCGCCCATCGTAACCAAAGATCGTCTGTGGCTTTTGAAATATTATCGACCACTTCCAAGGTGTGCCAAAAATTGTCTTTGTGGGTTTGTCCTTCTTTTTCGTCTATTCCTTGTAGTGCAACCAATTCTGGCAAAATAAAGGGGAGTAACCCTGTTTTATGCAAAAGTGCAAATCCTTTTGAAGGCACTTCGGCAAGTAATATTTTGTTGAGCTCGTCCACAATTCGCTCTTTCGTAATAATTTTTATCCGTTCGGCATTTCGTGTGATTGCTTCCAGCGAATCCTTTTCAATAATAAAGTTCAATTGGGTTGCAAAACGAATAGCGCGGAGCATTCGCAGTGGGTCATCGCTATACGTAATGTCTGGATCGAGCGGCGTGCGGATTATTTTTTTCTGAAGATCGTCAGTACCGTTGAACGGGTCGAGCAATTCACCAAAATTTTCTTCACCTAAACTTAGGGCTAAAGCATTTATGGTAAAATCTCTTCGGTTTTGGTCGTCTGCTAAAGTGCCGTTTTCCACAGCAGGATTGCGGCTTTCTTCGGAATAGGATTCCTTTCGGGCACCTACAAATTCAAGCTCTATGCCGCCACTTTTTAGCATGGCTGTTCCGTAAGTTTTAAAAATAGAAACTTTTGGTTTTCCAGGAAGTAATTTTGAAACCTCTTGAGCGAGTTCAATTCCGTTCCCAACAGCAACAATATCAATGTCTTTCGCATCGCCGCGATCTAAAAGAAAATCGCGCACATAGCCGCCAATAACATAGCTTTCTAAATTTAGGTTTTCGGAAGCTTTTGAAATAGTTCTAAAGATTGGGTTTTTTAAAGCGGATATGTAGGATGGTTTGATCATTTTTTTCTCTCGCAAAGTCGCAAAGGCGCAAAATAATTAGTCTTGCGTCTTATGTCCCCTTGTCTTATGTCAATTTTATTGCCTTACAACCTTCACCGATCCATCATTTTTCAACTTAATAATCGCCGAAGGTTTTCCAGATTTTCTTTCGCGGTGCAAATTTACAACATAGTCTACGCCTTCCAAAATTACGGGGTCTATTTCACTAAAAATTTGTGGAGTTTTTGCGTCCGATACATTGGCCGAAGTTGAGACAAGTGGTCGGCGCATTTTCTTTATTAATGTTTTGCAAAAATCATCCTTCGGAACGCGAATAGCAAGCGAATTATCTTCCGCAATTAGATTTTCAGCCACACGAATTGGGTCGTCGTAAATGATGGTTGTTGGCTTTTTTGCATATTTCAAAATATCGTAAGCCACTTCGGGTACGTTTTCAATGTATTCGTTCAGCATTTTGAAATCGCTCACCAAACAGATTAACGATTTTTTATCGCTCCTTTTTTTAAGTTGGAACACTTTTTCCACGGCTTCAGAATTGGTGGCATCGCAGCCTATTCCCCAAATGGTGTCAGAGGGATAAAGAATTAATCCTCCTTTTTTTAAAATAGTCAGGCAATTTTCGATTTCAGTTTTCATCTAAAAAGGTGATTTTTTGTTTTTGTTTTAACGATTGTGATTGGTTGTTGCTCTTCAAAATAATAGGAAGCAAATACCATTTTTTGGGCTTCAATAAAAGCGCGATTGTTAGATATATTCTAATCAATAAATATTTTCCATATCCGTAATTTTTCCGAAGCACATATAAATATGAAATATAACTCTCTTTATTTATCGCTTTCGAAACACCCGTACTTACACCTTGATGATGCAGAATTTGGGCTTCGGGAACCAGCCAACTTTCATAACCCAGTTTTTCAAGGCGATGACAAATATCCATTTCTTCCCAATACAGGAAAATATTAGTGTCGAAACCACCACTTTCCGAAAATGCTTTGCTGTCGAAAAACAGAAAAGCACCATTAACCCAGTTTACTTGCAGTGGCTCTGCGTATTGTTTTTTGCGATTGGGATATAATTTTGAATCGTTTTTCTCAAGAAATCCGCGTCCAAAAAGTAATCTTCGCAAGCCTTTGTTATGATCAAAAGAAGGAACAAAATTATTGTCTTCATCAAAATTTTGAGCGGTACAAACGCCTGCTTTTGACTGACTATTCATAAAACGCAACAAAATGCTTAGACAGTCATTTAGCAGCATTGCATCGTTATTCAGAAAAAGCAAATAATCTGCTTTCGCGAATTGTGCTCCGAACATATTTCCGCCGCCAAAGCCTGTGTTTATATTACTTCTGTGAAGCGAAACATTCTGCTGCTGTGGAAAATTATCCTTTAAAATTTTATATTCCGAAGGCGTTGAATTATTATCTACTACTATAATTTGGTAGTTTATTTTTTCCGAAGTCTTTTCAATCACAGTGTTTATGCACTCCAAAGTATATTTTGAAGAGTTGTAATTGATAATGATTACGGCAATATCCATCAAATAATTTTTAGTGGTGGAATTTTTCCAACTGATTTTTGGCAAAGATACAATTACTCTCTGTGGCAGTTAGCCGAAAGATTTAAATATTTAAGCGAGTTATATCAAGCTTTTATAAACTTCGAGATATTTTTCGGCGGTGGTTTTCCAACTAAAACTTTTGGCGCGTTCTACGTACCATTTTTCATAAAACGGCTTGTTGTTTTTATATTTCTCCATTCCGTTTTTCAATACGTTCGCCATATATTCGGAGTCGTAATGATCCCAAAAAAAGCTATGTTCACCACCAATTTCAGGGAGGGAAGTGTTATTTGAAAGAAATACCGGTTTGCCAAAACGCATCGCTTCAATTGGAGGAATTCCGAAACCTTCACGCTGCGATGGAAAAACAAAGGCCTCACAATTTTGAAGATAATATTGTTTGTCTAAATCGGCTATTTTCCCAGTTTGAAACACTCTGTTTTCAAAACCGTACTGCTGTACCATTTCAGTAAGTTTTTCAGCATAATTTGAACTATTGCTACCCGCGAGCACCAAATTATAATCGGGCAGAAAGCGCAACATTTCCACGAGACTCATAAAATTTTTGCGTTCGCTGAAATCGCCTATGGAAAAAAGATAGGGTTTTTGTGGTAAAATTGAAGGTTTATAATCCTTCGGAAGTGTGATGTCGGTAATCGTATTTCCGTTGTAAATTACATATTCCGGAATGTTGGGAACACTAAAATGTGCGTGGGTATCTTGCTTTGCAAATTCCGAAATATATGCAATTGCACTGCTGCGTTTCAGTTTTTCGTTGAATTGCTTTTTCAGCTTTTCTTGCAATTCCACAGTGCCTTCGGTTACAAAATGTACGTCGTGAACCGTTAATAAATAAGGAATGTTGAAGAAAGGTTCAATCTTTATATTTTGATTTAGGCAGTGCCAAAGATTGTATTTTTTCTTTATTCGGAAAGGTTTATGGCGAGTAAGCGAACTGTATTTTCGGTATTTGAAAGTTGCGCCAAATTCTTCTTTTAGTTCTGCGATATTCTTCGCATTCAAAACTATTTCAAAATCGTCCTGAGGAAATTCAGCCAACGCTTTTATGAGGTGGTAATTAAACTGCCCAAAGCCCGAATAACGGTTTTTTAAATTATGCGATTCTAAAAAAACTTGTTTCAAATTAGCCATTTAAGTTTAATCTATATTTCTGTACAACAACCAAAGATTCACATATCGTTTAAACACCGAAAAGGCGCTTACATAGGCCAAAATAAAGCCTTCTTTCCCGTCCAAAATACCCAACCTGAAAATGAATTGGTTCCAAAATCTATAAAAAGGGCGGAATAGAAAATGATAGTAGTTTGGTTTCTTTCCTTTTTTATAAAGCATTTGCGCTTGCAGCGTACTGTATTGATGCATTTTGGCGGTATAATCGTCAAAAGATTTATAGGTGTGATGCGGGAGACTGTTTTTTAAATATTCAGTTTTGCCATCTGCCTCTAGCGTTTCGTGAACAAGTTTTGCGTTGTATTGACAATGATTTTTATTGAAAAACCTAATTATAAAATCATTCTGCAAGCCACTGTATTTAATGCGTTTCCCCATAAAATAGAAATCGCGTTTCACAAAATATGCAATGGCTGAAGGGTTTTTGAAATTTTCAACAATTTCATCGGCGAGTGCTGGCGTTATTTCTTCATCCAAATCGAAAAAAGTAACCCAATCGTTATTTGCTTTTGAAATAGCGAAATTTTTCTGTGCAGAAAAGTTGTCGAAAGCCCGCTGATAGACTGTAACTTTTTCGTGTTTGGACGCCAAAGCTACCGTTTCATCACTGCTATAAGAATCCACAATCACAATTTCGTCCGCAAACCAAAGGCTTTTTATATAGCCTTCAATATTGTGAGCCTCGTTGAGAGTGATTGCGATTGCGGTGATTTTTGCAGTGTTTTCCAAAAACGGATTGTAGTTTGCGTAAAAGTAATAATTTTACAACTATAAATCTGAAAACTGTTATGGCGAAGCTTCCCATTTTAATGTACCACCACATTACCGCAGAGGCGGGAAAAGGTTTGACGATTTCTGCCGAAAATCTTGAAAAACAATTTAAGCATTTGGCTGAAAATGGTTATAAAACCTACCATTTTAGGGAATTGACAAAACTGAAGTCGTTGCCAAAAAACAAAAACATCGTCATTACTTTTGATGACGGCTATGTGAGTCAAATGGAATTGGCGCTGCCATTGCTGAAAAAGTATAAATTGAAAGCTACATTTTTTGTGCCTTTGAATTTTTTGGGGAAAACTGACAGTTGGAATACTTCTTCTTTGGAAATTATGACTTCGGAACAGTTGAAAAATCTGGACCCAAAAATTATTGAACTCGGGTTTCATTCTTTTAAACACAAAAAGTACACTGCACTTTCCAATGAGGAAATTGAAGCAGACACCCGTCGTTGTGAAGAGTTTGTTTTAGAAAATGAATTGAATTTTTCAGCAGTACTAGCGTATCCATACGGCAAATTTCCGAAGGAAAAGAAGACAAATGAAATTTTCAAAAAAACACTTTTAGATAACGGAATCACTTACGGGCTGCGCATTGGAAATAGAATAAATTCATTTCCGTTTAAAAAACCTTTTGAAATTCAGCGTATCGATGTAAAAGGAGAATTTTCGTTGTTGAAGTTTCGGCAGAAAATTCGGTTTGGGAAGTGGTTTTAGTCCCCCTTCGGGGGCTAGGGGGCTGCTAACGCATTCCCCTTTGCAATAACATTAATTTCACATACCTTTCAAAAACACCATACGCATTTACCGCGGCAACGGTCATTCCTGGTACGCCATCGCGAAATCCACCTTTTAAAATGAACGAACGAAAAAAGCGATAGCTAGGTTTAAAAAAGAGGTGAAACCAAGTAACTTTTTTTCCTTTATCAAACAGTTGCTGCGCTTGAAACCACGCGTACGACTCTTTTTTAGAAATATAATTATCTAAACCTTTGTAAGTAAAATGGAGCATTTTGCTTTTCAGTTTTCCGATACTGCCTATACAAGTAAGCTTTTCGTGTACCGAACCAGCATATAGCGCGCCATCTCGTTTTACGAGTCGAAGCACATCATCGCTATGATGATATAAAAAACGGTTCATATAAAAATGTGGGAAATTGATTTTGTAGCCGCCGTGTTTGGGGTTTTGGAGCGTTGCATTAATTTCTGCTTCCAAAGAATGAGTTACGCGTTCATCGGCATCTACAAATAATACCCAGTCGCCAGTTGCTTCTTTTAACGCGAAATTTTTTTGGTTTGAAAAGTTATCGAATTTTCGCTGAAGAAATTTTGTTGCGTATTTCTTGGCTATTTCGGGGGTAGTATCCGTGCTGAAAGAATCGATCACGATTATTTCATCGGCAAATGCAACCGAAAAGAGCGCATCTTCTAAATATGCTTCTTCGTTAAAAGTGGGTATGATAACAGTAAGCATTGGCATAGCTATTTTTTTATTCTTCTAAAAAGGTCTCTCGCTCCGTGATGGATCATCAAAATATCAATCCTTTTTATATCTACAATTCTATAAATAATTCTGTAATTTCCTACCACTAATTCACGAATATTAGGGTCTTCCATTTCCTCCACAATTTTACCAATGTTTGGATAGGTTTTAATTATTTCTGTGGATTGTTTTATTTTTTCAACTTGGCGCCGAGCGTAGATTTTTGAATCAAGTGAAATATAATAGTAGATTTCTTTTAAATCTATTTTTGCATCAGAAAGCCATTTTATTTGAACCATTCCTGCATTTCGTTTTCTAAAGTTTCTTCGCTTATTGTATCATTCTGCTTAGACTTTTCAATGCGATTCTCAAGCTTATCTATGAAAATAAACCGCTCGATGAGTTCTTCAATAGTGAATTCTTCAGGAAATTTTTCAATATGTTTTTTAAGAAAAGTCTTCGTAATCATCTTTCTATATTTTGTTCTAAATTACAACTTTTCGATTTCTGAGCCAACTTCATAAATAACTTTATCTTTGGAGCTTAAAGCAATTTTCAATTTATGACAAATACTTGCAGAATTTGTGGCAATAACGAAGCAAATCAAAGCTTTACAGCAAAAGAGATGATGTACGGCTTACGCGAAAATTTTGAATATTTTCAATGTTCTAATTGCGGGTGTCTTCAGATTGCTGAATTTCCTGCGGATATGGGCAAATATTATCCGGGAGATTATTACAGTTTTGACACTTACGATGGGAAGAAATTTAAAGGAACAAAAGGCGCCATTAAAAAGAAGCAATACGAAGCTGCGGTGCTTGGTGGGCCAGTTTACCAAAATACCTTGGGTAAAATTTTAGGAAAAAAGGAATACGCCATTTTTAAAGGTTTACATGTAAATAAGGAAACCCGAATTCTGGATGTTGGCTGTGGCAATGGTAGAAATTTTTTATATCCGCTGGCGGAAGTAGGTTTTAAAAACGTAACGGGTTGCGATCCTTTTTTGAATGATACCATTAAATATGAAAATGGATTAACCATTAAAAAAAGCAGTATTTATGATATGGAAGGCAGTTATGATATTATAACCTATCACCACGCCTTTGAACATCTGCCAGATCCTTTGGAGAATTTAGAAAAAGTGTATAAGCTTTTAGCTCCGGGCGGAGTTTGCATAATTCGTATTCCGACGGTTTCTTCTTTTGCTTGGGCACATTATGGTGTTAAATGGGTACAATTGGATGCGCCGCGACATTTTTTCCTTCATTCGCAAAAAAGTATGCAGCTACTTGCAGGCAAAACTAATTTTGAAATGTATAAAGTTGCTTATGATTCTACACATTTTCAATTTACGGGAAGCGAAAAGTACTTGAAAGACATCCCCCTTTCTGCGCCGAAAGAAAAAGGTTTTTCAAGTTCACTTAACAGAAAAGTTCAAAATTTTAAATACGAACAAAAGGCCACTACCCTCAATAAAGAGGAGCGGGGTGATCAAGCTGCTTTTTATTTACGCAAGAAATAGTTTTACCTTTGCCAATCTATGACTGCAATTGATACTTCCATTATTATTAGTACCTACAATTCTTGCGAATGGCTTGAAAAAGTGCTGTATGGTTATAACAATCAGACATACAGGCAATTTGAAGTTGTAATTGCCGATGATGGCTCTAATGAAGAGACAGAACAGCTCTTAAAACGGATGGAAACTGAGGTTTTTTACTCCATTGTTCACGTTTGGCATGAAGACAAAGGCTTTCAAAAATCGCAGATTCTTAATAAAGCTATCCTTCAATGTAGTGCTGAATATATAATTATGAGCGATGGTGACTGCATTCCACGAAAAGATTTTGTGGAGCAGCATGTTAAATTTAGAGAAGAAGGTTATTTCCTTTCAGGGGGTTACTTTATGCTTCCTTTAGATATTTCAAAAGACATTTCAAAAGAAGATATTTATACTGAAAAATGTTTCGATGTTTCGTGGTTAAAACAACACGGACTGCAATCTTCTTTTAAAAATAACAAGCTCTATTCGGGACCGTTTAAAGCATTTCTTCTTAATCGGTTTACACCTACAAACGCTAGTTGGAATGGTCACAATGCTTCTGGTTGGAAAAAAGATATAATCGCTGTAAACGGTTTGGATGAACGCATGCAGTATGGCGGACAAGACCGTGAATTGGGCGAACGTTTAATTAATCTTGGGCTTAAAAGTAAACAGATACGCTACAATGCAGTTGTATTACACTTGGACCATCCGCGCGGTTACAAAAATGAAGATTCAATAAATAAAAACTTGGCCATCCGTCAACAAACACGTGGGCAACATAAAAAGTGGACGGCGTTCGGGATTGTTAAAGATGATAATGAAGCTCCGTTTGTTTCGGTAATTGTGAGCACATACAACCAACCCGAATGGCTTAAAAAAGCACTTTGGGGTTTTGAGCAACAATTAGAAAAGAATTTTGAAATTATAATAGCCGACGATGGTTCTTCGGAAGAAACGAAAAATCTAATTGAATCTTTTAAGACAAATTCGGCATTAAGTATTAAACACGTATGGCAGGAAGATCACGGTTTTCAGAAAACGAAAATTCTAAATAAAGCCATAAAAGTAGCAAAAGGCGAATATCTAATTTTTACCGATGGCGATTGTATTCCGAGGAATGATTTAGTTGCAACCCATCTTGGATTGAGCCGACCGAGTTGTTTTCTTTCTGCGGGATATTTTAAATTGTCGATGAATATTTCGAAACAAATTACCAAAGATGATATTGAAACTCAGCGTTGTTTTAATGCGAAATGGCTTTTAAAACACGGCCTAAAAAAGACCTTTAAAATTAATAAGCTAACTTCCTACGGACTGAAGGAAGATATTTTAAACACATTCACTCCCACCAGCGCCACTTGGGACGGCAACAATGCTTCTGGTTGGAAGAAAGATGTACTTGCCGTAAATGGCTTTGATGAACGTATGCAATATGGTGGCGAGGACCGCGAAATGGGCGAGCGCTTGATGAACTATGGTATAAAACCATTGCAAATTCGTTACAGCACAGTTACACTGCATTTAGACCACGAGCGCGGTTATGTTCGGAAAGAAATGTTTATAAAAAATAAGGCTATTCGAAGAATAACGAAAAAGGAAAAGCGTGTTTGGACAGATTACGGCATTGTTTCGAAAGAGACTGAAGTAACTAATTAAGGCAGTTTAATTCTTTTTATAAACCCCAATTTTCCAATAACGAAGTTCTTCATCTGTAGTTACGGTTGTGAAATCTAACTCTTTTAATCTTTCGTCTTCCTTAAAATATTCCCAGCAACCGTGGCCTTCGCGATAAATTGAAGTTATTATAATTCCGCCATCGGTGAGTTTTGACAACATACGGTCAAGTACATTTTGCTTTTCGGTTTCGTGAATATAGTAGAATGCTTCGTTGAAAACGATTACATCAAAATCTTGTTTTGGAATGAATTTCACGGCATCGGCAGCAAGAAATTCGGCTTTTGGTAATTTCTTTTCGCTTGCAATTTTTATGGATTCTTTTGAAAAATCTAAACCTAAGAAGTAAGAGTAGTCATCGGGGTTTATTCGTTCCGTAAGCAATCCATCGCCGCAGCCAATATCTAAAATACTTGGATTTTTAGGTGAAAAACGGTTTATATATTCAATGATTTTTTGATAACGACTTGCTTCCTTTTCGCTACGCAGACTTTGCCACCGCCCTTTTTTATATTGGCGATTCCAGCGTTGTTTTCTTCTCCAATTATGAAATTTGTCTAGTAGATTCAAGTGCCGCTGTTGTTAAGATGATGCGCCAAAAACGGCTTTAATTTTTCGAAAATCATTTCGGGGGTTAATTGCTTGTAAAGAGAATGTGGGTCTTGCTCAATTCGCCTTCTTTCTTCTAAAGTAAAACTACTAAAGAGATCTGGTTTTTCTTCCAATAAATGAATGGAATCGTGATGGTCGCCATCTTCAAAACTGCACCAATGTTCTTTATTTACGTAAGGTGAATAGATGGTAAGCGTAGGTCTTTCGAGCGCTTTCGTAATATGTACACTTCCGCCTTCGTTGGAAACTAAAAGGTCGCATTTATTCATCAGTTTTATAAATCCGCGGATGGAGTCTTCGTAAATATCGAGATTTATTTGGTCTTTATTCTGGCACATTTCATACACTTTAATCGCTTCTTCTTTTTGGTGCGGGGCGTAATTGAAGAGAATAGTGCCTTTGTAATTGGCAGTAATAAAGTCAATTATTTCCACCATATATTCATAAGGCATCGATTTTTGAGGTGTGCTGCCCAAAATGCCCAACATAATTACTGGTCGCTGAAGTGAATTAATCCGACTGTAATTTTTTTCGTCATCGGTCAAGAAAATTTTAGGAGCGTACTCGGGAGCTTCTAATTTAAAAACAGAAGCAATCATATTTATTCTATCTTCAATCGCTTTACCGCAGTTTTTGGAGCGATGTTCCAAAAAACTAATTGGGTGGGTGTAAAAAGGAAACTTTAATTCTTTGTGTGCGCGTTTAAGTCCAATTCTGTATTCGGCACCCGAAAACAGACAAATCATTCTACTTTGAAATTTGGAATACGGATCGAAAATAATATCGTATTTCTCCTTTTTTATCTTCGCGATAGTTTGTAAAAGCTTCGGGAGTCTTTTAAGTTCCTTTTCTTTTACTGAAATAATTCTATCGATATTTGGGTTATTTTCTAAAACACCAGTTGTGTAATCATACACAAAATAGGTTACTTCACTTTGCGGAAATACCTTTTTGATATTATTGGCAATGACGGAGCTAATTAGTACATCGCCAATTCTTTTGTTCTGTATAACGAGAATTTTCTTCATATAGATTACCTTCGCAAAATACCTTTTTTGGTTTTATCTTCTTTCATAATGCAAGAGAATTTTGTTATTCATCCAGATTATTCGCAAATGGCTGTAAAGCTAAGCGATGTGCTACACAATTTTTCTAAAAATGGTGAATACGTAACCAAAGGCGAGCGCAATGTTATAAAAATGGTGAAAATTGATGGTTATTCTTTAAACATCAAAAAATTTAAAACACCCAACGCTTTTCAATCTCTGGTATATCAATACGTACGCAAAAGTAAGGCAAAACGTTCTTATGAATACGCTAAAAAATTAATTGGTCTGAATATAAAAACCCCTTTTCCAGTGGCATATTTGGAAACTTTTTCGGGTGGGTTAAAAGAAAGTTATTACGTAAGTGAGCAGATAAATTACGATTTCGATTTTCGTGAACTTATTCATAATCCAAAGTTTATAAAGAGGGAAGAAGTTTTAAAACAGTTTACGCAATTCACTTTCAAGCTTCACGAAAATGGTGTAAACTTTTTAGACCATTCTCCGGGAAATACGCTGATAATGGATAACGGCAACGACAATTACGATTTTTATCTAATTGATTTAAACCGAATGCTTTTTGAAAATATGACTTTTGAAAAACGCATGCATAACCTCCGAAGGTTGTGGCTTTCAAAAACAATGGTGAAAGTGATGGCGGCAGAATATGCCAAACTTTACGGCAAAAGTTATAATGAAACGCACGCTTTAATGTTGAAACATAGCAGAGCCTTTCAGAAAAAAATAGACAGCAAGAAATTACGTAGACGAAAGCGATAACCGTTTAACTCATACAAACCCTTCGTTCCCTCATTCCTTATTTTACACCCCGTATCTGTGTGGTAGTTTTACTTCAAGTTTAACACAAAAACCACACATTATGAAAACACTTTTCACATTTTTAGTAATTGCGTTGCTGAGTTTTCAGCTTGGCGCACAAACCGTTTCCATCAGCGGAACGGTAACTGATGACAGCGCACTTCCGTTACCTGGAGTAAACGTTGTTATTAAAGGAACAAGCAACGGAACCCAAACCGATTTTAATGGTAATTATATTATTGTAGCGAATATAGGACAGACCCTGACCTATTCGTATGTAGGATTTGCTACTGAAGAAATAAAAGTTAAAAAAGCAGGGATAATTAACGTGAGCCTAAAGCCAGGTGCTTCTTTAGATGAGGTAGTCGTTACGGCTTATTCTGTTAATAATGATGCTATAAGAAATGCGATGGGTTATGGGGTTAGAAGAAATAATTCATCATACACCTCTTCAAAAAAGCAAAAGGCAGAGCAGAAAGTGATTATTCGAGGGACATCTTCTTTATACGGTTCAAGAGCTATCGTTAATAATAACAACGTTTCCGAAAACGAATCTTACGGTCGTATTGAAGAAAACATTTTTAAAAGTGTGGGTACAGCACCGCTTTCAACTTTTTCCATAGACGTTGATAAAGCAGGCTATAGCAACATTCGCCGAATGCTGAACAATGGGCAGAAAGTGCCGGAAGACGCAGTTAAGATTGAAGAAATGGTAAATTATTTTGCCTACAACTATCCAGAGCCAGTTGGTAAAGATCCTTTCTCAATTACTGCAGATCTTGTAAACTCTCCGTGGAATGCCGATGCTAAATTGGTTAGAATTGGTTTAAAGGGAAAAGATATTTCGTTAGAGAATGTGCCAGCTTCAAATTTAGTGTTTCTATTAGATGTTTCGGGTTCTATGAATGAACCCAACAAATTGCCTTTGCTGAAAGCTGCACTAAATGTTTTGGTAGACAGATTGCGCGAAAAAGATAAAGTAGCCATTGTTGTTTATGCAGGGGCGGCTGGATTAGTGCTGCCACCAACTTCGGGAGCAGAGAAGTTTATAATTCGTCAAGCTATTGATAATTTAAGCGCAGGCGGTTCAACAGCAGGGGGCGCTGGGATTGAGTTGGCTTATAAAATTGCTGAAGAAAATTTCAGCAAAGGAGGAAATAATCGAGTAATACTTGCTACCGATGGCGACTTTAATGTTGGCAATTCCAGCGACCGTTCCATGGAAAGTTTAATAGAAGATAAACGCAAAAGTGGCGTGTTTCTAACTTGCTTAGGTTTTGGAATGGGTAATTATAAAGACAGCAAACTTGAAACGCTAGCCGATAAAGGCAACGGAAATCACGCATATATAGATACGATGCAAGAAGCGCAAAAAGTGTTGGGTGCAGAATTTTTTGGAACGCTTTACACAATCGCAAAAGATGTGAAAATTCAAGTAGAATTTAATCCTGCAAAAGTTCAAGCTTACCGTTTAATTGGTTACGAAAACCGTTTGCTGAACGATGAAGATTTTAAAGACGATACAAAAGATGCAGGCGAATTGGGCAGCGGGCATACCGTTACTGCTTTATATGAAATAATCCCAGTAGGAGTAAAGAGCAAGTATTTGAAGGATATCGATAATTTGAAATACACCAAACAAACCAATGTGAATTATACCGATGAAATGCTAACGGTAAAATTCCGCTACAAAGAACCCGATGGCGATGTAAGCAAACTGATTGTAAAAACGGTAAAAGATGAAAACAGTACTATGGAAAGTGCTTCGGAAGACTTAAAGTTTTCGGCTGCTGTGGCGCTTTTCGGAATGCAGCTTCGCAAATCTGAGTTTATAAATACCAAAAAGAAAGAAGACGTAATTGCCTTAGCCGAAGCAGGCAAAGGACAAGATAAAGACGGTTACCGAGCCGAGTTTATTCGCTTGGTAAAAAGCAGCAAATAATTCTAAACTATAAAATATTGTGAGGTGGTTTGGTTTTTTTGAAGAAGGGCG
Organism: Aequorivita sp. IT1183; assembly: GCF_058068265.1. Taxonomy (NCBI): domain Bacteria; kingdom Pseudomonadati; phylum Bacteroidota; class Flavobacteriia; order Flavobacteriales; family Flavobacteriaceae; genus Aequorivita; species Aequorivita sp. IT1183. The sequence continues at coordinate 86,292 of NZ_JBYRHS010000006.1, read as the reverse complement.
CGAAAGCGCTCTTCTTTTTTTATAGTTCATTCGACTACCAATTATTTACCACGGCGGTCCCGGATTGCCTACTTCCTTCGTTAAATCAAATTGCACTGTAAACAAACGGTCACTACCAATTCTTCGGAGGTTATATGTTATTGAAGTTTCATCAATAGTAAACCACCAAACATTGGTGGACGCCAAAGGTATTAAATTACTTGTATGCTGATCTGCAGGAAAAAATTGAATGTTTGCCAAACCTGTATTAGGGCTGAGCCCGCCGTATTGTGTAACTTCTTCCTCGGAACCATCTTTGTGGCGATGATCGTGTTTTAAGAGAATACGATTGTCATCTTGCATTGAAAGCACCCAGGTTCTGGATTTATTTTCCCCAACAAAAAATGGAATGCGGATTGTTTTTTCTTCGCAACTTCGCACGTGCATCACGAGCTTTTCGCCCACAAAGCCATCGCCTTCTTTTCCGCCAGCAGTAATCGTACCTTCATAGGTTTTACCACAGTGTTGCTTTAAAGAGTTCCAAAATTGAACGGATGCAGGTGAATCTTGCGCAAATAAATGCAACGGAAATAGAAGAATTAAAAAGAATATTTGTTTCATTTTAATTAATTTAAATGTTTAATAATTCACATAAATCCATCCAATAAAGGCCTTTGGATATTTGGGGTCATTCAAAACCAACACGTAATAATAGGTGCCCACCGGAACAATGTTTCCAGTAAATAATAGTCCTTCTGTAGCCACACCTTCCCAAAAGCCATCAGCGTTTCGACCAGTGTGAATTAGGTTGCCATCGCGAGTATAGATATTCAATTCAAAGTTTTCGTAAATGTTTAGGAGGTTGCTTATTTCAAAAGTATCGTTTATCCCGTCGCCGTTTGGTGAAAAACCTTGTGGAATAAAAGGCGCACAGTTTTCCGTGGTTAATAAAAATGAAGTTGTAGCAAAGCAGATTTCGTTTTCCAAACGCACATAAATAGTCTGAGGATCCGTGCCGTTTTGGTATTCAGTTGGATTACTGATTGGATTGGTATTTTCCGAAGCATTATCCATAGTTGTGAAATACTGAACCACATCTTCCGGGGCCAAACTAATTAAATGGTCTTGAACAGTTAAGTCGAAAATGGCCGTGTCAAAACCTATATCGCACTTCAATAAATCTGGCAAATTGGGAATAGGAGGGATGATTTCAAATGATATGATTTGCGTAAATGTATTGTTGTCTTCGCGCAATTCTTCAACTGCACCGTTGCCATTTCCATCGTCGTCCACTACGGCAGTGATAGAAAACGTATTCGGCAAAATGTCGGGAAGTATCAATTCTACTTCACCATTTTCACTGCCGCCAATAGGTATATTTTGCTGGGTTTGTGAAATCCCAAGCAAAATACCTTCAGCATAAAACGCCACCGACGTATTGGCTGGCAAAGGACCAGTAGCTTCCAAATTATAAACCGTAAACGGAAGCCAGAGCGCTCTCTCGCGACAAGCGGAAATCTCAAAAAGTTCTATTGTTGCATCAGGCAAAGGGCAGGGTAAAACTTCCACCGTAAAACTGTCTATAAGAAAACAGTCGGGGTTTGAAACACGAATGTAAATAGTCTGTGGGTTTTCAGTATTTTGAAAATTTTCAGGGTTGGCGATTGGGTTGTTATTGTTTTCGGCATCCGTTTCCGAAAGGTGAAAACTTAGGTCGTAAAGTGGTTCTATTTCTGATGTAACTTCCGTTAAATCGAAATATTCTTCCCCAATGACATCGCAAGTCTCCAGATTGTACAGCCCCGTTATTATGGGGTTTATAAGTAAATGAATTGGGCTTTCGTCTTCGTTATTTTCTTCGTTTATTTCATTAATTATTCCAGTTCCGTTGCCGGTATCATCCACGATGGCTTTCAAAATAAAATCTGCTTCAATATTGTTGGGTACGTTAAAAGTGATGCTTCCACTTTCCTGTCCGTTAATGGGGATAACTGCTAATGTAGCACTTTGTGCAATTAATATTTCATCTGCATAAAAAGCAATAGGCGTTCCTGCCGGAAGCACATCGGTACTATTGAGGTTGTAAACTGTATAATCTAAAGTGACTTCTCGATTACCACATTCCGTACCGCCAATTATATTGTCTATTGAAATGGTTGCATCGGGCAGTTCTGTATTTAAAACGGTGATAATATTATTCACCATTACAAAATCTTGCCCGCTGGTAAGTTGAATAGTCGCCGAAGTATCGCCCGGATTTATAAAGTTCGAAATAGGGTAAACATCGATATCCATATTATAAAGCACATCGCTTCCCGTAAAACTATTTGTGCCATTAAAAGCATTATCCGCCGGATTTAGCGGCGGATTGCTGAGAATATTTCCGTTTATTCGAAGGGTTTCATTTACGGCTAAGCCGCGATCGCCCTCCCAAGCCAGGAAACCGATTTTGGCACCTTGATTATCCAGTACCATTAGATTGTCCAATGTTATTTCTAAGGTTTGGTTGGTGCGCGAAACACTCTCCAAACCGTCAAAAACGTTTACCTGATTGTTGGGAAGCGTAGCATCTTCATAAACCACCGTTACCGCCCAACCGCCAAAGTTGGTACCGGAGCCTGGAGGACTACAATATGAAGGGATTACGAGGGTAAGATCTAAATCAGACAGTGTATAATTACCGTTGCCTGTAGTTCTAATTTGCTCTGTAACATCGGCAAATGCTGAAAAATAGACGTAATCATTACCACCACTATTGTAAGTAACATTAAATGTTCTTTCAGCGGTTATGGGAATTTGGTTAAAAGTAACATTGAAATCACCCGGACCCGAGCCTGCCCAATAAAGATAGGCAGCGGTTACTTCTTGATTTGGTTGCAGTTGAAAATCGGCACTGCTACTGGTAAGAATAAAGCATGTTCCGCCTTGGCCGTTTTCTTCAACATTTAGCGTGTTACCAAAAGCGGTATAGTCAAAATGCCCGTTAAACTGTTGGTATAGCGAAATATCTTGAGCAGATACAAGGGTAGAAAAAAGTAAAGAAAGTATGAAAAGGTAAGGCTTCAAAGAAAACTAAGAGTTGATTGACTGCTAAATATAGACAAAAAAAGACGCTCTTGTTTTTTGAAGCTAAGAATTTATTATTCTAAACTTTGTGAATCTCTGTGTTTTCTTTGCGAAACTCTGTGTTATGGCTATTACACAGAGAGACACAGAGGTTCACAGAGTGCCGAAGAGAAAAATTAATAAAATACTATTAATCCAAACTATTCAAGGAGATGATCTGCTTTATAGGTCTCTTTTCTTCAGTATGGCATAGGACCAATAGATGAAAAGTGCAGTCCAAACCAATACAATGAGAACATTCAACCAGCTTACACCATAATCTTTACTGAAATCTTCACCCAATTGATTGGCGGCAGATTGTACAGCTCCCAAACGACTCAACGGTTCTTTGATGAGGTTTGCCATTGCATTTAGCGGAAAGAATTGTGCAATATTGTCTGCAATATTCGTATCCTTAAAAAATTGCCATTTCATCAAACCATAGAATAACCACTCTACAACCTGCCAAACTATTAAAAACCCAAGGGCAAAAGCAGAGCGTTTCACCAAAATTCCGAGAAAAAGACAGAAAGAAAAGAAGGCCACGAGTTTTATGAAATAGGCTGCAATGTATTCCAAATCACTAAAAATGATGCCTATTTCGTTATAGTCAGAGAAACTTAAACCTAGGATTAGCGATACCAAAAAAATGAATATCGTAGAAATACCTGCAAAAAGTAACACGGTTAAAAATTTTGAAAGCACAAATTCTTTCTTACTTAAACCGTCAATTAAATTTTGTTTTAACGTTCTGTAACTGTATTCGTTACTCATCATTGAAACAATTACGATGGCGAGAAACAACTTCAAAATAGCCGCCATATAGGTGTTGAAATGCCAGATATACGGGAAGTTAAAAATTCCTTGATCTGCCACACGAAAGTGAAAATCGCCAAAATTGAATTCTATGGAAGAAATGAGTGCGATAAAAGTGATAAGTATAAAATATATGATGGAAATAACTTTGGCCGCGCGGTTATAACGCAGTTTTTGTAATTCTATATTTAGCAATCGTAGCATGCTGCTTAGTTTTGTTTGGTTAATTCAAGAAATTGTTCTTCGAGGCTTTCTTTGCGTTTTACAAGGTGTGAAAGCGTGATGCCTTTTTCAAATAGAAGCTTGTTTACATCTGAAGCATCCATCGGTTGGTTGAGGTAAACGATTAAATATTCCCCGTCGCGTTTTATGGTGCCAAAGGCAGAATTTCCTTCCAAAGCAGTTTGAAGCAATTCCATATCATTACTCTGCATCGTTAAAAAACCGTGGCTGGCAATCATTCCATCCACGCTGCCAGAATACAGACTAACGCCTTTCCGAAGAATTACCACGTGGGTACATACTTTTTCTACTTCATCGAGCAAATGCGAAGCGAGTAAAATTGTAGTTCCCTGCGAAGCAATAGTTTTAATAATTTCTCGAATTTGATGTATTCCCTGCGGATCGAGTCCGTTGGTGGGTTCGTCAAGTATCAATATTTCTGGGTCGTTCAGCAATGCCGAAGCGATTGCCAAGCGTTGTTTCATTCCCAAAGAGAAGGTGCTGAATTTGCTGTCTTTTCTGTCAATTAATCCTACCAATTGTAATTTCTCGGTAATCTTTTCTTCAGAAACCTCTTTTATTTTACACACCAGTTGCAGGTTTTGCACCGCCGTCATGTATGGGTAAAAGTTGGGATGTTCAATAATGGCGCCTACTTTCTTTAAAGCGTTGTGGGTATCAATGTTGCCATCAAACCATTTAAAATCGCCAGAAGTTTTGTTAACTACGTTTAGTACAATTCCTAAAGTTGTGCTTTTTCCGCTGCCGTTTGGGCCGAGGATGCCGTAAACATTTCCCTTTTCAATAGAAAAAGATAGATTGTTTACAGCGGTGAGTGAGCCAAATTTTTTGGTGAGATTGTTTATTGTAAGAATGTTTTCCACGGAGTATTTTTTGGTCCCGATAGTATAGAACAGTTGTTAGTATGACGAGCGGGAATGGGTTTTGTTACAAATTTAAGTGAGAAGTGAAAAGTGAAAGGTGATGTGGTTTTTTAAATCTATTCTTTGTCGGATGCCGTTATTTTTCTTTAAATAGTTGTTTTTTAATAAAATAAATCAAATGTTCTTTTTTTAGTTTTCTATAATATTCCACTGAACCTTCCATAACTTTTAAATTGTTAGATACTACATAGTTTAGAGATTCATCAATGATTGCTGCGTTATAAGGAAGAAACATCTGCATATCGAATGATTGTAATTCTTTTTTTGTTGATGATAGAATTCTTTTTGAAGTTAAAGCAATAAAATAATCATCTTCCACTAAATCAGTAAATTTTCCTAATCGATTTCTGAAAATAAATGGATAATCACCTAAAACAAATAAGTCTTTTTCAAATTCAGTAATTTTAGGATAAATCACATCTGGTTTGGTTGGACTACCTTTCATTTGGTCAATAGTTTCTTTATATAATTTAGACCTTAATATTTTATTCCATCCCTCATCATTTCTAATAGTATCTAAATCTATCCCTTCTGTTATAATTACAGCCCGTTGGATTAAATCTTTAGCAGTAAAATCTGTTTTTGGAATTCTCCAAAAAAGGTTAATAACAAAGAATTGCAAATGTGCAAGATTGATGTCAGAAAATAGTTCGAAATTTAGTTCTGCTGTTTGTAGTTCCTGGATGAAATTAGAAGATTCATCATCTAATTTTTGAAACCAAAAATCTTCAATTATTGATGAATGATTTTTCTCATCAACCTTTATTGTATTCCTAAAATCTTCAAAAAAAATACTTTTTGAACTTCTTTGCTTTCTTAAAATTTCGTCCCTTTTTTCATCATAGATATAAAGCAAATTATTTTCATCAATAAACCCTTTTATTAAAAATTTAGGAATGTAATGATGTCTTATGGAATCTTTGTTTTTCAATTTTCTCTAATTACACGCATCGGTCCGGCTATGACCTTGGACGGTTTTACTTTCACTAATTTTTCGGCCAAAACCAAAGATAGCCGAAAAATTTAAACTAAGTGGAAGGCACAAAATTCGCCTGACGCTCAGGTAGTGTTGGCGTTCGTTTTTATTCACTTTAAAATTTAGTAGTATTAAGTCAAAATTTAACTATTTTATTCACCTACACGAAATCAATTCTGGTATGGTCTAATTCGTAAGAGAAGGGATAATAGCCTTTTGGGAGAATAAATTATACACAATTTTCTCCTGTAAACATTTTTACAACACTTGAAAAGGTTTATTTGGAAAATTTATCTAAACAAGACTTAAAAGCGGAATCAAAATCTTCTTTAACCTGATTTTGAGTATTTAAGTCAAGCTCAATTAGCAAATCTTGGAATACGTAAGCAATTCTGTTTTTGTCAACACTAATAATGTATATACCGTCAAAATTTACATTAGATTGAATAAATTCTTTAGAATGTTTTTTTTTGATTTTTTCAATTTCGGAATTAAAGCATTTTGCAGTTTCGTCGGCTTGTTTACTTACAAAGTATGGTTTTTTCATATTATGGTTTGTTAAATGTGTCACCTACTAATTTATACCCCCAACTTTATTACGTTCATACCGTTAATATAGATGGACACACTCAAGTTTTGTTTTTTAACTTGGCGTAATTCCAAATATACAAATTAACCCCATCCAAACCCCTAATCCCCAATTGCCAATCACTCTTTCTTCTTTAAAACATTTTTTCAATTCTTAATTCTGAATTCTAAATTCAGAATTAAGTACCTTTGCATTTCAATTTTAAAAAAGAACACGATGCAAGACGGAATCTATGCAAAATTCACTACCGAAAAGGGAGAAATTCTTATAAAACTTACACACGACAAAACTCCGGGAACGGTTGGAAATTTTGTTGCATTAGCTGAAGGAAATTTGGAAAATGCTGCAAAACCTCAAGGTACACCGTACTATGATGGCTTAAAATTTCACCGAGTACTTCCAGATTTTATGATTCAAGGTGGCGATCCTAAAGGAACAGGCTCCGGCGGACCGGGTTACGATTTTGAAGATGAATTTCATCAAGACCTTCGTCACGACACTCCAGGCGTGCTTTCTATGGCCAATTCTGGTCCTGCGAGTAATGGTAGCCAATTTTTTATAACGCATGTTGCTACTCCTTGGTTGGATAATAAACACACGATTTTTGGAAATGTGGTTGAAGGACAGGATGTGGTAGATAGTGTTGCCCAAGGCGATACTATGAAAAAAGTTGAAATCTTGCGTGTAGGTGAAGAAGCTGAAAAGTGGAATGCTGTAGAAGCTTTTAGAAGTTTTACAGGCGAAAGAGAAAACAGAATTGCAAATATTAAAGCAAAAGAAGAAGCAGAGCTAAAGAAAGTTTCGGAAGGTTTTGATAAAACTGATAGCGGACTTCTTTACAAGATAATTCAAAAAGGAAATGGCGAAAAGGCCTCAAAAGGCAAAACTGTTTCTGTACATTACAAAGGCGCGCTTATTGATGGAACTGAATTTGATTCATCTTACAAAAGAAAAGAACCAATCGATTTTCAGTTGGGCGTAGGGCAGGTAATCTCAGGTTGGGATGAAGGCATACAATTATTGCATGTGGGCGATAAAGCTCGTTTTGTAATTCCTTCGCATCTTGGTTATGGCGAGCGCGGTGCTGGTGGGGTAATTCCTCCAAGTGCGACCTTGATTTTTGATGTGGAATTAATGGGTTTAAAATAATTTGAAAATAATATTTATTATAAAATCAAAACGTCTCGAGCTATCGGGGCGTTTTGTATTTTTAAGCCATGGAAATAGAGAAACTTAAATACCCAATCGGCAAGTTTGATTGCCCTTCAAATATCACTGCCGAAATACAGCAAGCTTGGATTTCCATTTTGGAACATTTTCCAAATCGTTTAGAAAACTTAGTAGCAAATCTTTCTGCTAAACAATTGAACACCCCTTATAGAGAAGAAGGTTGGACGGTGCGGCAAACAATCCATCATTTTTATGACAGCCACCACAACGCTTACAATCGCTTTAAGTGGACACTAACGGAAGAAACTCCAACTATAAAAGTGTACGATGAAAAAGCTTGGGCAGAAACGGCCGATGCCAAGGATGCACCAATTGAATTATCTTTGGCTGCAATAAGTTCGCTGCACGCAAAATGGGTTTACTTAATAAAAGGGCTATCGCAGGAGCAATTGCTGAAAGAGTTTCATCATCCAGCTCGTGACCGTAATTATTCGCTTGCAGAAACTGTGGGCAGTTATGCTTGGCACAGCAACCACCATTATACGCACATTCAAAATTTGATGAAAAGAGAAGGATGGTAAGCCCTTCCATTCTCCGCAAAGGGGAGTACCTTATTTACGAAGCTTTAGAAATTCCCTCTTCGGGGCATAGGAGTTATTTCCACTTAATATTGCAACCCATGCTTGGTTTTTGATCTTTTCGCTGTGGGTTGTTATTAAGTATATTATCTATTGCTTCACGAAGATCGCGACCATTTACGGGTATTCGGTTTCCGGGTCTGCTGTCGTCTAATTGGCCACGATAAACTAGTTGTAATTCATCATCAAAAAGGTAGAGGTCGGGCGTGCAAGCAGCGTCGTAAGCTTTTGCTACTTCTTGGGTTTCGTCGTATAAATACGGGAAAGGAAAACTTAGGCTTTGCGCCGTGCGCCACATTTCGGCGGGAGAATCTTTAGGGTACTTAATAATGTCGTTACTGCTAATCGCAACAAACCCAAAACCCGTTACGCGATAATCATTGCAAACGCGAATAATTTCATCTATAACATGCTTCACGTACGGACAATGATTACAAATAAACATAACTACGGTGCCTTTTTCACCACGAACATCTTTTAACGACACAGGTTTATTACTCACTGCATTTATAAGTGTAAAATCGGGTGCTTCGGTTCCCAATGGAAGCATTGTAGATTCTGTTCTAGCCATTTCTTTGTTTTATATATTAGTTGCAAAGTTGGTTTAAAGTTACAATTTTTCAGTGGTTAAATGGGGTATTGAAAAGGCGGCATCTAAACTTTTAAACCACTTCACGTTCAAACTTTTTTCTATTAAAGAATTTATAAAACTTTGTTGTTGCAAAATATCTCCATTAACTTTAAAATCTAAACTAACAATTATGAAAAACTCATATTCATCACTTTCAGTTGCTATTGGAGATTTACAAAAACATGGCTTTACAGAAGATTTTAATCTTATTGGCGAAGGCATAGAATCTAAATCGCTTAAAATGGAGTGGAATGCTGGCCAACTCGAGGTTATAAAATTTTACCGTTTTGAAGGAATGACAGACCCTGGCGATAATACCATTCTTTTTTTAATAGAAACCCACGATGGTAGAAAGGGCTTACTCGTTGATGCATATGGTGCAGATCAAGGTGAGATTTCTCCTGAAATGATAAAAAAACTGAACATTCACCATGACGAATAATCTTTCGTGGTCAGACTTTGAAAAAGTCGAAATGCGCGTGGGCACTATTCTTGAAGCCAACGATTTTCCTGAAGCTCGTAATCCTTCCTATCAACTTTTGGTAGATTTTGGAAGTGAATTGGGAGAGCGAAAAACTTCAGCGCAGATTACTTCACTTTACACAAAAGAAGAATTGATCGGGAAACAAGTGGTTGCTGTAGTCAATTTTCCAAAGAAACAAATCGCCAATTTTATGAGCGAATGTCTTGTACTTGGCGCGGTGGAAGGGAAAGATGTTACTTTACTTCAGTTGGAAAAACAGGTGAAAAACGGTTTGCGAATTTTGTAATTCTTCAATTTTAAATAGCTTTTCCTCTTAAAATAACTTGCTTTTGTATGCTGTCGCTAATGATTCTTCTTACAATAGAATCGTGTGTTGGCCCATAAATAGGGTGATACTTTAAACGATTGCGCTGCGATAAATTTATACTTTTGTTTTCACCGTTAAAAAACATTCGGTTGTCTTTTAACACGAGTGTTTTAATTGGGTCTAAATCTTTTTTGCTCACCACCAACTTTCTATCGGTTTCAAGAAATTGTATGCCTACATTAAATAGATCGGCCATTTTTAAATGCTGGTTGCTAATGGTGTTTTTAACCGCGGTTTCACTGTAAATACTATCTAAAATAAATCTGCAATTTTCGGAATCATCTTTAAATGTGAACGAAAGATTTTCAGTGGGATTGACAAAATCTATTTTATCAGAATTAATAATTTTTCCAAAATACACATATTCTAAATCTGAAGCCATGATATACTTTTTGTAAAGCGTATCGTTAAAAATACCGCGATTTCTTTGAATGTATTTGTCAGATCGGGAAGTAATGTAGATTATATCTTTCGGATCGGCAAGAGACCGTAAAATATATAATTCTTCAATTATCTGAATCGAGTCATCAGCTTGTACATCTGTTTCTACACAAGGTTCATCGCAGAGGAAAAAGCGTTTATTTCCATAAGAATTTCTGTATTCGCACAACCTAAAAACATAGACTTGATATTCTGAAATAGCAATAGTTTCAGTCACTGGAATAAATTTCAAACTCTGGCAGGAATACGAAAAGGAAACCAAAAGAACAGCTAAAATAATGTATTGAAGTAGCTTCATAATTAGTCGGTTTTAAATTGTGAAGAAACTCCGCCGGCAATTCTCCAACCCCAATAATAATCGGGGTGATACGGAAAATCTGAGGTAAAGTGTAAAAAATCCTGAAGGTCTAATGCGTTAAAATCATAAAGGGTAACATAAGCGCCGTAGCCTTGGCGGAAACTGGTAAAGTTAAGTTTCCATTGCTGTTGGTTAAAACCAAAAGCATCGCCGTTTTCATAAGGAATATGGTCCAATTGCAACTTGTCTGCGGTATCTACAGCGTATTCCTGCCAGCCGGTAAACTTATGAAAACTGAGTTCAACCAAACCTATATATGCAGTTTCATCAAAATGCGCCGAGAGCACAATTCCGCCAGTATAAAAGCGATCTTCTCGATCGCCAAAATAATCGAGAACGGGTCCGCCATCGTTATAATATGAAATTTGCACGCGTCTCGCAATGTTGAGGTTAAAGAAACCAATTGTCTGCGAAGCCCTGTTTTTATCGGGATTCATTAACCAATTGGAGCCAATTGATACGGAATAATCAAAAGTGTTTTGCAGCGGGTTGGCGACAAAGTCGGAAAAATGATATAAAGGCACAAAACGGAAATCGAGTTCGCGCGGAGTTATGTTATTATTAAACCCGGGCGTTACCGTAGCATTGGCGAAAAAGTCGAAAAATGTGGTTCGATAATAGTCTTTGTTTAAATTGCTGCCCAAAATACCTTTGTTGTAAAATAAAACCCCAATATGCACGGAGGGCAAAATTCCAAAATCATTTTTTGCTAATGGCACGTAATTGGCCACGCCACCAGTGGCTGCAACTCTAAATTTTAAGCCGTGTTTTACTTGGTATTCTGCTGTAATATTTATGCCAAAGGCCAAGCGCAAGTCGTCTATCGGCTCCGTAACTTGAGCGATTGCGCTTGCACAGCTAACCATTAATACAAGTATTGCTATACTTTTTATCATGGATTAATATTTTTAAAAACACGGGGAGGAGGTTGGTAATCGATTAATACTTAGTTAAATATATAAAAATATGTTTTAAATGAATAGTGATACGGATATAATCATGGGCAGATTGACTTGTTTTGCAACACATAACATTTTTTAAAGTATTTTCGCAGTGCCAAGTGATTCCCTAATTTAGGGTGAAATGAGCCTTAAATAAAAAAAGATAAAATATTAAATATGAAAAAAGCTATAACTCTATTAACCCTTATACTTATTGGATTTGTTTCGTGTAAAAACAATGAAAAGGAAATAACTTCCGATAAAAATGCTTTGGAAAATCGTTACGAAAAACTGAAAGAATTACAGTGGATGCTGGGCACTTGGACGAATAAAACTGAGACAGAGTTTTCGCAAGAAACTTGGTCACGAGAAAATGATAGTACTTTTACAGGCTATAGTTTTGTGGAAGTGGAAGGAGAGGTTGTTTTTGCTGAAACCATGGCACTAGAGTTAAAGTCTGAAAAGTTACTATTAACGGTTGCTTCAGTTAAAGCTAAAGATAAAAAGCCTGTTACTTTTAAAATGATATCTTCGGAAAACGGGCAGTTTACTTTTGAAAATAAAAAGCACGATTTCCCCCAAAAAATAGTTTATACACATCCTGCAAAAGATTCACTTCATGCTTGGATTGAAGGTACTGCAAATGGGGAAACCAAAAAAGTTGATTTCTATTTTTCGAAATAGTGATCGAGAATTAATTAAACTTCTGCGTCTAAAGTGTCTGTAACCACATGGTATCGTGGGTCTTCAATAGAATTTTCGATAATGGTTTCAAACTCTGGGTTCCAGTTTAAAAGTAGTGCTTTACAGTCTGGGCTAAGGTGTGTTAATTTAATTTGCTTGCCGCTATCTATATATTTATTCGCGATATTCCGAACGGCTTCAACGCCAGAATGATCGGAAATTTTGGATTCTATAAAGTCTATTTCAATTGTGTTTGGATCTGTAGAAATATCAAACTTACTGTTGAAAGCGGTAGTTGAACCAAAAAATAATGGCCCCCAAATTTCATACACTTTAGTACCATCTTCTTTAATTCGTTTACGTGCGCGAATTCGTGTGGCGCTTTTCCAAGCAAAAACAAGAGCACTCATAATTACACCCACAAATACTGCTATTGCAAGATCTTGCCAAACGGTAATCGCCGAAACAGCAATTAAAACAATTGCGTCTGAAAGTGGAATTTTATTTATAATTCTGAAACTACTCCACGCAAATGTGCCGATAACCACCATAAACATCACACCCACCAAAGCTGCAATAGGTATTTGTTCAATTAAAGGTGCTCCAAAAAGCACAAAACATAACAGTGCAATGGCTGCCGTAGCTCCTGAAAGTCTACCGCGACCACCAGAACTCACGTTAATAATAGATTGCCCAATCATTGCACAACCGCCCATTCCACCAAAAAGTCCGCTTAACATATTTGCACCACCTTGCGCCATGCATTCACGGTTTCCACTTCCGCGTGTTTCGGTCATTTCATCTACTAAGTTTAAAGTCATCAAAGATTCAATTAAACCAACGGCCGCTAGTAGAAATGCTGTTGAAATTATTAAATCCCAATGGCCTGTAAGGGTATCGATAAAACCAAAAATCTGTGTTTGAAAAACGGGAAGCGAACCTTTTAGACCACTTCCACCACCATCACGAATAAAGGATCCTACAGTACTCACGTCAAGACCTCCAAAGATTGTAATACACGCCACAACAATAATGGCTATTAAAGCTGCTGGTAGTTTTTTAGTTAGTTTAGGTAAGCCAAACATAATTGCCATAGTTAAACCAACCAATGCGAGCATTACCCAAAGATCCATTCCCGTAAGCCATTGAGGCACCGTTCCGCGGCTTTCTTTAAACAGCCCCATTTGTGAAAGGAAAATCACGATTGCCAAACCATTTACAAACCCCATCATTACTGGATGCGGAATAAGACGAACAAATTTCCCTAATTTAAAAACACCTGCCATTATTTGGATAGCGCCCACAAAAAGAAGAGTTATAAAAAGCCATTGCAGCCCAAGATATTCTACAGGATCTGCCAATGAAAGCCCTACTTCATTTCCCTTTTGAATTAAATGAACCATTACAACAGCCATTGCACCTGTAGCACCCGAAATCATTCCTGGACGGCCACCAAAAAGTGCAGTGATTAATCCCATAATAAATGCGCCGTAAAGTCCCACTAATGGGTCAATACCAGCAACAAACGAAAAAGCAACTGCCTCAGGTATTAAGGCTAATGCTACCGTTAATCCTGAAAGGACATCGTTTTTTGGGTTCTGTGTGAAATTTTTGAAGGTCTGCTGTAAAATCATCGGCGTTTTAAAAAAGTGGCAAAGATAGGTTTTTCTTATTGAATGGACTCGAACCTATTTTTTGCGTATCATATTTATAGTAAACCATCCCAATAGACCAATTATTGCAGCCATAATAACCCACAACCACAGCTTATTTTCGAAAAGCGGGGCACGCTTGGAAACTTCTTCTTTTATAATTTCCCTTTCTTCGGAAAGCTTTACGGACGTACTGTTTGACGGAATACTTTCAGTAAATTTTGAAATGTCATAATTAGGATTTGTAGCTTTAGGATTTCCGTAAACTAAATAATATGTTGCTGGTTCTGCGAAACGAGCGAGCAACGTATGCGTATATCCTTTTACAATTACATCGTCAATTTTTAAAGGACGATTGTCGTGATTTTCAATTTCAATCCTTAATCTTTTGGTTATTGTACTGCGAAAATGTAGATCATTATTTTCTAAAGAACTTAGAATATTTGAGCTAAGCGTATTAAAATTATACTTCCATCCTTTTTCGGTTTTGATACTATCCGTAAGATATTTTATAGTTACCGGACGATAATAATCAATAGAATCTTTAATTTTTAAAGAAACCAAACTTATGGGTATAGATTGCGAAAAGTCAATATCGACAATGGTTCTTTTTAAATCATTGTTTTCTGTGGATGAAAAGTTTTTAATCGCGTATGTGTTGAAAACAGCAGTTTCAATGCTGCTTAATTGTGTTTCCGCAGCGAGCAATTCAGGTTTTTCATTGGATGTAATTTGAAGTCGCAAATAGCGATATTTTGACTTTGGAAACCTAACATTTGTAAATTGATAGTCCGTTAGTTCATTTTTTATTGAAAGAACACGATAATCTGAAACAATAGAAAACCATTCGCTGTTGTCTTGACTTCCTTCCAAATTAACCAGCCAATTGAAGTTTTGCTGTTTGAACTTTAAATGAATCTCATTAAGGGTTTTTTCTGAAGGAATTTCAAAAGTGAAGAAATAAGCGCTCCCTTTTTTTGAAGTATTTAGCAATTTGAAATCGATGTTCTTTTCGGTTTGCTTTTCCGAAGTAATTTTCAATAAATAAGGGACTTCAATGGTGTCGGATTTAGTTATTCCGTAGATTCTGAAATTATTTAAATTGTTGTCTATTTTCCCAAAAACGGCATCGGGCAATTCTACGGCATGCCAAGTTTCTGAAACACCTTTTATTTCTCTCGAATAATCATAGGTATTTAACTGTGCGAAAGCAACTTTCGTAAGTAAAAGGAATAAAACTAGCAGTAATTTATTCTTCCAAATCATTGGTTATTTTTGCTTTAAACTTGTTGTATAAAAATGAAATTATCAGTAATAACACGCCTAAAATTACAAAAACAATGGTTTTAGAAATGGTGTTCATATCTGATATATCGTAAAGAAAAAGTTTTATAAGTGTAAACCCAAAAAGTACAATGGCCACAATTCGAAGGAATGGTTTGCTTTTCCAAATGCCTATAACAATCAATAAAAGTGCATATAAACCCCAAAGTATACTCAAGCCTAATTTATAAGATTGAGTGGAGCCAGCAATATCCAACCAAGCAATAAGCTCGCTACTTAAAATTGCAAGAATAATTATGTGCAGAAAAATAGTGAAAGGCGTTTGAAGTCCTTTCTGCAGCACACCTTTTTTCACCGAAAGCAAGCCTGCATAAACCAAAGCTAACACACTGATGATGGCAATATAGCGTATTAATAAATTGAAAATACTTCGGTTGTAATATTCGGTCAAGGTGTTGTCAATATACGATCCTCTTAAATCCGTCAACGCAAATAACCCTTCAGTGAAAAAAAGTAAAAAGGATAATGCACTTGCCACAATTAGCACATATGCTAATAGATTGTTTTTAAGTTTTTTTATGTTGAAAATGGATAGCGCTGCAAGAAAAAGCAGCGTATAAATATAGGTCCATACAATTCTAAAGTTAAGATAATCTTCATTTTGATGATAATTGGTATAGGAACCGCCCGTTTCATTTAGTTCCAAATATGATGCGGTGTATTGTGCATTCCAATAGTCTGCAATTTCAAGTCGGAAGCAATTGTAAAGTACAAAAATAAATATGCCAGGAATTACAATTGAAGTTAGTTTCTGAAGAAAATCACCTTTGATTAATGGAGATTCAAATTTTTCATTTTTGAATAAATAATTAATAAAGCCAAATGCCGCGAGAAACAAGATGCCCGTCAAAAACCGAAGATTGAAAATTGGGGTGAACGTACTTTCTTCACCTAAAGTAGTATAAGTTGAGAAAGACATCCAGTCTTGAGCCAAGCTAATAAAGGCGAGAGCCATTAAAACGTATGAAAGTTTTTCGTAAACAGAAACGCTTTTAGTCCTGCCAATCCAAAATAGCAGCGCTGCACCTCCCGCCCAAATTATTGTTACCCAATTGCCGTCTAATTGTACAGGAACGGCAACAGTAAGAAATACTAACACCAAGCCGGCAATAAAATAAAACAGGTTTTTATCTGCCAGTTTTTGTTTATAGATAAGTGTGCTTACACTAAAATGAACTATTGCGTTAGCCAATGTGAACAGCCCTAGTAATTCTTTACCTGTTTCATGATTTGAAAGCAGGGAATAGCCGGCGCCAAAAAAGATAAAGGAATTTGCAAAAAGCAATACAATATCGCCAATATCGAATTTTTCTTTTTTAATTAGTTTGTAAGCTAGTAATGCGCAATAGAAAATCGCGAAGAAAACCAACAGAAATATTAATGCAATCGAAAAGTGCTCGGCAGCATACGAATAAAAGTACCAAGATAAATAGATTAGCCAAGTGAAAGCGAATGATGAGTAATAGATTGATTTCCAATATTTTTTAAAGGAAATAAAAAGTATTCCAATATTTATAATGGCCACATAACTAAAGAGTATTTCGACCCTGCCAGAGTCGTTGCTCAGCAAAAACGGCACTGCATAGGCGCCCACCAATCCCAAATGAGCAATAATGGGAAGATTGTAATTTAACGCCGCAACCACTGTAAAAGCGGTGAAAACTACCATTAATAAAAAGGCAATTGTTTGAGGAATTAATTCATAAAAAGAATATGCCGAAAATGTAATGAAATACATAATTACCATTGCACCGCTTACTAAAACAGCGCTGAAGTTTTTGTAATTCTCTTTAAGCTTTATTCCAAAACCAAGTAATCCCAATCCCAAAATATAACCAAGTATTATTCTAGTTAACGGGCTAATAAGATCATTTTCTATAGAGTATTTTGCTCCAATGGCAACGCCAATAATTGTAATAAGAATTCCAATTTTATTGATAAGGTTTTCACCAATAAATTTTTCGAGATCAGATTTTTGCTTTGCAGTATATCTAGGTTTTGTAGTGGGAGGGATGGTTTGCCTTATTACTCGAGGTAAAGCATCTTCGGTCTTTTCACTTTTTAAAGCAGGTTCGGAAGGAATAGACCGAGTTTCAGGTTCTATTTTAGGCTGTATTTCTTCAGGAACATTATAATTAGCCTCAGCATTCAATGTCTGAATCTGGCCTTTAATTTCCCAAATTTCCTTTGAAAAATGTTCCTGTCTTCTTAGCAGCAGTTCCAACTTTTCATTAAGCGCTTTTAAATAGTTTGAGTTGTTTTGCATGAAAATTTAAGAGGTTTAAAAGCCGCGAACAGCAATTGAGAATTTAAAGACTGAATATTTTACTTATTATCTTTATTCTGGGTTTTCACATTAAAACTAGGCGCTTCATAATCTTTCGGCAAATAATCTGAAGGAATAGTTGAGGCATTCCCATCACGACCCGCTCGATAATGTGGCGATAGTATTTCAATACCGTTCTCATTACACACATCTTGAATATTTTGGTGCAAATCTGAATAAATTTTAGCCTGCTTATTTGCTTCGCGAACGTAGGCATTAATTTGGTAAGCCACATAAAAGTCTTCCAAACTAGTTTGTAAAACGAAGGGTTTTGGTTCTTTCAAAATCAACTCTGTTCGCAGTGCAGCTTCAATTAATATTTGGTACATATCTTTCCAAGGCACGTCATAACCAATAGTAACCGTTGTGTGAATTATCAGTCCATTTGCTGGTGCATCAATACTATAATTAATAGTATGACTATTCATTACAGTAGAGTTGGGAATGGATATAATTTCGTTTTTAATCGTGCGAACGCGGGTAACCAATGAAGATTTTTCAATTACATCTCCAGTAACTTCACCAATTTTTACGCGATCGCCGATAGTAAACAATCGCATATAAGTAAGTACTAAACCTGCAATAATGTTTGAAAGCGACCCCGCAGAACCAAAAGTAAACAGAAACCCTAAAAACACCGAAACACCTTTGAAAATAGGGGATTCACTTCCGGGTAAATACGGGAAAATTACTACAAACATAAAGGCTATAACCAAAATGCGTATAATCTGATAAGTAGGTTCGGCCCAATCTGGATAAAAGCCCGTAAGCGTTAAATTTCCTTTCGCTATTTCATCTTTTAAAAATCGAATTCCTTTCAAAATATATCGAAATACGATTACAATTACAATGATGGTAATTAGGTTTGGAAGAAAGTTCCAAAAGGAAGACAGTATATTTTTAATAGGATTCAAAATATAACCAAACAGGGTGTCGGCAAATTGTTCTGTCCACGGAAAGAGCCCGAAAAGTATGGGTAATGCAATATATACAGCCAGAAGTATTACAAACCACTTCAATAATTTATTTACTAAAAGCAATACATTTACTTGCCGTTTTGCATCAAAAAGGGTGTAGTTTTTAATTTTGATGCCTTGTATTTTTTTGTTTTCTTGAAGTAGAATTTTTTGAGCACTCCATTTAAAAAATTTCGAAATGTAAAAAATCAATAATACAATAACCAAGAGCACCAATAGCGCTAAACCAATTTGTTTAGCGAGTGTTGCAAAACTGGTTTCGTCTTTATATTTTAGAACTGCTGCGGTTATTTTATTCTTGTAGGTTTCTGCTAACTCATTTTTGGAGGTATCGTTCCATAGCGCATCTGTTTCGGTAACGCTCATTATTATTTTCTCTCCTAAAACAATGTCTAAAGTGGTTTCCACTTCTTCAATTTTCAATGAATTTTCATCAAAATTAAAATTGGAGGAGAGATTGCTAATCCTGCTCGAAATTATATCGGCTCGCTCTTTTGGAGAAAAACTGCCCAGTTTGCTATAAAGCACAAAAAGGGTATCATTAAAAAACCCGAATACAGGAAAGCCTTTAGTTGTATTTTTTAGCGAATCTATTCGCGCCTTTTTTAGCGCAATTCTATTTATTTCCTTTTCGTTTAAAACCGTTAATTGCGCCTGTAGTTCTTCCTTTTTTAGATTGTCGGTAGTTTTTAGAGCGTCTATCTGAGCTTCTAAATCACCTTTTCTAATAGAATCAACAACACGTTGGCGTTCAGTTTCTGAAAGTCGTTTATTGTAGTTTTCAAGGAGTGCGATGTTAACCGAATCCACTTTAACAGAATTGGTATCCTCTTGGGCAAAACCAATGGAAACCGATAAAACGAATACTATGCGTATTAAACTCTCACAGAATTGATTCATAAGGCAAAGAATTTAGGCTAAAGTAATCAAAAACAAAATTATAATTATTGGCTTTTATGCTTCTTAAAACATTCTAAGATATGTATTTTATTAAGGCAGCGGGAATAATTTGAAATAAGAGAGGGTGCGATTAAGAAATTTCCATTTTAAAGCATAAAAAAACCGGCAGCGGTTTTACCCGTGCCGGTTTACTTTTAAGATTGCTACGATTTATATATCGTCAAATTCAATATCGGTGAAACTACTCGTGTCTGTTGGTACACTTTCTGAAGCTATTTCAGAAGTCTCAGACACTTCATCGGTTTCTTTTTTGTAATCTTTTTGGTGGCGTTCGCTAATAACTTCTTCACCTTTTTCGTCGATTACGTAGTTTATCATTTCTTCCAAAGTATCCTTAAACTCGCTGAAATCTTCTTTGTAAAGGTAGATTTTGTGCTTCTTATAATGGTAAGAACCATCATCGTTAGTGAACTTTTTGCTTTCGGTAATGGTAAGGTAAAAATCCCCTGCCTTTGTAGACCTTACATCAAAAAAGTAGGTGCGTCTTCCGGCGCGCATCACTTTTGAAAAAATTTCTTCTTGCTCCATCGTATAATGCTCACTCATAATTTCTGTTTTTTGATTACGTTGTGCCAAAAATCCAAAAAAAAACCAAATCAGCCAAAGTAAATTTACATTTCTTTTTCTAACAGCTGCTTTGCGTAAAGTTCTTTGTAATAGCCTTCAGAATTAACTAGTTCATTATGCGATCCATTCTGAATGATTTTACCATCTTCTAGTACAATTATTTTATTTGCATTTTTAGCCGAAGAGATTCTGTGGCTCACAATAATAGTGGTTTTATCTTTCGAAATTTTATGCAGGTTTTGAAGAATTTCTTCCTCCGTTTCTGTGTCTACGGCTGAAAGGCAATCGTCGAAAAGTAAAATCTTTGGGTCTTTAATTATTGCTCGCGCTATTGAAACTCGCTGTTTCTGCCCACCGCTTAATGTGATACCGCGTTCGCCTAGAATGGTATCGTATCCTTTTGTAAAACCGATAATATTTTGATGTACAGCAGCATTTTTCGCAGCTTCAATTACTTCTTCTTCAGAAGCATTTTCTTTCCCAAAACGGATGTTGTTGCGAAGCGTATCGCTAAATAGAAAAGCGTCTTGTGGAACATAACCTATGCTATCTCGTAAGTCTATTAGGTTTAGATCTCGAATGGACGTGGAGCTAATCTTCAGCATATTTTCATCTACATCGTAAAGTCTCCCAATCAATTCAAGAATTGTAGATTTTCCGGATCCGGTGTTTCCAACAATTGCAAGTGTTTCGCCTGGCTTAACAGTAAAAGAAACGTCTTTAAGAGCCGTAATTCCGGTATCGGGATATGTAAACGTTAAGTTTTTAAATTCAATATTTCCGTCAACAGGCGTATGTTCAGAAACTAAATTTTGGATGGAAGGTATTGTTTTTAGAAATTCATTAATACGTTTTTGCGAAGCTTCAGCTTGCTGTATCATTGAAGTTACCCAACCAACAACCGCAACAGGCCAGGTGAGCATATTTACATATATAAGGAATTCTACAATGGTTCCAAATTCAATCTGCCCATTGATGTATTGGTTTCCACCAATATAAATAACCAAAATGTTACTTACACCAATAAGCAGCATCATCAACGGAAAAAATAGGGCTTGCACCTTAGCTAAATCTATGTTTTTTACTTTGCTGCCTTCTGCTAATTCTTCAAAATTGGTATTGGTGCGAGGCTCTATTCCGTAGGCTTTAATAACCGCAATTCCGCTAAAACTTTCCTGCGTAAAAGTGGTAAGTTTTGAAAGATATTGTTGCACAATAGTAGTGCGCTGGTTTATTAATACACTAAGTCTATAAATGGCAATGGAAAGAATAGGTAATGGGGCAATGGCGTAAAAGGTTAAAGTGGGTGCTTGGTAAAACATATAGCTAATAACCACGACAAATAAAGTAACCGTAGTTATGCTGTACATAAGCGCTGGCCCAACATACATGCGTACTTTAGAAACGTCTTCGCTTATACGGTTCATTAAATCGCCCGTGCGGTTTTGTTTGTAGAAACCGAGAGACAATTTTTCGTAGTGTTGAAAAATTTCGTTCTTAAGATCGTATTCCACATATCTTGAAACTACTATAAACGTCTGCCGCATCATAAAAGTGAATAATGCAGAAAGTAATGCCGCGCCTAAAAGCAATAAAATATTTATAAGAAGTTCGTGCTGAACGATGCTAACATCGGTTATTTCGCCATTCAAATACTGTTTTACAGCGGTTACAGAATCGCCAACTTTCATTGGTACTACCAGCTTAAATACGGTAGCAATAATTGTAATAAAAACTCCCAGAAGTAGGCGCCCTTTATATTTTAGGAAATATTTATTGAGATACTTTAATTCTTTCATTTACTCTTTTTGGGTTATTGAGTTAGTTATTTATCCAATTGTAATAAGCAATTGCCTAATTAATGAATAAGTTGGTAGCTAAATAACATTTTTAAAATTCTTAAATTAACAACTGATATTTTGCGGAATTGACAACAAAGAGCTACTTTTGCACCGCCTTTTTAAAGGATGAATAAAAAAATTAAAAAAGCTATGATAACCGAAGTAATTAACACAAACGAACTTCACAAAATAGACCCGGTTTTCGGGCAAATGTCCTTTGACAATCACGAGCAAATCGTTTTTTGCAACGACAAAGATACTGGTTTAAAAGCAATAATTGGTATTCACAATACCGTTTTAGGACCTGCTCTTGGCGGTACTAGAATGTGGAATTATGCTAGCGAGTGGGAAGCTTTAAACGATGTACTTCGTCTTTCACGCGGTATGACGTATAAAAGCGCAATTACTGGTTTGAACCTTGGCGGTGGAAAAGCTGTTTTAATTGGTGACGCAAAAACGCAAAAAACTCCTGAATTAATGCTGAAGTTTGGCGAGTTTGTACACTCTTTGGGTGGAAAATATATTACTGCCGAAGATGTAGGAATGGCTACTTCAGATATGGATCTTGTGCGTACAGTTACGCCTTACGTTACTGGAATTTCAGAATCTAAAGGTGGCGCAGGAAATCCTTCTCCAATTACCGCTTATGGGGTTTTTATGGGAATGAAAGCTGCAGCAAAATATAAATTTGGAAGTGATGTACTTGAAGATAAAGTAATTTATGTTCAAGGAATCGGAAACGTTGGTGAAGCTTTAGTTGAAAACTTAAGCAATGAAGGCGCTAAAGTTTATATTTCAGATATAAATCAAGAGCGTTTGGAAGAGGTTCGCGATAAGTATAGTGTTGAAATATACGGCGGAAACAATATTTATGCAGAAAAAATGGATATTTATGCACCCTGTGCTTTGGGAGCAACCGTGAATGATATTACTATAAATCAGTTAAATGCTTCAATTATTGCCGGAGCGGCAAATAACCAATTGGCAGATGAGCAGAAACACGGAAAAATGCTTCGTGAAAGAGGCATCGTTTACGCTCCAGATTTCCTTATAAATGCAGGTGGAATTATTAATGTTTATGCGGAATTAGAGAATTATGACCGAAAGGAAATAATCCGTAAAACCGAAAACATTTACAATACTACTTTAGAAATTTTAAAGAAAGCTGATACAGAAAGCATTACTACCTATCAAGCTGCGTTTAACGTGGCTCAAGCTAGAATTGATGCAAGAAAAAACGAAAAGTAGGTTTCTTTTTTCTTAAAACACTATCTTTGCAACGCACAAGAAATATCTTGTGCGTTGTTTCTTTTAAACCGTTCTTTCAAAAAATATATGCTTACAAGAAGACATATCCGAGTAAAAGTTTTGCAGTCCGTTTACGCTTTTAACCAACGGCCAGATCCAAATATAGATATACAGGAAAAGTTTTTGCTACACAGTATAGACCAAATGCAGGATCTTTATTTACTGATGCTGCAATTGCTTTTGTCGCTACAACAACAGGCCGAGAGTATTCTTAGCCGTTCACAAAAAAAACACCTTGCCACGGCTTTAGAGAAAAATCCAAGTCGCATTTTTGTTGAGAATAAATTGCTTAAAATAATTGACGAAAATGTTACATTTTCAGACATAATGGAAAAGCGAGGTCTCAATTACTGGTTAATGGACAGCGAGTATGTAACCATTCTTTTTAATGAATTGCGCCAATTGGAATGGTACGAGACCCATCTTTCTAAAAAGGAAACCACCTTCAAAGAAGACCAAGAATTTATCAGTAAGATTTACAAAGAAGTTATTGCGCCGAATGATAAGATATATGAATATCTTGAAGACAAGCGCCTAACTTGGGTAGACGATTTTCCTATTGTGAATACAGCAATTGTAAAAATGCTTAGTAAGCTTTCAGAAAAAAACGCTTCTTCACTTTTAGTTCCAAATCTTTATAAAAATGATGAGGATCGTGAGTATGCTCTGCAACTTTTCCGAAAGGTAATTTTAAATGAAGACAAGCTAAACGCCCAAATAGAAGGCAAGACTCCAAACTGGGATCAAGAACGAATTGCAGATGTGGATCTTATTATTTTAAAGATGGGAATTGCAGAATTTTTATATTTCCCATCCATTCCTGTTAGGGCTACAATTAACGAATACTTAGAGGTTTCCAAAGAATATTCCACTCCAAAAAGCAGCATATTCGTCAATGGTATTCTAGACAAAATTGTTAAAGAATTTACAGAGGATGGTAAGTTGAATAAAATTGGGCGAGGGCTTCAATAGAAGTAAAAAATTACCTATTTTTGGCGTGCTAAAAACATAAAATACATATTTATCATGAAAAAATCAATTTTTATTGTAGCTGTACTATCTGTATTTGCTTTTTCTTCTTGTAAGGATAACGCCGCAGATAAAGTTAACGAAGAGAATGTTGCTGTTGCTGCTGATCGCGATGCTGAATCAGGCAAATTTCCAGTAATAGCTTTTGAAGAAAGTCAATTCGACTTTGGAACTATCGATCAAGGAACAAATGTGGAACACGTTTTTAAATTTAAAAACACAGGTGAAGCACCTTTAATGATCGTGAATGCTAAAAGTAGCTGTGGTTGTACTGTACCAGAATATACTAAAGAACCAGTTGCTCCAGGTGCAACAGGCGAAATGTTGGTAAAATTCAACGGTAGTGGTCAAAACCAAGTTAGCAAAACTGTTACTATTACTACTAACACGAAAGCTGGAACAGAAACTTTAACTATCAAAGCTTTTGTAAATCCTAAAGCAGGTGCTGTTAAAACAACCAACCCAACATCCTAAATTTTAAAACTTAGGACTAAATAATTGCTATGGAACAAATACAAAGTTTTTTACCTATTATCTTATTGTTTTTGGTAATGTATCTTTTTTTGATACGTCCACAAATGAAAAAGGCCAAACAAGAAAAGCAGTTTGCTGCCCAACTTAAAAAGGGTGACAAAGTGATAACAAGTGGAGGTTTACACGGTAAAATACTTGAACTTAATGACGACGGTACCTGCATTATTGAAAGTGGAGCCGGAAAAATGAAGTTTGAAAGAGCTGCAATTTCTATGGAGAAAACAGCAAAATTAAATGCACCAGAAAAACCAGTTAAGGAAAAGAAATAATATTTCAATCCTTTTCTAAATAAAAACTCCCTCACTATTTTTAAAATAGTAGAGGGAGTTTCTTTTTTTGGTCCCGATAGTTTTCGGAATTTGAATTACTCTTCTTCCTTTTTAAATTTTGAAAGATCCTGCGCAGTAATTTGTGCAATGTTTACTATTACTTCTACTGCCTTTTGCATACTCTCAACCGGCACATATTCATACCTTCCGTGAAAGTTGTGGCCTCCAGCAAAAATATTCGGACATGGTAACCCCATAAAACTTAACTGCGATCCATCTGTTCCGCCACGTATTGGCTTTATTAATGGTTCTAACCCTGATTGCTCCATGGCTTGCTTTGCAATTTTTACAATGTGCATTACTGGCTCAATCATTTCACGCATATTAAAATATTGATCCTTTATTTCAACAGTAACAATTTCCATTTCAAATTGTTCGTTTAAATCGTCCGCAAGTCTTTGAACCATCTCTTTTCGAGCTTCAAAATGCTTTTTATCGTGATCGCGAATAATGTATTGTATTTTAGTTTCATCCACACTTCCGTTTATATTGTGAAGATGAAAAAAGCCTTCGCGACCTTCAGTATGTTCAGGAGTTTCAAGCCTTGGTAGCGAGTTAATGTAGTCTGTAGCGATATACATACTGTTTACCATTTTTCCTTTTGCATACCCGGGATGTACAATCTTTCCTTTTACAGTAACCACAGCACCAGCAGCGTTGAAGTTTTCGTATTCAAGTTCGCCCACCTGGCTGCCGTCCATAGTGTAAGCCCACTCTGCACCAAATTTTTCCACATCAAATTTATGTGCTCCTCGTCCTATTTCTTCATCTGGAGTAAAACCTACGCGAATTTTTCCGTGCTTTAATTCTGGATGCTTTATTAGGTATTCCATAGCCGAAATTATTTCGGTAATTCCCGCTTTATCATCTGCACCCAAAAGTGTTGTACCATCAGTAGTGATTAGGGTTTGGCCTTTGTAAAGTAATAAATCTTCAAAATAATCTGGGGAAAGAATGATATCCATTTCTTTGTTGAGAACGATATCTTTTCCGTTGTATTCCTCAATAATCTGAGGTTTTACATTTGCTCCAGTAAAATCTGGCGAAGTATCAAAATGCGAAACAAAACCAATTACCGGAACGGCATGCGAAACATTGGAAGGCAAGGTGGCCATTATATAGGCGTTCTCGTCAATTGTAACGTCTTCCATTCCAATTTCTTTTAACTCTTCAACCAATTTATTGGCGAGGTCCCATTGTTTTTTAGTGCTAGGGGTAGTGTCACTGTTTGGATCGCTTTCGGTGTCTACAGTTACGTAGCTAATAAAGCGATTAATAATATGTTGTTTTTCAATCATAACTTTTCTTTTACGCTACAAAATAAAGCATATTCAAAATAACAAATACATAGTTTAGTGTATTTTTGCAATACATTTCTCAACTATGTACAAAACCATTATTCGCCCACTGTTTTTTAGCTTCGATCCTGAAAAAATTCATCATTTTACATTTTCATTAGTTCAATTTTTCCATAAAATTGGCTTTGGAGGGATTTTCCGAAGTATTTATAAAGTGGAAAACCCAAAGTTGGAACGAGAACTTTTAGGATTAAAATTCCCCAATCCCGTCGGACTCGCAGCAGGATTTGATAAAGATGCAAAGCTGTATAAAGAACTTTCAAACTTCGGGTTTGGATTTATTGAAATAGGAACGGTAACTCCAAAACCGCAGCCCGGAAATGATAAACCGCGTTTGTTTCGTTTAAAGGAAGATTCCGCTATTATAAACCGAATGGGTTTTAATAATGGCGGTGTTGAAGAAGCTGTTGAAAGGCTGAAAGCGAATGGAAAGGCCGTTTCGGCTCCGCTCAACGACCGAGTTTTAATCGGCGGAAACATTGGCAAAAACAAAGTCACTCCAAACGAAGATGCGGCTAACGATTATCTAATCTGCTTTGAAGCACTTTTTGATTATGTAGATTATTTTGTGGTGAATGTAAGTTCTCCCAATACTCCAAATCTTCGCGCATTGCAGGAAAAGAAGCCACTGACAGATTTGTTGCAAACACTTCAAGACAGGAATAAGGCTATGTCTGGTCGAGCGCAGTCGAGACCTCTAAAACCAATTCTGCTAAAAATCGCCCCAGACTTAACAAACGAGCAGCTATTAGATATAATTGAAATTGTTGCCGTAACCAAAATTGATGGAGTTATAGCAACCAACACAACTATTTCCCGCGACGGACTTTCTTCGGAAAACAAAAAGGAAATGGGCGGTTTAAGTGGAAAACCGTTAAATAAAAGAGCAACAGAAGTAATCCGTTTTCTTTCAGAAAAGAGTAATAAAGCGTTTCCTATTATTGGTGTTGGCGGAATTCATTCCGCCGAAGACGCATTAGAAAAACTGAATGCCGGAGCAAGCTTGGTGCAACTTTATACAGGCTTTATTTACGAAGGTCCAGGGTTGATAACAGCTATTAATAAGGCAATATTAAAGTTGTCTTAGGACGGAAGGACCTAAGACAACTTTTTATAATTATAAAATGGTAATAACTTTACATCTCAATTTTGAAAAATCGCAAGTCTTAA
Source organism: Aequorivita sp. IT1183 (assembly GCF_058068265.1). NCBI lineage: Bacteria > Pseudomonadati > Bacteroidota > Flavobacteriia > Flavobacteriales > Flavobacteriaceae > Aequorivita > Aequorivita sp. IT1183. The sequence goes on along the minus strand of NZ_JBYRHS010000006.1, from coordinate 58,552 downwards.
ATCTTACGTCTTATAGCGCAGCGGTCTTACGTCTAATTTTATGATTGAAACCCTAATTTCCTTTTCTATCGCAACCCTCGCGCTCGCACTTTCTCCAGGGCCAGACAATATTTATGTGCTTACACAATCTTTGGCCAACGGAGCTAAAAGCGGCATTGCTACAACGGCTGGTTTAATTAGTGGTTGCATTGTTCACACAACTCTTTTGGCTTTCGGAGTATCTGCAATAATAACGGCTTCAGATGAAATTTTTTACGCTATAAAAGTAATGGGTGCGTGCTATCTGCTGTATTTGGCATACATAATTTATAAAAGTGATGAGCATATTGCACTTGCGGAAAATGCTCCCAAAAAATCATACTCCCAACTATTTAAAACGGGTGTGATTATGAATTTGTTAAACCCAAAAGTGATGATATTCTTTTTGGCGTTTTTCCCTGGCTTTCTTTGGGATAAAGAAGGAAATACGGTATTTCAATTTTACACTTTGGGAATCACTTTTATGATAGTTTCCTTCATCACTTTTAGTGTAATTGCTATCGGTGCAGGCAAAATTTCAGGCTTACTTTTAGAATGGAAGCAAATGGGGGCAGTTCTTAAATGGTTGCAAATACTCGTTTTTATAGGAATAGCTATTTTTATATTGATACCCTAAATCCACTATTTTTTTTGAAATTGAAAGATTCCTGCCTGCGCAGGAATTGCTATCTTTGAACCAATGCAGCAAGTAAAAATTATAGAATGTCCCCGAGATGCCATGCAAGGCATTAAAGATTGGATTCCCACCGATCAAAAAGTAAAATATATCCAGTCGCTTCTGCGATGTGGTTTTGATACTATTGATTTTGGAAGTTTTGTTTCGCCTAAAGCAATTCCTCAAATGCAGGATACTGCCGAAGTGCTTTCAAAGCTAGATCTTTCAGCTTCAAAAAGTAAATTGTTGGCCATTATTGCGAACCTTCGCGGAGCCGAAGACGCCGTAAAGCATCCCGAAATTGATTATTTAGGTTATCCATTTTCTATTTCTGAAAACTTTCAGATGCGCAATACGCATAAGACTATTTCAGAATCTTTGGTATTACTTCAAGATATATTAAACCTTGCTCATAAAAATGATAAAGAAGTTGTAGCCTATCTATCAATGGGCTTCGGAAATCCATATGGCGACCCGTGGAATGTTGAAATAGTGGGGGAGTGGACAGAAAAACTTTCAGGAATGGGCGTTAAAATATTGTCGCTTAGTGATACGGTAGGGACTTCGACACCAGAGATTATATCCTATTTATTTGCTAACTTAATACCTAAATATCCTAATATAGAATTTGGAGCGCATCTACATACCACTCCAACCGCTTGGCACGAAAAAGTTGATGCGGCTTATAAAGCTGGTTGCCGAAGATTTGATGGCGCTATTCAAGGTTTTGGTGGTTGCCCAATGGCGAAAGATGAATTAACGGGAAATATGCCCACTGAAAAGATGCTCAGTTATTTTACAGCTTCAAAAGTTACGAGTAATATAAACCCGATGTCGTTTGAAAGTGCGCACAATGAAGCCACAAAAATTTTCACTAAATATCATTGATATGAAAAGCAAATTACTTTTAGCCATTCTTTTTGGCTATTTTGCAGTAGGTTGTTCATCAATTCAACCAACTGTTAAGAATCAAAAAAAAGATGCGGCGGTCATTACTGTTAAGTTTGTTCAGATTAATGATGTATACGAAATTGCTCCCTTAAGTGGTGGCGAATACGGTGGATTAGCTCGTGTAGCACATATTCGCGATTCAATTAAACAGAAATTTCCAAATACATATTTGTTTTTAGCTGGCGATTTTTTAAATCCTTCATTAATTGGGACTTTAAAAATAGACGGAGAGCGCTTAAATGGAAAACAGATGGTAGATGTGCTAAATGCCATGGAAATTGATTTGGTTACATTCGGAAACCACGAATTCGATTTAAGTGAAAGTGATTTACAAAAGAGATTAAACGAGTCTAATTTCGAGTGGACTACCGCCAATGCGCGTAAAGTTACCGAAAACGGACTTGTGCCTTTTACAGCCAATAGAAATAATAGTGCTATTCCAGCCACAGATTATTCCACATTTGAAGCAATAGGAACGGATGGGAATAAAATAAAATTTGGCGTATTTGGTGTGACACTGCCGTCAAATCCAAAAGATTATGTTTCGTACGGCGATATTTATGAAAATGCAGAAAGAGCTTATAAAATGGCGCTTCAAAATTCAGATTTTGTAGTTGGCCTTACTCATGTGGCAGTAGATGAAGATATAGAAATAGCTCGCCGTTTGGGGTCTATTCCTCTAATTATGGGTGGTCACGAGCATTTCAATATGCTAGAAAAAGAAGGCACAACTATTATTGCCAAAGCAGATGCTAATGCAAAAAGTGTTTATATACACACTATTACATATAACCCGAACACTAAAAATCTTCAAGTCAATTCAGAGCTGGTGATGGTAACTGATAAAATAACGTCTTCAGCAAAAATTGAACCTGTTGTGCGCAAATGGACCGAACTTGTAGACGAAAAACTCAAGGAAGTTGTGGACAATCCTGGAGATGTAATTTATAATGCTGTAGTTCCATTAGATGGCACCGATACCGCTAATAGAAGCAAACAAACCAACATGGGCGAATTAATTACGCGCTCGATGGCTTATGCATATAATGATAAAGTTGCCGGCGCTCTTGTAAACGGTGGCTCTATTCGTATTGACGATAAACTAGAAGGCGACATTAGTAGTATCGATATTTTTAGAGTGCTTCCCTTTGGAGGAAGTGTGCTGAAAGTAGATTTGAAAGGAAGTCTTTTAAAGCAAGTTTTAGATTACGGTGAATTACAAAGTGGAGAAGGGGCCTATCTGCAGCGATATAATTTCTCAAGAAATAATAAGGGAGCTTGGCAAATAGGCGATGGTGTTGAAACTATAAATGATTCAAAAACATATACAGTTGCTTTCAGCGACTTTTTACTAAAAGGATTAGACATTCCGTTTTTAACTTCAGATAATGAAGGGATTATAAAAATTCACACCCCAAAGGAAAACGAAACTGCTGCCGACATACGGAAAGCGATTATTTTCTATTTAAAATCTCAACAAAAATAAAGATGAAAAGAATTATTAAAATAGTTTTAATAGTAGCACTTCTTGCTTTAATCGCAATTCAATTTATACGCCCTGAAAAAAATAACGGTGGTTACGATAGTGTCGCTTTGTTTGAAGCAGAAACAAAACCTTCAACTAAGGTTGCGGCAATTTTAAAAGAAAGTTGTTATGACTGCCATAGCAATCAAACCGTCTATCCGTGGTATGCAGAAATTGCGCCTGCTTCTTTTTGGCTGGATGACCATATTATAGATGGAAAAAAACATTTAAATTTTTCTGCTTGGGAAGGTTATACCATAAAAAAGAAGGAGCACAAACTAGAAGAACTTGTTGAAATGGTAGAAGATGGCGAAATGCCGTTGCGATCCTACACAATAATCCACGGCGATATTTCCGAAGACGATAGAAAATTATTGTTGCAATGGGCTGGTATGACGCGACTTCAATATAAAAAGCAGTTGGAGGTTTCTGCAACCGAATAAAATTTCTATAATCTATTTAAATTAAGTCTAAATAAACTTGTGAGATTTCATAAACGCTATTATTTTTGCGGCTGAAAAACTAATCTATATTAATTCAGTCTAAATAATATTAAATGAAATCAATCATCACCTTCGCAGTTTTGTTTTTTAGTGCAATAGCCTTTGCGCAAAACGATTCCGACACAATTCCATCAAATTCTCAACAACAACAAAATTCTTCTCAACGTATACTTTCCAATTCATTAGGAAATGCAGTAACGCTTGGAGGTTATGGACAAATAGACTTTAACCAACCAGAAGGCGATAACGGCACCTTGGATGTTCACCGATTGGTACTACTTTTTGGATATAAATTTGATGACAGAACCCAATTTGTTACCGAAATTGAAGTTGAACATGTAGAAGAAATTTATGTAGAGCAGGCATTTGTAAATTATGCAGTAAGCAATAATGTAAGCCTTCGCGGTGGTTTAATGTTAGTACCAATGGGCATAGTAAACGAATACCACGAACCTACTACATTCAATGGTGTGGAACGACCGGCTGTAGACCACGATATAGTACCTACCACTTGGCGCGAATTGGGAGTAGGGGTAACGGGGCGTTTTCCTGCAATATCCTTAGGCTACCAAGCGTATATTTTTAATGGTTTTAAATCTACCGCCCCAAACGATGAGGGAGGAATAAAAGGATTTTTAAAGGGTAAGGATGGTTTGCGTGGCGGACGTCAAAAAGGAATTGAATCTACCGTAGATAGCCCAACTTTTTCCACAAAATTAGATTATTACGGAATTCCGGGCCTTCGTTTTGGATTGTCTGGATATTTTGGAAAGACTCAAGCAGAAGATGAGATAGAAGATATAGATGGCGCCAATATTGGTATTTCGATGGTAGGATTTGATGTACGCTATGCCTTCCGCAAATTTACCGCTCGCGGCGAGTTTATTTATGCTTCCCTTTCAGATACAGATAAATACAACTCCTTAACAGGAATGGACCTAGGTAGTGCTTTGATGGGCTATTATGTTGAAGGAGCGTATAATTTGTTACCACTTACAGCCAAACAAAAACTCTTCGCCTTTGCTAGATATGAACAATATGATACCCACGCTGGCACTGAAGGAAGTTTAATTGGCAACGATGCCTATAACCGTCAAGATATAACCGCGGGCTTATCATACCATATAGCCAATGGGGTTGTAGTAAAAGGCGATTACCAAATTAGGGATAATGCTATGGAAGGTGCCGAAGTTGCTAATCAATTAAACTTTGGAATTGGCGTTTGGTTTTAATAAGCCTTGTTGAATACTAAATTTGAAATCAATACCTTTGCGTTATGAAAATGAAACTGTCCATACTTTTTATTTTAGCACTCGTTTTTGCAGCCTTTTCCGTACCGGATAATGTTGCCAAAGTAGCCCAAAAAGAGATGGTAAAATTTTATGGGACCGAAAAAATTTCGAAAGAAATTATTTCGGTCACCAAAGATTTGAACGCGAAGACCATGACAGAGTTTGGCGATGAAAATTTATTTAAGATTAAGTCTGGCGAGAAGCTGTTGGGCTACGGTTATATAGGAAACGCCCCAAGTAAGACTGCTACTTTTGATTATCTGGTTTTGTTCGACAACAATTTCGTTATAACCACAAGCAAAGTGCTTATTTATCGCGAAGAATACGGCGGGGAAATTAGCAGCAGACGGTGGCTAAAGCAATTTGTGGGTTCTTCACCAACCTCTAAAGAACTTGAATATAACCGCAATATCATGCCTATAAGTGGCGCAACAATTTCAGTGAGATCCTTAACCACCGAAATGAACTCACTATTGAAGAGTATTGCAATTCTTCAGAAAAATAAAGCTCTTTAAATGCAGCTGCACGGCCGTATCCATGACCTCCCTCGCTACGCCAAGCAATTTATTGCGGCATTTATTATTGTGTTGAGTGTAGGTTATTTTATCGGTATAAACTTTGTTCGCGAAACCGACTCGGCCAACCCTAGCGGCCTGGAGGAAAACTATCTTGGCAATGAAGATGCTGAAGATATAGCGGTAATGAAGTTTAAAAAAGGGCAGCGCGAAATGCTAACCATTTTGCACACCCACATTCTTTCCATTTCGTTTATCTTTTTTATGCTTGGTGGTTTGGTGGCTATCACTTCACTGCCTGCCAAGGCAAAAGCTTTTTTAATGGTTGAGCCCTTTGTTTCAATCCTTTTAACTTTTGGCGGCATATATTTTATGTGGAAAGGCGTGCTTTGGATGAAATGGATTGTTATGATTTCTGGTTCCTTGATGACGGTAGTCTACATAATAGCCGCAGGAGCAGTGCTGCTGCAATTGGTTACTTCGAAAAAGAAATATTAATTTTTGATTGACTGCCCCACTCTAATTGCTGCGTTGAAGGTTAAACTATAAAATAATTCAGAATCCATAATTCTTAATTATTTTACTGTACATTTGCACGCAATTAATCCATAACCACTTTCGCTCTTTCGGAAGTTAACTTAATTGCAATGACTGCACACAACAACAAAATTCTTGGAGAAGGCCTTACTTACGACGACGTACTTTTAGTGCCTGCCTATTCTGAAGTTTTACCACGCGAAGTTTCTATCGCCACAAAATTTTCTCGAAATATTACACTTAACGTTCCTATTGTTTCCGCAGCGATGGATACAGTTACGGAAAGCGCTATGGCTATTGCCATTGCTCGTGAAGGTGGTATTGGAGTGCTTCATAAAAATATGAGCATTGAAGAGCAAGCAGCCGAAGTGCGCAAAGTAAAACGTGCAGAAAGTGGAATGATTATAGACCCCATTACACTTCAGAAAGAACACACTGTTGGCGATGCCCAGAAAACAATGCGCGAATACAGCATTGGTGGAATCCCCATTACTGATGAAAAGGGAAGTTTGATAGGGATTGTTACAAATCGCGACCTACGTTTTGAAAAGGACGTTAAACGTCCGTTGAGCGAGGTTATGACTACCGAGAATTTAGTTACGGTTGCTCAGGGTACTTCCTTGAAAGAGGCTGAATTAATTCTTCAGAAAAATAAAATTGAAAAACTTCCAGTTGTAAGTGATGATGGAAAGCTTTTAGGGCTTATTACATTTAGAGATATTACAAAACTTACTCAAAAACCAAGTGCAAATAAAGATCAGTACGGAAGGCTTCGTGTTGCTGCCGCTCTTGGCGTAACCGCAGATGCTGTTGAAAGAGCTGAAGCTTTGGTAAATGCACAGATAGATGCAGTAATTATTGATACTGCCCACGGCCATACAAAAGGTGTGGTGGAAGTTTTGAAAAAAGTAAAACAACGATTCCCAGATCTTGATGTCGTAGTAGGAAATATTGCAACTGCCGAAGCTGCATTATATTTAGTTGAAGCTGGCGCTGATGCTGTTAAAGTAGGAATTGGACCTGGTTCTATTTGTACAACTCGTGTAGTTGCCGGAGTAGGTTTCCCACAATTTTCAGCCGTGCTTGAAGTTGCAGCTGCTTTAAAAGGAACGGGTGTTCCCGTTATTGCCGATGGAGGAATTCGTTATACAGGCGATATCCCAAAAGCACTTGCAGCAGGTGCTGATTGCGTAATGTTGGGTTCTCTACTTGCAGGAACAAAAGAGTCTCCAGGAGAAACTATTATTTACGAAGGAAGAAAATACAAGTCGTACCGTGGAATGGGTTCTGTTGAAGCCATGAAACAAGGCTCTAAGGACCGATATTTCCAAGATGTGGAAGACGATATTAAAAAATTGGTCCCTGAAGGAATTGTGGGCCGCGTACCATATAAAGGCGAACTGGTAGAAAGCATGACTCAATTTATTGGTGGCCTAAGAGCGGGAATGGGCTATTGTGGCGCCAAAGATGTAGAAGCATTAAAGGAAAATGGTAGGTTTATAAAAATTACCGCTTCCGGAATCAATGAAAGCCATCCGCACGATGTTACCATTACAAGTGAATCTCCTAATTACAGTAGATAGAGCTTCAAAAAAATATAATTTCTAAAAAGCACTGGATTTTTCTGGTGCTTTTTGCGTTTAAAAGAGTTGCAACTTTTCTAGAGTGTAGTTAATAAAGCTTGAAAGTATTCAACTATATTCTCTAATTGATCGCTGTTTTTTCTTTTTAATTTAGCGGTGTATGAAATTTGGTTGTTTTGAACGGTAATCTTTGAAACTGGAAAGTAAAGTAGCGCGCGGGTGTATTGATTTGAAACTAATTTTTCTGACAGTTCTGTTCTATCGCCGCTCATATTGTATTGTGGCGATCTTAAAATTGATCTTAAAAATTGTAATTTTTTAATTTCGAAAATAGCAGTATCCGTAATTAGTGACTGCTCGCGACGAATATTAATAGTGATTAGTCTTTTCCATTGATAGCTAATTTGATACTCAAGATCGTCTATAAAAATAGATTCATCTATATCCCCGAAAGGGTTATTTTTAATTTTTTCAATAGTTGCTTGAGACATCTTCGGTATTAATTTGTTTTTCAATGCATTTTAAGATTTCGATGAAACTTTCAAGCTGTACGTCACTTTCAATTCCGTGTGGTGGTGTTAGTATTATATTTGAAGTGTTTGCCTTCGAGATACGGATATAAACCTTATGTTTCTGCAGCTGTTCTATGAACGATTTTTTCTTCAGCAATTGTTCTACAATTTTTCCATTTCCTTGAAATACATACTTGTATTTCAGCTTTTTATTTTTGGTTTGCAATATCTTTTGAAACATCCTTTCTATAAAAGTAGAAGGATAGATGTCCAAGCTATCTTCACTGTTTTTAGAAAGATGAAGTGTTATTCTGAAAGGCTCTGCCGTGGGAATCGCTCCGCCAACTTCATCAATATTTAGTGAGATTTTTGAACCATCAATTAAGAATTTTGCCTTTTTTGGCTGGTAAATCATTCTGCCAATTTGTGAGTAAACATTTTTAATGTTTACTTCTTCATATTGCCCGTTATGTTTTTCGGCAAAATCTTTAATAATATTCATTGTGAAACGAATTTGGAGTATTTAAAAATATACTTTCCGGATAAATATAGGCAAAAAAAAACGTGAGACTTAGCGCCTCACGTTTGTACTATTAGTAAAGAAAGGACTATTTACCTTCTTCTACTGTAATTGTGATGCCTAATTCAGTAAGAATTGGTACCGTTAAGTCATAACTTGGATCCAAGAAAACCAAGTCTTGAGTGGTTTGCATTACCTGCGTATAATTTTGAGCCATCGCTACTTTTTCCAAAGCTACACCTATTTTAGCATATAGGGGCTTAAGGCCTTCCTGCTGCTTAATTTCCATTAATTTGGCACCGTTTTGCTGAAATTTTTGAATGTCGTCATCAAGTTTTAAAAGCTCGGTTTGTTTTGCCTTTTTTTGCTCTGCAGTAAAGGTGGCTACTCCAGCTTTATAGGCTTCGGCTAGTTTTTTGTATTCGTCCACCTTTTTGTTTAGGTCGATGTCCAATTGTTGGCCATACGTTTCTACCTGGGTTCTTACGGTTTGTAATTCAGGCATTTTTGAAAGAATGTATTCTACGTCTACTGCTCCAACCTTGCTCTGTGCAAAAGCGGAAATACCAATAAAGAATATGGCGATTTTAAGAAAATTCATTGTAAATGTTTTAAAAATTTAGAGCACAATATTACTATAAATATTGCAATTATTAGTGCTGAATATCAGCGTTTGTAAAAAATATAGTCGGTAACGATTGGTTCTACTCCTTCAGACTTTAAAAGGCTAATTAACTGACCCCGATGATAGGTGCTGTGATTTATAAAATGAAAAAAAATATCGCTCACCGTATTTGTGAAATTTTGCCCTTTACTATTGGTGTAATTTATTTTCTCGTCTAATTGTATTGTTTCAATAAGTTCAATGCTGTGTTCAAAGTTTTCGTCGTTTATCTTTTGTAAATAACCAATCTCCAGTTCCTGCCAAACTGAAAGTGCTGGCCTAACTGTAAAAATTCTATGATTCCAAATATGATGTGCGTTAAGCGTATGGCTTGTTAAAGCGCTTATTTTTTTCTGAAAGAGACTGGGGTTTTTTAGCAATACATCAATTAATTGCTGGTTGCAATGGTGGGTGTATTCAAAGGTATTTTTAAAAAAGACTTTCATTACTCATCGTATAATTGCCCACGGGTTGGTTTTAAAGATTCACGTAAAGTGTTCATCAATGATTTCTCAACTACCATAAATGCTATAAAGTGCATAGGCGTTACTTGTTCGTGGCCTGTAAAACTGTCCTTTAAGTTTTCAGATTTAGAAAATTCACTAAGATGTTTTGCGTGGTGCTCGGCTATTTGTTGGGCGTTTGCACCTCTAAAATCCCATATAAGTTTTACTCTTTCAGTCATTTGTAAATAGTTGTGGAGAAATTTTAAAGTATTATTTTTCTCCTTTTTAAAAACTAATGCAAGTTACGGCTTTTCAACATTTTTTTTAAAATTGTAAAACACTATAATTATATTAAATTCGTTTGCTATTCTGATGTGTGTTACCATAGCTTTTTGCTATTTTTGCGACGCTTCAGTAAAAAATAAATATTCAATAACAATGATGAAAAATTTTCTTACCCTATTCATTTTAGGCTTTTTGAGCGCCACTACCGTTTTTTCTCAAAACAAAAAAGAAGTGTTAATGACTATAGACGGGCAATCTGTATATGCCAACGAATTTGAGCGTGTCTACAAGAAAAACCTCGATCTGGTTCAGGATGAATCACAAAAAGATATTGATGGCTATTTGCAGCTTTTTATAGATTACAAATTGAAAATTGAAGAAGCACAAGCTCAAAATTTACATAAAGAAAGTGCTTATATAAACGAGTTTTCAAAATACCGCGACCAGCTTTCAAGAAATTATCTTTTCGAAGATAAGGTAACGGAAGAACTGGCTAAAGAAGCGTATGAGCGCAGTAAATTTGAAGTTAAGGCTTCTCATATTCTAATTAGAGTAGATTATGAATCTGTGCCGCAAGATACTTTAGCGGCATACAATAAAATGAAGTCAATACGCGAAAGAGCGCTAAAAGGGGAAGATTTTACACAGTTGGCAAAAACATATTCTGAAGAGCCTGGCGCAAAAGAAAGAGGAGGAGACTTAGGATACTTTACAGTATTTAACATGGTTTATCCTTTTGAATCTGAAGCGTATAAAACCAAGTCTGGCGAAATTTCAAATATAGTGAGAACAAGTTTTGGTTATCACCTTATTAAAGTAAACGACAAAAGAGCAAAACTGCCGAAAATTGCAGTTTCGCACATTATGATTTCTGAGAGTAAAGGAGCCCGTACATTCAACCCAGAGGAGCGCATCAACGAAATTTACACTATGCTTAAGCAAGGCGAATCTTTTGAAAGCCTAGCAAAGCAATTTTCAGATGATAAAAATTCTGCCGTAAAAGGAGGAAAATTGAATCCATTCACAAAAGGTGATCTTCGGGCTACAGAATTTGAAAATGCAGCCTACGAACTTAAAAATGTAGGCGATTTTGGTAAGCCAATTAAAACAGATTTTGGCTGGCACATTATTCGTTTGGATGAAAAATTACCAATGGAAAGCTTTGATGAGCAAAAGCAAACACTAGAGAAAAAAGTTTCTGATGGCGATCGCGCTAAACTAGTAACAACCGCTACAAATAATAAAATAAAGCAAAAGTATGGCTTCAAAAAAGGAGCGAGCTTTTTGCCTTACTTCGATACATACGTTACAGACGAAGTACTGAAAAGAAAATGGACCATGGAGCCTATTCCAGCAGATAAGGAGCAAACGCTTTTCACTATTGGGGATAAAAAAGCAACTTATACAGATTTTGCAAAATTTATTGATAGCCGCCAAAAAACCACTAGACTTTACAAACTAAAGGAATCATTATTGGTTGAACTTTATGATGAATTTGAAACGGAGCAGCTAAAAGATTACTTCAAAGAAAAACTGGAAGACGACAATGAAGAGTATGCCGCAGTGCTTACTGAATATCGCGATGGCCTTCTAATTTTTGATGTGATGAGCAAAAATATCTGGCAAAAAGCAAAGACCGATTCTTTAGAGCTTCAGCAATTTTTCAATAAGACAAAGGAAAACTACAAGTGGAAACAACGTGTTGATGCAGATATCTACTCGGCTACTTCAGAAAATTTCGCGAAGCAAATTCAAAAAATGTTAGCAGAAGGCAAAACTTCCGAAGAGATAAAAGCGGTAATTAATACAGATGATAAAATAAACGTATTGATAACGCCGGGAATTTTTGAAATTAACCAATCTGAGCTTCCAAAGAACTTAGAGATAAAAAGCGGCGTTTCTTCTGTATATCCAAACAACGATTCGTTCGTGGTAGTTAATATTAAAGAAATACTCGCTCCCGGATATAAAACTTTAGACGAGGTTAAAGGTAAAGTTTTGAGCAATTATCAAAATGAATTAGAGCTGACTTGGATGGAAAGCCTTCGCAAAAAGTATAAAGTTGAAGTAAATCAAAAAACTTTAAAACACGTTAAAAAGGAGTTGAAATGATTCGTCAAATTCTTTATATAACTATTGTTAGTGCTTTCTTGGTTTCCTGTGAGTATTTTAAAACGGAAACTAAAGAAAATGTTATAGCCCGTGTAAACGACAACTATTTATATGAAGCAGACATTGTAAAACTGATAGGCGCAAATACTTCGGCAGAAGATAGTACGCTCATTGTAAATAATTACATAAACCGTTGGGCTACCCAACAGCTGCTTATTGACCAAGCAAGAATAAATATACCTGCAGATAAGCTAGATCAATACGATAAGCTTGTTCAGTCATATCATAATGATTTACTTACCGAAGCTTATAAAAATGTAATTGTTAGCAAGCAATTAGATAGCGTTATTACAGAGCAGGAATTTCGGGAATATTACGAAACCAATAAAGAAAACTTTAAATTAAAAGATCAATTGGTAAAATTGCGTTACGTTCAATTACCTGTAAATTATGACGGTTTGCCCGCTGTAAAGGAAAAATTGAACCGTTATAACGAAAAGGATAAAAAATCGCTCACCAGTCAGAACTACCAGTTTATTTCCTCAAACTTTAACGACACTGTTTGGGTGAAAAGAGAAGTTTTACTGAACACTTTACCAGTAATTAGAAGCACTAGCGATCAAGTGTTAAAAAAATCCAATTTTACACAATTGCAAGATTCATTAGGAGTATATTTGGTGAAAATTGAAAATGTGCTCAACCCCAATGATACGGCACCTATTTCCTACATTATGCCTACTTTAAAACAGATTATTCTGAATAAAAGAAAGCTTGAGCTTATTAAAAAACTTGAAACAGATATTACAAAAGATGCTATTGAAACAAATAATTTTGAAATCTATAAAAATGAATAAATTTTTATTGGTGTTGCTTTTTTCTACTGCAATACTACAAGCACAAACCGTTGTGGAGCCAGATAGTACCGGCGTTGCAAAAAGCAACGACTCATTAGTTATGCAGAAAACGGTAAAGCGCGATACATTAAAACCTTTTAAAAGATATAAAGCCGAAGGCGTTAGCGCCGTTGTTGGAGAATATGTTATTCTTGACAGTGATATTGATAAGGCTTATGTTGAAATGCAATCGCAAGGAATGTCTATTGAAGATATTACCCGTTGCCAATTAATGGGTAAATTAATGGAAGACAAATTGTACGCTCACCAAGCTAAACAAGATAGTATCTTGGTTCCAGATGCAGAAATTAATGGAATGATAGATCAGCAATTACAATATATGATTGGTGAATTGGGAAGCGAAGAAAAAGTAGCGGCTTATTATAGAAAAGATAATATGGCCGATTTAAGAAGAGATCTTTTTGAAGCCAATAAGAGTATTAAACTCGCAAGTTTGATGCAACAAAAGGTAATTGAAAAACTAGAAGTAACACCTGAAGAAGTACGAACTTTTTTCTACTCAATTCCAGAAGAAGATCGCCCAATTTTTGGCGCTGAAATTGAAATTGCTCAAATAGTGGTAGATCCAGAAGTTACAAAACAAGCAATAGATGAAGTTGTTGGAAGGTTAAATGCTATCCGCGCAGATATTCTAGACAATGGGGCTAGTTTTTCTACTAAAGCGGTTCTTTATTCTAAAGATCCAGGCTCAAATTCTAAAGGAGGACTTTACACGGGCGTTAAGCGCGATTCACCTTGGGCTAAAGAGTTTAAAGATCAGGCCTTTTCACTTTTAGAAGGTGAAATCAGCGAACCTTTTGAAACGGAATTTGGATGGCACATACTGTATGTCGAAAAAATTCGAGGACAAGAAGTTGATGTTAGGCATATATTGATGTTTCCAGAAGTTTCTCAGAAATCTATCGATGCAGCACAAAAGAAGATTGAAGATTTAAAAACGAAAATTGAAGCAGGCGAAATTACTTTCGCTGAAGCAGCTCGAAAAAATTCAGACGATAAAGAAACCCGTAATAACGGCGGACAATTAGTAAATCCAATTTCATTCGACACTAAATTCGATCTTACCAAAATGGATCCAACTCTTAGTGCACAAGTGTATAATTTAAAAGAAGGTGCAGTATCAGAAATTTTTACCGACCGCGACCGCACAGGAAAGAGTAGTTTGAAAATTCTTACCGTGACTAAAAAATACGTTGAACACCAAGCCGACTATACAAATGATTATGAGCGAATCAAGCAACTAGCATTGCGCGAAAAGCAAATTAAGGTAATCAACAAATGGCAGAACGAGAAAATAAAAGATACGTATATTAGCATCAATCAAGATTACCAGGATTGTGAATTTGCTGGAGGTTGGTTAAAAAAATAATATAGAAAAACACTATGTCAGACGTAGCAGCGGTAAAACAACTGGTTTCAAAATACAACGCCCTTAAACAAGAAATTAAAAAAGTAATAGTAGGTCAAGATGAAGTGGTTGAGCAGGTTTTGCTCGCTATCTTTTCTGGCGGACACGCATTGCTTATTGGCGTTCCGGGTCTTGCAAAAACCTTGTTGGTTAATACCGTCGCCGAAGCACTTGGCCTTAATTTTAAGAGAATACAGTTTACGCCAGATTTGATGCCGAGCGATATTTTAGGTTCTGAAATCTTAGATAATAATCGCGAATTCAAATTTATAAAAGGGCCAATTTTCGCCAATATTATTCTAGCAGACGAGATTAACAGAACGCCGCCCAAAACCCAAGCGGCTCTTTTAGAGGCTATGCAGGAACGCGCAGTTACTGTAGCTGGCCAACATTACAAACTAGATTTACCATATTTTGTACTCGCTACACAAAACCCAATAGAGCAGGAGGGAACTTATCCTTTGCCAGAAGCACAATTAGACCGTTTTATGTTTGCCATAAACCTTGAATATCCTTCGTTTTCTGAAGAAGTTGAAGTAGTTAAACAAACCACTTCAGGCGAAACCCAAAAAGTAAATGCACTTTTTTCAGCTCAAGAAATAATCGATTTTCAACAGTTAATTAGAAGAATTCCAGTGGCGGATAACGTTGTGGAATATGCAGTTACTTTAGTTAGCAAAACCCGCCCTAATAGCGATACTGCAACAGAAACTGTAAAGAACTATATTGATTGGGGCGCTGGCCCAAGAGCTTCACAAAACCTTATATTGGCAGCAAAAACAAACGCCGCAATACACGGTAAATTTTCTCCAGATATCGAAGACGTGCAAAAGGCTGCAGTTGCAATCCTTCGTCATCGATTAATTAAAAACTACAAAGCGGAAGCAGAAGGCTTAAGCATTGAAGAAATCATTAAAAGTTTGTATTAAATAAGGTACAATCACGCTCCACTCAAAGATTTTTTATAAGCATTAAAACCGAAAATTTTGAATTTCTTAAAATTAGCTATCTAATATTAAGGATTTGATAATTTTACGCAATAGAAATTACTATTTAGTGAATTATATTCACTAAATAAGCAATTCCTTTATATACTTTTTAATTATTATAAAATTTTGTAATTTCGCAACTAGAAAAAATACAACTATGGCATTTGATATTGATATGATTAAAAAGGTTTACGCCCAGATGGCAGAACGTGTTGATAAAGCACGTGAAATCACGGGAAAACCACTTACACTTTCAGAAAAAATATTATACTCTCACCTTTGGGACGGCAATCCGAATAAAACATTCCAACGCGGAAAGGATTATGTAGATTTTGCGCCTGATAGAATAGCTTGCCAAGATGCAACTGCACAAATGGCTCTTTTGCAATTTATGCAAGCGGGTAAGAAAACAGTTGCAGTTCCAACCACTGTACATTGCGATCACTTAATACAAGCCAAACAAGGCGCAGTGCCAGATTTAAAGCGCGCTAACGAAACTAGTAACGAGGTTTTTGACTTCTTAGAATCTGTTTCAAACAAATACGGAATTGGTTTCTGGAGACCGGGTGCTGGAATTATTCACCAAGTTGTTTTAGAAAATTACGCTTTTCCAGGTGGAATGATGATTGGTACCGATAGCCACACTGTAAATGCAGGTGGTTTAGGAATGGTTGCCATTGGTGTTGGTGGCGCAGATGCTGTTGATGTAATGGCAGGAATGCCTTGGGAATTAAAATTCCCAAAATTAATAGGTGTTAAATTAACTGGCGAACTTAACGGCTGGACGGCTTCAAAAGATGTTATTTTAAAAGTAGCTGGAATCCTTACTGTAAAAGGAGGAACAGGGGCTATTGTTGAATATTTTGGACCAGGAGCAAAAAACCTTTCTTGTACAGGTAAAGGAACAATTTGTAATATGGGTGCCGAAATTGGTGCAACCACTTCAACCTTTGGTTATGATGATGCAATGGAGCGTTTCCTAAGAGCAACAGACCGTGAAGATATTGCAGACGAAGCAAATAAAGTCAGAGAACATTTAACAGGTGATGACGAAGTCTATGCGAATCCTGAAGCCTACTTCGATCAAGTTATTGAAATAGATTTAAACACTTTGCGTCCACACTTAAATGGACCTTTTACTCCAGATTTAGCAACTCCGGTTGGCGAATTGGGTGAAAAAGCAAAAAAGAACGATTGGCCTATAAAAGTAGATTGGGGTTTAATTGGTAGTTGTACAAACTCATCTTATGAAGATTTAACGCGTGCTGCTTCTATTGCGCAACAGGCAATCGATAAGAAATTAAAACCTAAAAGTGACTTCGGAATAAATCCTGGTTCGGAAACAATTCGTTTTACTGCGGAACGTGATGGCCTTTTGGATGTTTTCGAAAACCTTGGCGCAACTATTTTCACAAACGCTTGCGGACCGTGTATTGGTCAGTGGGATAGAAGTGACAGAAAAGGAGATGAAAAGAATACGATCGTGCATTCTTTCAACAGAAACTTTTCTAAACGTGCCGATGGAAATCCTAACACCCACGCTTTTGTTGGTTCACCAGAAATGGTTGCCGCAATTGCAATTTCGGGCCGTTTAGATTTCGACCCAATGAATGATACGCTTTTAAACGAAGACGGTCAAGAAGTAAAATTTGATATACCAGTTGGTTTAGAACTTCCTCCAAAAGGATTTGCTGTAGACGACAATGGATATTTAGCACCTAAGGAAGATGGTAGCTCGGTTGAAGTGAGAGTTGCTACAGATAGCGAACGTCTTCAATTATTGAAGCCATTTGTACCTATTACGAATTCTGAATTGCAAGGCGTAAAATTGCTAATTAAAGCTTTCGGAAAATGTACAACAGATCATATTTCTATGGCTGGACCTTGGTTGCGTTACCGCGGACATTTAGACAATATCTCTAACAATACTTTAATTGGAGCTATAAATGCTTTCAACAAAAAGACCAATTTTGTAAAAAATCAATTTACAGGCGAATACGGTGGTGTACCAGATGTGCAACGTGAGTATAAAGCTAAAGGAATTAAAACTATTGTTGTGGGCGATCACAACTATGGTGAAGGTTCCTCAAGAGAACACGCAGCTATGCAGCCAAGATTTTTGGGTGTTGCCGCGGTTCTAGTAAAATCTTTTGCAAGAATTCACGAAACAAACCTTAAAAAACAAGGAATGTTAGGTCTTACATTTGCGAATGAAGCAGATTATGATTTAATCCAAGAAGATGATACTTTCAACTTTGTGGATATTGCAGATTTTGCTGAAAACACGCCCTTAACTATTGAAATCGTTCATAAAAATGGAAATAAAGACACGATTAAAGTGAACCATACTTATAACGATGCGCAAATAAAGTGGTACCGTGAAGGATCGGCTTTGAATTTGATTAAAATACAAAACGGTTAAAAACCGTTTACTAAATATTCAAAACCTAACAGATTTAAAATACCTGTTAGGTTTTTTTATACCCTAAAATTATGATTCCATTTCTAAAAAAACACTGGAGCAACATTTTATTTGTCGCTATATTGGTTTTGCTTATTTTTCCGCAAACACGCATGCCCATTCAGGTATTTGTGCAACGACTTATTTCTTTTTCTCCTTCTGAAAAAGCTGAAAGTGAGCGAGAATCACTTCAAGATTACGATTGGAATTTGCGAAAATTAAATGCCGAAGAAGTAAACTTTTCACAATCTAAAGGGAAAGTAACTATTGTGAATTTTTGGGCTACTTGGTGCCCTCCCTGTGTAGCAGAAATGCCTTCATTCCAAAAATTATACGATGTTTATGGCAATAAAGTAGACTTCTATTTTGTGACTTCGGAAATGCCTGAAAAAGTTGAAAAATTTATGGTGAAGAATGCTTACACCCTGCCCATCTTTCTTCAAACTTTTGAAGCACCAAAAAAGTTGGAGGCACACGTTTTGCCCACTACTTATTTAATTTCCAAAAAGGGCGAAATTATAATAGATGAACAAGGCGCAGCCGATTGGAATAGCGAAAAAATGAAAACACTTCTGGATAAACTGCTAGAAGAATAATCTGTAAAAACTATACAGAATAGTAAATTTCTTTAATAGATTTCATCTCCTTTTTTCCTTCTGCAATTGCAGTAATTCTATCCCACGATTTCGCACTTAATAAAGATTTCAAAGGTTGATCTACCTTTATAATTTTTGGAAAATTTTTAATGAGTTGCTTGTCCCAAGTTTCGTGATGATTTAAAAGATCGTCAGGATATACAGTTTTACGGCGCGTGCCTTCTTCTATACCTGTAAAAGGCTCAGAAACATTTAGGTATCCATAATCATCGGTTAATTCTTCTCCGGGATGTATATCGCGGATTGCAATTTCAAAGTCGTAGGCGGTAGATATGCAATTGCTTTTAAAACTATGGTTTACGTAGCGGCCATAATCCCAACAAAGCACGTAGTTTCCTTTCCGGTTTCTATAGCAATAAGTGTCTAAAATGTTTTGGTAAAGCGCGTTCATTTTCTTTAGTTTGGCGGGAGTAAACTCACGGTCCAAATCGTCTAAAGCCCACGTTATTGTGCCAGCGGGAATAAATTCTGTAGCAACTACGCCATATCCTACTTCCTTGCTTATAAACTTTAATTCTGTTTTAGGGTGTATCATAAACAATGTAATTTTGCGGAATAAATGTAATGCAAATTCTTAATCAATTTACATCTTTCCTTCTATTGCATATGAAATTTTATAGCAGTTAATTTGTCGATTTTTTCAGAAAATTATTTTGCTATTTCAATTGGTTTTGAACCGTATTTCTCCCTAAATTTTTCCATTAAAACATAGATAGTCAGCAACATTGTTAATGCATAAATACTGTCTTCAATCGGTACTGTGCCTACTCGTATACCCAAATTTTGTGCGTCGTTATACCAAACTACTTCTTCGTGAATCCAACTTCCAGTAAGGAAACCATTCACAATAAAAAAGGGAACCAAAAGGATGAGGAAAACTGGAAAGAAAACGTTTAAAACATCGCGTTTATAATTATAAACCATAACCAATAAAACGATTGCATATCCAAAATTTACGGCCGTATACCACCGATCATAAAAATAAAGTAGCGTAACAATTAAAACAGTCTGTAGTGTATAATATACTATATCCGTGGTTTTATTTGATAATGAAAACTTGGGAAGCAAATTTTTAAACGCATAAATGGTAAAAATACAAGCGTATGGAATGCAGATAAAGAAAATCCATTCCTCTAAAGGAAGGGCAGCTAAACTTATTCCGGAGAGATATTTTTCATTAAAACCCCAATAGCCATTTTGCGTAAAAATGATATCCCAGGGTATAAAAAAAGCCATCATAATAAAGGTGGCGGGGAAGAAGTATTTCCAAAGTTTATAAAACTTCAATTTTGGGTGAAAGCTGAACAAAAATGGAACGCTAAACGATGCAATATTCAGCAGAAAATAAAGATGCCACATGGTTTATTTTTTAAAATATTTTAATGGCGGAAAAAGCATCCCGAAGCACTCACCTTTATCTTTTCCTAAGTGTTTGTGGTGCATTTTGTGAGCGCGTCTTATACCACGAGCATACCAATTATTGGCGTTTCGGAACATTTTAAAACGTTGGTGTATAAAAATATCGTGAACAAAAAAATAGGCAAGTCCGTAAGCGAAAATACCCAAACCTATAGGCAATCCAGCCCAAAAGCCGAAATAGCTCCAGCCAATAAAACAGCTGATGCTAACCAATGCGTAAAAAATGAAGAAATAGTCATTACGCTCCCACCAACTACCGTGATCTTTGTGGTGATGGTCCTTGTGTAGCTTCCACAGAAAACCGTGCATAACGTATTTATGGGTAAACCACGCCATAAACTCCATAATACTGAAAGTGACAATGAAAATTAATATCCAAAGAACAGTGGTCATTTTACTTTTTAATTTGTGATTTTGAAATTCCTAATGTGAAATAAATAGGAAAAATAACTAAAATTATTTCACCAAATTTAATTGATATTTTACATAGCTCCGCGTTAAAAGCCCAATTTTTTCAACATTCGGAACGCGGATGCGCACATTTTTAATTTCGGTTGCGGGTGTTTGCTGAAGTTTTTTCAATAAACGTTTGTAATATCTATACGCTACAAAAACACCGAGTTTAGAATCGTGCGGTAATTGTAAAATTCCCTGGTATCCGTGGTTGAAGTTTTCTTCAATCTCTTGTATTATTTGCGCTTTTGAAGCTTCGTCTAAAGCAGCCAAATTTGTATTTGGAAAATAGGTTCTGTTTAAGTTTTCAAAATCTTCTTTTAGGTCGCGTAAAAAATTTACTTTTTGAAACGCCGAACCCAAACTCATAGCAGATTCTTTTAACTGATGGTATTTTGCGTCATCTCCTTTTACAAATACTTTTAAACACATTAAGCCTACAACATCTGCAGAGCCATAGATGTAATCATTAAATTCTTCAGTAGTATTATAAACACTTTTGGTTAAATCTAAGCGCATACTCGACATAAATTTGTCGATTAAGGTTTTGTCAATTTCGTATTTACGGACTGTTTCCTGAAATGAATTTAAAATTGGGTTCAAACTAATACCATCTTCAAGTGCTTCAGCCAAACCGTACTCAAAGCGGTCGAAAAGAACTTCCTTATTATAATCGTGAAATGAATCAACAATTTCATCTGCAAAACGCACAAAACCGTAAATATTATAAATGTCTTGGCGAATGGAAGGTCCAAGCATACGAGTGGCTAACGAAAAGGAAGTACTGTAAGTTCCAGTAACCTCTTTGCTGCATTTACGCGATACTATGTCAAAAAGTTCTTTCAATGTGTGTTCTCTTTTTAGATTAAACCTGCAACTAATTTTCCTGAGATAAGGGCGGGTGGAACTCCTGGTCCCGGCACGGTGAGCTGTCCGGTAAAAAAAAGATTTTTCACTTTACCACTTTTCAATTTTGGTCTTAAAAAGGCCGTTTGCAATAGTGTATTTGCCAAACCATACGCATTACCCTTGTAACTGTTGTAGTCTGAAACAAAATCATTAATACAAAACGATTCCTTAAATATAACGTATTTTTTAACCTCTTGGTTTGTTGTTTTTTCAAAACGATCCATTATTTTCTCGAAATAATCTTCTCTAATTTCTGGAATATCATCTAATCCAGGAGCTAACGGAATCAGGAAAATACCTGCTTCTTTGCCTATAGGCGAAACACTAGCATCTGTTTTTGAAGGGAAACT
Organism: Aequorivita sp. IT1183; assembly: GCF_058068265.1. Lineage (NCBI taxonomy): Bacteria > Pseudomonadati > Bacteroidota > Flavobacteriia > Flavobacteriales > Flavobacteriaceae > Aequorivita > Aequorivita sp. IT1183. The sequence goes on along the minus strand of NZ_JBYRHS010000006.1, from coordinate 36,854 downwards.
TGCATAAAATAATGGTTCATCTGGCCATTGTGGGGAATCGTAAATTTCTTGTGAATGCTTTTCAAAATCTACATCGAAAAACAAGGTGTGATGATCTACGTTTTCAATTTTTTTATCGAAACCAATATAGAACAGCAGGGCAGAAGGGGCAAAGGTTTTTTTACTCCAATAGCTTTCTGAATATTGACGAAACTGCTTGTCTAAAAGTGTTTCGGTATGGTGGTAATCGGCGCCGCTTAAAATTACATCGGCCTCAATTTTTTCACCGTTTATAAGCAACGAATTTGCTTTTCCGTTTTCAACGATTATTTTTTCTACATTCTGATTGGTTTTTATGGTTACCCCTAAGTCTTCAGCTAGCGTTTTCATTCCTTCAACTACAGAATACATGCCTTCTTTTGGATGAAAAGTTCCGAGTCCGAAGTCGGCATAATTCATAAAACTATAAAATGCTGGGGTGTTGGAAGGCTTCGCTCCTAAAAATAAAACAGGGAATTCTAAAATTGAAATTAATTTTGGATTCGTAAATTCTCTGCGAACGTCCTTACTAATAGTGCTGAAAAACTGCCCAATCTTTTTCATTGTAGTAACAGTAACCAGCTCTAAAGGAGAAACGCCTGGGCGATATACCAAATCTTTGATAGCTATGTTGTAGTTATCCATAGCTTGATCCATGAATTTCCGGAGTTTTATGGAACTTCCAGATTCTTCCTTTTCAAAAGCAGCGCATATTTTTTCGAGCGTATCTTCTATTGTGATGAAATCATCTTTTCCAAAATACACACGGTATGCTGGATTTAGCTTTTCAAGCTCATAATAATCTGAAGGTGCTTTCCCGAAATCATTGAAAAAGCGTTCAAAAACGTCTGGCATCCAGTACCAAGTAGGGCCCATGTCAAAAGTGAAACCGTCTTTCTTTAACTGCCTAGCTCGGCCACCAATCGTACTGTTTTTTTCGTAGATAGTTACATTATTTCCCGCTTGAGCCAAGTAACACGAAGCCGCGATGGATGAAAAGCCGGAACCAATAACTGCGATTTTTTTCATATTGTTTAACAAATCTACATTATATTTAAACAAAAATAAAAGTTGCAGATCATTTTTGGCTTTTATTTAATAAATTAGAGAGACTAAACCTTTGGTAGATTTATTTTAAAAGGACTAGAAATTAACTGTTTGAAAGGCTTTCAACTTGATCTGTAAAATGTTTTACGTCTTTAAAAAGCTTTACATTTTTTGTGCTCTTGTAGTTCTTACTAAACTTGCGGCCTAAAACCCAAAGTTCACTGGGGCCTTTGGCGCAAACTTCATTTTGAAATTCGTTTAAATATTTCTCAAGGTTATCATTCTCTGGTTGTACAGTAAAATAGGTGACAAAAGTTATTTTGGTTTTGGTCTTTAGAACGTGCTTTAAGCTATCCATCGGTATATTAGCGCCTAGGTATATGGTCCTGTATCCAGCTGATAGCAGCTCATAATTAGCATAGAGTAAGCCAATCTCGTGAATTTCTTGGAAAGGAAGATAAAGCGCAAATAGCTGCGTATTTTTTCGGTCAGTAGTATGCTTATGCTTAGCCGAATGCTCGATAATGGAATGTTTTATTTTCTCTGAAATAAAATGTTCGTGCGATGGATCAATAGTTCCCGAATGCCAGAGAATACCCATTTCATTAAGTAGTGGCACGAATATTTGTATGAAAACATCTCTGAAAGATCGTTTCTCCAAAAATTTGTCCAAGGTAGCGTCAAAAAGTTCATCGTCAAATTCAAACATTGCCGATTTAAAAACATTGAGCATATACTCTGAATCGAGCCCATTTATGCTTTCCCTAATCAACTTTTGAATTTGCGTAGAATCTAAACTTGCAAGTTTCGAAATTTTATACCCGGCATTATATAGGTAAGCTATATTTAATAGCTTTTTTAGATTTTCGAGATTGTACTTTCTAATGTTTGTATCGGTACGGTCTGGCTCAAGAAGGTTGTATCTTTTCTCCCAAATCCTAATGGTATGGGCTTTTACGTTGGAAAGATTCTCGAGATCTTTAATGCCAAATTGTGTTTTGACCACTGAAGAATAATTTATTATTACGAGGTGAAAGTACTAAAAAGATGTGAGATTGTTTAGAAAAATGTTGAAAACTCTAAACAAATATTAATGTCAGATTTTAGGGATAGAACTAGCTTTTTCTAAATAAGAATTGCGGGCCCCATTTTTCATTCTCGGAGTACATTCGAATGTAAGTCAGATTATAACAATTTTGTTATATAACAAAATTGTTATATATTTGGATTATGAAATCAAGTTCCTTGATAAAGATGATTGAAAAGGATGGTTGGTACATTGTGAGAACCAAGGGCAGCCATCACCATTTCAAACATCCAGTGAAAAAGGGATTAGTTACTATTCCCCATCCAAAAAAGGATGTGCCGATAGGAACAGTAAATTCAATCTTAAAACAAGCGGGGCTTAGTATTTAACACCACTTTCATTATTAAAGAATTAGGTGGCAATGCAGGGTAAAAAAAGACAGCAAAAATGGAAAAAAAAAGAATTAAAGTCTATGTCGAAAAAGCAACGGACGGTACCTATTGGGGTACGACAGAAAATTTAGACGGAGTAGTTTCAGCCTATGGGAATTCACTATCTGAATTGAAAAAAGAAATTCAAAAAGTATTTGATGAACACTTGGAAGTAGCTCAGGAATTAAAAGAGGACTGGGTCGTTAAGTATAAAAATGGAGTGGAATTTGAGTATAAAATGGACCTTGAGAGTTTCTTCAATCTTATACCAGAGGTAAAAATTGGATCAATAGCCGAAAAAGCAAATATCAATTCTTCCTTGTTACGTCAATATAAAACCGGCAAAGCAAATGCCTCAGAAGATCAGGCCAAAAAAATCGAAAAAGCGGTGCACGATCTCGGAAAGGAGTTACTATCCGTTTCCTTCTAATGCTATCAATATTAAAGAAGTAGAAATTTTCTGAAGACTGTTCCTAAATTTGATAATCCAAAAATTGAAAAACCCCATAAAACATAGTCTTACGGGGTTTTATTCGTACCCGGAATGGGACTTGAACCCACACGCCCAAAGGACACATGGCCCTCAACCATGCCTGTCTACCAATTCCAGCACCCGGGTGGGTACATATTATAAAAATACTTAAAGCCGCTGCAAAAATGTGCAAAACAAAAAAAAGTTAAACCATTGGATTAACTTTTTAACCTGTCCAGGTTAGTATTATTACAATGTGCAAAAGTAATCATATTAATTGAGTCGTCCTAAAATGAAATTCAAAGATTCACGCAGGATTAGGGCTTGTATTCCCTGGTGATTTGAAAATCTGTAAGTTGCGAGATTTATTGTTTGATATGTTTTTAAATTCGGCCTACAAAGCCACAATCCCTGTTGAAAAAGCAATAGTTAAATTCAATATTAATGTCTTGTTTACCCTTCACCTTATTGCTAAATTTATAACCTAAATTAAACCCCATTCTATAAATAGTAGTTTTCCCTTCATCCTAGCTTTGTAATACTTCATGTTATCCCTAATTGAATCTTATTTTTCGGTTTTAATGCTTTTTGGTGCGTCCCAAGCGGTGACGGGTATTTACCTCACAACCAAAAACAAAGACAGGCCCTTTGCCAATAATATGCTTGCCCTACTTCTGTTTGTATGGGGATTTTCCTGTTACTGGTTTTTTGCCTTCATCCACCAAGGCCCATTTTTTAGCGTAGCGCTTACTACTTTTATAGGCCCGATGATCGCCCTTGTTTTGTTTCCTCCCATCTATCTCTATGTTAAATTTCTTTTCTACGAATATGAAGGCTTCCAAAAGAGTGACCACCTGCATTTTTTGCCAGTGTACCTTTATGTAGCCTTTACTTTATATCTGTTTTTTGACAGTGACTTTTCTATTGCTACTATGCGGCAGCACGAGTGGTATCGTACTAGAACCTTGCTTTGCTCTTACCTCGCAACTATACAGGGGCCTTTTTATTTTATTAAAACAAACCGCATTTTAAAACTGAGGCATCAGCGGCTCAAGGAGCGATATTCTGAAATTGAAAGCAGGCAACTGGAATGGCTACATATTATAAATTACAGTTTTGCCTTGGTCTTTGTTATTGGTGGAGTATCTACCATTTTACGGATTACCTATCTTGATCCTTATATTCTATACATGGCATACCACGCCGTGATTGCTGTTAGTTTATTCTATATAACCTTAATGATATATAAATACCCTTTAATTTTCGATCGGGTAGACCCTCATGCCGAAACTTATTCAAATGAAACCCATTTAAATGATGTTCCCCAAAGCGCATACGATTCGCCTAAAATTTTACACGCCTATAAACTAGATCTTCTCAAAGACGATACTATTATCGATAAAGTTGAAAAGCTTATGAGCGAACAAAAAGTATATAAAAACCCAAACTTTAGCCTAAACGATTTAGCCGACGCAATTTCGGAAAGCAGAAATGCCATTTCGCATAGCCTCAATAATAGTTTAAATAAAACCTTCTACAATTATATAAACGAATTGCGCATCGAGGAAAGCAAACGCTTGCTTGCTGGGGAAACCCTTCTTCATTTTACCATTGAAGGTATTGCCGCAGAAGCTGGTTTTAAATCTATGTCTGTCTTCTATAGATTTTTTAAAGACATTGAAGGAGTAACCCCAGCTGTTTATCGGAAAAAACACCTCAATTCATAAAATATTCATATATAACATCTTATCATTTCTGGGTGTCTGTTTGGGACCAAACGGAGTAATAAAATTTGGTCAATTGAAGCTAAACTGATTAGTTTGCTCCCTCAATATATTTTTTTGAATTAAGTCTTCTTGATTGTAAAAAAACCCTAAAAAAAACATTTAGAATGAAAAAAACAAACGCTACTTTACTGTTTGCCCTCTTAATTGCCATTACTGGCTGGGCGCAGGGACAGTTACAACCCTTTAATGATGATGTAGAATCACATGCCGATTTTACACAAAATAATATCCTTGGATGGACCTCCGTCGATGTGGATGGTTTAAATACCGCTGGCCCATTTCAAAGTTTTCCAGGAAAGGGCGACCCATTAGGATTTATAGTTTATACACCTTCGCAAACCAGTCCACCTAACACTCTTAATGGTTTCGACACCCATTCAGGTGAAAAATATTTCGCAAGTATCTCTTCATGGGATGGCCCAGTAAACGACTGGCTAATTTCTGATGAATTGGTAAATCATCCAGGTGGAAGCTTCTCGTTTTACCTTAAAAGTGCCGCCGATTTTTTGGGTCCTGATGCCTTCAAAGTAGGCTATTCAACTACAGGAACAGACCCTCAGGATTTTATACTCTTTAATGGAGGAAACACCACAACTCCCTCATTAAACTGGACAAAGTTTGAGTATGTAATTCCTGCTAATGCAAAATACTTAGCTATAAATAGTGTATCCCAAGGTTATATGATGCTTGTGGACGATCTTCAATTTTCTCCAAATACAGAGCCTTTAGCGCCAGGCGCGATCACTCAGTTTACTGTAGAAACACAAATTGGAACTGAATTTGAAGCTCATTTTGACTGGGTTAATCCTACGGTAGATAATGCGGGTAATACGCTTTCAAATATGACGGGCGTAAAGATTTATAGAGGTACAAACCCAATGAATCTTATTGAAATTGCAGATCTTCCTTCAGCTGTGGGCCAAAGCATGAACTATATAGATGTACTGCCTGCAGAAGGCACTTATACCCATAGATTTGTACCTTATAATAATGCTGGCAATGGTATTCCTTATAATACCCCATCTACCTTTTTTGGATATGAAACTACTCCTGGAGCTCCTGCTAATATAACATTTACACAAGATGCAAGCTCAAATACAGTGATCTCTTGGGACGCGGTAGATTACGGCGCAAATGGAGGTGTATTACAAGATCCTGTGGTAGGTTATACTATTAAACGTAGTCTTGGTGCTACTACCGAAACATTAGTAGAGATGCATCCAGGAACCACTTTTACTGAAAACAATATTCCCGCATTATACCTTTATACTTATAGCATCACCGCACAAACGAGCCCTGCTAATTTAGGCGTTTCTGCAATTGTGTCTGCTTACTCAGGCCTGGGAGAAAACCAAATGTCTGTAACCAGCGGCAATGCTGTTGCCACCCAGCCTTTCGAACTTAGTAGAGGTTCTGTTATTTCGCAAAGTATTTATACGCCTGAAGAAATAGGTAACAGTGGCCTTATTACATCAATTTCTTATTTTGGAAATTTAGGAACTACAACTACAGCTCGTTATAAAGTATATATGAGTTTATCGAATCGCGATACTTTTGGAACAACCATTTACAATGCAGTATGGGAATACTATGGCGATCAAAAACTATTGTTTGATGGCGATGTTGAATTCCCTGCAGGAACAAATGAAATTGCAATCGATTTAGACCAACCTTTTTATTACGATGCTAGCAGTAATCAAAATGTAATTATAACCATCGTAAAACCATTACTGGCAAATCCACCGTCGGTAAATCCAAGAAACTTTTACAATACACCGGTCGACGGAATGCGTACGTATTATGCAAATGGTACCTCTGTAGATCTAAGTGTAGTTACATCGCAACCGGCATCTTGGGCTACTACGGTAGTACCTACTATCCCAAGTATCGTTGTTGAAAAAACCACAGATTACGGTAGCTTATCGGGTACAGTTACACTTCTTTCAGATGGCTCACCATTGCAAGATGTAACAGTAACTATAACTCCAAATGGAGGTAGCGCTTACCAAACCGAAACAACTACTACAGATGCTACAGGAAATTATACAATCCCAGCGCTTATGGCTGGCGATTACGTAGCTACCTTTAGCAAAAATACGTTTAACACTATTGAAATAGGTTTTACTATTGCACCTAACGAACAACTTGTTCTAGATGCTGTTTTAGATAATTCGCTTCCAATAGTAATCTCTGGAACTGTGATTGACGAGGCAGGGTTAGGAATAGAAGGTGTTAACCTTCATTTAACTGGCTTTTCTGAATTTTCTACCATCAGCGATGCTACTGGTAATTATACTTTAGATGCCTTCGCCAATAAGCAATACGATCTTGAAGCTGTACATCCGTTATATAGTGCGGAAACAATAAATATTACAAGTGAGGCGGCAGATTATACACTAGACCCTATTACCCTAAATCTAGCAACACCTAAGCCAGGTAATGTGATGGCGGTAAATAATAATGGTGTTGGCGAAGTAAACTGGAGAGTTCCAGTTGGCTATTCTAACGAAACCTCAATAGGGTGGGGAGACTTTGTTACCGCAGGAGATTCTTGGGGGAATGGAGGCGATCCGTTTATTGCAGGTATAAGATTTCTGCCTTCAGATTTGCAAAATCAAGTAAATGCTGATGCAGAACTTACACATGTAAAAGCTTACATAGCTAACAATGCCGAGATCATCATTAAAATTTTTGAAGGAGCCAACGGGGCAGAACTAATACATTCACAAACCGCTTCTATCACAACGGAAGGATGGTATGATTTTGAACTTTCACAGACAATTGCTATTGATAATACGAAAGAACTTTGGATAGGAATTGAATTTCTTGCCGGTCAATACGGCGCTTACCCAATAGGACTAGACGATGGACCAAACGTCCCAGCTTACAAGGGAAGTATGAAGTACGAGAATGGTGTATGGACCGCGATGAGCCTTACTAATAAGAACTGGAACATCTACGGTATTACTAATAATACTACAGCTGCCAATCCATCAGGTTATAGAGTTTATAGAAGCCCTGCAGCCGCAACTACGTGGACAGAGCTTACTACGGCCCCTATTACAGCTACCACTTTTAACGATCCCACTTTAAGCAGTGCCGCGCCCGATATGTACAAATACGGAATTACCGCTGAATATGGTAATAGCCTTGTTTCTGAAAAAGGTATTTCAAATGAAATTGAACATAATATGTTCTTCGATTTCACTTTAAACCTAACAACCGATAGTGGTAGTTTAGAAGGAGCCTATATTTCTATTTCGAATAGCAATAATTTTGCAGAAACAACTGTGGCAGCACCACCATCTGTAACATTCGATCATTTATTACACGGTACGTATAACATACGTATTGAATTGGATAACTACGAAATCGTAGAACTTACTGACGTAGTAGTAGAAGAAAACGGTAGTCTTACAGTTCCGGTTAATTTGAATAAAGTACAACCTTCAAATCTTACAGCTACTATTATAGGTACAGATGCAGCCCAACTTGATTGGACACTTCACAGTACCTATACAGATCAAATGGAAAGATATGACGATTTTGAACGTCAGAATATTTCAAATTATATTCTTAGGGATTTAGACGGATTAGAAACGTACACCTATACTAATTTCAACTTCCCAAGTGCTGGAGACCCTATGTCGTTTATGGTTTTTAATCCATACGCAACATCGCCACCAATAGCAATGGAGGCAGTTTCTGGACGTAGATTTTTAACTGGCTTTGCTGGTCCTAATGGTGCTAATAACGACTGGATAATAATTCCTGCCGGAACTGGTGAGTTTTCATTCAGCGCAGCTTCTTTAGTAGGCGCAACCCCAGAAAATATTAGAGTACTATATTCTACTACTGGAACCGATGTATCAGATTTTACAGCATTCGGAAATGAAATTACTGTTCCTGAAGCTTGGACTCAATATTCTTTTGATACACCCGTAGATGCTAAATATGTTGCTATTAATTATGTAAGTAACGACAGTTATATCCTTAAAATAGATGACATCAAATTTGAAAGAGAGTATGACCACGCTCTTTCCTATAACATTTATCTAGATGGCAACTTAATTTCTGAAGATGTAACAGAAACAACATTCTTGTTAGAAAACCTTACACCACAAGGGCACATAGCAGAAGTTGAAGCAGTTTATGAAACTGGAGTTTCAGAAAAGACACAGGTAGAGATATTTATGTTGGGAGTAGAAGACCAAAACTTACCCGAATTCTTGGTATATCCTAACCCAACTTCAGGTAGATTCACATTAGAACTGCCAAGTCGCGCTACGGTACGTATAGTAGATCTTAATGGAAGATTATTATACTCTGCTGTAAAGGAAGCTGGAGCAACTATGATGGAACACCATCTTTCTGCCGGCACCTATATTATTCAAGTAGAAACAGAAGCAGGAGTTTCCACCAAGAAACTACTCTTTCTATAATTAGCACATTTTAATTCCTCAATTCTACCCCAAGTGTAAGCCGTCTCATTTTCTAAAAATGAGGCGGTTTTTTTTATTATTTAGTTATCGAATAGTACTACATCTTCAATTTCAATTTAACCAACCTCACTACCAAAGGCACGATCCAAAATCTAAATTCAACAACTTACAACTTAATCCCCACATCCTACGTCCTACGTCCTTCAGTCCTACGTCCTAAGTCATTCAATCCTAAATACTACAACCACAAGCTACACCCTACAACCTATATCCCACCGTCCTAAGTCTTTCAACCTAACGTTCTTCACCACTAATTCTCAGCCTCAACAAAGGATTTTCGTTAATCTTCTTTTTATTTACGCGGTCAAAGTGTATTTTCGTCCCTCAATTTTAAAAACAATACTATGAAAGACTTAATCGAGAAAATCAACGCTGAATTTGAAACTTTTAAAACAGAGGCAGATTCGCTTACTGAAAAAGGAGTTAAAGCCGCAGGGGCAAGAGCGAGAAAATCTACGCTAGAAATGGAAAAATTATTAAAACAATTTAGAAAAGTTTCTATCGAAGAATCAAAAAAATAATGTTTTCAAATCTATTCTGATACTTCTAAAGAATGACTTTATAAGTATCAGACATAGATGTTGATGTTATATTTTATTAAAAAGGCTGGTGCTAAAACACTGGCCTTTTTGTATTCCTAAAGTTGATCAATTTAGATGTGGGTGTTTTTTTTTGACCGGCACATCAAAGCTTTTATATTTAATTTTACAAGTAAACTTCCAACTTCCAACTTCCAACTTCCAACTTCCAACTTCCAACTTCACATTTCACATTTCCCATTTCCCATTTCGTATTATGTATTTCATATTTCCAACTTCACATTTCACATTTCGTATTTCCCATTTCGTATTATGTATTTCATATTTCCAACTTCACATTTCACATTTCGTATTTCGTATTTTGTATTTCCAATTTCCCATTTCCAATTTCCAATTTCCCATTTCGTATTATGTATTTCTTATTTCCAACTTCACATTTCGTATTTCCCACTTCGTATTTCGTATTTTCTCCATCCCACTTCCCATTTCCCATTTCTTATTTCCCATCCCATTTCCCATCCCACTTCCCTGATATAGATTGACCATTTTAAAATGGAAATCAATGAAAATAAATGCAGCGAGTAATCGCTATCTTATTCCTATAAAAACAAAAAAAATCGCCTGAGGAATTTCCTCAGGCGATTTGATTTTAAAAATTATTAATTCTGAAAACTACTCTTTTATAAGTCGTTTGGTTATCTGCCCTTCTTTGCCTTTGATTATCACTACATAAGTAGCGGCGGCAAGGTTGTCAACGTTCAGGGTCTTGGCTGTAGTCATTCCCTTTAGGTTGAAGGTTTGTACCAACCTTCCCGTCAAGTCGTAAATATTAGCACTCTCAAGCTCTAGGCTCTGTGGGTTTCCGATAGTCACACTTCCTTTTGCTGGGTTGGGGTACATTGCTATGCTTCCAAGATTTTGGTTGTTATCACCAACACCAAGTACACTTTCTACTATTAGCTCGAAATCGCAAGTACTAGTGTTGCCGTATTCGTCTGTCGCTGTTAGTGTGATTGTATACGTTCCATCAGAAAGTGGTGTTCCTACTGCTGGGCTCTGTGTTGTTATTGTAACAGGATCTGTACAGTTGTCGATAGCTGTAGCTTCACCTGTTGCAAAGTAATCTGGAAGAATATAGAATATATTTCCAGGTCCCGGATCAACAGTTTGATCTGCTGGACAAGTAATTACTGGTGCTAATAAATCTACAACTGTTACTTCTGCAGTACAAGTTGCAAGGTTGCCATTTAGATCTATTGTAAATACCTGAACCGTAATTGGCGCGCCAATATCTGAACAATCGAAAGCTGTAATATCTACTGCCGAAGCAAAGATGCCACAAGCATCATCGTTAGAGGCTATCACATTACTTGGGTCAAGGATAGCAGTACCATCTGCACCAAGTTCTAAAGTGAAGTCTTGACAAACAAGTACTGGGCTAGTATTATCTTCAACCGTTACTGTAGCATTACAAGTTGACGTGTTTCCGTTTACATCGGTTACAGTTAATATTACTGTGTTTGCTCCAACATTTGAACAATCGAACGTGGCCATATCCAAAGTATAGGTATCTATTCCACAAGCATCAGTGCTTCCGCCGTCAACGTCTATTCCCGCAATGGTTACTGTACCCGAAGCATCGAGTACTACTGTAATGTCTTGGCAAACCACTACTGGCGCCGTTACATCTTCAACAGTTACTACAGCTGTACAAGTTGAAGTATTTCCGTTAACATCTGTTACCGTTAATATCACATTGTTGTCTCCAACATCTGAACAATCAAATGTATTGATGTCAATAGTTGTAGAGGCTACACCACATTGGTCTGTGCTTCCACCATCAACATCTGCTGCCACAATTGTTGCATTACCAGCTGCATCAAGTTGAATAGTGATATTCTGACAAACAGCTACTGGAGCTTCATTGTCGGTCACTGTAATATTGAAGCTACAAGTGCTTGTATTTCCGTTTACGTCTGTTGCAGTAAACTCAATAGTATTTACACCTACTGGGAAACTGCTTCCGCTTGGATCGCCCATTGTTTGAATAATAGTAGCAATGCCACAATTGTCAAAAGCTACTGGTGTAACAAACGTAACCGTAGCAAAACAATCTCCCGGATCTGTGTTTGCGGTGATGTTTGCTGGACAAATTATGGTTGGTGGGATGCTATCTTCAACAGTTACAATTGTTGTACAAGTTGAAACGTTTCCGTTAACATCTGTTACAGTTAAGGTCACTGTATTTGGACCAACATCTGCACAAGTAAATGTTGATTTATCAATTGTTGTGCTTGCAATGCCACAGGCATCTGTACTTCCATTTTCAATATCTCCAACTGTAATGCTTGCATTTCCAGCAGCATCTAATTGAATTGTGAACGGAGCAGCACAATTTGCTACTGGCGCAACATTGTCTTCAACTGTTACAACTGTTGTACAAGTTGAAACATTTCCGTTTACATCAGTTACCGTTAAAGTAATTGTATTTGGACCAACATCTGCACAATTGAACGTTGATTTATCAATTGTGGTACTTGCAATGCCACAGGCATCTGTACTTCCGTTTTCTATATCTCCAACTGTGATGCTTGCATTTCCGGCGGCATCTAATTGAATGGTGAACGGCGCAGCGCAATTTGCTAAAGGCGCTACATTATCTTCAACTGTTACAACTGTTGTACAAGTAGAAACATTTCCGTTTACATCAGTTACCGTTAAAGTTATCGTGTTTGGACCAACATCTGCACAAGTGAATGCTGATTTATCTATTGTTGTACTTGCAATGCCACAAGCATCAGTGCTTCCGTTTTCAATATCTCCAACTGTGATGCTTGCATTTCCAGCAGCATCTAATTGAATAGTGAACGGCGCGGCACAATTTGCTACTGGCGCAACATTGTCTTCAACAGTTACAACTGTTGTACAAGTTGAAACATTTCCGTTTACATCGGTTACAGTTAAAGTAATCGTGTTCGGACCTACATCTGCACAAGTGAACGTTGATTTATCAATTGTTGTACTTGCAATGCCACAGGCATCGGTGCTTCCATTTTCAATATCTCCAACTGTAATGCTTGCGTTACCCGTAGCATCTAATTGAATCGTAAATGGTGTAGCACAATTTGCTACAGGCACTACATTGTCATCAACAGTTACAACTGTTGTACAAGTAGAAACGTTTCCGTTTACATCAGTTACCGTTAGGGTTACTGTATTCGGACCTACATCTGCACAAGTAAAACTTGTTTTATCTATTGTTGTAGTTGCAATTCCGCAGGCATCCGTACTTCCGTTTTCAATATCTCCAACCGTAATGCTTGCATTTCCACTGGCATCTAATTGAAGGGTAAACGGTGCAGCACAGTTTGCTATTGGCGCAACATTGTCTTCAACAGTAACAACACTTGTACACGTAGATACATTTCCGTTATCATCCGTTACCGTTAGGGTTACCGTGTTTGGACCAACGTCCGCACATGTAAAATTATTAGGGCTCACCGATATATTGGCAATACCGCAATTATCTGTACTTCCACCATCAATAGTCGCGGGATCCAATATTGCTTGGCCATTTACATCCAATTGTATTACAATAGGAGAGGAGGTAGCCCAAACATAATTTATTTTACTATAATCAGAATGATCATTTACCCAAGCAGATACCGCAGAACCTAATCCACCTGGATCACTATAGCCGGGGGCTCCAGTATCCAAACTATAATTTTCAGCATTGATCGCAAAACCAGACCCCCAACTATCAGTCCAACCAGTATTGGTAATGGTGTTCGGATCAGTTGTGTTGGGATCAACAGAGATTGCATAATCTGATGCATTACCTCCAAAAATTAAAGCAGCGGCATCTTGCGGGCTATAAACGGGAGGATTAGTACCCCAATTTGGTCCATCACTAACCTTATAAGATCCTATGAATATTGGAGTAGATCCAACACATACCGCTATCGGTGCTATGTTATCCTCAACTGTTACAATTGTTGTACAAGTTGAACTGTTGCCATTTACATCGGTTACTGTTAAAGTAATTGTATTTGCACCTACATCTGCACAGGTGAAAGTTGATTTATCTATTGTAGTGTTCGCAATTCCACAGGCATCGGTGCTTCCGTTTTCAATATCTGCAAGAACAATGCTTGCATTTCCAGCTGCATCTAATTGAATAGTAAACGGAGCAGCACAATTTGCTACAGGCGCAACCTTGTCCTCAACAGTTACAATGGTGGTACAAGTTGATACATTGCTATTCGCATCTGTTACTGTTAATGTAACTATGTTTGGTCCCAAATCTGCACAAGTAAAGTCTGTAATGTCTATCGAAGTGCTTGCTACCCCACAGTTGTCGGTACTGCCATTTTCAATATCTAATACTGTAATACTCGCATCTCCATTAGCATCCAATTGAATGATAAATGGGGCAGCACAGTTGGCTACTGGATTCTCGGTATCGTTTATTGTTACATCAAAACTACAACTGTCGGTGTTCCCACTCGCATCGGTTACTACAAAAGTATTCGTAGTAGTCCCGACTGGGAATATTTGCCCTGAAGCCAAACCTGCCGTTTGAACCGTGGAAGCGCCAGAACAATTGTCCGTTCCAACGGGAGCAATATAGGTTATCATTGCACCACAATTCCCTGAATCATTATTCGCAATTATATTTGATAAACAAGTGGAACCACCACTATAAACCTTAAAAGTATAATCATAGTTAGGAAATGGGTTATACCCTGCATTTGCATAAATATTTCCATTTGGATAAGGATTTGCTGTATCTCCCGCTATGCACTGTATTCCATTGGTACCGGTAAAAACAAGATAATATGTATTTCCCGGTGTAACCGAAACAGTGGGCCAAGAGGTATCTGCCCATTCATTTTCCGATACGCCAATTGCCGTTCCACTCGCCATTAAAACACCTCCATTGTTAGGTAAATTATCATAAAGTGCTATGGTAACGTCTCCTGTTCCGGGATTTCCTGAGAGTAATATAGAAGCTCCGCTCAAATTGTTCAAAGATGGAATAAAAGACTGCGCAAGATCTAACTGACTAAAGTTAGCCATACAAGTATTATTTGATAAGCTTTCTTGATCAACCACTAGTGGATCTCCAAAAGTTGGTGCCTCTGTATCATTCACTGTTACCTCAAAACTACAGCTTTCAGTATTGCCATCGCTATCAGTAGCCTCAAAAGTGTTAGTGGTAACACCAATAGGAAACACTGAACCAGATGGTAAACCAGCTGTTTGCGTTGGTACTAATGGCCCATCGTCAGGGTCTGATGCTGTTACTGTATAATTCACTACTGCACCACAAATACTTGAGTCGTTAGGCACTATTATGTCTCCAGGACAGCTTACATCTGGAGTGGAAATAATCCGCCAAACGTAATTTGTACTTCCTAAACAGTTGTCAGTAACATATGCTGATGTAGCAGTATTTGTTCCTCCTGGATCATTATAACCAGGGGCTCCTAGATCAAGAAAATAATTTTCAGCTACTTCTTGACAATTAGATACACCCCAAGTAGTTACCCATGCGGTATTGGTTATTGTTGTAGGATCAGTAGTATTTGAATTTGTAGAAATAGCATAATCAGTAGGGGAACCTCCAAATAGTAGTGCAGCAGCCTCCACAGCACTCAGTGCTGCTGGGTTAGTAGTATAAAATGGACCGTCATTAGTTTTAAATGATCCTACGTATGTAGCAGTTAGTGATCTGTTAAAGGTCGGCGGAACAGTAATGGACTGCCGCCTCAGGGCCACTTCTATTTGACCTTGCATCTCTAAAGAAACAGCTACTGTATTTGCACTGCCCGATGAGGTGGATATTGTTTGTGCCGAAACGGCTCCCACAATACCCAATAATATAATAGTTAAGAATTGGGTAATTTTTTTCATTGATTTGGAGTTTTAATTAAGGGCGCTAAAGTAAAAAATTATGTTAAAGTGGATATACGTGGTACTACGTACTTAACATAAATTGAATTAAAAAAACATATAAACAATTGCTATTCATGGTTTTAAAAATTAAAAAAAAATTATTTTGTTGAAATAAACGATAGAAATGGACATTTTATACCTCTGAAAACAACTTATTTAACCAATTTGCTATGGTATTCCTTTAAAAATTGCTCACATCAGCAGCATTCGTTATCCGCTTTTATTGATTTTTTATAATTTTTAATGCCTTACTGTAAGCATCGAAATTGGTAGCAGGGCTAAATTTGAGAGTTAAGCTGTATCAAGTTCAAGTTGAAAATGTATTTTAGTAACCTTGCTTCAAAACAATTAAAGAATATCGCTCAAGGAAATTCCTCGTTCAACTTCATTTTAAAGATTAATTCCGAATTCTATTTTTTTAGCAAATGTTTGTTGTCTATCATATAAGCTTTACCAATTCCAACCTTTTCACCTCCAAACCTCAGCCTAAACCTAATGCCAGTGTAAGCAGCCTGTCCTGAGCGTAGTTCTGATGTCAGGGTGAGCGCAGTCGAACCCCCTTATACCTCCAAACGTATGTAAATCGCTACGGAGAAAAACAAAAAACATTTCAATATATGAATGAGGCAAAACACTTCAATTTTTTATCCCAGACAATTTTTCATCCTATAATTTTATATTTCCGGAGATGAAGATAAAACCTCACATTTAAATAATCAATTTATTTGGGCCTCATCATGTGAGTTGAGCGATTCTGATAGTGAACACCCCCCTAGTGCCAGTGAACGACCTATTTAACAATTTTTTCAAATTGTCATTTTAATGATATTGCTTCATAAAAAATAATGCTTCCTCAAGCAACGCGAGTTTAAAATGTTTGCCAATACCACTCTAGCTGTCGCGCGTTTGCATCGCGAATCAATGCACCAATCCAATAAACCAATCAACGAATCCCGTATTCGTTTTCGATTTCACCCAAAATGTCGAAATCGGTTTCAACACCGCGCGCTCCTTCCCCTTTTAAAAATCATCAATACTACCTCTAAAGCTACAACAAAGGGGAAGGTGGCAGCTGGACGAAAAAGTTCGATTGTACCTCTAAATCTCCATCCCGGCTGACGGAAGGGGTAAATCATACTTGGAATTGGGAACTTTATTCTTGGTTTCTGCCTAGAACATCCCCCCAGCCCCCCTTCAAAGGGGGGAGTAACAGGGCGTTTTCGGTATTAACGCTGTGTTCCTTCCACATGTGATTCGTGTTCCATCTTTTAAATTGAAGTGACTCCAGCACCTGCCCACCGAAGGATCGTCGTGATTCCCTTAAGTCGTGGTTCGTGTTTCCATTTTGTCTTACGTCTTACGTCGTTTTCAATTTCATCTTCATCTCCGTTTCTTCCTTTCCACCGAGCTCCTTCCCCTTCTCGATATTTTAGTTTGAAAGAAAGAAGTTTCTTGAAGGGGAAGCCAGCCTAAACACATACGGGCAGGGTGGCAGCTGGGCTAAAATGTTTGTTCGCACCCCCAAATCTCAATCCTAGCTGACGGAAGGGGTATAAGTATATTTGCTTGCATCCTATATCTCTCATTTAGTCACTACAGCAAGGTCCCCAAGTACCCGACGACAGGAGGGTGTATCGAGGGGCCCGACTTCGGAATCCTATAACCTCAATACAAATTTTAGATCCCGCGCCCTCTGTGTCCTCTTTGCCACTATAGTAAACCATTCCTGTTTTCTTTCATCCGGGTTTCCTATTTACTGACCTGCGCCCCGCTGGCCCGAGTGTACAACGCGTGACCTTGCTATTTGTAATTACAGTGATAAAATTAATGAGTGTAAATGAAAAAGGAAGGTCGGAATACGCTAAAAATAAACCGATTATGCCTAAAAAAGTAACGATTGTGCCTAAAAGCTTAGGTTTTGTAAATAATAATTTAATAATAAGGAGGTGACACTAAATTTTATGGAGCCTCAAAATATGAAGGGCTGTCCGCATATTAAATATAGTTTTGCCTTTTTAATACTCTCAACAAATCAGTATCAATCTTCCTCAAGTAGTGCGCGTTTAAAATGTGTATCACCAACCCCAACTCCTTCCTTTCCACCTCTGTGCTCTTTGTGGCTCCTTAGCGCCCTCTGTGGTTAACCTACGCAAACGTCATTACGATGCAGCCACCATCATGAGCCCCCGGCCTCCAATACCATAAATGCATTCGTGGCACCCCTCATCAATCCGCACTCCCCCCCTTCGAAGGGGGGCAAGGGGGGATGTAATCCCGACCCTGCCAAACCGAGAAAATAAAATTCGTGTATTCGTGGTCCCCTTAACCTGTCTACAAACCCGTCACACTCAGCCCACTCGAAGTACCCAAATTCTCAACCCCCACTGCATTTGCACTTCTAAATAAATAATACGTCCCCTGCACTTCCTGATAAAACTTCATCCCCAGCACGGCCATTGCAGTCCCAGTTACCTCTGGCAGATCCACCTGCATTTCAAAAGAATTCGCACTGTAGTTCTTGTCCAGATAGAGCGGGGCACTATTCTTTAAACGATATTCAAGCGTGTCGAAGTCGAAGTGTAAAAGACCCAAAGTAAGCGCCATATGCGTGGCACCGCCGGGAAATTTAATAGTCTTCGCATCAAAATTTGTGATGCTTAGCCTTCGCGTAGTAAAATCAAACTCGGCAGAGGCCGCTAAGGTCTCTATAACATTGCAGGCAGGCGTAAATTCAAAATCCTTCAGCAATTTGCTGCCCATGGGAGTTTCTAGGCCACGACCCACATTTCTTTTGCCGCGAGTGTTTATTTTATCCCTATCCTTAATTCTAGTAAACATTTGCACCATCCGACCGTGGAGTTCGCCGTCCTTGCGCACGCATAAAAATGGCGCCAATGCAATTTTAAAAAACTTCTTGGTCTTACTACAACGTCCAAATTCTGAAGCGTTTTCCATAGTGCGCACAAGACTCTCCTTATTCTTCCTGTCCTTACTAAAGCCACCTCCTGCTGCTCGCGCAAGGTGCCCTCCGTTCTTGGAGTTGTAATAATTAATATCTCCAATAGTTCCTTTCAGTTTAACAATCCCTACTTGCTTTGCCATAATAAAATGTTTTAGATACGACTAATATAATCATTAATCAACTAAAAGTCAGGTTTATAGCGTATTTAAAGTATGGTTATAGTATATATATAGTATGTCTACAGTAACTATAAAGTATGTTTATAGTATCTAAAGCATATGCAAAACACATCACAAATCTATTCCCCCCCTTCGAAGGGGGGCCAGGGGGGATGTTCACATAAACCCGTGCAAAGCGAGAAATAAATAAA
The DNA here is from genome assembly GCF_058068265.1 of Aequorivita sp. IT1183. Taxonomy (NCBI): domain Bacteria; kingdom Pseudomonadati; phylum Bacteroidota; class Flavobacteriia; order Flavobacteriales; family Flavobacteriaceae; genus Aequorivita; species Aequorivita sp. IT1183. Next base: position 17,741 of record NZ_JBYRHS010000006.1, on the reverse strand, counting down.
ATTCGTGTATTCGTGGTGGTTTTAAGGCAACCGTAGAAAAAAGTATTCGTGTATTCGTGGTCCCACTACCATAAACTCGAGCAAAGCGAGGAATAAATAATATTCGTGTATTCGTGATCCCACTACCATAAGACCGCGCAAAGCGAGGCATAAAAATAAATTCGTGTATTCGTGGTCCCACTACCATTATTCCTTTAAAGAATAACCCCAATTTTTATATAACTAAATCAATTGAACTTGATCTATTCCCCCCTTCGAAGGGGGGCCAGGGGGGGATGTTCATTCGCAGAACTCAAAAACCCTATAAAACAATAAAAACCCCTTGAGTTATCAAGGGGTTTTAAGCATTTTGTGACCTGGCCGGGGCTCGAACCCGGGACCACCTCCTTAAAAGGGAGGTGCTCTACCAACTGAGCTACCAGGTCTTCCTTTATGCGGGTGCAAATATACTATGATTAAATTAAATTTTCAAAACGAAATTGCAATAAATTTCAATAAATTTCAAAAGCACTGAAATACAGGGTCTCCCAACTCAACTTTTTTTTAAATCTTCCTTTTTAAAGTAAATATCTGCATAATATTGGACGATTCCTTGCTCAAAGAAGCAGAACTTCGCAACTTTACAGCTATGCAAATACTCTTAATTGGATATATGGGAAGTGGAAAATCTTCCGTGGGAGAAAAACTCGCCAAAGTTTTAAAGATTCCCTTTAAAGATATGGACTCCGAAATTGAAAGCGCCGAAGGTTTAACCATACCCGAGATTTTTTCAACTAAAGGAGAAATTTATTTTAGGAAAGTAGAAAATAAAGTTTTAAAAGACCTTTTAAACCAATCGGGCAGTTTTGTTTTAGCCACTGGCGGCGGCACACCTTGTTACGCCGATTCCTTGTCTTTTATGCTGCAACAGCAAGAAACTATTTTAGTGTATTTAAAGACGCCTCTCGATGTTTTGACAGCCAGATTGCTTTCAGAAAAGGATAACAGACCATTGCTGGCACATTTAAACACCGAGGAAGAGGTGAATGACTTTATTCGTAAACATCTTTTTGAAAGAGCATTTTACTACAATCAAGCAAATATTAAAATAGATACTACTACAGAAGATGTAGCGGAAACTGTTGAGAAAATTATCGCAAAACTATTCTAAAATTGCCCTGTCACTACCGTCCTCGAAAATAACTGAAACGTTTTCGTTTAATGATGTGGATAGTGAAATACCTTTAAAATCGGCCTTTATAGGGTATTTTTTGTGATTCCTATCTACTAGCACTGCGGTTTTAAATTGCTTTAAAGGCACTTCTAAGAAATGTTTAACCCCGTAAATTAGCGTTGTCCCCGAATGTAGCACATCATCTACCAACAAAAGAGATTTGTTTTGGTAGTCTTCCCTTTTTAAAGAAGTTTCAATTTCTTTTGTCGGATTCTTTTTATCAATAATTACTTCGCAAAGCAAAACTTTTATAGGCGAAATTGTCTCTAGTTCCGTTTTAATTTTTTCTGCTAAAAGAAAGCCATTGCCTGTAATTCCAGCCACTACCACTTCTTTTTCGTCCACGTTTGTTTCGTAAATTTGGTAAGCTATCCGCTTTATTTTATGAGCTATTTGCTTTTTGTCTAGAATTACGGTGTTCATTTCTTGCATCTGCTAATTTTTATAAATATAGTTATTGCGCTTCGTTTTCCTCGTCAGTAGATTCGGTAAAATCATCTATGTCTCTTCGGTCTTTTTTGGTGGGTCGTCCCACGCCTTTTTTACGGTAGTAAGATTTAGCGTATTGAAGCATTTCATTAGTTTCAAAAGCTTCTTTTGGGGTGGTATCTTTTCTGTAAATATCTACCAACTTAGCGCCAACTCTGCTTTCCGGAAGGTCTAATACTTCTAGCTGATAATTAATTTGATTTTTCCGAAGCGTTATCTTATCGCCTTGATATACGTTTCGCGATGCCTTTACAATATCACCATTCACACGTATTGCGCCTTTTTTACAAGCTTGCGTAGCGATGTTTCTAGTCTTTAGATACCGAACTGCCCATAAATATTTGTCAATCCTCATAATTATTATGCTCAAAACAACGTTAATGTAGTGTGCAAAAATAGCGGAAAATTGTATCTTGCGCCCACAAAAAATTGATGATGATAAAAATTAAATACGCGATCGCTCTATTAATTGTAATGCTCGTTGTTACTGTTTCTTGTAAAAAAGATGACGGTGATGATATTGTAACAATTCCACCAAGAGATCGAGGACCCGAAGCAATAAGAGCTCAAGCCGAGATTGAAGCGTTTTTGGAAACTCACTTTTACAATTATGAAGAATTTGCGGCCGATCCACAGAACTTCAAAATAAAATTTGATACTATCGCTGGCGATAACGCCTCTAAAACAAAGTTGATAGACCAAGTAGACTTCCTAGAGGTTGTCGATCTTTTTGATACTGATGTTACCTATAAACTTTACTATTTAAGTGTTCGTGAAGGTAGTGGAGATAAGCCTAATTTTTCAGATTATACCACTAACACCTATGATGGAAGGTTGATGAATTTAGACTTGTTTGATAGCTCAGTTATTCCAGTTCGGTTTAACCTTGTAGATACCCAAACATCGTCAGGCATTATTAGAGGCCTGCAACAAGCTATTATACAGTTTAGAGGCGCTGCAAGCGTTACGACTAATCCTGATGGCACCCTGTCTTTTGAAGACTTTGGTATTGGAGCGGTATTTATACCTTCAGGTCTAGCTTACTATCAATTTGGTGCGACAGGTGGTCTTGATGAATATGAACAAGTAATATTTTCTTTTGAATTATTCGCTTCCGAAGTTGCAGACCACGATGAAGATGGAATTCCTTCTTTTATGGAAGACCTTAGCGGAAATGGCTACTTGATGGATGACGATACTGATGGAGACGGTATTGTGAATTATTTAGATACTGACGATGATGGCGACGGCAGACTCACTAAATTTGAAATAGAAATAGATGGTAATGGTGTAATAACATTTCCAGATTCAAATGGTGATGGCATTCCAGATTACTTAGATCCTGAGAATTAATCTCTGAAAAATCAATAACTAAAAAAGCCCGATTCTATAAAGAGTCGGGCTTTTTTGATATTCTGAAATTGCTATTGCATTTATTTGCGAGCTATAACTTTTTTCACTGCATTTACAATTGCTGAAGCATTAAGGCCGTATTTATCCATTAATTGCTCTGGTGTTCCCGATTCACCAAAAGTATCTTGAGTGGCTATTAATTCTTGCGGCGCAGGATGCTGCGTTGCAAGCAAACGCGCTACGCTTTCACCTAAACCACCAAGAAAATTATGCTCTTCGGCAGTAACTACACAACCGGTCTTTTTAACGCTTTTCAAAATAGCTGCGTCATCTAAAGGTTTTATAGTGTGAATGTTTATAACATCGGCTGTAATTCCGTTTTCGTTCAAAGTATCTGCTGCTTGCAAAGCTTCCCAAACTAAATGACCCGTTGCAATAATAGTAACATCAGTTCCTTCCTGTAACTGAACCGCTTTTCCTATCTGAAAATTCTGATCGGCAGGGGTGAAGTTAGCAACTTTTGGTCGTCCAAAACGAAGATAAACTGGGCCTTCATAATCTGCGATAGCAATAGTTGCAGCTTTAGTCTGGTTGTAATCGCAAGTATTGATTACAGTCATTCCAGGTAGCATTTTCATCAACCCTATATCTTCCAATATTTGATGCGTCGCGCCATCTTCACCTAGAGTCAAACCTGCGTGAGATGCACATATTTTTACGTTTTTACCGCTATAGGCAACACTCTGTCTAATTTGGTCATAAACGCGACCGGTAGAGAAATTAGCAAAAGTTCCTGTAAAAGGAATTTTCCCGCCAATAGTCATTCCCGCAGCCATACCAATCATATTTGCTTCGGCAATTCCTACTTGAAAAAAGCGCTCCGGATGGTTTGCTTTAAACTCGTCCATCTTTAATGAACCAGTAAGATCTGCGCAAAGTGCAACAACATCTTTATTTTTCTTTCCAAGCTCAGTCAATCCATCACCAAAACCTGAACGTGTATCTTTTTTGCCTGTATCTGTGTATTTTTTCATTGTGAATCTTTTCAAATTTAATAATCTCCCAGAGTTACAGGGTTTTGTGAAAGTGCGTTTTCCAACTGCTCATCGTTTGGAGCTTTTCCGTGCCAATCATGGGTGTGCATCATAAAATCTACACCGTTCCCCATAATGGTATGCAATAGAACACAAACAGGCTTTCCGTTGCCAGTTTTTTCTTTTGCTTTCTTCATTCCAGAAATGATTGCTGTTAAATCGTTTCCTTTTTCAATATCCATAACATCCCAACCAAAGGCTTCAAATTTTCCTTTAATGTTTCCCATAGGAAGCACATTGTCTGTTGAGCCATCAATTTGTTGGCCGTTTAAATCTACGGTTACAATTAGATTATCCACTTTGTTTCCGGCAGCATACATTATTGCTTCCCAGTTTTGGCCTTCTTGTAATTCGCCATCACCACAAAGTGTGTAAATAATATGCTTGTCGTTGTTTAGTTCTTTTGCCTGTGCAGCACCAATAGAAGCTGAAATACCTTGACCCAAAGATCCCGAAGCAATACGAATGCCTGGTAAACCTTCGTGCGTAGTTGGATGTCCTTGTAAACGTGAATTAAGTAGGCGGAATGTGTTCAATTCTTCCACAGGGAAATATCCTGCACGTGCCAAAACACTGTAAAATACAGGAGAAATATGACCGTTAGACAAGAAAAATAAATCTTCGCCAATGCCATCCATTTCAAAAGTATCGTTGCGTTCCATTAGCTCGTTGTAAAGTGCAACGAAAAATTCGGCACAACCTAGAGAACCTCCAGGATGTCCAGAATTAACCTTGTGTACTTGCCGTAAAATATCTCTGCGGACCTGAACTACCAAATCCTCCAGTGCTTTGTAATCTGCCATAATATGTTTTAAATTTCAGCCTCAAAAGTAAGGTTTTCTAGGGGGCGTACAAAGTGTATATCAATGCTTTTATTAACGATTTAGAAGTTTTGTTAACATGCTTTCAATTCAGATTTTAGAATTCAAACTTTACAATAATCTGGGTTTCGCTAATAAGTAGCAATATTCATAATTCATAATTCACAATTCTGAATTAATAAAATTATCTTTGCCCCCTCAATAAAATTTGCTGAATGCACTTTAAATTAGAAGCCACCGACTTACAAAGCAGCGCCCGCGCCGCAACTATAACTACAGATCACGGAGTAATTGAAACTCCTATATTTATGCCTGTTGGCACCGTGGGCACCGTAAAAGGTGTACACCAGCGCGAACTAAAAGAAGATATAAATCCGGATGTTATTCTAAGTAACACCTACCATTTATACCTAAGACCGCAAACGCCTATTATTGAAAAAGCGGGAGGTATCCATAAATTTATAAACTGGGACCGTAATATTTTAACCGATAGTGGCGGCTACCAAGTGTATTCGCTTTCGGCAAATAGAAAGATTAAAGAAGAAGGTGTAAAGTTTAAAAGTCATATAGACGGTAGTTACCACGTGTTCACCCCCGAAAATGTAATGGAAATTCAGCGCTCGATTGGTGCCGATATTATTATGGCGTTCGATGAGTGTACGCCATATCCTTGCGAATATAATTATGCAAAACGTTCTATGCACATGACGCATCGCTGGCTAGATCGCTGTATAAAACATTTGGATAAAACCCCGCTGAAATACGATTACGGCCAAACATTTTTCCCAATCGTTCAGGGTAGTACTTATAAAGATTTAAGAAGACAATCTGCAGAGTATATTGCTTCGGTAGGCGCAGAGGGTAACGCAATTGGCGGACTTTCAGTTGGCGAACCTGCAGACGAAATGTATGAAATGACGGCAGTAGTAACCGAAATTCTTCCGAAGGATAAACCGAGGTATTTAATGGGTGTGGGAACACCAGCAAATATTTTAGAAAACATCGCTTTAGGTGTAGATATGTTCGACTGCGTTATGCCAACTAGAAATGGGCGCAATGGGATGCTTTTCACTTCCGAAGGAATTATCAATATAAAGAACAAAAAGTGGGGAGATGATCTTTCAGTCATCGATCCTATGGCTATAACTTGGGTAGATACAGACTATAGCAAAGCATACCTTCGTCATCTGTTTACCGTGAATGAAATGTTAGGAAGACAAATAGCAACTATTCATAATCTAGGGTTCTATTTATGGTTGGTTCGCGAGGCCAGAAAACATATATTAGCGGGTGATTTCGCCCAATGGAAAAACATAATGGTAAAAAAATTGGAACAACGATTGTAAGATGCTTAGCATACTCGATAGATACATACTTAAAAAATACTTGGGCACTTTCACGCTCCTGCTATTGCTATTTATACCTATTGGAATCACCGTTCACCTTGCAGAGAAAATAGATAAAATCCTCGAAAACGAAGTGCCTTTTATGGAGGTGATGATTTATCTCTATAATTTCACTATTTACTTCGCAAACCTATTATTTCCGCTATTTCTATTTCTTTCTGTTATTTGGTTTACCTCAAAACTCGCCAATGATACCGAGGTAATTGCCTTTTTGAGTAGTGGGGTTTCCTATTATCGTTTTCTGAGACCTTATATTATAGGAGCCACCATCGTTTGTATTGCAGCTCTTGGTTTCAGTATGTATTTGGCGCCAAAGGCAAGTAAAGGTTTTAATGAGTTCTCTTATAATTATCTAAAAAAAGGGAAACAGGATCGGGATCAAAGCAACGTTTACACTCAGATTAACGACAACGATTACATCTACGTAAGCTACTTTAATGTAACAGATAAAATAGGAAGCAACTTCACTTTAGAACACTTTGAAGGAAACGAGATGACCTATAAAATCTCAGCAGGACAGATTAAATATAATGACAAGGACAGTACCTATTCACTGTTTCATTACAACAAACGAAAAATAGGGGAGAACCATGATATTTTAGAAAGTAAACCCAAACTAGACACTGTGTTCTCTTTCGATTTGGAAGATTTAACGCCAGTAACCTATATCGCGGAGACATTAAATTTTACGGAGTTGAACGATTTTATCAAAAAAGAAAAAGCACGTGGTTCCTCCTATATAAATAGGTACGAAGTGGTTCGTTACAAACGTTGGAGTTTGCCCGTTTCAGCCTATATTTTAACCATTATTGCCGTTGCAGTTTCCTCAGTAAAAAGACGCGGGGGAATGGGGCTTAACCTTGCTATTGGGATTAGTATAGGGATGATTTTTGTATTTTTTGATAAAGTATTCGGTACCATGGCAGAGCAGAGTGATTTTTCTCCGCTTATAGCTACTTGGTTTCCTAACTTTGTATTCGCAATTTTAGCAATCTATCTTTTAAGAAATGCGAAACGATAAGCTCCTCAACTACCTCCACCTACATTTTATAGTATTTATCTGGGGTTTTACTGCCGTTTTAGGCGCACTAATTTCTTTGGAAGCCATCCCACTGGTTTGGTACCGGATGCTTATGGCTTCTGTAATAATTTTGATATTTCTGAAAGCGAGAAAAGAGAATTTAAAATTCCCGCTAAAAACCTTGGGAGGTTTTGCCCTAGCGGGAATTATAATAGCATTGCACTGGCTCACTTTCTTTGGAGCCATAAAAGCTTCAAACGTTTCGGTGACGCTCGCAGTAATTTCCACAGGAGCATTCTTCGCATCATTTTTAGAGCCCTTATTATACGGAAGAAAAATTATTTTATACGAAGTACTCTTCGGGCTCATAGTAGTCGTTGGGCTCTACATTATTTTTGATGTAGAAGGATCTTATACTTTAGGAATTATACTGGCGCTTATCTCAGCATTCTTAAGCGCACTATTTTCGGTAATAAATGGCAAGTTTATACTAAAGCATAAAGCCTCGGCAATTTCATTTTACGAACTACTATTCGGCGTGTTGGGAATAACAATCTACTTAGCATTTTCTGGAAAATTTACACCTGAATTCTTCACCGTTTCAACGCACGATTGGATTTATTTATTCATCTTGGCATCTGGTTGTACTGCCTATGCTTTTATTGCTTCAATACATGTAATGAAATGGATTAGCCCATACACAGTAATGCTTACCATAAATATGGAACCTGTGTACGGTATCATTTTGGCACTCATCGTTTTGGGCGATTCTGAAAACATGAGTCCGCAATTTTATTACGGCGCAGCTATTATATTACTTACAGTAGTAGCCAACGGTATCATTAAAATTACTCAGGAAAGAAAACGAAGAAGATTGAGCAACACCTAAAAACAAAATTTTATCTTTGTACACCAACCTTTATAAAACGAAGGAATAAATTATGGAATATCTTGATTTTGAACTCCCTATTAAAGAATTGCAGGAGCAATACGAAAAAGCTTGCCTTATTGGTGAGGAGAGCGATGTAGATGTAACTAACACCTGCAAGCAGATTGAAAAAAAGCTAAAAGAAACCAAATTAGACATATATAAAAACCTAACCCCTTGGCAGCGCGTTCAGTTATCGCGTCATCCCGATCGTCCATATACAATGGATTATATAAAAGCCATTTGTGGCGATTCATTTTTAGAACTTCACGGTGATCGTGGTTTTAAAGACGACAAAGCAATGGTTGGTGGCCTCGGTAAAATTGGCAACCAAAGTTATATGTTCGTAGGCCAGCAAAAAGGTTTCAATACAAAAACGCGCCAATACCGAAACTTCGGAATGGCAAATCCCGAAGGTTACAGAAAAGCGTTGCGCTTAATGAAATCTGCAGAAAAATTTAATGTACCTGTAGTATGTTTCGTAGATACACCCGGTGCTTTCCCAGGTTTAGAAGCTGAAGAAAGAGGACAAGGTGAAGCCATTGCCCGAAACATTCTCGAAATGACCCGCCTTAAAGTTCCAATTATGGTTGTAATAATTGGTGAAGGTGCAAGTGGTGGTGCTTTAGGAATTGGTGTTGGCGATAAAGTGCTAATGCTAGAAAATACCTGGTACTCTGTAATTTCTCCAGAAAGCTGCTCCTCTATATTATGGAGAAGCTGGGAATTTAAAGAACAAGCAGCCGAAGCTCTAAAACTTACGGCTATTGATATGAAAAAACTGAAGCTTATTGACGAAATTGTCAAGGAACCTTTAGGTGGCGCTCATAGTAATCGAGAAAAGACTTTTACAACAGTTGCTGAGGTAATTGAAAAGACTTATAATTCATTAAAAATGTTATCCCCAACCGATTTGGTAAAAAATAGGATGGAAAAATATTTAGATATGGGCGAGTTCAAAGGTTAAAACGTACTATAGCTTATCATACCGTAAATCCGAAGCGAGAGCCTCGGATTTTTTTACGGGTTATCAACAATAAATCGGAGTTTTCAACAGTTCAATTGTTGAAGAACGGTTAATATCGTAACTCTACTAATCTATCATTTCTCTTAACATTTTCTTTACATTCGCTTCATGGAAAAAATCAAACCCCAAACTAGTTATTCATCTCGCCCTACGCAAGTTATATCGCTTGAAAAAGGCAAAATACCGCCACAAGCCCTTGATTTAGAAGAAGTTGTACTTGGGGCTTTGATGATTGACAAAAAAGGAGTTGATGAAGTAATAGATATCCTACATTCTGAGGTTTTCTATAAACAAGCCCATCAACACATCTTTGAGGCCATCCATAATTTGTTCGAAGACAGCCAACCAGTAGACTTATTAACCGTTTCTACGCAACTTAAGAAACAAGGGAAACTGGAACTTGTGGGAGGTGAGTTTTACTTGATACAATTAACCCAAAAAGTGTCTTCTTCGGCACATATTGAGTTCCACGCGCGTATTATTCTTCAGAAATATATCCAACGAAGTCTAATAAAAATTTCAAACGAAATAATCGAAGATTCGTATAATGAAGGCACAGACGTTTTTGATCTTTTAGACAACGCTGAAGCAAAATTATATGAAGTTACACAGGGAAATATTAAACGTTCTTCAGAAACTGCTCAGAATCTTGTAATTCAAGCTAAGAAAAGAATTGAAGAAATTGCCAATAAGGAAGGCCTTTCGGGAGTTCCTTCTGGTTTTACAAAACTAGATAACCTTACTTCGGGCTGGCAACCTAGTGATTTAATTATTATTGCTGCTCGTCCTGGTATGGGTAAAACAGCATTAACGCTTTCAATGGCTCGAAATATGGCTGTTGAACACAATATTCCGGTAGCCTTTTTCTCTTTGGAAATGTCGTCCGTACAACTTATTACTCGTTTAATTTCCTCAGAAACTCAGTTGAGTTCAGAAAAATTACGTACTGGAAATCTCGAAAAACACGAATGGGAGCAGTTGAACGTTAAAGTAAAAGGCCTCGAAAAAGCCCCACTTTTTATTGATGACACTCCTTCACTTTCTATTTTCGATTTACGCGCCAAGGCAAGAAGACTTTCTTCCCAACACGGCATTAAGCTTATAATTGTAGATTATTTGCAATTAATGACGGCAGGTGGAAGCCAAAAAGGAGGTAACAGGGAACAAGAAATATCTACTATTTCGCGTAACCTAAAAGCATTAGCAAAGGAATTAAGTATTCCCGTAATTGCACTTTCCCAGCTTTCTCGTGCTGTTGAAACACGTGGAGGTAGTAAGAGACCATTACTATCTGACCTTCGTGAATCTGGAGCAATTGAGCAAGATGCAGATATTGTTTCCTTTATTTATCGCCCAGAATATTACAAGATTGACGAATGGGATGATGAAGAACACACCCCAACTGCGGGCCAAGCCGAACTTATAATAGCAAAACACCGTAATGGTGGCTTAGATGAAATTCGACTTAAGTTCGTAGGTAATTTAGGTAAGTTTGATAACCTAGAAACCTTCGACATCCCCACAGAAATTCATTCTAGAATGAACGATGCTGCTAATGACGATACGTTTAAAACCAAAAATTTGCCTTCAGCAAACGAAGCTTTCGGAAGTTCAATGAACAATGATTTCTCTGCAGATGATGATAACGACGTACCTTTCTAATTAACCTGTCCCCCTGAGCAATATGTCCCCCTGAGCGCAGTCGAAGGGTTTTTCATTCTAATTACTTTATCACGATCAACTCATGTGTCACCTTGAGCGCAGTCGAAAGGTCTTTGATTCTAATTTAACTCTGACCATGACCGCAACATGTCACCCTGAGCGCAGTCGAAGGGTCTCTCTTTCCAATTATATTTTTTCATATCTAAAACATGGCTTAAAAATTGTCGTTATATTCGCACGATGACACGATTTATTCTTATCATATTTTTACTTCTTTTTTCAATAAAAGCTTCCGCTTCATATATCCTTATTCCTATGGATGCCGAAAGTCAAAAGGAGCACCTAAAAGCTTACGGAATTACTTATTGGGTTTTGGAGAAACAGCAAAAAGTAAAATGGCTGCTCAATTATCGCGGCGGTTCATTTTTAATGCCAGATTCTCCCGAAATTCAAAGAGAATGCCAGATTCGCGGCGTCTCTTTTGAAGTTATTTCCGATAGTAAAACCGAACAAATCCTTACTGATATTAGTAGTCCATCTAAAAATATGGACGCTGTAGTTTTAGAAAAAGCACCTAAAGTTGCGGTTTATTCCCCAAAAGGAAATCTTCCGTGGGACGATGCCGTGACTATGGTTTTGACCTATGCTGAAATTCCATATACCGTAATTTATGACGAAGAGGTTTTAAGCGACCAACTAATTCTCTACGATTGGTTGCATTTACACCACGAAGATTTTACTGGTCAATACGGAAAATTCTATCGTGCCTATCGTTCTGCACCTTGGTACATTGAAGAAAAAAATAAAGCCGAAGCCCTTGCTACAAAATTGGGATATAATAAAGTTTCTGAAGAGAAGCTGGATGTTGCCAAGAAAATTCGTGATTATGTAATTGGCGGCGGATTTATGTTTGCTATGTGTAGTGCAACGGATAGTTTTGACATCGCACTTTCCGCAGAAGGTGTTGATATTTGTGAACCAATGTTTGATGGAGATCCAAGTGAAGCTGGCTACCAAAGCAAAATTGATTACAACAAAACCTTCGCATTTAAGGATTATATTTTGGAGCGTAACCCGATGGTTTATGAATTTTCGAGTATCGATATGACGGAGAAACGTCGCATTGCAAAGGAATCAGATTATTTCACATTAATGGATTACTCCGCTAAATGGGACCCGATTCCTACCATGCTTTGCCAAAACCATACTTCATTGGTAAAGGGATTTATGGGACAAACAACATCTTTTGACCCAGACGAAATTAAAAGCAATGTTTTGGTGATGGGCGAAAACAAAAGCAACGGAGAAGCGCGCTATATTCACGGAATAAAAGGAAAAGGATTCTTTACGTTTTATGGAGGTCACGACCCCGAAGATTATCAACATAGAGTAGGGGATGCCAAGACAGAATTGGCACTACACCCAAAATCACCTGGCTACAGACTTATTTTGAACAATGTGTTATTCCCTGCCGCCAAAAAGAAAAAGCAAAAAACCTAGGTTTTTGAGCGCAATCTGTCCCCCTGAGCGCAATATGTCCCCTTGAGCGCAGTCGAAAGGTTTATGATTCTAATTTAATATGCCCCCCTGAGCGCAGTCGAAGGTTTTTCATATTAATAACTTTGTCACCTTGAGCGCAGTCGAAAGGTCTTTCTTCTTACTACTTTGTCACCCTGAGCGCAGTCGAAGGGTCTCACTTAGCAAGTCCTTCGTAATAGTCTTTTGGTGGCAAAACCGTAATTTCTACTCTTCTATTAAGTTGTTTATTTTCTTTAGAATCATTCGGAACACGAGCTTTGCTTTCGCCGTAGGGTTTTATTTGGAATTCATATAGGGAATTTTCACCAAATATTTCTACTAACCTTTCCTTTACGGAAATGCATCTGTTTTCAGAAAGTATCATATTTAGAGTTTCGTCTCCGTCACTATCGGTATGGCCTTCTATCAAAATGGTTGCTTTGTCTACTCGTTGAATGGTTTTCACCAAAGAATCGAGACTGTGTTTTGCAGTTTCCTTCAAATCATATTTTGCTACATCAAACAAAACATCGGCATTTATAGTAAGTTTTATAACACTGTTTATAGCTCCAATTGCATCAATATCGGCACCAGCACTTATGCTTCTGCAAAGATCTTCCATATCTGTAATCCGTAAAAAGTAGAATACTCTTTCTTCGTCAATTCCCGCATCACTTAATTCTATAGACGATTTTCCGCCTGCTATTTTCCCCGCATAAACCCAATCAACTCCGTCTTGTGAAATCTCTATTTTTGCAGCCTCACGTGAGGGACCAACTTCAAAAATGTAAAGATCATCGCCGGGCAAATTCATAAAACCATTATCGGTAAATTGAACAGTTAAAGAACCACCGCACCCCAAGGAAAGAAAATTGGGCGTTTGGTAATTTCTGTAATTTGGTTCGTGAAGCGATTGTATGCTGTCTCTGTATTTTTTAATTGGCGCAGGCTTTCCAACTTTATATGCTATTAGTTTATCGGCAAATGAAATCTTACCTAGAGGCAGATATATAGATTCGTAACGATCAATTTTGTATAGTTTGCCAGTTCCTTTTTGTGCGAAAATATAGTTTCCCGAAAACGCCAAAGCTATTAAAAGAAGAAAGTAGGAGCGGAGCATCATTTCAATTTTAAACGAAGATACTAATTCTACTTTACTTGAATTTGAGGCATAAAAAAACCGCCTCATTTCTGAAGCGGTTTTTAGGCGAAATAATATAGTTAATGTCTTATTTTACTTGTTTTACGATTGCGGCAAAAGCCTCTGGATGGTTCATAGCCAAATCTGCCAAAACCTTACGGTTAAGTTCGATTCCACTACTTTTCATACTACCCATAAATTGTGAATAAGACATTCCATGCTGTCTTGCACCCGCGTTAATACGGGTAATCCATAAGGATCTGAAATTTCTCTTTTTTACACGACGGTCACGGTATGAATAAAGCATTGCTTTATCTACGGCGTTTTTAGCTACCGTCCATACATTTTTACGTCTTCCAAAGTAACCTTTGGCTTGTTTAAGAACCTTTTTACGGCGGGCTCTCTTCGCTACTGAATTTACTGATCTTGGCATAATTTTAAATGTTTTTGTAGCAGGCGATTCGCAAACACTGATTTCTGATCACTGAATACTGAATACTTTTATGAGCGCTACTCCAGGGTTTAAATAATAGTTTTAACCGGTTAAGCGGTATTACTTCATTCGAAGCATTTGCTTAACATTACTCTCGTCGGCCTTGTGAACTAACCCATCATGGGTTAATGCAAGTTTACGTTTTTTGCTTTTCTTTGTTAAGATGTGGCTTTTAAACGCATGCTTTCTTTTAATCTTACCTGTACCTGTTAGCTTAAAACGCTTTTTGGCACTGGATTTTGTTTTTTGTTTCGGCATGTTTTCCTACTTTATTATTAATTATTTCGCTTTATTGTAAACTGCAAATTCAATAAGAATCTGAAGTGTCTTTTTATTTTGAATCAATGCAGATTATTGAAACCTGCGTATAGATTACTTTTTCTTCGGCGCGATGAACATTATCATTCGCTTTCCTTCAAGTTTTGGCATCGACTCTACTTTTCCGAATTCCTCAAGATCTCTAGCAAGACGTAAAAGTAAAATTTCACCTTGATCTTTATAGATAATTGATCGTCCTTTAAAGAACACATATGCTTTCAATTTTGAGCCTTCCTGCAAAAACTTTTCGCCGTGCTTCTTTTTGAAATCATAATCGTGATCGTCTGTATTGGGCCCGAACCTAATTTCCTTAATGGTAACTTTGGTAGCTTTTGCCTTTAAAACTTTTTCGCGTTTCTTCTGTTCGTAAACAAACTTTTTATAGTCTATTACTTTACAAACGGGAGGGTTTGCATTTGGTGAAATTTCTACAAGATCAAGTTCTTGCTCTTCAGCAAATTCACGTGCTTTCTTTAAAGGATAAACTCCTATTTCAACATTGTCTCCTACAAGGCGGACTTCTTCAGCACGAATCTTTCCATTGATTCTGTGTTGATCTTCCTTAATTATCCTTGCAGGTCCTCTACTTCTTTTTCTACGTATTGCTATGGCTTACTAATTTTAGTTAAACATTAAATTCTTTCGATTCTTTTTTAATCTCTTCCTGAATCAATTTTGAGAAGGCTTGCGGAGTCATTGTACCTAGATCGCCTTCGCCGTGCTTACGCACAGAAATCGTTCCATCTTTTTCCTCCTGCTCCCCTACAATCAACATATAAGGGATTTTATTCATTTCTGCCTCCCTAATTTTCTTGCCAATTGTCTCATTTCTATTGTCAACAAGGGCGCGAATTTCGTCATTTTCAAGCAAATCTAAAACTTTTTGTGAGTATTTTTCATATTTTTCACTCAAAGATAATATGCTCACTTGCTCAGGCATAAGCCAAAGCGGGAAGTTACCCCCAGTGTGCTCTAACAATATAGCAACAAAACGCTCCATGCTTCCAAAAGGTGCACGGTGTATCATCACCGGTCTATGCATCTCGTTATCACTGCCTTTGTACTCTAATTCAAAACGCTCTGGAAGGTTGTAATCTACCTGAATTGTTCCCAATTGCCAGCTTCTTCCAAGTGCATCTTTTACCATGAAATCCAGTTTTGGACCGTAAAAGGCTGCTTCGCCGTATTCAATTTTATAATCAAGTCCTTTTGCTTCGGCAGCACTAATAATTGCTTTTTCTGCTTTATCCCAATTTTCTAGACTTCCAATGTATTTCTCTGGTTTCTTTGGATCGCGCAATGAAACTTGCGTATAGAAATTCTCAAATCCTAAAGAACCGAAAACATATAACACCAAATCAATTACCTTCTTAAACTCATCGTCTAATTGGTCTGGCATACAGAAAATATGTGCGTCATCTTGCGTAAAACCGCGAACACGAGTTAAACCGTGAAGCTCTCCACTTTGCTCATACCTATATACTGTACCGAATTCAGCAAAACGTTTCGGTAAATCTTTATAAGACCAAGGTCTGCTATTGTAAATTTCGCAATGATGCGGACAGTTCATTGGTTTCAAAAGAAACTCTTCGCCTTCGCTTGGTGTATGTATAGGTTGAAAGCTATCTGCTCCATACTTTTCATAATGACCAGAAGTAACATAAAGTTCCTTTTGACCAATATGAGGAGTGATTACCATTTCGTAACCAGCCTTTTTCTGAGCTTTCTTCAGGAAGTTCTCAAGTCTTTCACGAAGTGCAGCTCCTTTAGGAAGCCACAATGGAAGACCTTGACCAACTTTTTTTGAAAAGGTGAAAAGCTCAAGCTCTTTTCCAAGTTTTCTGTGGTCGCGTTGTTTTGCCTGTTCTAGTAACTCAAGGTATTCAGTTAAATCCTTTTGTTTTGGAAAACTGATACCGTAAATACGAGTTAGCTGCTTGTTATTTTCATCACCTCTCCAATAGGCTCCGGCAATACTCATTAATTTAATGGCTTTTACAATTCCAGTATTCGGAATATGTCCGCCTCGGCATAGATCTGTAAAGTTATCATGGTCGCAGAAGGTTATGGTTCCGTCTTCCAGATTTTCAATCAGCTCTACTTTATATTCGTTGTTTTGCTTTTTATAGTAATCTAATGCATCACTCTTCGAAGTTTCACGAATTGAAAATTCGTGCTTGCCACGAGCAATGGTTATCATTTTATCCTCTATCTCTTTTAAATCTTTTTCTGAAATAGTTTTGTCTCCAAAATCTACATCGTAATAAAACCCATTTTCAATAGCTGGACCAATCGTTAATTTGATTCCAGGATAGAATTGCTCCAAAGCCTGCGCAAGGATGTGGGCAGAAGAATGCCAAAACGCTTTCTTCCCTTCTTCGTTATTCCATGTATATAGTATAAGACTTCCGTCTTTCATTAAAGGAGTGCTCGTTTCTACGGTAAGCTCGTTAAAGGATGCAGAAATTACGTTTCGTGCAAATCCTTCGCTAATGCTTTTGGCTACATCCATAGGAGTAACCCCTGCATCAAAATTCTTTACACTTCCATCTGGTAAGGTAATGGCTATCATAAACTGAAAAATTTTAGGGTGCAAAGATACTATTAGTTTTGGCGCCTTGCAATAATTGGTTTTGCTTATTATAGGTATAAGGAATCAAATTTTATATGATCGATATAGCTGTATTTGACAGGAAGAATAGAGGAGTGAAAGCCTCTGGGTTAAAAGGTGGAATATTTGATGTTTTATTTGGTCTATATATTAAGGTATAAGTGGTCCAAAAAATATTTTTGCCGTAAGTATTATCAGTTGAGATAGTTGGTGTGAAGTATTGTAAATATTGAAAAAAAAGCTTCAAATAAGTTTGTGGGTATCGAAAAGCGATCTATATTTGCACCCGCTTAGAATAACAACCTCGGTAGTTTGAAAAGCAAAAACAAGTTCTTTTAAAATTAAGAAAAATACTTTAAAAAAAGTATTGCAGGTTACAAAAAAGGGAGTACATTTGCACCCCGCTTCAGATAACAGATTTGGTTGTCGAAAAGCTTGAAACACGCTCTTTAAAATTTAGAAAAAAAATACTTTAAAAAGTATTGCCGGTTACAAAAAGGGTGTTATATTTGCACCCGCTTAGAACAGCAGCTAGGATGTTGGGAAAGTTAGTAATTCGCTCTTAAATTTTTTTTCAAATGTTTTTCAAAAAACATTGTGAGTTTAAAAAAGAGTTGTATATTTGCAGCCGCTTAGAGATAAGCAC